>CAYXKX010000016.1:9341-33994 GCA_964465185.1 uncultured Chitinophagaceae bacterium
GTAGAGGAAGCCACAGAAAAAAAGCCTAAGGCTAAAACTACAAGAAAGAAAAAAGCAGAATAGGTTCAGATTGATTAAGTTCATATCTCATAGCTATTCGCGTCTGCAGCCGGCAGAAATTCTGAATTATTAATTAGTATAAATATGACTCCAATAGCGCTTTTAGCTTGTGTGTTTATCTATTTTGGCGTTTTGCTTGCGATTTCGTATTGGACAACCAGGCATTTAAAATCCATTTCATATTTCTATGGGGATAAAGGTTCTAAATGGTATGTAGTCGCCTTCGGCATGCTTGGAGACTCGCTGTCTGGCGTGACTTTTATTTCGGTACCGGGGGCAGTCATTTTAACTAAGTTTGGTTATTTCCAAATTGTTTTAGGGTATTTTGTGGGATATTTCGCTATAGTTTTTATCCTGTTGCCTCTTTATTATAGGTTAAATTTAGTTTCTATATATGGGTATTTAAGGCATCGCTATGGCAGGTTTTCTCAATATACCGGCTCCTTCTTTTTTATTTTATCCCGCATTTTAGGATCGGCAGCTAGGTTATTTTTAGCCGCCTCGGTCCTTCAGTTATTTATCTTTGACCAATGGGGACTTCCTTTTGCTCTTTCTGTGGCCATTATCATATTTCTAATATGGCTTTATACTACAAAGGGAGGTATTAAAACCTTGGTTTGGACAGATGCTTTTCAATCCAGTCTTTTAATCTTTGGTGTATTGGTATCTATTTATGTCATTGTATCCCAATTGAAGATTCCATGGATAGAATTACCGGTCGTTATAGCTAGGCATGAATTCAGTGAGATATTCTGTTGGGATATGAATAGTAAAAATTATTTTTGGAAGCAATTTGTTGGAGGAGCATTTATAGCTGCTTGCATGACAGGCCTAGACCAAAACATGATGCAAAAAAATCTTACCTGCAAGACATTAGGAGAATCTCAGAAAAATATTTTTTGGTTTAGTACTGTCATGTTGGTTACCAATGTGTTTTTTATATCTCTAGGCATTTTGTTATATATATATACGGATAGTATGGGTATTCAGTTGCCACTCAAACCTGATGGAAGTATTGATTCGGACAAGGTTTTTCCTTTTCTGGCCTTCAATCATTTGGGACTATTGGCAAGTCTCTCTTTTATCATTGGCTTGACTGCTGCTACCTTTTCAAGTGCGGATAGTGTGCTGACTACATTGACTACTTCTTTTTATATTGATATATTGGGTAAGGATGCAGATAAAAACCCGGATACCAAACTTCGAAACCTAATTCACTTGAGTTTTGCTGTGCTTTTGTTGTTAGCTATTTTAGTCATAAAGGCAGTCAATACGACCGCTGTGATTGATGTCGTATTGAAAGTGGCTAATTATACTTATGGTCCATTGCTAGGCCTATTTATTTTTGGTTTGATGAGCAAGCGGAGATTGCATGATGCACTCGTGCCACTTATATGCATTACAGCGCCTTTGCTAGCATACTATTTAGATACAAATCCACCATACTTAGATGGAAAGCCATTTCAATATGGCAATACTATTCTGATTATCAATGGACTAATAACTGTAACAGGCTTACTATTTTTCTCATGGCTCTATAAGCAAAGAGATGCTTAGTTATTGGATGATTGGGTCTTAAAGTTTTATAACACTATTTGAGTTATTAATATTAAACTTTATTGTAACTTTATAGTCATAAAATTGTTATATATAAAAACGCATTGATATGAGACGCAATTTTTATTTATTCTTTCTACTTTTTATTGGTATGGTGCTGAACGCACAAGATGATATCTACGATGCCCCAGAGCGCGTGAAACCTCCCGTGGTATATAGTAACCAAAACCCTAGCCAATCTGGGGATGGTAGCTATGAGAATCTGGATGATGATTTTAATCCAGATTACGATTACCGATATAGAAGAAGCTTACGCAGAATGTATGACCCATATTATGTTATGCCGAGTTCTGCATTTTTAAACATGAATACCTATCCTCAATTTTCCAATTTTTATAATCCATATTGGGGAAATAGTTTTGTCATTACGGTTGGAAATGGTTGGAATAACTGGAACAACCCATGGGGTTGGAATAATTGGAATGGCGGTTGGAACTCTTGGAATAACCCTTACGGCTGGAATAGCTGGAACTCTTGGAATGCTTGGAATTGTCCTAGCTGGGGCGGCGGCTGGTACTCTTGGAATGGCGGTTGGAACTCTTGGAATAACCCTTATGGCTGGAACAATTGGAATAATGGCTGGAATGATCCATATTGGAATAGTCCTCGATGGGGAGGTGGAAGAGGTCAAAACTGGAATGGAGGAAATCGAAATTCTGTAACACCACCGGAGAGAAGAATATCCAGAGCAGTAAGAGTTATGGATCCGAATAGAGATTATGGAAATACAACCTATAGACCTTCTCAGCCACAGGGAAATCCGCGAGGGAATAATAATAGTAATAATACACCGACTTACAGAAGCACTCCTAGCAATAATACACCAAGTCAAGGCACGATAAGTCCTTCTCCGACGCGAATGGGGGGCAATTCTCCATCAGGAGGTGGTGGGTCTTCGGGAGGCGGTGGCAGATCTGGAGGCAGGTCTGGAGGATCAGGAAGATTTTAATTCAATCAACTTTACCTATAAAAATGCATAGAATTATGTTAGGAAGAATAAGTGTGTCTATATTGTTTTTAGTCATTAGTTGTCATATTAATGCTCAACGGTTTTCAGGCGCAGTTTTAAGAATGGGAACAGATATTAGTCAGACTACCTTACAAGGCACAGCCAGATATGTAGGAAGTGGCGGGGTTATGGGAAGTGTTGGGGGCGATTTATCCAATTTAAGTACCAATCCTGCTGGATTAGGAATGTTTTCGCGATCAGAATTATCGTTTACGCCTGCTTTTGCTTTGAATCACGTTGGAAGCACTTATATAGCAAATGATGGAAGAGGTCAGTTCGAAACGAATTTCGACCAGAATAGATATAAATTTACAATCAATAGCCTGGGAGTAGTAATCGCCAATAGAAAAAGTGACAATGCAGTCATGCGATCTTCTAACGTGACTCTAGGCATCAATAGAACGGCTGATTTTAATCGATCGGTGAATTTTGGTATGGGAAGAAATAGCTTGTATTCTTATTCAAGCTATCTAGCACTCCTCGCCACGGATGCCGAATACGATAGAAAAAATTTTAATACGGGTTTCCCAGCACCCGGCACCTATCCTGCAGAAGGAGACTATTCTTCTATAGCGAATTTATACAATAGAGTTCTAGCAGCAAGAAATGCAGAGGTTATCTATTCTTTTTCCCCATACGATTATTATGAAGACCCACTTAAATTGGATTCGGTCAATGTTTCCCAATATGGTCAAATGAAAACGAGCGGGGGCATTACAGAACTGTCTTTTGCTTGGTCTACTAGTCTTAGTGATAAATATTATATCGGAGTTTCCTTGGGTATCCCTTTCATAAATTATCAAACGGAATTTGTATTTGATGAAGTAAATCGGGGTCCTGTTGGTTCCAGCCCAAATGCTTTTTATGGAAAATATGGTAGTTTCGAAATGTCTGAAATCGATAAATATTCTGGCGCAGGGGTCAATTTAAAATTGGGAGGCTTAGTCAAATTGACTGAAAACCTAAAGGCCTCAGCTTATATTCATACACCAACTTTTGCTCAACTCACGCAAGAATACGCCATCACCACTCGGTCTTTCTATGCAAATAGTACAGGAGGATCTAGCACTCCTTATCGAACGGACGAGTTTGAATTCAATTATATAACGCCGTTTAAATTTGGCACAGGTCTCAGTTATATGCTGGGGAAACGCGGATTTATTGGTGCGGAGTATGAATTTAATAACCTGAAGAGTTTGATGATTGATTTAGATAACGAGCCACAATTTACCAATCAATTAAATGATGCCTTATGGCGTCAAAATAACAATACACATACGTTTAAGCTAGGAGGAGAATATGTTTTGGAGAGCCTGAGATTTAGAGCAGGTCTTAATTATCGAACAACCCCTTACAGTAAGGACTTTATCTACAATAATTTCAATGCGTCTAGCTTGACATACACCTTTGGATTAGGCTATCGCGGCAAACAAGTTTCCTTAGATATAGCATATATGAATACGAGCTCTAAGGACTATAGATCATTCTACGATTATGCAGACAATAGTGTAAGCTATGAAATGGGCTATACCATGAATAATTCTATTAGTCAGTTCATGGCTACACTCAACTTCAGATTTAAGTAAGTTCCCAGTCATTATTTAAGTATTTTTCAATCCGCAAGTATGGATGATTGCTTAGTTTTGGCTTTGGTATGAACAGATGTATAGTTATCATAGTGCTAGGTGTATTTGTATTCACTTCATGCAAAGATGTCATTAATAAGTTTCAATGGAAGTCTAGTCCATCGAAGGATTTCGTTTTGGATACCGTTCTTTACTCCAATGTTACAGAAATATATTTTCAAGATACCATGATAAATCTTGGAACTGTCAAGGAAGGTGGAGAGTATCAAATAGTTTATCGTTATCAAAATAGAGGTAAATTACCGCTAATGCTTTTTAATGTGAGTCCGAGTTGCGGATGTACTATAGCAGAATATTCCCATGATCCCTTAGCTTCTGGTAAATGGGATTCCATTCTCGCCAAATTTGATAGTAAAGATAAGCCTGGGAGCTATCAAAAAAATATTAAGGTAAATTGCAATTCAACTCAAAAGGTACATGACTTGTATTTTAAGGTAAACGTGGTCAAATAGAAATATTGATAAAGGTTTTTTCTAATATATTTGTAGTTCATAATTTTAAATTTTAATATGATTTTTTTACAAGCGCAAGGAGAAGGAATGGGAAGCATGATGCCATTATTACTGCTCATGATGGGTATATTTCTAGTGGTTCAGTTCGTGATAGTAGGTCCGAAACAAAAGAAACGAGAAAAAGAGATGGCGGCCTTTATAGATGGACTGTCCAATGGGTCTAAAATAATAACTACATCAGGTATACATGGGAAGTATATCAAATCAGAGGAAAATCTGATGGTGGTGGAAATCGATACTAATGTAAAGGTGCGTATGGAAAAAACAGCCCTCAATTATGAAGCCACAAAGGTTTTGAATGGTGTTAAATAGATTTTCTTAGCTCTGTTGTGTATTTGGATTTTGAGAATTTCGATGTCACTTTCTGTGAACAAAAATTCTCTCAAGATTCCTATTTTCAGTCTGTTTTAGATTTTCTAAAATTATTTTCGGAAAACGATAATTTTACCTCGAATACGTCAGGCTCTACAGGTATCCCTAAGCTTATAAGCATTGATAAATCAAAGGCCATAGAGAGTGCTCGCTTATCCAACGAGTTTTTTGGAATTACGAATCAAACGAAATTTTTACATTGTCTTGACAATAAATATATTGGTTCAAAGATGATGCTGATAAGGGCTAGCCTAGCTCAGGCTAAAGTCCTAGTTATAAAGCCTTCACTTGATTTTTTTACTTCGTTCGAAGACGAACGTATAGATTTTATTTCATTGACACCTCTGCATGTTCAAAGAATAATACATTCTAGGCCTCAGTTTTTTGATAATTTCAAAACATGCTTGATTGGTGCCAGTGGGGTATCTTCTCAGCTGGAAAAGGAAATTTTAGCTATTAAAGCCAAAACCACTTTCTTTGAGAGTTTTGCTATGACGGAAACCCTCAGCCACTTTGCATTGAGAAATATAAGTACTAAGGAAAAAAGCTTTCGATTATTGAAAGGATTTTCCATTTCTGTTAATAGTAATCAATGTCTCCAAGTTCAGCATGATGCGATATTACCGGAGGGTATCGCTACAAATGATATTGTAAATATTGAGGCCGATGGAACCTTTACTTTTGTAGGTAGATTGGATAATGTTATAAATACAGGGGGAATAAAAATTAGTCCTGAAATTATAGAACGAGAATGGGGTTTGTTTTTGCCCTTCAAGTTCATACTAGCGGGGGAAAATGACACCATTTTAGGGCAAAAGTTAATCATGATTCTTAACGATAATCAAAATCTGATGAAGCAAGAAATTATTGATTTACTCCAAAATCACGCTATACCATCTAGATTAATGCCAAAAGCTATTTATATAGCAAATGTTTGGACTCAAACGCCAAGTCATAAACCTATTAGAAATGAAATTTTTGCAAGCAGGAAATTATTGAAATAACTAGTTAAAGTTTTCAATCATATTTCTAGGTGCATTTTTCTTGTCAGGCGATTTCTTAGTTGTATTTTGTTTAGGAGCCTGAGTTCTTGGTTTAGGACTAGCTGGATTTACCTTCGTTATGGCTAATCCAAGGTTTGTAGGTTTTATTTTCAGCTTTTTTTGTTTAGCTATTTTTTTTGTTTTCTTGATTAAAGGCTTTGTATCTTTAGCTCTATTAATACTGACCGCATTGGTCGTATTTTTTTTATTAGATTCATAAGGAAAGTAAAAATTATTTTCACCATCTCTAAAAACCACTCCTTTTAGCATCGTTTTAAACCGTGGAATCTCTATAGTATACTCATTCGTTTCCACCACTTCTACACTTATCATGCCATTTTCACTTGAGTAATTGCTGTAAACCACTTCATTCTTTGGATTAATGACTCTGACATACGTGTAGCCTATTGCTAAATTAAAATCTTTAAACCATAGTTTAGCTGCAGCCCAGAATTTATTTTCAACAATCACCTCTGTTTTTAAATTAGTAATTGACGCATTATCGGAAAATTGTACGAACTTTTCTTCAATTTTGTCGTTTTTTATATCATAGAGCGTGATCTGCTCCTTGGCCGTATTGCTTGAATTCGTGCTTGGAGGTTCGTCACTTTTTAATAATACCTTAGACGCATCAATTATTTTTTGAACTTCGCTTGGATTATATTCGTAAGAATTTTGTTGACCATTGCTTTCCATGACTGAATTAGATAGAGAAGTTTCTGCTTTTACAGAATTATTTTGAGTTTCGTTTGCTTGATTTGAGGATTCAATTGTTGTCGAGGCAAGTGATTCTATATTCTGGTCCATTGTTTTAGATAAATCACTATTTGATGTCTCGTTTGCATCAGATACTAATTCATTTTTAGTAAAAGGGTTTCGTAATTCTAAATCTAATATCTCACAATTAAAAACATTTAGTTTGATTTTATATATTTTATCGATGAATAGATTCGCATTACCTATGCTTCTATTTGAGGTAAAATATCCGGTTTCCTTATCCTTGGAATAGAAGAGACTATATTCATCTCGAGCGCTGTTAAAACTTGAGCCTAGATTAATCGGGTTAGAAAACTTATTATCACTGATATCAGATCTATATAAATCTAAACTGCCATAGCCAGGATGCCCATCAGAGGAGAAAAAGAAAGTATTCCTATCATACATCGTAGGAAAAAGTTCATTACCTAAGGAATTGACATTATCTCCTAGATTCCGTACCTTGGAGAAATCCCCATTCTCGTTTAGGTCAGCGATCCATAGATCATAGCCACCATGGCCTCCCTTTAGGTCGCTTGCAAAAATCAGTTGATTTTCATTTTCTGTCAACATGGGGTGCATAAAATTGAACTTGGGATTTTTTGTCACATATACGATAGTTCGGAATGGCTGCCATCGCAATCCTTCCTTGTGTGATACACATATTATCATTCTTTTATTATTTCCGTCATATCGAGTCATGTAAATTTTATCATGGGCTTTATTCAAACAAAAGACATGGAATGAAAAGCCGTCGCTAGTTTTACTTGGTTGCTTCAAGACTTTCGGATTTTGAAAAGCTGAATCACTGAAAACAACCTCATTGGTTAGATAATTTCTGTTCAATAAAGGACTTGTAGGCTCTGTATAGTTAAAATCACTTTGAGTAAGATACTTTATTTTACCATTATTTAAAACAAATGGAAAATAGTCCTTACTTTTTTGGTCCTTGGCTGTCAGACTTGGCTTGACAACGCTCGTCAACTCTTGATATTTTAAAACATAATTCGATTCAAGACCAAGTTTTTTGTTTAAAGCATAATATTTGTAGAAAAAATCTTCTGCCTGGGCTTTGTTTTTAAGCGCTATTTCTATATGGTACAGGTCTAAAAAATAAAATGGATTATCCTTATAATCATTCATGCATTTATAGAGCGCTTTTTGAGCTTCTCTGTATTTGCAAAGCTTGTAGCAGATTAAACCGTACTTGTAATTTAAGTTGACATCATTTGGCTTTCTAGCTAGCTTAGACTCTACTACTTTTAGTTCAGATCGAAATGTTTTTCTGAATCCCTCCTCATTAGTTTCTTGTGAACGCAACATAAATGTTGACAGTAGTAATGAGAGGAGTAAATTTAACTTTAGAATCATTTCATTGCAAAATGCGTTACAAAGTTACAATTTATTGTATAAAACGCTGTAAATAAATGTGTTTAGCCCATTTTATTTACCATTTGCTTCAGCGATTAAAAAATGTCCAAATCTTTGTTTCAGTTCCTGACCACAGTCGAATACCATTTGTTCGTCATTTGGGAAAGGCAAAAACTGAGATCGTTTGATTTTGCGCAAAAATTTATCTTCAAGAGCCATTTCATCCCCTTCGATTTTATAAGCCACATTATCGAAATCAAAACGACTATTGATTGGAGAAACTCGAGATAGCAATCGCTGCTGTGCGTCCAAAATGATAAACTCTGACTGTATAATAGCTGATTTTTTCTGAAATATTTCGAAAACTTTGCAGCTTGCCTTTTTCTGAGCATATTGTCTAATCTGACGTCCAGAGCTATCTTTAATCGGCCTGCCTCGCTCATCGCTAGCATAGGCACTAGAGTCTATCCATATTTTCTCCACCACGCTCATTTTTCTATCTATCAGTTCAGGAGTGATGGATATGTCTTTAAAATTTAACTCTACAAAATAATCTACGGAGAATTTGCCAGGTTGGTTGTGAAATTTTTGCCAGAAAAACTGATTGTTATCCATCTGCAAATAGGTCAAATCTTGATGCAGGTTTCTAGGAAGTATAGAACGAGAATCATTATTCACAGTGAGGAGAATATGGGTCAATCCTTTTTGATAGGCTAAATCCATGCGGTCTTTCAACATAGGATAGTTTGGCATCAATTGCTCTATTTCAGAAAATTTACCAAAGGCATTTCGCGCATCAAATTTATCTCCATTTTTGAGCATTTGTTCGCCCTCCATATACAATGCATCGGCCAGCTTGTGTCGCGAACTCTCCAGCTGAGTGTAGAAGTTTTCATGGTGAATAGGGATAGTGACTTCGTTGACCTTTATAGGAAGGTAAGGCTTTAGTTTGTCATATCTAGTTTGAAGAGACACATAATTATTGTAGATGGTTCTATACTTTTCACTGCCTTCAACGAGAAATTGACTGCGCTGAATATGTTCGATATTTTCCATGTTCGCTTTCGTATAAGCTTCATTAAACAAAACAGCCCATCGTTGAATATCTTTTTCTTTAATACTGCGCTTGGCATATTTTTTTAGCATGCCATCGAGGGCTTCATCGAAGTTTCCTGAGTATATTTCTTTCTGCGCACGCTTATAGGTATTGCACCCTGCGACTAATCCTGCTAGTAATAGTAAAAGTAAATAATTTCTCATATCTAACTTGTTTGTAAGTTAGAGGAGGGAAGAGGAGGGGAGGTTTAATTTTTTTCTCACGGAATTCTCAGAAAACACAGAGTAATTATTAGGCTTCTATTCACAAGGAAATTAAAATCTAGTGGAGTTCATTATCTCACTTCGTTCGGGATCCTTTCGTCGAAGTGACTTAAATCTAAGTTAAAAACATTGAATTCCAACTAGTGACTTTGTATAAAAACTTAAAGTATTACGTGCCCCTTTAATCCATTAAACAACTATGCACTCAAATACTTATCCACCAAGCCTTTCAGCTCTGCATAAGCCACATCCAATTCATCGTTTATGATTTTCTTGTCAAAAAAATTGGCGAATTTCATTTCACTGATGGCCTTGTTTAGACGTGTTTGGATTTTTTCTTCGGTCTCTGTATGTCTTTTTCGCAGCCTTTCTTCAAGCACTTGAAGACTTGGGGCCGCTATAAATATGGACAGGACATCATTGCAAAGAATTTTTTTCACACTCATAGCTCCCATAATATCGATATCGAAAATAGGAATTTTCCCTAGACCATAAATTCTATCTATTTCAGTCTTTGGCGTTCCATAAAATGAGCCTTGATAGACTTCTTCCCATTCTATAAATTCATTGTTCTCGATTCTATTCTTGAACATAGTCTCGGTAATGAAATGATAATCCACTCCATTTTTTTCATGTTCTCTCGGTTCGCGGGTAGCAGCTGAAATAGAGAATTCTAGATGTGGAAAATCTTGAAGTAATTTTTTTACCAAGGTCGTCTTGCCTGCGCCAGATGGAGCTGTAATGAGTATAGATTTCTTCTTCATATAATACTATTTTTTCGAGACTGATTTGAATTAAACGACGTTGTACAGCTGTTCTTTGATCCTCTCTAATAAATCTTTCATATCTACTACTAGATGTTGTATTTCGCTGTCATTGGCTTTGGAGCCAATCGTATTGATTTCTCTACCCATTTCCTGTGCTATAAATCCTAGCTTTTTTCCGGTGTATTCTGGGCTGCTTACTGTTTGTAGAAATAATTGTATATGCTGTTGCAGTCTGCTTAATTCCTCACTTATATCCAGTTTTTCTATATAATAAATCACCTCTTGTCCCAGACGATTATAATCTATCTCATTGGCTACGGCTATTTCTTGAATACCTTGAAGCAATTTTTCCCTTCGCGTCTCGATGCGTCTATCTCCCAGTCCTGCAATGATGTTTTTAGTATTCTCAATTTTAGACACCCATTCTAGTAGGTCATTTTTTATGACATCTCCTTCTTGGATTCTAAATAGATTTACCTTCTCACAGAGAACCTCTATCGCGGAAAGAAAGCCCTCTATTTCCTCTGGAGACATTTCCTCCACTTCCATCAAACTATTGTAATTTTGGACCACGAGAGGAAAAACCTCTGCGACAGATCCTACTTTAGTGGAGAGCGTTTTTAAAAAACTGTACTGCTGCGAAAATAGTTCTTCATTAATCGCATTAAATCCTTTTTTATTGTCTTTGGATTGAACCGATAACTCTAGTTTACCTCGCTCCAGATTTTTTTGAATTAAACCTTTAACTTGGATTTCTAAATTTCTAAAAAGGGAAGGGGATTTGAAAATAAAATCTAATCCTTTGCTATTCAGCGTTTTTAGCTCCAGAGTATAATTAATATCTCTTAGGGTGAGATTCTCCGTAGCAAAACCTGTCATTGAATTAACCATAGGAGGAAGCTGGAATTTTATTTTTTATTAATGAGCCAAAGTCCAAATATAATCAAAATACCGCCAAATGCGGTATATAATGTCATTTTTTCTGTCGTCAAGAAGACAGAAATGAGGATGGCGAAGAGCGGTTGTAAATAAATAAAACTACTTACGGTAGCGGGAGACACTGTGCGCATAGCCATATTATTTAGGAGATAAACAATGAAGGTGGCAGCAATAATGACAAAACCAAAACTCCAAAAAAACATGGGTGGCACTTGTGAAAAATTGACTTCTCTAGCTTGCTGAAATCCAAAAATAGCAACCCATATACTTCCTGTTAGGAACATTAGAAAAGTAATGGTCAAGGGATGGTATCGACTCATCAAAGGTTTGACCAGAATGAGATAAATAGAAAAAGATATAGCATTGACAACAATAAATAAATCTCCATAAGGACATGAAGATTGACTCCCATTTATGGAGCTTAAAATTAAGGTTGAGGCACCTACTAGTCCAATAATGATACCAGTTATTTTTTCAAGTTTGATTTTTCTCTTATTGATGAATTGTGAAATCAAATAAGTTATCAGAGGGGAGGTGATCATTAACAGAGCGCCATGTATGGAACTAGTCATACTGATACCTTTGAAAAAAAGAAGCTGATTGAGTGCTATTCCGAAGAGGCCGCATGCGAAAATCCTCAGCCAATCTGAACTCAGAATCCTCTCTCTAAGGAAGATGAAATAGATAATGGCAAATAAAAAGAGAGAAACAAAAACACGATAAAATATAAACCCATAGGGTCCAATATATGCGGGCATGATACTTTTGGCTATAGAGTAATTCGCGCCATATATTAGATTGACGAGTATTAGCAGGAAATAAGCTAGTTTAAATTGAGATTTGGGAGCCATTAAAAAATACTTGGAATTAGGATCTCGAAATATTCTAGTGTTTCTTTTAAACTCTTTTTACTCATACCTCCAGCAGCGTTTACGTGTCCACCACCGTTGAAGTATTGTCGAGCTATTTTGTTGACATCCGTATCATTTTTACTGCGAAATGAAATGCGAATTTTATCATAATCCTGTTTGAAAAGTACGGATACTTCTATGTCTAGGACTTTCAACGGATAATTGACCAGTCCTTCTGTATCCCCATCTTGAATATCAAACTTAGTCTTTGTATTTCGATCGATCCACAGATAGGCTAGCTTTTTATCCTCTACAATGGTCATATTGTTGGTTATGCAGTGTCCAAAAAGTTTCAGTCTATTGAAACTGAAGTTATTAAAGGCTAGATTGTAAATCTCATTGGGGTTAATACCCATCTCGATCAGTCTAGCTGCCATGATCAAGGTGCTGCTGTGTGTAGAGTTAAACTGAAAACCTCCAGTGTCCGTGAGCAAGCCAGTATATAAACAAGTAGCAATGTTTTTATTCAAAGGAGTAATGTCGAATTTTGCCATTAAATCATATACCAATTCGCAGGTACTGCTCGTGCCTGGATAGCTAAAACTCAAATCGAACTCAGGGCTGGGATCTACGTGATGGTCTATCAATATTTTTTTCGCTTTCGAATTTCCTAAAAACTCAGCTAGTTGATTGACTCTGGACGGATGATTGAAGTCTAGGCAGAATATGATTCTATCTTCCGAGAAATAGTTGGCAAAGTTTGCTTTTTCTTTCTCGCTGAAAATCAATGCTTCAGATACATTTGGAACCCAATTGTAGTAGGATGGAAAAGGAGAAGGAAAAATACTGTCAACGGTCAATCCTAAGGCTTCAAAATATAATTTGAGCGCCATGGTGGATCCTATTGCGTCCCCATCAGGGTTGAAATGGGTAATAATAGTGATTAGAGGCTTGGAATCCAGCCATTTTCTTATAATTTCTATGTCTTTTTGGGGAAAACGCTCCATATTTTATTCTAGAATTGGCTTAATTTGCTGATAATCAACAAAATTTGCATTTTTCTAAAACTGATGCAAATATAACTTGAAATCAATATAGTAAATGGGAATTAGGAAATTTTCATATTCCTGTTTTATATAGCCAACGCGTTATATTTGGATTTAAGATATTGATATACAATATGTTGATTGATTTAATGGCGTTTAGTGCATATCTATTTTTAGTATGTTTTAAAACTTAGTTTGAATCAAAAGGTCTAATTTTGCTTTTCAAAATTTAAATTAACTCACTTAAAAAAAACGAAGAAAAATGGCAGGTAATCGCACATACACGATGATAAAACCAGATGCAGTAGCTAACGGTCACATTGGTGGAATTTTAGATATGATCATCAAGGATGGCTTCAAAATAAAGGCTATGAAATATACCCATATGTCGGAAGAATTAGCTAAAGAGTTCTATGGCGTGCATAAAGAGAGACCTTTTTATATGGAATTAGTCACATTTATGACTTCTGGACCTATAGTGGCGGCTATCTTAGAAAAAGAAAATGCAGTGGAGTCTTTCAGAAAATTAATCGGAGCTACCAATCCTGCGAATGCGGAAGAAGGTACAATTAGAAAAAAATATGCGGAAAGCATTGAGGCAAATGCTATTCACGGAAGTGATAGCGATGAGAATGCTAAAATAGAAGGAGATCTATTGTTCTCTCCAAGTGAAGTTTTCTAGTATTATCAATAAAAAATAGACATATACCAATCCATAACTGTTTTAGCCAACAATTTTTGGTATAGTGCCGACGATTTATCGTCGGCATTTTTTTTTGTAAGAACGCGCCTTCAGGCGCGTTCCTATGTGTCTTTATGCAAATTAATTCTCCAAAGAAGAAAAGAATAGAGCCCTGTAATCAGGGAAAATCCTTTTTCTATATAGGTTTTAGCAAATAAATTTCCGATGGTATTGAGGATAAATAATCCAAAGAATATCCAAAGGATGATTGTTATTATTTTTGAACTAAAAATCGGTTTGATAAACTCTCCCTTTTGAACTAAGGTGAATATGAAAAAACTATTGATCAAAATTCCCAGTGAAACAAACGTATACATCTGTTCATCGGATTCCAATCTACCTCCCCAGGTTATACCAATGTGATTTATATCTTATGCTAATAGATATAAATCTTACAGTGGTAAATACCGAGAATTAAAACAAATAGTACAATCGAGAGAAACGAAGATTGGACTATATTGTTTTTCACTTCGGTATTATATCATATGGGATTAGTTTTAGGAGAATGAAGAACTGCAGTAAAACAACAAAGACTGAAATTCCCAACAACAATTTTACGGCCAATGAATTTGTTATCATTCGGCTATTGTATTTACTATCTACGGAGTTTCTATCTTCAACATTCCCTTCAAGACATTCCCTTTTTCAAGAATGATTTCGTAGAGATAGATGCCGGTTCCCAAACCTTGACCACTAAAGTCATTTTGGTATATCCCTGCACTGCGGTAGACGATTTTACCTTCTAAGTTCATCACTTGCAAACTAAGATTAGGATAATCTTCCAGCATAGAGATAGGTAATACCCAAAAGTCGTTTTGCCCATCATTATTTGGTGTGATAAGGTTTTGTATATTCTCTCCTTTGAATTTCTCATTCAATTTGATTGTGTAGCGGGTCGTATCTATTGTTTGAATTCCCAGCGAATTGTAATCCGCTTTTATGATAAATACTACGTTGTCGGTTTCATTTTTTACCTTGGAGGTGTATTCATACAACCCTTTCTCGAGGTCAAGTAGTTTACCTTTTTCAGAGGTCATGGTATGCACCACTTTTACTTCATTTCCTACTTCCATTTTTTTACCTAGTGTAATATTAGGATTATTATTCATAGCTAACTGGGTATCATTTTGGTGATACTGCACCATGACTTCATTATAGAAAGTATCGTAAGATAATACAAAAGTGGGTTTATTAAAAATAATCGCTATGGTTCTAATGGTATCTACACCAATGTGAAAATTGGATGCTTTATAAGAGTATCCTTCATTGGTGACATTGATTAGAGTTCCATATTTAGGTTCAGAATGATGAATGGAAATATCAAAATCTGTATTCTTGGTCATATCAATATCTGCGTCATATTGAATTGCTGTAGATTGTGAATGCTTGACCCGTTTCTTGCCTGATTTGGTAAAAAAGTATTGGAAATTACCAGGAGTCAAACCTGCTAACGTGTATACTGAATAGGCGTTTAAATCAATTTCCATATTTGTGGTAATAGAGCCTTGCGCTATATTCGAGGAGGATCCAAAAAGTGAATAGACATCTACAGTTGATGGTAAAACCTCCCATTCATTTCCGTTCCAGCCTACAATCGTTAGATTTTTCAAACCACCATTGGTCAGCTTTTTAATTTCACTTTTATCATTCCAACTCAAAGAAAGTCTAGCTAAAACATTTCCATTGACATCCCAATATTCTTTCGAACTCACTTGATAGAGTGAGGCTTGTTTTTTATTTGTAGGATAAGGACCATCGGCTGGTAGTATTTGACTCACTCCTCCAAAAAAGGGAGTAGTAATGGCTAGATTTGGACTTACGCCATAGTATGCCGCCTCCGTAGGACTTGCATATGCGGCCTTATCTACTGCAGCTGGCTTGAATTGATTATTGTCTCCAATGGGAAAAATAAATTTATTCGACATAAAGGTGCGCACATAACCATCTACATAGGCTTTATCTGTGACACCAGACCATGATGAGCCTGGCATAAAGCTGATAAAGCTCTTATTCAGTCTGCGCTCCGTTCCTAAAATTCCAGAATTTGGATTGCCGTTGAATAAGCTTCTAAAATCCCAATCTTTATATACGCGCATGTCACCATTATTCTCAATAATAGTTCTACCATACGATTTTATCTGAGCATAACCTCTCTGCCCACTAATCAGTAGGAAACAACTAAAAAATAAAAGCGTCCAGTTTTTCATCTATTATCTCAAATCTAATTTCTAACAAAAACTATTCATGGAGACTTACCCAAGCCGTACCATTGTATCCTTCAAATCTGCCTAAAGTTTGATTATAACGAATCATACCAGCCTCAGGAGCATCTGTTGTTTTTGCTTCATTGCCGAGCTTCAAAGCACCATTTATGACTAGTTTTACCGGAGCAGTAGTAGTGCCAATGGCTAAATTGCCACCCGTGAATACATGGTGCTTCAAGGTATCTTCTGTATGGTAGTTCATGTGGTTCGGCAGCATTCCAATTTTCCCTACTATTTGATTTGAAGGGTTGGTTATTTCCAAAGAACCACTATTGCTTCCACTTCCTTGTTTGAGATGCACCTGACCTGTATTAGCTCCTCCGCTTACTTTGACATTTCCATTCACATCGAGCACTTCGGCAGGTGTATTGACACCAAGTCCCATTTTGCCGCTTCTATATACATTTTGGTTTTCTTGATTCGCTGGGGATCCGTCCGCGCTGTTTAACCATACGCGATTCATCTCCTGCTCAGAGAG
Source organism: uncultured Chitinophagaceae bacterium (assembly GCA_964465185.1). Lineage (GTDB taxonomy): Bacteria > Bacteroidota > Bacteroidia > Chitinophagales > JADJOU01 > CHPMRC01. The sequence continues at coordinate 26,135 of CAYXKX010000016.1, forward strand.
CACTCTTTGCCACTTTGCTCCATCATTGTAATAATAGCCAGGAAAAACCTTATTAGGGTCAGCGCCAGCTGTAACTGTATTGTAAACAATCATACCAGCTACGTGTGCACCCAATGGATAGAAATCATTGGTTGCTCTTAACCTAAGTCTAGGCATTAATAATCCTTTTCGTGTGCCATCGGCTGTATCTATTTGTACTACAGCATTTGGGTCTAGTACATCGCCAATACCAAATCGCATCTGCGCCTTGGTCATGACAACCCCACTTAATAATAACGTGGTAAGTAAAATCTTCTTCATCTTAGTTGATTTATATTTTTAATGCTTATCTCTAATTTATAACCTCTACCTTCTAATTGTCTAAAATTACCCACTCAAATCCATCAAATCCTTCGAAATGATTATTTACCTGATTGAATCGCATCGTACCTTCTAAGAATGGCGGAGTAGCAGGTTTTTTAGTATAGTTCCCCTCATTTTGATTCGTTACGCGAATCATACATCCTCCACTATTTCTATCTATATTGGTTTGATTGCCCCATTCTTTATATACCACTCCATTGATAGCTCCTGTAGCAATAGGTCCAAGTGGATATATAGGTATGAATAAGCCTTGCGGTCTTAAATCATTTGGTATTTTGACAGGGGTGAGCGTCTTAAACCACAATTCTGGACTAATATGATTGGCAGAAACTGAATTTTTAAACTTGGTAGCTTCTGTTAATGTATCAGCCAAAAGATCATAGTTATGGAAGAATCGAATATTGACAAAACCATCTTGTATTCCAGATGTGAGCTCTATAGTCCAAGTGATACCCATAACGAAACTTCCATCTTGCCCATCTATTCTACTAAATACTTTAGGACCATTAGGAGAACAGAGGCATTTTCGGATTTTAATTTGAGCTGTAAAAGCTGCCATATTTGCTCCCGCTCCTGTTGGATTGTGTTCAATCCCAAAATAATAACTATTGTCAACAGTACCAGGTAACCCGTAATAAGACCAACCGTTGGCTTCAAAAATTTTAATACAGGTGATATCATCAAATGGGAATTTGTGACAATCAATCAGATTACTTGTCAAACAATCAGGACTTGCGTTATCTGCAGTTTTGACCAAATTTAATTTCGTAGAACCTTCAGTACCAATACTCGCAGAATCTAGCTTAGTCTCGGTTATTACTGCATTATTCGCACCTAACCAATCCTGCAATATGGTACCATAAATTTGTCTATAGTCATATTTGCGCTCACTAGCTGGATAATAAAAGGCCGTGGAACTAGATTGATTCGCATTCGCAGGCACATTCAAACTTGGGTGTGCTCCAATTATTCCGCTCTGTACCCCTTTTCCAATGACAAAAAATGGAGCAATATTCCCATGGTCTGTACCTGTACTTCCATTTTGTTTGACTTGTCTACCAAACTCACTAAAGGTAACGGTCATGACTTTATCCCCTATACCTAGCAATTCAATATCATTTTGAAATGAAGATATAGAATTAGAAACATCAGAGAGTAGATTGGCATGAGCGCCTATATGAGTAGTGCCAGCAACCGCCTGTGTGTCATGTGTATCAAACCCACCAATAGTGACCATAAAAACTTTGGTTTTGGAACCTCCCTTTATCAATCTAGCAACTGTTCGTAACTGTCGACCCAAATTTGAATTAGGATAGGTGACTGGACTATTATTACCTGCAGTAAATACAGATATAATTCTGTTGTAGTAGGCGTCCATACTTTTTTCTACCCCGCGAAGGAACTGCTGTATTTTACCATAATCACTTTCATCGGGTAGGTAGATCTCAGGTGCCAGCATCCCAAATAGGGTTCCTTGCATGGAGGTGGCATTGTATTCAATATTTTTATTATGCGTATGATTAAAAATGAGACATGGATTTGAATTTCCAAAATGTAAGGCCACAGGGTCTTCCATTAGTCTATTGGGTGATCCAGCCATACCAGGCAAAACCGATTCTAGGTATCTTCCCATCATACCATCATTCAAATTGGTAGGATTATTGCCATCTCTACCCGCAAACATCATATTTTCTGAGTCGAAATGGGAGTAGTTTGGTTTTGGATACCCTACTCCATTTATAATTGCAAGTTTCCCAGCATTCAACAAGTCTGAGAAGGCAAACATGGAAGGGTGGAGACCAATATCAGAATTGAGTGCTATGATTGAGTTTGGACCTGTGTTATTTAATTTTATATCGGGTCTTAAAAAGCTGTACTCTGAATATTGATTGAGGGGTATTACGGTATTTAAGCCATCGTTTGCACCAGCCATTCTGACCATGACGATCACTCTATCTGAAACAGGATCACAATTGGCAAATGGCGCAGCCGAAGCCCATGCATAGGAATTATTTAGAATCAATGGACTCGATAACCCTAGTGTGCCCGATACTTTTAAAAAACCTCTTCTTCCTAGTCCCATATACAATACTTTACATCACTTGATATTCAGTAGATCTAGCCATAGCTAGAAGTAATCTATTTACCGCAGTTCTTACTGCATTCTTTTTGGTAGCATTATTCACATCCGCTATCCATGTATTCCATGTAGTCTGCCAATTGGCCTTTGATAGTCCATTGAGCAGCGCATTTTCAAAATAACCATAGCGCAATCCCTTTGGCTTTGAAGGAAACAAAAAATCCATCATTTCATCGATCAATGTATCTGCATTGCCCGGATCCGTGAACCAACCAGATAATCTTAAATAATCAGGCGAATCTAACCGAGTGGTAAAGCCATTATTTGTATATCCGTTCAAATAGGTCTCTATCCACCCAGATTTATAGCGTTGATTTAGAGTAGCTATCGTCACCCAATTTTTATCATAATCGGGCTTAGCGCTATAACCAGGATAACCACTGACATCTACGGAGTTAAATACCTGTATCCCCGATATCCAGATTCTTGAGCGCAGTGTATTATAAAAATTATGGAAATGCAATGGATTGGTCGTTGGATTTACAGTAGCAATATTCGTCTCCGCCATAAAATTTAACATCAACTCCACAGGGGATTTAATCTTACTGCCTATGTGTTCGTCTCCGACAATACTATCCTCCTCATCATAAAAATGCCAACTCTTAAGAAGCAATTTGACAGCGGATTCCAAGTTATAGGTAATCCCATTTTGGGTACTCAAAAGGTGAGCGGCTAAGGGGGTAATTATATCAATTTCAACTTCTTGTGTAATATTAGAATTAACAAAGAAGCGATACAATCTTCTGGCATAGTTTCTAGCAGTTTCTTGCTGATTGAAAACCATATTGATAAAAGCCTGCAACTCGTCATAGACGGTATAGGCTCCTGTCAGGGTATTTGAACCATTGATTGTCTGCCCACCAAAAGCAGAGCTAAAGGTTTTGTTCCCAGTATCATGTTGAGCTAGATTGCAAAGTCCTGTGGGAAGGTTGGTCGCTGCGTAGGTCCACCCAGCATTGGTAGGATTAGGTGCATGACCGGCTATATTGGTAGTCAACCCTTTGTCTAGATAGTTCATACGCACATTGCCGCCATAGGTGCCAGTAAAGCCAGTGAGAACTCTCGCCGCCTGCTGCACATCGTGCTCAGTATAGTTGGTATAATCGCCTTCGGCTATCTGTTCTCCTTTTAGAATGGTGAACAATTCTAAGAATTCCCTAGAGTAGTTTTGATTCGGGTTTGTCTTGATATTTAGGTAATTGCTCAAGAAATAAATCATTCGCTGATTTAATGACATTTTAAATGCCAATTCTTTTAAGCTCTTATTGGTGTATTGTAGAAGGAGGGCCATATTATCCCACTGCATATATACAGAGGTATAGGTAGTAATATATATACTGTGCAGAAACATAGATAGTTTCCACTGAATAGTATCGCTTTTATGGGCATTGTGTAGCCAATAATTTATAAATTCATAAGAATAGTCATTATTATAGGTGGCATCAAAAGTTGCCCCTGGATTGTTAAAGTCCGGAAAATATTGAGAGCCATCTGTATTTTTGATAGGTTTGGCTTGGGCAGGAGCAGTAAATGTAAATAACTCATCGAGCGCCTGCGCTGGAGTTAGACCAGCCAATGCATTAGCTCGAGCCTTTGAAGGCCTGTAGGTAGCCCTTCGTAGAAGGTGCATGGCACCTGCAAATCCAAGTGGGGTGTTCTTCTCAGCTATTGAAGCCATAATTAAAAACTACTTGTTTAAAATTTACAATCACAAAAATAAATTAATAATTTTAAAAATCCCCTTTTTTTTGTGATTAATTAGTTTAGCCTTGATTTCGATAGCTTATTGATTGTCAGTTTCTTTCCCGAACCATACAACTGCAAAGCTTTTGTAGATTCCTATGCCAATGGCATTCCACTTATCTGTTTTCCACATTCTTTCATTTATTATCACCGAATAGTGGCCTTTGCTTGCTTTCCAGCTTTTTAATGCATATTCAGCAGACATGACGAAGTCAGCGCAACATACATTGGATCCACAGGCTATTTCGTATCCGTTGCCAGTATATTTTGTTAATTCCTTTGGCTTGGACCACATGCACTTTGACTCTTTATGGTCAGGAGTATAACAGCATGGTGTCCATTTTCCTTTTGCTGACCAACTGTGGGCATTGCAGTTAGCATTGTCTGGTTTATTATTTACTAGGTCTTTTACATGCGCCTGGGCTACAGTGGTCAATGAAGGAGATAGCGGTATTGCGGGTAGTCCCTTTTCTTTGCGGTATTGCATCAGTATATCATACAGTTTTTTTTCCTCAGTGCTCAAGGTTTGAGAATAAGAATTTTCATAAATAAAGAAGAGGGCAATAGCAACGATGAATTTCATGTTGATGAGTTTTACTTATTTATACAAATATACTTAAAACCCAGATTACGCATTAGACTTTGACGAAGGATCCCGAACGAAGTGAGATAATGAACTCCAATAAATATTAAAATCTAATGTGAATAGAAGACTGAGGCGTTAAGTGGGTTTAACCCCGTGATAGAGTTTTGGTCAATTTTTTTAAATTATTGACCTTAAAACTCTTATACGAATCCGCATTTCTATCGCGGATTTTGGGTTTAAACAATAATATAATACTATCCTCGTCTTTATTTTATTTTTGAACAATGATAAAGTTGAATGAGAAGATAAAATTGTCTGAAGATATACAGATTTGGCTTATACTAGCTGCTTTTCTAACTCTGTTTTTTTCATCCCATATTCTATGGACCCAGTGTCTTATAGCTTCAGTGGCTTGGGCTGTATACGTATGGGTAGGTCATAAGAGATTTCAGAGTCAGCCTGCAGTGGCTTATGCTATAGTGGTGTTTTATTTCACTCTTTGTATTTCAGGTCTTTGGGCAGGTGATAAGAGTTTATTTTTGGATTCAATACGAATGAAGATAATTCTTTTGGGTATGCCATTTTGTTTTCTAGTTTGGAATCAGTGGACTGCCAGACAGTTCAAGTTGTTTTCTCAAGGTTTGATTTTAGCTATCGTTATTTCGGCTATCTATGTTATCGTAAATTATTGTTTGCATTGGTCAGAGATATTGGATAATATATTGAGAGGTCAGCCAATACCAGTTCCATTTAAAGATCATATTCGCTATTCGATTCTCTTATGTTTTGGTCTTATTTTGAGTATACATCAAGCGGATAGTTCTAGAAAAGATTTTCAAGCACGGGGGTTTTATTTCTGGCTATTGGTCAGTTTGGGACTATTTGGTTTTATACAATTTCTAGCTGTGAAAACCGGGATGTTAATTTCGTTGATAATTATACTGTGCTTTGTAGCCTATAAAATATGGATAAAAGAACTTTATCTAAAGGGAGGACTTGTTCTTATTTGTTTACTAGGAACTGTTTATGTTATGGCGGATTATATCCCTACAATAAAAAATAAATTGTCCTATTTTTCATGGGATATTGGAAAATATAAAGAGAAAAATTATAAGACATATTCTGATGGGGAACGCATCGTTTCTATTATGAAAGGCTATGAAATAGCTCGACAAAACCCTGCTTGGGGGGTAGGAGAGGGGAATTTAGTACTCTATATGAATTCTCCAATTAATAAATTGCCGCATAACCAGTTTATTGTTGTATGGGCGCAGAATGGCATAATTGGTTTGATAAGTTTTATAGCTGTTTTCGTTATTTCATTTTGGTCAGCGTTTAAAAAACAAAACTGGCTGGCATTTGCTTATACACTTGCTATGGTTGTTGCTAATATGTTAGAGCCTATGCTTGAAACTCAATTAGGATTGACGATTTTTAGTTTACCTTTGATTATTGTGCATTCGATAAAATTATATAGAGAGAATTGAGTCTAGCAGTTGTCATTATTACAAAAAACGAAGAAAAGAACATTGTTCAATGTTTGTCATCTATCGAATCTTTTTGTGATGAAATGATTGTTTTAGATAGTTATTCAACGGATAAGACCTTGGAATATGTTTCCAATTTCTCTCGAACTAGAGTCTATCAAAGGGAATTTGATAATTATATAGTTCAAAAAAACTATGCGAATTCGTTGGTTCAGTCAGATTATATTTTAAGTTTGGATGCGGATGAATATGCCGATGTCTCTCTTCAACGTTTTATTCAATCAAGAGAATATTCGAAATATGATGCGGTTAAATTTTTAAGAATAAATCATATCGGTGGTTATGCTATAAAACATGGTATATGGAAAAGAGATATCAAGATTCGTTTATGGAAAAGAGGAAAAGGACATTGGGCGGGGTCTATACCACATGAACATTTAGCATTAGATTCGGATGCAAACGTGCTACTCTCACCTGCGCGGCTCCATCATAATGCATATTCGACTTGTATAGAAATGTCAGAAAAAGCCGATAAGTACGCCAAGTTAGCAGCACAGAGCTACAAAACGAAATCTTGGATTTTTCTACTAAAGTCTCTGATAGTAAATCCGATATTTAAATTTATCAAGGGTTATTTTTTTCTACAAGGGTTTCGCGATGGATACTTTGGCTGGTACCTAGCAAAAGTTTCGTTGTTAGAAACCTTTAATAAGTATTTTTATGCGATGAACTTTAAATTTCACAATAAATAGACATGGTTATCGTAGGACTTATCTTTAGAAAGATCTTAACGTTTATGAAATGGTTTTTTATCATTTCGATTGTCTCGGTGATTTTGTTTCGTTTTATCCCTATTCCGATTACTCCTACTATGCTTTATTTATTAGGAGAACAAGCATTTGATTCGGAGAGAAAGGTTGTATTGAAGAAAGATTGGGAATCCTTATCTAATATTTCTCCAAATATGAAATTGGCTGTTATCGCAGCCGAAGATCAATTGTTTTACGAACATTATGGGTTTGATTTCGCAGCTATAAAAAAGGCTATACGAAACAACGAAAAGGGAAAACGACTCAAAGGAGGAAGCACCATATCTCAACAAACAGCAAAGAATGCATTTCTATTACCGCATAGAAGCTATATACGAAAAGGATTAGAAGCTTATTTTACTATGTTAATAGAATTGTTATGGTCCAAAGATCGAATTGTAGAGGTTTATCTCAATGTGATTGAATTTGGCAATGGAATCTACGGCGTCGAAGCTGCTGCGCAACATTTTTTTAAAAAGCCTGCAAGCAAACTTTCAAAAGACGAGGCAGCGCTTCTGGCAGCTGTTTTGCCTAATCCTATTCGCTTTAGAGTGGACAATCCATCGAGCTATGTCATGAGAAGAAAAAACTGGATTAAGCGCCAAATAGGAAAAATGGGACTGCCTTTAACCCAGATTACGCATTAGGCGTTGACGAAGGAGAAGACTGAGGCGTTAAGTGGGTTTAACCTCCTACGAGTCTGATACGACTATAGGAGTCATCATGACCCGA
>CAYXKX010000016.1:34004-46082 GCA_964465185.1 uncultured Chitinophagaceae bacterium
GTTTTGGTCATTTTTTTTTAAATTATTGACCTTAAAACTCTTATACGAATCCGCTTTTCTAATGCGGATTTTGGGTTTAAATAATTGATAGTTCTCCTATTGCATTGAACAAGTTAGATCATTGAATTCTAACTGCCAGCAACTTTAGACTTATCAACTAATTCAAACTGCCTAACTTTGTCGGCTATGGTTCAGTTGTTGCGAATTCTGTCTGCTTTAAATGTTTTGTATGCTCTGGCTTGTTTCACCGTCATTAGATGGTGCGAAGTTGCGGCTTATGTATGTTTGGCGGCTTCATTGTGTCTTTTTGTAGCCAATATATGGTGTTTGAAAAACAACGAAAATGAGGCTATGGCCATAATATCAAATTTGATATTCATTACAATTTCAGTAGCCATTACTCTTTGGATATGGATATAAGTACTAATCGAATCATCAGTGAATAAGGAAATAAAAGGACAAATACGAATAGCGAATAAGAAAGCGGGATTCTTGTACAATTTAGTCAAGAAATACTCGGCCGGTATTATATTGCAAGGCACGGAGGTCAAGGCTATACGCATGGGCAGAGTTAGTATCAACGAGGCCTTTTGTTACTTTAAAAAGTCGGAACTTTTTATCAAAAATATGAATGTAGGGGAATATGATTTCGGGACTTATCTCAATCACCTCCCCAATCGTGAACGGAAACTGCTTTTAAAGAAATCAGAAATCAATCAACTACTTCAAAAAGTAAAGGAGAAAGGTCTGACGATAGTTCCAGTGGAGTTATCTATTAACGAACGCGGATTTATTAAAATAGAAGTTTCATTGGCTCAAGGTAAAAAGGTATTTGACAAGAGAGATGCGATCAAAAATAAGGACAATAAACGCGAAATGGACAGAATGAAGAAAAAGTTGAATATTAGATAATTTTATAAAACTTTGGTATTCAATTGTACTTATTTGTAATAATTCTAAATAGCAATGATGTGGATAAATTTATTTACAACCATTATAATATTAAGGACAAATACCTATATTTGCAACGCTTAAAATTCAATTTATATTTATATAATGATACACACTATTAAAAAGCTAGGTTTATTCCTGTCTTTCGCAGTATTTTCTCTAAGCGCGGTGATTGCCCAAGATGCTAAGGCAGGAAAAGCAACGTTTAGAAGTAAATGTGGAAGTTGTCATGACGTATCTTTACAACAAAAAATGACAGGCCCTGCTCTGGCAGGCGTTATTGACAGATGGAATGCTGGTGGAGCCTTCAAAGGTAAATCAGGAGAAGAATGGTTAAAGACTTGGATTTACAACTGGAATGATGCCGTGGCTTCTGGCAATCCCTATGCTAATAAAATGCAAAACTTCGATGCAAGTGCTATGACTGTCTTTGCTGGTCAGATATCAGAAGAGGAGTATGCGAATATGTTGGCTTATATAAAGAATCCTGCTGCCGCAGCACCTTCAGGTGGTGGCGATAAAACGGCAGGTGCACCGTCAACCGCCTCGAAGGACGATAGCAAAACATCTTATACCTTGGCTATACTTGGAGCTTTAATCTTGCTATTATTACTCGCTTATTTTCTTGGTAAGACTGCAAAAAGTTTAGATTTATTATCTGTTGATAAAAAGAGCGATGGACAGTTTGCAGTAAATATTGCAAAAGAAGATAAGACTCCATTCTATCTTAAATCTTCATTTAAATCTTTCTTGCTATTAGCTACAGTATTAGTTTTTGTATTCGCTCTAGGTAAGAGTGCAATTGGTCTCGGGAGACAACAAGGTTATCAACCGACACAACCAATAAAGTTCTCCCATGCTTTACACGCAGGTAAAAACAAAATTGACTGTCAATACTGTCACTTTACCGCTGCGGATAGTAAGCATGCGAATATTCCTTCTGTTAGTACATGTATGAACTGCCACGCGGCTGTTCAAAGTGGTCCGCAATATGGTAAGACAGAAATTAATAAGATTTACGAGGCTGTAGGTTGGGATCCTGCGTCAAATACCTATTCGAAAGAACCTAAAAAAGTAGAATGGGTAAGAATTCATAATCTGCCTGACCATGTCTACTTTAACCATGCACAGCACGTGACTGCAGGTAAAGTAGAGTGTCAAACATGCCATGGACCGATAGAAACCATGGATGAGGTATATCAATATTCTCCATTATCCATGGGTTGGTGCGTCAATTGTCACAGAAACCACGATGTACAATTTGTAGACAATGCTTATTATAACACATTTAAGAAATTTCATGATGGTATGAAGGCGGGCGACAGAAAGCGTGTCACAGTGGAAGATATAGGAGGCACAGAATGTCAAAAATGTCACTACTAAGATTGAAAATAAAAAATATTGAAAGATAAATTCAAAATTCAAACAAAAGAAGAAATGAATTCGAATATAAATAATGAATTTGGCGAAGAACTTCCTGTATTGCAAGGTATTCTAGAACCAATTACCGATCAAGAAACCAATAGAAGAGATTTTCTCAAAACCTTAGGATTCACAGTGAGTGCTGCCAGTATTGCAGCATCTTGTTCCATTCCTGAAAAGAAGTCAATTCCTTATATTTCAAGACCCGAGGAGATAGTTCCAGGCCTAGCATCTTATTATGCATCCGTATTTGCCCAAGGTGGTCAGTATAATAGTATATTGGTGAAAAACAGAGATGGACGTCCTATTAAGATTGAGGGAAATCCTGACTCCGTTTTATCTGGTGGTGGGACTACTGCATTAGCTCAAGCTTCCGTTGTTTCTTTATACGATTCAAACAGACACCAGAATCCTAAAAAAGGAGGCAAGGAGGCAGATTGGAAAACGGTTGATGCAGAGATATTAGCTAAGTTGAATGAGCTGAGAAGTTCGAATGGCAAGGTGGCTTTGGTGACCTCGACCATAATGAGCCCTTCTACTAGTGCACTCATATTTGATTTTTTGACTAAGTATCCAAATGTGGTTCACATAACACATGATGCTGTATCTATGTCGGGCTTATTGACCGCTACAGAGCAATCTTTTGGAGTGAGAACATTGCCTCAATATAGATTTGATAACGCAGATGTCATACTTTCTATCGGTGCTGATTTTGCAGCCACTTGGTTAAATCCAGTTGGATTCTCTAAGCAGTATATCAAGCGAAGAAAAGTCAACAAGGATAATACAAACATGAGTACCCATATTCAAGTAGAGTCTGTTCCAAGTCCGACTAGCTCCACAGCCGATTATAAATATGTGGTTTCTGCCTCGGAAGAAGCTAAATTCATATCAGAATTGTATAGTGCCATAACTACTGGAGCATCGTCTAAGATTAATGGGGTAGCCAAGGTTGCAGAAGCCCTTGTCAAGGCTAAAAATGAAGGAAAATCTATACTTGTTGTAAATGGAGTGAACGATACCAACGTTCAGAAGCTAACCTTTGCTTTGAATAGTTTCTTGGGTGCCATCGGTAAAACGGTATTTGTGGGACCAAAAGTTAATTACAAAAAAGGAGTTCAAGCTGATACCGATGCATTTGTTGCCGAATTGAAAAGCGGCACTATCAAAGGGGCTTTGTTTTTAGATTGTAATCCAGTTTATTCTATAGCCGGTGGTTCAGAATTAGCAGAGAAAATCAAAGGACTTGCTTTAAGTGTTTCTTTTTCAGATAAAATTGATGAGACTTCAGAGCATTGCCAATTTATTTGTCCAAATCATCATTATCTCGAAAGCTGGAATGACTATGAAGCAGAGCAAGGCGTTTATGCAATAGCGCAGCCAGTCATAGCTCCATTGTTCAATACAAGACAATTTCAGCAGACTTTAATGAATTGGATAGGCGCCTCAGGCTCCTACTATGATTATATCCGCAATACAGCTTCCTCATACAATTCGGGTTCCAGTTATCATAATTTTGATGCTTTCTGGTCTTATACCCTTCAAAAGGGAGAGTTCGCGAGTCCATCATATGGATCCTCTTCTTCTTCTTCATTTAATGGAGGAGACCTAAGTGGTGCTATAGCTCAAATAAATGCGAACTATGTAAAGAGCGATAAGTTTGAAGTTAGATTTTACGAGTCAGTTCATGGAGACGGTTCTGCTTCAGATAATCCATTTATACAGGAGTTACCAGATCCTATTTCCAGAATGACTTGGAGCAATTATTTCTTGGGTAACCCAGATGATGTGAAGGCTTTAGGTGCTGATGCGATTTTAAATGAGAAAAAATATACAATACTAAAGGCGAATATAAATGGTAAGGAAGTGTCTTTGCCAGTGGTTCCGATGGCTGGTGTTGCACCTGGTACTTTGGGTATTAAATATGGATGGGGTAGAACGAAAACAGCTAGTGCAGAATATCAATATGGTTACAATGCATTCAATGCACTACCAAATACTGGTAGTAATGTTGTCTCAAAAGTAGATGTGTCTAATACTGGTAAAATGGACGAAATGGCATCCGTTCAGTCATATTTCACCCTGAATCACATGGGTCTTGGCGGAGAGAAAACGAGAGATTTGATCAAGGAAACGACTTTGAGTGAGTACAAATCAAATCCTGAGGCAGGAAACTTAATAGGTGGTAAGGGTAGAAAAGAGTGGATAGAACACCATTTGGTGACCTTGTACCCAAAACATGAATTTCCTGGTCATAAGTGGGCCATGGCAATTGATTTGAATTCTTGTGTAGGCTGTGGAGCTTGTGTTGTAGCTTGTAATGTAGAAAACAACGTACCTGTGGTAGGTCGTAAAGAAGTCTTCCGATCACATGATATGCATTGGATGCGAATTGATAAATACCATACAGGGGATGTCAATAATCCTGATGTGACCTTTCAGCCTATGCTGTGTCAGCACTGTGAGAATGCTCCTTGTGAGAACGTTTGCCCAGTAAGCGCCACTAACCATAGTAGTGAAGGTCTTAACCAAATGGCTTATAATAGATGTATTGGTACTAGATATTGTGCGAATAACTGCCCTTATAAAGTCAGAAGGTTTAACTGGTTCGATTATACAGGAGCGGATTCTTTTGGAAAAGCGAATGATAATGATCCATTGAATAGAACAGATGATATTGCTCGAATGGTCTTGAATCCAGATGTAACAGTTCGTTCTAGAGGTGTTATTGAGAAATGTAGTTTCTGTGCTCAACGAATTCAAGCAAGCAAGCTCGATGCTAAAAAAGAAAATAGATTATTGAAAGATGGCGAAATAATTACAGCTTGTCAATCAGCCTGTTCTACTGGTGCGATTGTATTTGGTGACATTAATAATGAAGATTCGTTAGTGACCAAATTATCGAATGATGAGAGAACTTTTGGAGTTGTAGAGGAAATTTATACAAAACCATCGGTCAATTATATGACCAAGGTTAGAAATAGAGATAATTCGAAAAAAGCATAATTAATTAATAACTAATTCTAAAGTATTAGGTGATAAAACCACTGACTGCTGAATAAACTAAAATATATGTCACAAGTAGATTCATTATTGAGAGAACCATTAATAAATGGCCTAGACAAGACCTACGGGAAAATAACAGACGACATCGTTCGCAATACAGAAGGAAACCCTCCAAAGGATTGGTGGATAGCTTTTGGTTTTGCATTGGCGGGCTTGTTATTGTATGTGATTGCTGTGAGTTGGACCATATTTAAAGGAATTGGTGTATGGGGTCTTCAAAAAACAGTGAATTGGGCTTGGGATATCACAAACTTTGTTTGGTGGGTAGGTATTGGTCACGCGGGGACCCTTATTTCTGCAGTACTTCTTCTATTTAAGCAAAAGTGGAGAACGGGTATTAACCGCGCTGCGGAAGCTATGACTATCTTTGCGGTGATTTGTGCTGGACAGTTTCCATTAATTCACATGGGTCGTATTTGGCAGGGATTTTTCATTTTTCCTTATGCCAATACAAGAGGTCCACTATGGGTAAACTTTAACTCCCCACTCCTTTGGGACGTATTCGCGATCTCTACTTATTTTACGGTATCTTGTTTATTTTGGTATTCTGGTCTGATGCCTGATTTCGCGACAATTCGAGATAGAGCTAAATCAGCTAAAAGAAAGAAAATATATAATTTATTGAGCTTTGGTTGGAGAGGAACTGCTATTCAGTGGTCTAGATTTGAGAGTCTTTCCTTAGTATTGGCGGGTCTTTCCACACCTCTTGTACTTTCGGTTCACTCTGTCGTATCTTTTGACTTCGCCACTTCTGTTATTCCAGGCTGGCATACGACCATCTTCCCTCCATATTTTGTAGCTGGAGCTATCTTTTCTGGCTTTGCTATGGTGCAGACTTTGATGTTAATTACAAGAAAAGTACAAAAATTAGAAGATTATATAACGATAGCTCACATTGAGTCAATGAATAAAGTAATTGTACTAACTGGTTCTATCGTTGGTATCGCTTATATTACAGAATTATTTATTGCTTGGTATTCAGGTTACCTATATGAGCAGTATGCTTTTTATAATAGAGCATTTGGTGATTATTGGTGGGCATATGCATCTATGATGACTTGTAACGTACTCTCTCCTCAGCTATTCTGGTTCAAGAAGTTTAGAAGAAGCATATTTGTCAGTTTTGTCATGTCTATTTTCGTGAATGTAGGTATGTGGTTCGAGCGTTTTGTAATTATAGTCACATCATTGCACAAAGACTTCTTGGTTTCAAGTTGGAATTACTTTACTCCTACATGGGTTGATATGTCTATTTTCATAGGTAGTTTAGGATTGTTTTTTACGTGTTTCTTATTATTTTCACGTGCATTTCCAGTAATCGCTATCGCTGAGGTTAAGGCTATTTTCTCTTCTATTTCTGAGGCGGCACAAGCCAAAGCTAGAAAAGATAGTTCACATTAATTTGATTTAATAAATAGTATAAAAATATGAGTCAAGGAAAAATAGAGCACAAAGAATATGTTTATGGAGTTTATTCCCATGAAACAAATTTTTTAGATGCTATAAAAAGTGTTCAGGCAGATGGGTTAACAGTAGATGATGCTTATTCTCCATTTCCTGTGCATGGTATTGATGATCTTCTGGGTGTCAAAGAAACAAGTCTACATAAGGCTGGCTTTACTCTTGGGCTTACTGGAACAGTAACCGCCTTAGGCGTTATGACGTATGTAAATACTATGGCCTATCCTACCATATTTGGGGGTAAACCATTTTGGTCATTACCCGCTTTTATACCTGTTATGTTTGAAACGACGGTTTTAATGGCTGCCGTTGGAATGTTCTTTGTTTATATCAAAAGAAATGAACTCTTTCCAGGTAAAATCCCTATGATTATTGATGAGAGAACTACGGATGATAAGTTTGCATTAGCATTTAGTGTAGATGGGAAATCTTCAGATGAAGTGGAAAAAATAAAATCTGCCTTGCAAAAGAGTGGTGCAGAAGAGGTCAATACAAAATCGTTTGAATAATAAATAATAATATTAAGTAAAGATGGATAGTCAGACTAAAAAGTTTTATTTAAAAATTGGTGTTGCACTTCTTTTCATAGCATTTTTGCTGTACAAGAGTGCAAAATCACCAGGAAGTATATATGCACCAGATATGGCTTATTCTCGAGCATATGAGACCTATGCAGATAATAACCCTAGAGGAACTATATTGCCTGTAGCCAATACCGTTTCGAGAAATGCTCTACCAAGCGAAGAGTTATATCAAAAAGAAAATTCAGTTATCTATTCATATAACTATTCACGTTTTTATAAGTTTAACGATACTGATAAGGCGAGAGCTGGTGTTGAATTAAAGAACCCATATCAGCCGACAGAGGCTGTATTAGCTAGAGCCAAGGTAGTATATGATAAACAATGTGCTATTTGTCATGGTGAAAAAGGAATGGGAGATGGAAAACTTATCATTAGAGAAGACGGAAGTGATGGAGCCTATAAATCTGTTCCACCGCAGTATTCAGATAGACTGAAAGGTATGAAGGATGGTGAAATTTTCCATTCAATTACTTATGGTAAAAACTTAATGGGTCCTCACCGTGCACACGTGAAAGCGGATGATCGATGGAAGTTAGTTTGTTATATCAAAGAATTAGGGGGATTGAATGGTGCAGTAGCGACTGCTTCTACAACTGTTGATTCTACAAAAAAATAATTGAGTTAAGATAATAGATAAATAGATAATAAAAATGGGACACGAAAAAGTACATTTCGATTTAAATAAAGAACACTACAAGTTCGAGGGTAGCATTAAAACCATGACAATTGTTTTTATGGCACTGGGAGTAATAGGTGCTATTTGGGCATTTTTTGATAATGGTGGTTGGAATCATCATGCTCGTTTTTGGTCTAACTTCCTGTTAAACTCATATTATTTCAATGCGATGGCTTTGACAGCTGTCTTCTTCATAGCTGCACATACCATAGGTTATGGAGGTTGGATAACTTCAGTGAAAAGAATTTTTGAAAGTTTTAGTAGCTTCATTATTGTTGGGTTCATTTGTTTTATTATAATTATTGCAGGTCTATGGATGGATTGGCATAGTCTTTATCATCATTGGACGCATGCACCTGCTGACGATATGATAGTAGGAGATAAAAAAGCATTTTTAAATAAAGAAATGTTCACTTTCCTAAGTTTATTATTCTTTGGTGGATGGATAGTATTCTCTCAGTGGTTTAAAAAACACTCATTGGCATCTGATCACTACACAGATGAGATAGCTTATCATCAAAAGTCGAAATATATTGCAGCAGGTTATATTGTTTTCTTTGGAGTCGGTACTTCTGTATTTAGCTGGTTAGCCGTTATGTCTTTGGATCCACATTGGTACTCTACTTTGTTTGGGTGGTATAATTTCGCTAGTTACATGTGTGGCTTCTTGTGTATGACTATTTTGATTATACTTATATTGAAAGCCAAAGGAAATCTAGCATTTGTCAATGATAGCCACATGCACAATGTTGTTTTGTTCTTGTTTGGGTTTAGTGTATTTTGGACTTATTTGTGGTTCTCCCAGTTTATGCTCATATGGTATGGTAACGTTCCCGAGGATACAATGTGGTTTTACAAGCGTTTTGAAGTACCTATGTTTAAAGCATTCTTTTGGATAGCGTTTGTCATAAACTTCATTTTCCCCTTCCTTTTCTTAATGAAAAGAAGAGCGAAGAGAAATCCATGGATTTATGGTATCGCAGCAGTAATTCTTTTATTTGGACATTATTTAGATTTCTATTCTATGGTCATGTTCGAACCTAATGCCGAGCCTCAACACCATGAAGAAGTAAAACATGCCTCTTCGAGCCCATCTTTAAAATTATACGCAGAGAATCATTCAAGTGATACGAGTCATGCTGCTCCTCTTGCTGCTCAAGCGGACGAACAAACGCATGCAGTGTCAGCTCATACGGATGCTGCTCCCACTCATGCACATTCTGATGTAGCTGCAAGTCATGACACGCATCATAAGCCTAGTCATCATGCTACTTTAGGATTAATTGAAGTTTTAATGTTCATTGGATTCATAGGTCTTTTCTTATTTGTTATCTTGTCGACACTAAGCAAAAATAGATTAGTACCATTAAAGACTCCATATTTGGAAGAGAGTTTAAATTATCATACTTAAGAAATAAATTTAGTCAAAGAAAAATAATATAGCGATGTTAAATATTTTATTGACCTTAGGAGTTATTGTTTTGTTTTACGCTGTGGCACTTATTTTAGCCAATATAGTAGAGCGCATTAGAACTTTGAGGGGAGAAGAGTTGAATTATTCTAGAAATAATCAAACACATGGAAAATTATTCATGATATATGGATTGTTTTTCTTGCTGATGTGTGCCTTTAGTTTGAAGTATATGGAATTTGCAATTCTTCCTACTCCAGCATCTAATTGGGGTGTAGAAATAGATAAACTCTTTTGGGTTACATGTTGGATTACAGGTATCGTTTTTGTGATTACTCACGTGGCATTGTTTTATTTTGTATGGAAATACAGAGGTAGAGAGGATAGAAATGCCACATTCTTTGCACATAGTGGTAAGCTGGAACTTATTTGGACTAGTATACCGGCCTTGACAATGGCTGTTTTAGTTGTAATGGGATTAAAGACATGGTTTAATGTATTTCCAAATAAAAAGACCTTGCCAGCAAATCAAATGACAATTGAAGCGACTGCTAAGCAGTTTAATTGGATGTTGAGATATCCTGGTCCAGATGGCGTCTTCGGGAAAAGAGTTATTTCCAAAGAGTTTATTAGTCCTGATAACGAATTAGGAATTGATTGGACGGATCCTGCTAGTCATGATGACTTTTTTGCTTCTGAGCTTTATATGGTAAAGGGCAGACCTGTTCATTTTAATCTTGGAGCTTTAGACGTCTTACATAGTTTTTATTTACCTCATTTTAGAATGAAAATGGACTGTGTACCTGGTGTACCTACAGGGATAGGATTTACGCCTACTTTGACGAATGAAGAAACCAGAGAGTTATTAAAAACAAACAAACATTGGGCTTCAATTGATCCAGAAACGAATGAGCCTCGTTATATGAAGTTTAATTATGAATTGGCTTGTGCTGAGTTATGCGGGAAATCACATTATGGAATGATGATGCCTGCTCATGTAGTATCTCAATCCAAGTTTGATGAATGGATGAAAACTCAAAAACCTTTTTATGAGGTAAATAAAGATAAAATTCAAGCATGGTTAGCCGCGAGAAATTTAACAGCAAGTGCTCCTGAGGTAAGCAATCATACCTCGTTTAATTTTGAGGAAGTCATGAAAAAGGGAATTGACAAGGATGCAGTTTATGAAACGGATGCTATAGAATTTTCTAGCGGTAGTTCGGAATTGAATGCAAAGTCAAAAGCAACTTTAGATCAGTTGGCTCTTTTACTTGAAAAGAACACAGATAGTAAAATAGCACTGGCTGCCCATACGGATAGTGATGGAGATGATGCTAAAAATTTGGAATTGAGTCAGAAAAGAGCAGATGCATGTTTGGCCTATCTTTTAACCAAAGGATTTTAGTCGGATAGAATAGCTGCAAATGGATTTGGGGAAACACAACCCATAGCTGACAATGCTTCGAAGGAGGGAAAACAAAAGAATAGAAGAACAGAATTTGATTTTAATTAAGAAAAGAAGATAACAAAAAAATAATTATGGCAAATACAGCACACGCCGAGCACGGACATCACGAAGATTCATTCTTGGAGAAATATATTTTCAGCCAAGACCATAAAATGATTGCAAGGCAATTTTTATTTACTGGAATATTTTGGTCTATTATAGGAGCAGCTATGTCGGTTCTTTTTAGACTGCAGTTAGGATGGCCAAATGAAACCTTTCCTTTCCTTGAAACCCTTCTTGGAAAATGGGCAGAAGGTGGAAGAATCTCTAATGAGTTTTATTATTCACTAGTTACGATGCATGGCACAATCTTAGTATTCTTTGTATTGACTGCAGGTCTTTCAGGTACCTTTGCCAACCTTTTGATTCCTTATCAAATTGGTGCGAGAGATATGGCGTCTCCATTTATGAATATGCTTTCGTATTGGTTTTTCCTTTTAGCGGGTGTTATCATGTTAGCTTCTCTTTTTGTGCAGACGGGTGCTGCTTCTGGAGGCTGGACCATGTATCCACCATTGAGTGGTATACGTGATGCCAAAGTCAATGCAGGTTCTATGTGGGGAACTGATTTGTGGTTTTTTAGTATGGCCATGTTTATTGTTTCTTCTTTATTAGGGGGTCTGAATTATATAGCCACTATATTAAATCTTAGAACAAAAGGTATGACCATGTGGAGATTGCCTTTACCTGTTTGGGCACTTTTATTTACGGCAATACTGGGAGTACTAGCTTTCCCTCCTTTATTAAGCGCTGCCTTATTATTAGAATTTGATAGAATATTTGACACCTCTTTTTATCTATCTGACATAGTAGTAGGAGGAAATTTGATGGATTACAAGGGTGGATCTCCAATTTTGTTCCAGCACTTATTTTGGTTTTTGGGTCATCCGGAAGTTTATATTATTATTCTACCTGCTATGGGTATTACTTCTGAGGTTTTATCAGTAAATTCCCGCAAGCCTGGATTTGGATACAGAGCCATGGTTTACGCCATTGGGGT
>CAYXKX010000016.1:46102-47890 GCA_964465185.1 uncultured Chitinophagaceae bacterium
ATTTAATTGGCTAACGACTATTTGGAAAGGTAATTTAAGATTAACTCCCGCCATGTTGTTTGCTCTCGGTTTTGTTTCTTTATTTATATCAGGAGGATTGACGGGTATTCACCTTGGGAATTCCGCTATTGATATTGCGCTGCATGATACGTATTTTGTAGTTGCACACTTTCATATTGTGATGGGTGTAGCGGCCTTCTTTGCTATGTTTGCAGGTGTTTATCATTGGTTTCCAAAAATGTTTGGTAGATATATCAATGACACATTGGGTTATGTTCATTTCTATGTGACAATAATTAGTGCCTATGCTATCTTTATACCTATGCACTTCATGCTGAGTTTACCGAGAAGATATTATGTATATTCGAATTTCCAAACATTCAACATATTCGAGGATGTTTCTAAATTCATCTCTGTATTTGCTATCATTTCATTTATGGCTCAGATTTTATTTGTAGTCAATATTGTCTATAGTGCATTTAAAGGTAGAAAGTTCACTAGTGACAATTTAAACCCTTGGGGAGCAAACACATTAGAGTGGACTACACCGGCAGAACATTTGCATGGGATCTGGCCTGGTGATTTACCTGAGGTGCACAGATGGCCTTACGATTACTCAACTGGCCATGGTGATAGTGATTTCAGACCACAGACCGAACCTTTGAAAGAAGGAGAAGAAGCACATTAATTTCCTATAAAAACTAGAAAGTTTAAAAGAGTGACTAAGATTAGGTCTATTTCAACGAAGATAAATATACAAGCTAGACTTGCGAACTATGCTGCGTTGTCTAAATTTCGTCTGTCTTCTTTTGTAGTATTATCTTCAGCGATAGGTTTTATAATAGGTTCGCAATCAGCTAGTTTTGATTGGATTAAATTTCTACTTTTTACTGCCGGAGGTACCTTAGTTACATTTGCATCCAATGCTATTAATCAATTGATAGAAAAGGATTCAGATAAGTTCATGACTCGTACTCAGAACCGTCCATTGCCTACTTCAGCGATGACTCAAATGGACGCGGTACTTTTCATTGGTGTCACTGCTGTAGCTGGAATTTTGACTCTGACGTTTGCAGTCAATCCAATGGCAGGACTTTTATCTGCACTATCTTTAATTATTTATGGATTTATTTATACACCATTAAAAAAGGTTTCATCGATAGCTGTTTTTGTAGGAGCAATACCAGGTGCTTTACCACCATTATTAGGTTATGTGGCGGCCACTAATGAGTTAAATCATTATGCTTTTTGGTTGTTCTTGGTTCAATTTTTTTGGCAGTTTCCTCACTTCTGGGCTATTGCTTGGTTGAGCTATGATGATTATCTCAAGGCGAATATAATGTTACTACCAAGTCGGGATGGCAAATCCAAAGTAAGTGCATTTATAACTTTAATATATACAGTCGTGTTTATTACATTATCAAGTTTCCCTGCGTATCGAAAGGGATACATGACTATTGGTAGTGGCATACTATTATTAGCAAGTATTGGGTTTACATATCTCGCATTTGAATTTTATAGAAAATGTCAAGATAAAGATGCACGAAAATTGATGTTCGGATCATTTATATATTTATTGGTATTCTTAATCTCCTTATTTTTTTAAGAAATGAATCAAGTGACGAATATGAATCAAACAATAAATGGAAGAATACACCCGAAGTTATTCTTACTCTATCTGTCTTTTGGGAGTATGTTAATGCTATTTTCTGCATTTTGTAGTGCGCTAATAGTGAGAAAAGGAGATATACGTCAAGCATGGATTGAATTGCCTTTACCTAGTGCATT
>CAYXKX010000016.1:47983-48388 GCA_964465185.1 uncultured Chitinophagaceae bacterium
ACAAAATAATTCAGCAAATTGGAGAAGGAACTTATGGAAAGATTTACAAAGTATGCATATATTTCTGAATGGCAATCCATCTGGATCATTTATCTATGTCATTTCATGGATACATGGGTTGCATTATCTAGGAGGCATACTTGCCTTTCTACTCATTATTCTAAATTTTAGAAGATCTACAATTGGAGTAGAACAAAAGATGACATTCAATATTTTAATGCAATATTGGCATTTTATCGGTTTAGTTTGTGTCTCATTATACTTATTTTTTAAATTTATTATATATTAATAGTCTTTTTTGTCAATCGATACAGTAGAAAATTTAAAGGAATCACACTGGGGTGGAGGAGCGCCTCCTATGAAGGCTAGTTATGGAAAAACCATGATGTGGTATTTCTTAATATC
>CAYXKX010000017.1:0-8609 GCA_964465185.1 uncultured Chitinophagaceae bacterium
TAAATTATTGACCTTTCCCGCACGTGCGGGATTATACGAATCCGTCCCGTATGTACGGGACGGATTTTGGGATAATACTGTATATGAATGAGTACCACAACATAAATTTATATCAAAATACGCGATAGACTCATACAAAGTATAAGGATAGCTAGTTAGTTTGGGCTAACCTATTTTAGGAGATATATCCTAGGTAATTGATAATGAGATTCCCGCTTTCGCGAGAATGACGTTCGAGTATTCAACGTCATTCCGTGCTTGACACGGAATTTATCCAATGGGTTTTAGGATTAATAATCACAACATTTATAATAGGTGTCGATGGATTGATTAAAGAGGAAATAGCTAAATTTAACTTGTCCTGTCATAAAAAAGTCCCTGTCCTTGCTATTCCCTCGCTGGTCTGGCTGCTGATAAGCCACGGGTCTTTTATCATTCATCTCCAAAACCGAGCTATAAAGCGTCGGATTGGATGCTTGATAGGCATTTTTTATGTCAAGGGGCTTGGCATAAACGGTACTCACGTCGTCTAAATAATCTGTAAATGTATGATTATAGTTAAAATCAAAGCTAATGGAGTATTTTCTAGATTTTGGCGTAAATCGAACTCCTGCATTGACAGGGACTACTAGCTGTACCAAGCTGTATTTCTCGCCATAGCCAGCGATACCTTGGCCTTCGGTTCCCAGGGGCTGGAGCTCTATTTCTTTGCCAGCTTTGGTAAATGATTTCGGATTAAAGCTAAATAAACCTATACCCGCACCAATGTAGGGTGAAATATGGATTTTATTTCTCCCCCATTTATTGTCTGATCGAAAGGGCTCAAACCGCACATCAAGAAAAACCTCATTGACAGCTGTATGAAAATTGAGATTGCGAATTTTTCTAGGGAAAGCCCCATCGGCTGGCCCAGTGGCTTTGTTATCCGAGTCATAGCCCGATAGATACATATGATAAAAATTGAGGCCTACACTGACATAGTTCTGAAAATTGTATCTATAGCCCAATGAATAACTCATCTTGGTATTCTCTAGTTCAAAAAAATCGCCCAGCAAGGCAGTCACATTATCTGAGTTTTTCAAATTCAGATCGCCATAATAGTAGGAAAAGCCAACCCCACCTGTCAGTTCTTGGAATTGTCCAAAACCAACAAAATGAGCGAGTAAGAATAAACTAAGGTAAAAGTTTTTCATATGAAGTGTCCTTATTTTTTAAATATAAAATATTCGTCAGCAAAGTTAATCTGTTTGATCGCCTTCAATGTCTATTAATTGCAAAAATGAGCTTGTTTTCTATATTCTTAACGCAGGGTTAATGCAGTTAAGACTTCAATTGTGGTTTTTTAATGCCAAAAAACTTAACACTTTTTCACTTCCTTTGAAATTCCCCCTTTAGTACTAAGATGAGTTGAATGCGTATGTTAGAGAGTTCTAAAAGCTGAATTCTCTACGAAAACGCTGTTATGTAGAGAATGTTTTTTGATATAGCCTTACTCTAGCATCTTACTTTTCTAAACAAGTCAATGCATAGTAAATGGCAAAATAACAAACAATCACAAGACCAGAATAGATGGTTAAAACCAAGACAGCCTTGTTATCCATAACATTTTTTTTTGTAGCACGTTGTTGCATATTTGTACAATTAATGTTAATTAAAAAGCAAATGTAGTCATTGAAATCTCTAAATTAAAGTTAAAATAAATTAAATACGCCAAAGTTGAGCTCAAATATTAAATGAAACTACTGAATTCGACTATTATGTTTGACCGATTTTTAGGAAATATTTTCTTGTTAAATATTTAATTTCAGCATTATGTATAATAATTTATATTTGTGTCCTATAAAATAAATTAAATTTATAGTATTCTTTGTTGAAATAAAATTTATAGTATGACTAAATCACTTCTACAAAACTCGTTTTACTTAGTATTCATGGGTGTTTTCACAGGTTTTATTCAATTGAATGCTCAAACCCCTGGCGGTATTTCCAATACCAATATCAAGCTCTGGATCAAGGCTGACAGCGGTATCACCAATGTATCTGGAGTTAAGCAATGGAATGACCTCGGACCGGCTGGTAAGCACCTTGTCCAGAATACATCCACGGCTAGACCTGTTTACAATACAACGTCCAACCTTATGAACTACAACCCCACGGTCAAGTTCGATGGCTCGAATGATTTTATGTCGGTGACCTCAGGCCTCTTGGGTACTGCTACCTACAACAATATGAATATTTTTATGGTGCGCAATGTTCCATCATGGACGGGGGCAGTAAATTTCTCTGAGAAATGTAATCCTTATAGATTGATGGCGCACACACCTTATGGAAGCGATGTTTATTGGGATGCCGGTCATTATGTAGCACCTTATCGTCAGTCGGTTGCTTGGGGAGGTACCTTTGGTGTTCCGCAGCAGTATACCATGACTTTTGATGTCACGCCTACCAAGTCTCAGACAATTCGCAGAAATGGAAGACAATTAATTTCGGATGCTACATCTGCAGTTATCAAAGGAACCAACCAACCCTTCTATCTCGGTAGATGGTCTGATGGAGGTTATCACGATAATTCTTTCGTGACAGAATATATTCAAGTGGGTGGTATTTTAACCGCGACAGAAAGACTAAAAATAGAATCTTACCTCGCTATCAAATATGGTATCTCTATAGATCAAACCACAGCTACAAATTATTTGTCTTCTGCAGGGGCAACAGTTTGGGATGGCACCGCCAATAGCGGGAATAAAAATAATATCACTGGTATCGGTCGCGACAATGGCTCTGGTCTCTACCAGAAACAATCCCGCTCAGTCAATACAGCCAATAGTGGCAATATGGTCTGGATGGGACTCAATACGATAGCTACTACCAATACTGCTAATACAGGAACGCTCACGGACAATAATTTTATGCTCTGGGGCGACAATGGCTCTGCTGGTACGCAAACATCGGAGGTGCCTTCTTCTCTGACCAATGGAGGCTGTGTATCGGTGCAGCGCATGGTACGCGAATGGAAAGTGCAAGAAACAGGCACTGTAGGTGCGGTTCAAGTGAAATTTGATTTGACAGGTTTCACTTCGGCTACAACAACCCAATCAGAACTTAAATTATTAATAGATGATGATGGCAATTTCGGAAACGGGGGCACGACAATCGTAGAAGCAACTTCCTATGACCCTGTCACCAAAGAATTGACGTTTGATAATGTTAATTTTACCAATGGACAATTTTTCACGGTAGTTTTAGATTTAGCCCCATCTTCCCCGGGTGGAGTATCTTCTGGCTTGGCTTTATGGCTCAAGGCAGATAAAGGTGTGAGTATAAATGGTACTAACAATCTTGTGGTGAGCAATGGAGCTGCTTGGATAGATCAATCTCCAAATGCGCGCAATATAGACTTTGTTTATAGTGATCCGAAATGGATTGATAGCTCAATTAATTTCAATCCAGTCATACAATTCGATGGAGACGATTGGATGAGGATAGATCATGCAACTAAAAAATCATTTTACAGTACTTTTACTTCAGGGGATGTATTTAGTGTCGCTAGAAATTATGATGTGGCCAATCGTTCTTCCCAATATTATCTTGGAGGTGCTAGTTGGGGTCATCATTATACATGGGGCAATGGTTATATTTATTCAGGATATGGTTCTTCTATTCGAAAGGCATGGTATCCTAATAATTCACCGCCAAATATTGCAGAGGGGCCAGGATTGACTTCTCAAGGACCGGGATTTAACCCTCTTCATGTTCAGATTTTTAATCAACACTCGGCGACGAATAATTGGAAAGCCTTTTTCAATGGAAGACAGCAAGTGACTACTAGCAACAATACAGTCAATTTCGTCGCTTATGGCAATGTGCATTTAGGAGCTTATCCAGGATTAGGCAATTGGTATGGAATCATGCCTGAAATCATCAACTACAATAGAGTATTATCTGATGCTGAAAAAAATCAAGTGAATTCTTATTTGGCAGTTAAATATGGTCTCACGCTAGACCAAACAGTAGCTCAAAACTACGCAGCTTCAGGAGGTAGCCCTATTTTCTGGAATGCTGGTACGAATACCATTTACAAAAACAATATTATCGGTATAGGACGAGATGACTGTGGAGGTTTGTATCAGAAACAAAGCCGTGGTTCCTTGACAGGTACAGAGACCAATATGGTAGGGATTGGATTGGATACAATTAAATCTTCCAATCTCGCCAATAAATCAACTTTTTCCGCAGATGAGAGTTTTCTCATGATAGCCCACGACGGCACTACGGGCACGAAAACAACGGAGCTTCCTACCTCTTTTGCCAATCCTTGTATCACCTATACCAGAACGAATAAAGAGTGGAGAGTACAGAAAACGGGTACCGTCGGCACAATGAATGTTCGACTGTATTATGGTGACCTTTCAATCTATAGCGATGATATATCTGAATTTAAATTGATTATCGATGGCGATGCGGATTTCTCCAATGCCACGACGATTGTCTCCGCTTCGAGTATCAATACCACTGGAAAATATGTAGACTTCTACGGAGTGAACTTGACAGATGGTCAATTCTTTACCTTTATGGTAGATCAGGCAGCGAGTGCACCAGGAGGTGTCTTTAATCCAACCGCAAGCGAAATCAATGGTGTGAAATATGATTTATACACAGGCCTAGAAACCGTTACCGATGGTATTCAAAGTCCATTGAGATCTTCGGGCTATGTTTCTACCTTGACCAACCCAGACGATTTCGTTTTAAATGAGATTTACGATTATTTCACTATGAAACTGACGACCAATCTAAAAATAGTCAATCCGGGTCAGTATCAATTTAGATTTTTAGCAGCAGACGACAATGTACAGCTTTTAATTAATGGTGTAAACTATATGAATAGAACCTGCTGTGGCGATGTGACGGGCGCGAATATCACGCTGACTGCCGGTAATCACTTATTGGAAGTTAGATTTTCAGAATATGTCGGTGCAGAAACCCTCAACCTACAATGGCGTGGAGCTGCGACGGGTTTAGATGTGACCACGACATGGCAGTCCATCGCAGAGAACAAACTCTACTTGACTTCGGCACCGACACTTTCTGCTTGGTATCGGGCAGATAAAAATGTGACGGCTACAGGCAATGGCGTCATAGCCTCGGGGTGGAAAGACCAGTCTCCGAATGGAAATAATGTAACCACTATAGTAGGGAATCCTACTTATTATAATACGACTGCTTCCAAACTCACAAATTACAATCCATCGATTGCTTTTACATGTGATCAAATGGAGTCAGTGGACAATCCTACTGGATTTGCTTTTGGAAGACAAGGTAGAACCGTGATGTCTGTTGTATCTAAACCGACTTATACTGCGGGCTCAGGATGGGTCGCTGCTCTTGGGCAGGACAATTGCGCTTCTTGCTCGTATGGATTATATACGACGGGAGCAGATGCCCATTTTGCTAGTTGGGCCAATGATGTGATTAAGACGGGTTTCTATACTCAAAATAACAAACCGAGTATACTCACAGGATGGTATCAAAGCAGTAATATATTAGCATCTAATAATGCCATCCTCTATGGTGATGGCAGGGGGCAGACAACCAATACAAAGATTTGGAATACAACATTGAATGACGGTGAAGATTTCAGTATTGGTGTTCACAATGATTATCAAGGGGGATGCACCGACCAAGATATTATGGAGGTCATCTATTATCCTTGGAATTTAACCACGACAGAGAGAAATAGAGTAGAATCCTACCTAGCTATCAAATACGGAATTTCTATGGATCAAACCGCTGCTACGAATTATGTCGATGGTGCAGGCTCTATTATATGGAATGCGACGACCAATAGTGCACACAATAAAAATATCACAGGTATAGGACGAGACGACTGCTCTGGACTGAAACAAAAACAATCTAAATCAGTCAATACAGCCAATACAGGAAATCTAGAGGCTATAGGTAGAGACACTATAGCTAACTCGAATGGTGAAAATAACGCCAGCTTCACAGCAGATAAGTCCTTCCTCATCTGGGGAGATGACAATGGAGGCGTGACAGAAGTTTCCACTGAAATACCGACAGTCATTACGGCGGGCGCAGCTTGCGTTAAAGGCAAGCGTATAGCTAGAGAGTGGCGAGTGGCAGTGACTAACTATTCCGAGCACAATTTGGTGCAGTTCAATCTAGCTCGTCTGGGACTCACTACCCGGGCTACTGGAGAATTCAAACTCATGGTCGATGCCGATGGAGATTTCACCAATGGCGCTACCTTATATAGTGCTACGTCTAAAGTGGATAGCTTTTTAAATTTTGACAATATCACGTTCACCAATGGACAGTTTTTCTCTCTTTTGACGAGTGATGATGAAAGCACAGGACCAGGTGGTGTGACCTCTGGACTTTCTAGATGGTATAAAGCCGATGTCGGAGCTACTTCATTAGCTTGGGAAGATGCTGCTGCCGGAACAGGCCACCATACTACTTCGAAATCAGGAACCATTACTTGGAAGTCGACAGGGTTAAACTATAACCCATACATTACGTTTGCCCAAAGCGGTTTTTTCTATGCGCCTAGTGCATTTATCAATAATCAGTCAGGAGATTTTAAGGCGTTTTCAGTGAATATACCTAAAGCGGCTGATTACAATACACTTTGGGGGCAAAGAACTACAAACACTGCTAATATAGCTACCTACACCCCTCATCTCAATGGGCGTATGTATTTTGATGCTCCTTTCGGTCATAGAATTGACGAGGTCTTTACCACGATGGGAGGTATTATTGATTTACCGCTCGTTTCGCGCGTTTCTAAAAAGGCTGGCGTCATGTCTATTTTCTTTGGAGGCAAACAAGTGCTAACTGGATCTGGCTTTACTTCTAATTTCAATGGTATATCAGGTGTCAATGATGCCAATTCATTCTTGATAGGTGCACAGAATGGTATTGCTGGTGGGGCTAACACAGCAGAAATAATCTTGTATGAAAATGCTTCCTCAATGACTGCTACAGATGTACAAAAAATAGAATCCTATTTAGCATTGAAATATGGTACCACCTTAAATCAATCTCCAAAACAAAATTATCTAGCCTCTAATGGCACGACCAAATTTTACGATACAGCCTTGATGACAATTTACACAAGCAATATAGCCGGTATAGGCCGTGATTTATGTTCGGGATTGCACCAGAAGCAGAGCCGCAGTGTGAACCGCAGTTCAGGCGCAGACTCTATAGTAGCTATGGGATTAGGTGAAATCTATACCTCCAATCTTGACAACCCAGATACCCTGACCAATCTCAATTTTATGATGTGGGCAGATGATGGGGTAGCAGGAACTCAAACGACGGAAGTGCCTAGTGCGCTGACCAATGGTGGCTGTATTCTGGTGAAGCGCTTAGCTCGAGAGTGGAGAGTGCAGGAGACTGGTATCGTAGGTGCTGTGCAGGTTCAGATGAACCTGGGAGGAGTCATACCACAAAGTACAGAAATCGGAGACATCCGCCTCTTGATAGACAATGACAATAATTTCGGTAACGGCGGTACGACCATCGTCACCCCGACGGATTATAACGAAACTACGCGAGTAGCTACCTTCGATAATATCAATTTCACCAATGGGCAGTTCTTCACCATTGTGACCAATATCGCAGCAGGAGGCCCTGGAGGTGTGATCACCGCTACAGGTGATGTGAATGGCGTGAAGTATGACTTATATAGTGGATATGATGCCAATCTGACCGATGGATTGCAGGGAACAACCTTATTGCAGTCGGGCTATACGAATAATCTGACCAATTTCGATGATATCGTTTTAAATGATATCAGTGATAATTTCACCATGGTCGCGACGACTAGAATTAGTATTACGAATGCTGGAACATATCAGTTTCAATTTAATGCCTTAGATAATTATGGAGCCATCTATATCAATGGAGTATTGAATGCCAGCTATTCTACACCCGCAGCCTGTTGTCCAAATGTGACTGGCACGAGTATTGCACTTACGGCTGGATTTCATACCATCGAAGTGAGAGGTTCGGAATCTACAGGAGCTGAAACGTATTATGTTCAGTGGAGAGGCACGACAGCAGGTCTAGATGTAGGTACTAGCTTCGTCGATATTGCAGATAATAAACTTTTCCTACCTTCTGCACCAAGTATATCCTCATGGCATAGAGCCGATAAGGGAATAGATAATACGGGCGAGGGTACGAATGTGACTTCTTGGGAAGATCAGACCGCCAATGCAAATGACCTAACGCTAGGCAATGCGTCCCCTCAGTACTACAAAACTACCTCTGCTCAGCAGTTTAATTATAATCCAGTAATAAATTTTACAGATAATGACGAACTAACCTCTGCCGATCAAGTCAATGGGATGGCCTTCGGAAGGCAAACTAGAACAAGTATTTCAGTAATTTCCAAGACTACCTATAATGTTGGAACAGGATTTATTGATATGCTAGGTCAGAATGCGGCTAATCAATCTTATGGCTCATACACGGGAGCGGGAGCAGCAAGTTTTGGCCCTGTGACTGCAGGAAATTTCTTTGGCCCGAGCAATAGTTTTTTCACTTCTAATATTAGCGACTATAGCAATGTCATTATTTTT
>CAYXKX010000017.1:8619-24272 GCA_964465185.1 uncultured Chitinophagaceae bacterium
AGAAATATCGTGTCCTCATTGAATTGTTTGGTCTATCGGGACGGACGACAAGTCAGCTCTGTGACGGATCCAGGCATTACTGTAAATCTTGCAGGCGGCAGTGATTATTCTATTGGTACAACCCATGCAGCCACAGATGGTCATGATGGTAAAATCGTCGAAGTGATTAACTACCCTTGGGTACTGAGCTTTGCAGAGCGCCAGCGGGTCAATTCCTATCTAGCAATTAAATATGGAATTACATTTGATACGACTTACAAAGCCAGTGATGCCGCCACTGTTTGGGATGATGTAGCCAATGCAGGCTATGGAAATAACATAGCGGGTATCGGACAAGACTCATGTTCTGGCTTGAATCAAAAACAATCCCGCTCGGTTAATCCTACCAATGATGGCAATATGGTAGCGATCGGAAACTATGCTATAGCGAATAGCAATTCAGAAAATACAAATAACTTTTCAGCAGACAAAACCTTTATGGTCTGGGGCGATGATGGGACCACAGGAGTGAAAACGACTGAAGTGCCTACGGCATCTCTAGATCCTGATGCCTGTCGTACCTATAAACGACTCAATCGAGAGTGGAAAGTACAGGAGACCGGCACAGTAGGCGATGTAGAACTGAGATTTTATCTCGGTACTACCTATTCTAGCTCTTCATCTGCTAGTGGGGATTTCAAACTTTTAGTCAAAAATAACTCGAATGATTTTAGCACAGGAGCAGTGACCGTGTACAATGCTAACAGCTGGGATGCTACGAACAAATATGTTACTTTTACCAATATCGATTTCGCGAATAATGATTATTTTACCTTAATCACCGATATTGTATCTACCAATCCGGGTGGTGTGACCTATACCCCTGGGGATGGCTCTGTAGGCAATCCTTATAAAACGATTTATGATGCTTCTTCTAATACTTCGGCTGGTATCAAAAACTTTAATATCAATGGCAATGCGTTTACAACCTATGTCGATGCCAGTGGATATGTGTTGGTAGGTTCAGGCAATGACGCTTCCGACGAAGTAGGCTATGGAACCACGACTACCTTGACTTTACAGTCAGATTTGGTGTTGACCTCTGGCATATTAAGGGTGCTTGATGTCAATCAAATACGAATGAATAATACCGGTGGAGGTGCTGCATTAAATGTGACCACTTCTAACGGGGATATGATTGACCGGTTGGTCAATAATCAGCAGCTTAGTGTAGCTGCTGGAGATCAAGCAGCTTGGTCTGGCACAGGGTCAAATTTAATGACCGTGACCTGCGCTCCTGTGGCAAACACGTTAGCAAATAGAATTTGGCATGCTTGTGGAAATGCACCCTCTCTTCATTGGTTGCCTAATGATGGATCTGGGGGCACTACAGGTGATGGTTTTGCAAGTGCCGCGGACGATGCCGACTTGAATCTATGGGTTCGAAATACTTCACACCCTATGACGGCTTGGTATAGAGCAGACAAAGGCGTGACCATAGCTACAGGTGTGAGTCTATGGGAAGATCAGGGTATCAATGCAAGAAATGCTACACAAGCAACAGTAGCGAATCAGTCGGCATATAATACTACGACAAATCTCATCAATTTCAACCCAAGTCTGAACGCCGATGGTACGGATGATTTTATGACATTTAGCTCTATAGGTGCAGTTATAGGTGGTGGGGCAAGGTCAGTATATGGTGTATCGACTACGAGTTCTACGAATGCTACTTTTAGATATTTAACTAGCTATGGGACTCCTTCAGTTACAGGGGAATTGTTTGGACTAGGCAGAGAGAGTGCTATTAGTAGAACAGTGGGATGGAGTGCAGATCATGATGTGGCTGGGGTGTGGACTGCCACGAATGAGCCTGAGCTGGTCTATGCAGACTACAATGGAACGCAAGCGAGAGGAGCCTTCAATGGCGGTACGATTACAGGTACGACAAGAACCTGGACGACTCGTCATAACTCAAATGATCTAGGCTATATCGCAGCTAGATCGGGAGGGGAGCACTGGAGTGGACGAATAGGAGAAATTATACATTTCAATTATGTACTCAGTGCGACTGATAATCAAAAATTAAATTCTTATCTCGCTTTGAAATATGGTTTGACCCTCAATCAAACAACCGCACAAGACTATTTAGCTTCGGATGGCACGACCAAAATGTGGAATGCCACAGCCAATGCGACCTATAAAAATAGAATCGCAGGACTCGGAAGAGATGACTGCAGTGGCTTATATCAGAAGCAGTCTCAGAGCCAAGTAGGTATTTCTGATACGACGGTACTCTCGATGGCTTTGGGAGCTTTTGTTGCTTCCAATGCAGCTAATTTAAATACGATCGATTCGAATCGTACCTTCCTTGTATGGGGAGACGATAATGGGGCCCTCGCAGAACAATCTACCGAAATGCCTACGACACTGAATACAAACGGTGTTTGCAATCAAGGACTCCGCATAGGCAGAGAGTGGAAAGTACAGCAGACCGCGAATAAAGAAATAGGCTATGTTCAGCTCAAAATGGATATAGATGCATTAGGGCTTAATTTGAGAGATTCAACAAAATTCAGACTCGTTCTCAATAGTACAAGCGATTTCACGACGGCGACGACCTTTGTAGTTCCAAATTTATTTGAAAATGGCATCTTGACCTTCGATAATATGCAGTTTACCGATACCGTAACCTATCTTACCTTAGTGACGGATACCACGACCAATATAGCCCCAGGTGGTGTTTTAGCAGGGCTTTCTCTCTGGATCAAAACCGACGCAGGTACATCCTCTTCGACGAATGCTGCTGCCATCACCAGCTGGATAAATCAAGCACCGCTTGGAGACACCTTGACGGCGGCTGCTACCCAGCAGCCATTATATAGAGACGGCTCTACTACCAATGCATTTAATTATAATCCAGCATTGGATTTTGATGGGTCGAATGATTTCTTTGCTGGTACGAGTAACTATGGCGTGACAGGTACAAGTCCATTCACCGCTTTTGCTATTGGTAGACGAGCCACTAATGCTTCAATTGATATGCTTTGGGGTCAAAATACAACCGCCGCAAATAGTGCTTCGTTTTATAAAGTAGCAACAACTAATTTTACTAGCATTGACGCAGCTGCTGTTGGACCTAAAAATGGTACCGCCACCCATTCTACAAACATTCCGTTCTTGATTGGTATAAATCGTACAGCGAGTACGACCTTCCAGTTATACAATAACGGTGCTGTAGATGGAACGGCAGGTAATATCACAGGTTTTGGAGGAAGTTTTATCACAAACAACCTCAATATAGGCAAGCGAAATGATTTCGAATTTGATGGAGATATAGCTGAGCAGGTGATATACAGCAGTTCATTGAGTGCTATGGATCGACAAAAAGTCAATTCCTATCTAGCCTTAAAATACGGAGTCACACTGGATCAGACTACTGCTACGAATTACCTATCTTCGGATGGTACCACGGTGATGTGGACAGCTACAGGAGGAGACAATCCACTCTTTAGTAAAAACATAGCTGGTATTGGACGAGATTATTGTTCCGGTTTATATCAAAAACAATCTCGTTCTATTAATTATACAGCAGTTGAAGACTCTATGGTAGCCATGGGACTCAGTACCCTCGAAGCGAGGAATGCACTCAATACCGCGACGATCGATACCAATCTCAGCTTTATGGTCTGGGGCGATAATGGCCGCACAGGTACGATTACGACCGATGTGCCGACTTCGGCTTTGGATCCGCTGAATTGTAAAACATTCAAGCGATTGAATCGAGAGTGGAAAGTACAGGAGACGAAAACAGTGGGTACGGTAGCGTTGAGATTCTATCTAGGAACTGCATATACGAATAGTGCTTCTACAGCAGCAGACTTTAAATTGCTCATCGATGTGGATACTATCTTCGACAATACGACCAATATTATTTCGGCCTCATCTTATGATGCGACCAATAAATATGTTGAGTTCTCGTATAATTTTGCCAATAATGATTATTTCACGCTTGTTTTAGACAATGCAGTAGCGCCGGGAGGAGTGAGTGCAAATCTACAACATTGGTTGAGAGCTGACAAAGGAATAACGCTCAATGGAGCTACCGTCAGCGAATGGGCAGATCAGTCCGTAGCTAATAGAAATGCTACACAAGGTACAGCAGGCAATCAACCGACATATAACTCAAGTTCAGATTCTATGAACTTTAATCCGACTCTGAGTTTTGATGGTACAACGGATAATTTAGCATGGACAACCACAGGTATGCCTACTGGTACGAATTCTAGAACTCATTTTGGTGTAGGTACAGTTAACTCTACGGTAGATGGGTATAAATATATGTATGGTTATGGGACTCATGTAGCTGGTCAGTCTTCCATGTTAGGTAAAAATTTAACAAACCATGTTACTCTAGGTGTTGGCTTGATAGACCATATAGTAGCAAATGTATGGATCAATACGACACAACCAAACTTGGTTTATGGTGATTATAATGGTACGCAGGCGCGTGGAGCCTTTAATGGAGGTTCTATCACTGGGACAGTTAGAGCTTGGAACACTATAATCACTGCTGGTAGAGTAGGGTCTAATGCGGCAACCACAGAGTTTTGGAATGGAAGAATTAGTGAGTGTATCAGCTATAGTTCTCTTCTTACAGCAGCGCAGCTACAGCGAGTTAATACGTATTTGGCTATTAAATATGGTCGTACGCTAGACCAATCTACGGCTCAGAACTATGTCGCATCGGATAGTACGATTATGCCATGGGATGCTACCTCTGCAGATAATCCTAGTTTTAAATGGCGCATAGCGGGTATAGGTAGAGATGATTGTAGTGGTCTAGTACAGAAGCAGTCTCGAAATCAGGATTCGATCTCAGCCTTCACAGTATTAACCGCTGGATTAGATACGATTCGTGCGTCCAATGCGGCGAATACCTCTGAATTCATCAATAACCTCAGCTTCTTGATCTGGGGAGATGACAATGGTTCCCTTAATGAACAAACTGGAGAAGTACCAACAGTAATCAACGTAGGTACCTGCGGTGCTGGTAAGCGTATAGGAAGAGAGTGGAAAGTGCAGAAAACGGGAACGGTGGATGCCGTGCAGATGAAATTTAATATCAATAGAACTGGCATCAATACCCGCGATATGTCTAGATTCAGACTAGCGGTTCATGGTACGAGTGATTTCACGGCTGCTACTACCTTCTATCGCCCATCGAGCTTTACCAGTGGGGTCTTGACCTTTGACGGAGTGAGTTTCACGGCAGATTCTGCTTATATGACCATTATCACAGATACCATAGTCAATGTGGGACCAGGGGGAGTTACGTCGAATTTGAAAGGATGGTGGAGAGCAGACTTAGGAGTGAGTGGTGGTGGAGATACTGCGCAGACATGGGCTGATCAGTCAGGCAATGAACGTGATGCCAGTCAGTCTACTGCAGCAAATCGTCCCATCAAGACAACCAGTAACAACAATCTTAACTTTAATCCAATGGTAAGTTTTGATGGTACAAATGATAATTTAACGTATTCGGATGACGGATTAGCAGCAGGTTCCACGAGCAGATCTACATTTGCTGTAGCCAGATCAGGAGCTATCGGAGCCATGAGAGGTATTGGATTCTATGGAACGAATACGGCTAATAATGGATTTGGTATAGGTCAATCTGCATCCAATGAGCAGGCTACTTTTGGAGTTACTAATAATCACCTTATAAGTGGTCAGTGGACGCCTATAAATCGTACTCATATGGTCTATGGTGATTATAATGGTACGCTGGCAGGTGGTTCTGTGGAGGGTGGTACTATTTCAACCACTGCCCGAACCTGGAATACAACGTTGACTGGAACGGGATATATAGGCTCTATAATAGCTACTAGTTACTGGAGTGGCAGAATAGGTGAACTAATTCAATATAACGCTGTCCTTTCAGCCACGGATCAACAAAAAGTCAATTCTTATTTAGCTCTTAAGTATGGATTGACTTTAGATCAAGGTATACCTGGTGTAGATTATCTAGCCTCAAATGGTTCGGTCATCTGGACGGGAAATTCTACCTATAAGTTTAATATTGCAGGTATAGGTCTCGATAGCTGTAGTGCGCTGAATCAGAAGCAAAGTCGCTCGGCAGATACCACCCAGCGAGGCGATGTTGTAGCTATAGGCAAAGGAACTATTGCGACGGACAATGCGAGTAATGGCGTCCTGTTTGATGCCAATAGAGACTTCTTCGTTTGGGGTGCGGATAGTGCCAGAGGGTTTAAAAATACAGAATTCCCTGCATCAATTACAAGCCAAGCCTGTGTGAGCGTTACGAGGCTGCAAAAAGAGTGGAAGACTCAGTTGACGGGCACTGCGAGCCAAAGTACACAGGTCAAATTCTTCCTAGCGGGTCTTATTCCTGCTTCTACCTCTATTTTAGATTTGAAACTTTTGGTAGATACGGTAGATGCTGTATTCGACAATGGAGGTACACGTATCATAGATGCCGCTACTTATAATGAAACGACCCAAGAGGTGACGTTTGATAACGTGGTATTCAAGAATAACAACTATTTCACTCTCTTGATCGATGTCTATGCGATAGCGCCAGGTGGTGTCACTAGTGGTATTCAGGCTTGGTTGCGTGCAGACAAAGGCGTCATCACTGAAACAGGTGCCAGTCAATGGAATGACCAATCGACCAACAATCGAGTTGCTGTGATGGCTACAGCCATAAATCAGCCATCCTATTTGACCACTAGTAATTTGTTAAATTTCAACCCAAATCTCACCTTTAATGGTTCTACTCATCGCATGACCTTTGGCCATAATCTGGGAATCACTGCTGATGTAGAGGTGAATTTATTTGGGGTCATCAATAAAGTAGGTAATACGGGTACAGATTGTATCTTAGGTACTACTACTCAAACTGCTAATAAATTAGAATGGAATACAACTACCGCCAATGTCTTGACTAGAAATGGGGGAACTGTGGCTACGGGTGCTACTACATTGACTCCAGGTTCTACTTTCTTAGTAGGTGCTAAAAAGAATGCGGGAGCCACTTCGCCGAATCAATCTGTCTTTATCAATGGTAAATTAGATGGTTCTGTGGCTGGTTCAACCTGGTCGATTGTCGATGATACTAGAGTGCTCGGTTCTGCATCTTCTGCAGGAATTAACTTCTTCGAAGGTCGTCTTGGAGATATAGCGGTCTATGTGGGTGCTCTGACTAGTATCGAACGCAATCGCATCGAGTCTTATATGGCCCTCAAATACGGTATAACTCTCGATCAGACTGGAACGACAACGAGCTATCGAGCGAGTTTTGGAACGATTATTTGGGATTCGGCAGTCAATACAGCTTATAAGAGTCGAATCTTCGGTATCGGTAGAGACTACTGTAGTGGCTTGTATCAAAAGCAAGCGAGAAGTGCGCTTTCTGGTAACATTCTGACGCTTTCACTCAATACGATGGCTACGTCCAATGCTATCAATACAGGTGCCCTAGCCAAGGATTCGATGTTTACCATTATTGGTGACAATGATAGTACATTGACCCAGCAGTCTTCAGACCTGCCT
Source organism: uncultured Chitinophagaceae bacterium (assembly GCA_964465185.1). Classification (GTDB taxonomy): domain Bacteria; phylum Bacteroidota; class Bacteroidia; order Chitinophagales; family JADJOU01; genus CHPMRC01. The sequence goes on from CAYXKX010000017.1 coordinate 16,174, forward strand.
ACCTCTATATCTAGCTGTGCTAGTCGATTGAAACGCGAATGGAAAGCACAGGTGACTGGCGATCCGGTAGAAGCTGAATATCGATTTGACCTGAGCACGGCGACAGGTATTGGTACGACATTGACTGATTTCAGAATCATCATCGATGAAGATGGCAATGGAGACTTCACCAATGGTGCTGTGCGGATCTTTGATGCTTCTAGTTTTGCGTCCAATATCGTGACCTTCGCTGATTTGAAAATCAATAATGGCGAGGTATTTACCCTCGTAACCAAAGGGGCGACATTAGGTGAAGTAGCCTTGACGACGACGAGTACTAAAGTTACTTCTTTGAGCGATGGTTGTAGTGTCAACGGTTGGACTTACTATACAGATCCGGTAGATACTACCAAGCTCGTGATCGCTATCTTTAATAACGGCAACACGGTCAATGTGGACTCTATTACAATCAATACAGGAAATGGATTTACCGATGCTGATTTATCTAAAGGTCGTAAAACGCCAAATGAGCGTGCAGTTTCTATCATGAAGCGTTTGATTCAGGTCAATGCACCTGGGATCTTCTCCGTCAATGGTGGAGTGAAAGTAAGACTCTACTATGATCAGGCAGAAGTAGATGATGTGACTACGCGCATGAATCAGTTAAAAACGGATAGTAATATTGTGGGAGCTACAATTCCATTCCAGTGGTTCAAGACCAAGAAAACTATTCCGCAGATTATTTCTACTATGACTGCGTTGGGTGTGGATCCTGGTACACCAGATTCGACCAGAGTGAGTTGGCCATTAGCAGGAGATAGTTCTGGTATTGAAAACGGAATTAAGTTTATACAGTTACATGGTATCAAGACCTTTTCTAGTTTTGGTGGAGGAGTATCGGTAGGGAATAGTACGCCGCTTCCAGTAGAATTGCTCGAATTCAAAGGAGAAAAACGAGAAGATGCCTCTCATCTGAGTTGGAAAACAGCTTCAGAAAAGAATGTAGAGAAATTTGATGTCGAACGCACGACTCAACCAAGTGCCAATAAATGGGAAAAACTTGGAGAGGTCGCCGCAGTAGGCAATTCTCAGTTCATCCAACAGTATTCATTTGTCGACCTCTATCCTGAGAAGGCTATCAATTACTATCGACTTAAAACGATTGATTTTGACAATCATACGGAGTATAGTAAGACAATTGCGATTGATTATAGAAAGCTAGGCTTGAGCAATATTACAGTCTATCCAAATCCGGTGAGCGAATCCTTCTTTATCGATGCCAAAGGACACGATAAGGAGACGATTAGTCTCAAACTATACGATGCCCTGGGCCGTGTAGTCTGGTCAGAAAGCTATGAGGTGAATGGCACGTATGATAAGCGCGAGTTTGTCAGACCTGTCACAGCTACCTCTGGGGTTTATATGCTCAAGATAGTAAACGAGTCGACGGAAGATGAAAATAGTGTACAGATTATTTTAAAATAAATGCACTAGAGTAGAGAAACATGGATAGAAAAAGTGCCCTGCATAATAGCTACCTCTAATTTTACACACGTGAAATGGTACGCTTGGAGACGGGCACTTTTTAACCATACTTAAAATAGTTAAAAAATAGTTCGATGTATATGAAGGAATGTACTACTTTTGTGTTGTTTCATAAGTTTAAAGCTATCGAAATTAAAGTGCATTCAAAAAAAACTCAATCTGTCCTGATACGTTGGGATGAGTGGGATAAAATATAATTAATTTAAAGATGAAAAAATCTAGTGTTATTTTCCTCCTTTCCGTCTTTTTATGGTCTGCTTCTAATGCCCAAAATTTTGAAGTTTCTGCAGGAGTTGGCTATGCTTATTATTATGGAGACTTGAATATAAAAAATTTGGGAAACTCCCCATTTACCTTTTTAGGAGAAGGAGTCAATACGAAAAATTTTAAATTGAGTTTCTCCTTAGGGGCACGGTATTATTTCCCTTCCATATTTAGTGTAGGTCTTAATTACTATCATATGAATTTAGCAGGTGCTGATTCGGATAACAACGCAACCCCTGCTTCTGATGCTAATGCTTGGGGTCGTCAAGTTCGAAATTTGAGTTTTCATACTTCGGTCAATGCGGGCTTTTTAGATTTGCAAATCGAGCCCCTCAGAACTCGAAAGCGATGGGAGAAAAGAAAGCTATTCGTTTCGCCATATATTGGCGGTGGCATTGGATTTTTCCAATTCAATCCTAAGACTATGCTGGGAGATAAAGAGGTAGAGTTGCAACCGCTGGGTACAGAAGGACAAGGTATGCCTGGTTATGCCCAGAAATATAGATTGGTGGATATTATGATTCCAATTAATGCTGGTTTGAAAGTCTATTTTCCTTCGAGAAAAGTGTCAGTGGCCCTTGATTTCAATTATAATCATACGTTTACTGATTATATCGACGATGTCTCTACTGTTTATCCAAACCCTGTTGATTATCAAAACGCCTACCAAGTGACTAACCCTAGTCTATATACATTGGTCACCGCCCTGTCGGATAGAGGTTTGAATCCGCATGCGGTAGGTGAAGTAAGAGGACATCAAAATTATGACTTCTTCCTCACGGGTCAGCTGAAGGTTGGTTTCATCATAGGCGGCGTTGCGAAAAGATATTACGACTGTTGTACATTTTAGGTTGGTAGAGTCTAATTTTCAATAAATTTTCCTTGTCACATTTTCTTCCCTTTGAGTCTCCTGTAAAGGACTCAAAGAACTATAATAGGATAAATGATGCGCGGAACAAATGATAAAAATGGTGGAATATAACGCTGAGTCCCTGTCTGCACAGGCAGGCTCATCGAGAGTAAAGGATAATCTAGGAATTGGGCAAAGATTCACGCCTAAATTCGTATATTTGTGGGTAATTTATCTTCATGACAAGAGTATTTTTTGACAATGCTGCGACGACCCCGGTTCATCCGGAGGTAGTGCAGGTAATGACCAAAAGCTTATCTGATACCTATGGCAACCCTTCTTCTTCGCATTCTTTTGGCAGAGATGCTAAAGGTCAATTGGAAGAGTCTCGTCGGACCATCGCCAAATTATTAGGAGCTAAACCTTCAGAGATTTTCTTTACCTCCTGCGGGACAGAAAGCAATAATACCATCCTGAGAAATTCTATAAAAAGTGATCAAATTTCAGAAATTTGGACGACACCGATAGAACATCCTTCGATTTATCAAACCTCCATTCAAATTGGCGAGGATATCCCAGTTCGCTTTTTAGAGCTAGAGCCTAATGGGAGTGTAGATAAAGATAAGCTGGAGTTTGAACTAGCCAAAGCATCTAAAAAAGTCTTGGTCTCAGTGATGCATGCCAATAATGAAGTAGGCGTTTTAAATGATTTAAAAGCCATTAGTGATATTTGCCATAAACATGGAGCATTACTTCACAGTGATATGGTACAAACGATGGGTCATCTACCGATCAATTTCCAAGAACTTAAAGTCGATTTCGCTTCGGCATCGGCGCATAAATTCCATGGACCTAAGGGTGTCGGATTTATGTTTATTAGACAACCCAATCAGATAAACTCTCTCATTACGGGAGGTTCCCAAGAAAGAGGATATAGAAGTGGTACAGAGAATTTAGCCTCCATCGTGGGTATGGCAAAAGCATTTGAATTGGCTACAAGAAATGTTGAAGCGGATATTGTTTACCTGAATAAACTTCGAACCACATTTATGACTAAGCTCAAATCGAGTTTTCCAAGTATCAATTTTCTCACGAAACGGGAAGAAAGTTTATGTACCATTGTATCTACGATTTTTCCACCTGAATTTGACAGCGAAATGCTCCTTTTTCAGTTGGATATGAAAGGAGTGGCATGCAGCGGCGGCAGTGCTTGTAGTAGTGGAGCAGCAAAGGCTTCCCATGTGTTGGCTCATTTTAAATTGCCAGAAGCCTGTAAGGTAGTTCGATTTAGTTTTTCTAAATTCAACACGGAACAGGAAATCGATTTTTGTATTGAAAAAATCAAAGAAATAGCGAACGAACGCGGCCAAAACTGCTAGTGATTTCATGCAGCATTTCAAATTTAACAATGGCTTAGTACTTTTAGTTCATCAAGATACGAAATTGAAAAATTCGGTTCTCAACGTTTTATACAAAGTTGGGAGTGCTCAAGAGCAAAGTAATCAGACTGGTCTAGCCCATTTTCTGGAGCATATGATGTTTGAGGGTAGTCAGAATTTCCCTGATTTTGATCGAAGTCTTCAAGGCATGATGGCGGAGAATAATGCCTTTACGGGACAAGATTATACCTGTTATTACGAGACCTTTCCTCATAAGCATTTCCATTCTATTTTGAAAATAGAAATGGATCGAATGTGCCATCTTTCCATCAAAAAATCTGCTGTGCAGATTCAGACAAACGTTATTGTTGAAGAATTTAAAGAAACGAGCTTAAATCCTCCTATGGCTGATGCATGGGATCATTTACTGAAGCTTTGTTTTAAAAACTCCTATCAATGGCAGGTTATAGGGAAAAATCTAAAGCACATAGCCACTATAGATAAAAAGGCCTTGGTGGATTTTTATAAAAATAATTATACATACCATAACGCAATTCTCTCCGTCGTATCCGCTGCTGATGAAAAGGATATAGCTGCTGAGGTATCTCGTGTTTTCAAATCAAAAATTGTCCTTGAAACTAAATCAACTCTCACCCAGAAATCGATTGTATCAGGGAAAAGGAAAGGAATAAAGCGACTCAAAAGGAAGAACATAGCTGTTCCCAATTTTTTTATGGCTTTTCATATAGAGGACTATGCCACCAAGGGCTATTTGCTTTCGGATATGGTGAGTGATTTACTGACCAATGGCGAATCTTCTCTATTGTATAAGGCGCTCGTATTGGATGCCAAGCTTTGTACCGAAATACAATCCTATACTACCGATAATATGCATTGCAATTTATTAGTGATTGAAGGGAAATTGGCGTTGACTAGTCGCTTTGAGGATGTCTACCATAAAATAAAGGAAGTGTTTGAGGCGGTCAAATCGAAAAAACTGAGTCCGGCTAGGTTTGAGACCCTGCACAATAAAGCGCTTTCCTACTGGAGCTTCTATCATTATAATTCTGCACAGCTAGCTCAAAATATGGCTATATTTTATCATGCAGCTCAGGTTATAAATTTGCCTCAATTTATTGATGACATATACCATACTATCACGAAGAAGGATTTAGAAACCCATCTTTGCCTGTTGCTGGACTTCGATCAAGCGAGTATATTGGAGTATGCTCTTCCTAGTGACGAGAAATTGGACTTTAAGGAAGCTATTTAGTTTATTGTCAAGCTACAAAAACTGGATGAAGGTCGATTAAAGTGATATATCCTGTGTTTTATTCGCCTACATCGCTTTAGAATCGCTATATTTGCGCTTTTTAACTTTTGTATGAATTCACCAAAAAAACTCTTTGTATCCCTAGCTTTTTCGTTTTGTATTGCTATGCTTTTCTCACAAACAACGGTTAAAGGACGAGTATTGGATGCAAAGACAAAATCCCCATTGCCCTATTGTACCATTTATTTCTCTGGGAAGAAGATCGGAACCAAGACAGATAATTATGGAAATTTTACCTTGAAATCAGGGAAAGAAGAGAATGTCTTTTTTGTATCTTATTTAGGATATGAGACCAAGGAGGTCAAGATTTATGGTTCAGACTTTAAAACGGATGTCTTGCTGTCTGAAAAATCTAGAAAGAAAAAAACGGTAGATATCAAGGGGTCCAAAACGATAGTGAAGGATACCTTGGCCATTCGAATCATGCGAAATGTAATCAAGAATCGCGATAAAAATAAACCGAGTGCTTTCGAATCGATAAAATACGATAAGTATTCAAAATTTGAACTTTCTGTAGCCAATATAGATAGTGTAGTAGGCAGTAGTTTCCTTTTAAAACCTGTCAAGTATCTACTTGAATACCAATCAGTGACTCCAGATGGAGAGCGCTATAGTCCTATTTTACTGCGAGAAACTTCGGCGAGGGTATTTCAAAAAGGAAAAAAGAAGAGAACCGAAATACTGGGGATTAATGATACCAAGCTATTTGACAATGAGAGCATTTATTCTCTAGTAGAACAGTCTTTTGAAGACTATAATGTGTATGATAACCAAATTATTATTGCCAATAAATCCCTCTCTGGTCCTGCGGCAAGCACAGCCCTCCTCGTCTATAGATATTATGTGGATGATAGCTTCGAGGTAGATGGTGTTATGAATTACCATATGACTTTTGCCCCAATAAGCAAGGAAGATTTTGGTTTTACTGGAAAATTTGTCGTAGAGCAAGGTAGCTGGGCTATAAAGGATATCCAAATGTACCTAGACAAACGAGCCAATATCAACTGGGTAAATCACTTTGCTATATCGCAATCATTTAAACAAATAGGAGGGAAATGGCTGAGAAGCAGAGATGAAAAAGATGTAGCCCTCGCTATATCCAAGGCTAAGAAACGCATTAAGGTTAGATTTAGACAGACCGATATTCAAACTAACCATCTCGTGAATGAAGCCATTTCAGATGATATTTTTATAGGCGATGAGGTTGTGAGATTAGATGGTTATAACAAGAAGAATGATTCTTTTTGGTTAGCCAATCGCTCAGAGAAATTGTCAGAATTTGAAGACGGGATATACAAACGGACCGATACATTCCGCCGTTCGAAGCAATATCGAACGCTTTACTATTTTGGCAGAGTGGTTACTACCGCATATTTTCCTATACCACCAGCTAACTGGGAGATTGGACGTGCGTATAAATTTGTCAGCTGGAATGAATACGAAGGCACTCGATTGAGATTTGGAGCTAGAATGGTATTTGACTCCTTCAAACGATTTAATATCGGGGGACATATAGCCTATGGTACAGAGGATAAGTTGTTAAAATATGGATTTGAAAGTTTCTTTAATTTGCCGTCGAAAAATCTTCTTTTCAATCAGTTGCAGATATCTGTTATGCACGACTATCAACGCATGGGAGATGCAGAATCTATACTTGATTTCGACAATATAATTATGTCTGTATTTAGAAAGCCAGGAAATAGAATTCGGGACATTGTACTTAAAGATCAAGTGCGTATCAACTGGATCAAAGAATGGAAACGAGGAGAAGAAACTCAACTTGGATTAGACAATACCGTTTTTCATGCCAACTCTTTCTTTGTATTCGATGAAATTATGAAGGACGGAAGTATTGTCCCTCGAGAGCGAGTCAATACATTCAGAATTACAGCTTCCTACAGATTTGCACCGAAAGAGCCAGTGTTTAGAAATCCATTTAAAAGATTGAGACTGAAGAGTATTCGACCTATATTCGAGGTGAATTCTTCCATTGGATTGAAAGGGTTCTTAAATTCAGATTATAGTTTTCTAAAAATGAAAGCTTCTATACGACAGCAGGTGCCCTATGTATTTGGCCAGTTTAGATACCATGCCACAGCGGGTAAAGTGATGGGCCGTGTACCGTATATAGATATTGAACAGCTAGCAGGAAACAATGGATTGCTAAGAGATGTAAATCGTTTCTTCCTCATGAATGAAGCGGAGTATAGCGCCGATATGTTTGCTCAGCTTTTTGTGTCACAGCATTTTCAGGGTTATTTCTTCAATAAAATACCATTATTGAAAAAGCTGGGATGGAGAGAGAATTTATATTTTAAATCAGCAGTAGGATCTATTTCTGATGAGAATCGAAATTATTTCCGTCTGCCAAATCAAATGAATGCGCCTGAGAAAATATATATGGAGGCTGGTTTTGGCATTTCGAATATATTCAAATTCTTCGAGATTCATAGTATGTGGCGATTGACGCAGCACGATAAGCCTACGACGCGTAAATTCGCCCTTTTATTTGGAGCCTTCTTCGAGTTGTAAAAAGAATTGCATACAAATCAAATACCATTAGATTCTTGACATACTTATTGTCCTTAGATATTGAGCAAACCTTTTAGCTAAGTCATACCTCCCTGCTGGATCTAAAAATAAAAAATAGCCAGGGGCATTGCACTCAATAAAATAATATTGATTATCTTTTCCTAAAATAATATCAAAGCACCCAAATAGAATGCCCATCTGAGTCATATATTTTCTG
>CAYXKX010000017.1:24282-26344 GCA_964465185.1 uncultured Chitinophagaceae bacterium
CGTTAATTCTTCATTTATAAAAGGTCGATACTTAAGCTCATTAATATATATTCTCCAGTCAAACCCTCTAGAACCCTCTACACGAAAGGCCATAACATGGTCACCAAAAACGGTGATTCTGTATTCTTCCAAAGCGTCTATTTTTTCTTGAAAATGATGAATATATAATTCTATTTCTTTATTTAGAATGCGTTTGGCTAGCGACTTGTTTATCTCTTTCACCGTAGCGAAACACGATTTCTTATTATTTGAGATGTATTGTGAATTCGAAATAGGTTTATATACAGCACTTTTAGACCAATGCTGATTCAGAAATAGATCTCCATTATTCGTGATTAGCTGATTCGGCAATCGAAAGCCAACTTGGTTGGCTATCCTTTGCTGATAAGATTTATGCCCTGCTATTAGGTGCTTTACTGGGTGATTGATCACAGGTATGTTGGCATCTAATATGGCTAGGAGTGCTATTAAAATGGAATAGTATTCTTCATCTATGAATTCCCTCAGATGCGGCTCGAATAATTCATTCGCTTCTCCAGGCATGCTCGTGTGAGACCACCACACGGCCCCCACTTCAGAGGACATGATGGAATGCCTTGCTCTGCGGTGCTTAATTTGGAAATGTAAAGGAGAGTAGGATAAGTCTATAGAATAATGAGTATGTAATTCATTCGTCTGCAGACGAAAAAAATCAGTTTGATCTTTTTTGAGATGACGTATAATCGAATCGCACTCATTATCCAATGAATTTGAAATAATGAGTATTTTCTTCATATGGAAAGGAAAAAGTTAAATCAAAATCTCAACTCTTATCGCGCTTAAATTTTTCTTCGATAAGCGTTTTTTGTGATATCGGCTTAGCCTTTCTGACTGCGGTAGATTGAAGAGATGCAGCTGTCAGAGATTGAGGACTTGTTTTTTTAACTGTTTTGGCACTTGTAGTTTTGGCAGTTGCCTTTTTCGCTGGAGCTTTCTTTTTTAATGTTGAAGCGGATTTCTTTTTGACCTCTGACAAGGTGGTTTTAGGAGCTTTCTTTTTTGTTGCGGTGTTCTTTTTTAAGTCTGGCGCTGTTTTCATACTAGCTTCCTTTTTTTTGCGTTCTTGCAATTTCTTGGACTGCTCCATTCGTTTTTTTTCTTGTGCTTGTTGCGCTTTTCGCTTTTGCTCTAATTTTAATTTACTAGCTTTTAATCGCTCTTTTTGTTTTGTTTCGCTTTCCTTTAGTTTTTGTTTTTGAAGTTGCTGCGATTTTTTAGCTTTTTCAGTTTTCAGTTTTTCTAATGTATTTTTCTTTTTTTGACGCTGTTCATCTAGTCTGGCTTTGTTAGCTGAATCCGCAGATTTTTTCACCACAGTTGCCTTTGCCGTCTTTTTAGGAGCGGGTGCCGCTTTTTTAGCGGGAGCTTTAGCAGCGGTCTTTTTAGAGATCATTTTCTTTTGTTCTTCCATCTTTAACTTAGTTGCTTTTGCCATATAACTTAATTTATAAAGTGAATCGCTAAGGTATTATAATTTAGGTAAATTTCATTTTTTTATCTCATTGAACTAAGATGTTTTTAATAATTAAATATTCAAACATAAAAATGAGTTTCAAATAATGTTTTACCATTTAAACTATAATCCAACCCATTTTAGGTATAATGCCTTGTTAGAATTCGTTTGAGTCAATTTTATTGGCCAAATACTGATTCTTATGTGGTATCACAGTTTAATTTTTATTAATCAAGGCTAGTTGGTATAGATTATATTTGAATTTCAAATGTAATAAGTTGAGATTTCACTTCGGTTTATCTTTGTTTTTTTATGACATGTATTACCCTTTGTAAAATAAGAATAGTTTATAGGATATGTTATTAGCCAGATACGACAGTGAATATAAATATCAGGTGGGCTGTGATGAGGCAGGGAGGGGTTGCTTAGCTGGTCCAGTAGTGGCCGCAGCAGTTTTATTGCCTAGCGGCTTTAATCATGCGCAATTGAACGATAGCAAAAAGTTGAGTGTATCTATGCGCAATCAATTGCGTACAATGATTTTGGAACAGGCTTTGTCTTATGGCATTG
>CAYXKX010000017.1:26354-28100 GCA_964465185.1 uncultured Chitinophagaceae bacterium
ACTTCAAGCCTCTTTTTTGGCTATGCATAGAGCGATAGAACAGATCAATGCTAAGATTGATTTGCTTCTAATTGATGGCAACAGATTTAAACCGTATAAGGAAATTCCGCATCAATGTATTATTAAAGGCGATGGAAAATATCAAAGTATAGCGGCGGCTGCTATCCTAGCCAAGACACATAGAGATGAGTTGATGAAAAATTTACACATGAGTTATCCGCACTATTATCTCGATAAGAACAAGGGCTACGCGAGCGCCAGTCATATAGCTGCCATAGAAGAGAGGGGTTATTCACCTATCCACAGGAAAACTTTTAAGCTAAAAAAGTTGTCCAAGCAGCTATATTTATCCTTTTAATTATAAAATGTGATAAAAGGCAGTGATAAAAATTAGCTCCATACAGCTGGTGATGGACACCATGCGAGTCGATGAAGTCTTAGCGGACTTTCTGCACCTGAAGCGTCGTGGGGTTAATCTATTGGCCAATTGTCCTTTTCACGATGAAAAAACGCCCTCTTTTACCATATCACCCGCCAAAGGTATTTATAAATGCTTTGGCTGTGGTAAGTCGGGAAATAGCGTCACTTTCCTGATGGAGCATGAGAATATTTCCTATGTAGATGCCATACGCTATTTAGCCAAGAAATACAATATAACCCTTGAAGAGACCGTAGCTACGGGGGAAGAAATTCAAAAGTCTCAAGAAAAAGAGTCGCTTTTCATCCTCAATGACTTTGCGAATCAGTACTTCCAAAAAAATCTACATGAGACTGAAATCGGAAAAACCTTAGCCTTAGCTTATTTTAAAGAAAGAGGTTTTTCAGAAAAGACGATTCAGGATTTTCAGCTAGGCTATTGCCTTGATATGCGCGATGAGCTCTATAAAGCCCTCAAACGGCAGGGCTTCAATGAAGAGTATATCACCCAACTTGGATTAGCCAAGAGGTATGATGATGGCGGTTGGCGCGATTTTTTCCGTGGCAGAATCATGTTCCCCATTCACAATTTATCCGGCAAGGTTGTTGGCTTTGGAGGTCGCGTAATGGGTAATGCCGATAAGACCGCCAAGTATATCAATAGTCCAGAAAATGATATTTATCACAAGAGTCATGTGCTCTACGGATTGCATGTGGCCAAACGGGCGATACCAAAAGAAAATTATTGTATTCTTGTAGAAGGTTATACCGATGTTATTTCGCTCTATCAGGCAGGCGTCGAAAATGCGGTGGCTTCATCAGGTACAGCTTTGACCGTGGAGCAGCTCAAACTCATTCGTCGATTTACGGAAAATCTACACATACTGTATGATGGAGATAAAGCGGGAATCAAAGCGGCCCTTCGCGGAACGGATTTGGCTTTAGAGTCTGGATTGAATGTGAACCTGACCTTATTAAAAGAAGGGCATGATCCAGATTCATTTGTCAAAGAATATGGAGGGCAAGCGCTGAAAGATTATATTCAAAGTCATTCTTCCGATATTGTCACCTTCAAGGCCAAGCTATATAAAGAAGAGGCTGGTTCTGATCCTGTCAAGCGCGCAGATTTGACTAAAGATATCATTCAGACCATAAGTCTAGTTCCGGATAATATCAAGAGGAGTTTCTATATCAAAGAATGCGCCATCCTCATGGGGATAGAAGAGGAGCTGCTGAGCAGAGAATCTCAGCGCATCATCAATCAGCGTAGAAAGAAACAACAAACGGACAATCAAAAAAGGGACTCAGAAGAATCTGCCTATACTTCTA
>CAYXKX010000017.1:28110-42061 GCA_964465185.1 uncultured Chitinophagaceae bacterium
CAGCTCGGCGAGTATAGTTCGAATCTTATCACGATAGAAAAAGAGCTATGCAAGATACTCCTAGAACATGGGGACAAGCCAATAGAGGCTATTCAAGACACCGATAACCCTTTCTTTGATGATGTCAAAGTGGTGGATTATGTTTTCACAAGACATTTAGAAAATTTTGAGTTTGAATCAGCTATTTGTAAGAAACTTTTTTATCACATAAAAGAAAATTTTGAAACGGGGAATGTATATCCACTCACTCACTATCTACATCACACCGATCCAGAGATAGCAGCCTTCGCTATAGAGCATTGTCAGCAGGATGCGGAGACCCTGATGGATTGGAACAAGAATAAGAAAAACAAACGATTGAAAATAAAACAATATGGCGAGAATTATCGATTAGAAGTTGATCAAATTTTAGAACAAATTAAAATTGCCTATCTAGAAAAATTGGGCAAACAAATTATGGCCATCACAAGCCAAGCCATTGGCTCCAACCTTTTGTATAATGAAGATGCAAAAAAATACTTGTTGGTCCAGCAAGAATTCTTAAATCAATTCAAAGACTTGCGAGGTAATTCGAGTTATATTTTTCGGAAATTGATCAAGTGAAATGAAAGAGGTAATTCGAATTATAGCCAAGGTAATCATAACTATTTTTGTTTTGATTATGGCGTTAATTATCTATTTTATTTATTTTGATAGTGAAGACGTTAATCCCAGTAGAAATTATAGTTATAAAGTTAAGCCCGCAATAAACAATTTAAAGGAAACTAGTATTGTAGATAGTTCATTGGCAAATTTTATAGCAAAATATACAAGAAGATTAGCAAATAACAATATAGTTTCTATTGGATTTATAAATGCAGACTCTATATATTATTATGGATTAAAAAGACAGGATAATGAATTGATTTATCAAGACAATAAAGATGCAATTTTCTTACTGGCTTCAATTACTAAGATATTTACATCAATGCTGTTAACAAGCTTGTATATAAATGATACAATAAGACCTGAAACTACAATTGATAAACTCTTAGGATATCAATTAAAGGATGACTTAAAAATTACAATTGGCAGTCTTACAAATCATACTAGTGGTTTAAAAAGAGATCTTTTCAATAACTATATTGAGAAGAATAAGTGTTTTGAAAATTGTTTTGAAAATTATTTAAAGGAAGAGATTACTATAAAAAAAGAAGAAAAAGGAAAGTTTAACTATTCAAATCTTGGATTTAGTATCCTAGGTGAGGTAATTACAAAGTATGAAAAAGGAGGTTATCATCATTTAGTTAATGAGCAAATTTTTTCTAAGTTAAATATGTACGAGACCTTTCTATTAGATGATAATTTACTTTATACTTTAGCTCCAACTTATGATGCAAATGGAAGTATAATTAGCCCAGAAGGTACTCTTAGTTATTATAGCTCTTCTGCTTGTATTGCATCTAATGTCAAAGATATGTCAAAATTTATTCAAGCTAATATTAAGACAGATGACCCAAAGTTAATTTTAGCTCACAAGGAGACTTTTATAATAGATTCAATCTATAGTATGGGTGTTGGGTGGAGAATTATTAATGTTTCTCCAAGTATCAAATTATATACTCATGGGGGTGCTTGGGCTAACTCATCAACTGCAGTAATTTTTAATAAGAATACTAAATCAGGAGTAGTAATTTTATCAACCTTTCCTTTACACGAGATTAATATTGATATGGAAGATTTTGCAGCTAGACTTTTACTTAAATGGATAGAACGACAGATGGTTCTCAATATAAATTCTAAAAATTAAAACATGGCATTAAACTACACATGGGCTTTGCTCATTCTCATAGGTTTTATTACAGGCATTCGCCAGTATTTTATCACAGGCAATGGAGAGGTTTTTCAGAAAATGCTCACAGGGATTTTTGATAGTTCGAAGACTAGTTTTGAGATATGTCTAGGGTTAGCAGGCATCATGACCTTCTGGATGGGGATAATGAAAATAGGCGAAAAAGCAGGATTATTAAATATACTGGCTCGAGCGATGTCTCCATTTTTTAGAGCCATATATCCGGGCGTACCGGCAGGAGATAAATCTTTGAGTTCATTGAGTATGAATTTTTCTGCCAATATGCTGGGTCTCGATAATGCGGCGACACCCCTTGGTTTGCAAGCGATGCGAGATTTACAGGAATTAAACAAAGAAAAAGAAACCGCTTCCGATGCCCAGCTCATGTTTTTGGTTTTGAATACAGCTGGTGTGACGATTATCCCTACTTCTGTCATAGCGCTTCGCCAATCGATGGCAATCGAACAAGGTCTAGTTGGGTTTAATGGAGCAGATATTTTTATACCTACCTTGATGGTGACTTTTTTTGGATTTTTGGTAGCATTTTTATGCGTGGCTTATTTTCAAAAAATCAATTTACTTCGCTGGCCGATAATAACCATGTTTGGACTAGCTGCGCTCATGATTGTTGGTTTATCTTCGATGAAGGGAGCGGCTATGGCAGGTCTAGGAACCTCGATTGGCTATATAGGTAGTTTCATCATTTTGGCTATGATTATGACCTTTGTGGGTTTTGGATTCTATAAAAGAATCAATATGTATGATGCTTTCGTTGAAGGGGGCAAGGAAGGATTTAACTTAGTCATCAGCATAGCACCTTATTTGGTAGTGATGCTTTTTGCCGTCAGTGTTTTTAGGACTTCAGGATGCTTGGAGTATTTGATGAATGGCATTCGAAATTTAGTCGCTATGACTGGCCTCGATACAAGATTTGTCGAAGCAGTTCCTGTTGGACTTATGAAACCACTCAGCGGCAGTGGTGCACGCGGTATCCTCGTCGATGTGATGAAAGCGCATGGAGTCGAAAGTTTTGTCTCCAAAGTCGCATGTATTATCCAAGGAGGAACGGAAACTACATTTTATATTCTAGCAGTTTATTTCGGTAGTGTCGGAATTAAAAATAGCCGTTATGCGCTTTTCTGCGGATTAGTGGCTGATTTTGCAGCCTTGATTATCGCGATTTTTGTAGGGTATGCGTTTTGGGGGTAGATGTGCTTTTTTATAACAGTAACACAAAGTTTCGCAAAGGTTAGCACAAAGTCTCACAAAGTTTTTACCGCAAAGACGCAGAGAACGCAAAGTTTTCATTTGTGCCTTGGCGTCTTCGTGGCAATATTTCTTCAATGAAACTATAGAAGTTATAGTTATTATATGTGTATTCTGAATTAGATCTTTGCTTCCGAGATCTTTGCTCGCTTTGCGTTTAATTGTTTACGAGTGGTTGTAAAACTAAGTCTAACCAAGTAATATTTACATTACTTACCACTTAAAACTTCCAACTTAAAATTATCAAAGATTCCCTCTCAGCGCCTGCTCTCTTTCTATCGATTTCCCCATTGTTGGTGTTTTAGCGCAGCGTCACCTACAATAAAGTAAGAAGTATTTATTACTAAAACTAGAAGATCGCTTTTATTAGAAAAATAAGCATAGGAATTTGTGTTATATAAAGTGCAGCTTCATATCTACTTTTTAGTTTGCTAAAGGATACGAGCAATAAAAAACCTATTGAAAATGCTAAATAAATAATAGCAGAAAGAATGAAGAATACCACTAAAGGAGTGTAGCAAACATAACCATCTGCATTCTTTTGAAATATATGTAAAATATAAAACAAATAAATCCACCAAGTGAAGTAGAGCATTAAAAAGAAGCTTAGAATCTTATTGTGTGTGATCCAACGGCAACTGTTTAAAAATAATTCTTTTAGCGATTCAAGTAAAAGTTTAAGTGAAAGCATTATATATTGTTATATAGACCTATCACTTAAAACTTCCAACTTAAAATTATCAAAGATTTCCTCTCAGTGCCTGTTCTCTTTCTATCGATTCGAAAAGGGCTTTGAAGTTTCCTTTACCAAATGACTTAGCACCTCTTCTCTGAATGATTTCAAAGAAAAGTGTCGGTCTATCTTCTAATGGTTTGGTAAATATCTGCAATAAATATCCTTCCTCGTCTCGGTCTATGAGTATGTTTAATTTTCTAAGCGGCTCAAATTCTTCTTGAATCGAACCGACTCTATCCAATACATCCTCATAATAATTCTCTGGAACATAGAGAAACTCGACGCCTCTATTTCGCAGCTCAGTCACCGTTTCGATGATATTATCTGTAGCTATAGCTATATGCTGAACGCCAGGGCCTTTATAGAAATCTAAGTATTCTTCTATTTGTGATTTTTTCTTGCCATCTGCTGGTTCGTTGAGAGGAAATTTCACATACCCATTTCCATTAGTCACTACCTTGGACATTAAAGCTGTATATTCTGTCGATATATCTTTATCATCAAATGTAGCCAGAAGACTAAATCCCATGACTTTTTCGTAAAAGCCTACCCACTCGTCCATTTTGCCTAGTTCTACATTGCCTACACAGTGATCAACATATTTGAGACCTACGGAAGTCGTTTTCATGGTGCTTTTCATAGGTTTAAACCCTGGCATGAAAGCGCCCGTATAGTTTTTTCTCTCGACGAATGTATGAATCGTATCGCCATAGGTTTTGATGGAAGCCGTGATGATTTCACCGTTTTCATCTTTGATCGTTTTCGGAGAGTGAACGCCCACTCCACCTCGAGCAATGGTCTCTTCATAGCTCTTTGTAGCATCATCTACCCAAAGCGCCAAAACCTTGACTCCATCTCCGTGAAGTTTGCAATGCTGAGAAATCTCTGAATCTGGATCCATCGATGTAGTCAGTACAAATCTTAATTTATCTTGTTGTAGAACGTAAGAAGCTCTATCTCTCACACCAGTCTCTGGGCCTGCATAGGCCACCAACTCAAATCCAAAAGCTGCCTGATAGAAATAAGCCGCTTGTTTGGCATTGCCTACATAAAATTCTATATGGTCTGTGCCTAATAGAGGCAAAAAATCGGAAGTTGGCTCTCCATTTTTTTGAGCTAAAGTTGTCATATTTCTAAATTTTGGTAGGCAAATCTACTATTTATGGGTTAAAATTTACGGGAAATTTTTGAAAGCACCTTTCGACATCCTTCGATTTTTATTGGTCTGAAGATGGAGCTGATTATTTCGATGTATTGATTGCCGATTCATGGAAGCTAGAATACATTAAATCAGAGATCCCACGAAGGTTTGTTTTAATGAAAATGAAAATATTTCGTATACATTTGTATAGAATATGAGTGGCCAAAAGAATAGCACAGAAGAAAAATTCAAAAACGGAGGTCTTCTTAAGGAGGCTAAGGTTGATAAATTGAATCGGTTGTCAGCGGAAGCCCTTAACACGGACTTTAAAAAAGCACGGCGACAGGCACTTCAGGCTATCTCATTGTCTCAAATAGTAAGCTATAAATTGGGAGAGGCATATGGTTATATGAATCTAGGAAATACATTCCTTAATCAACGTGAATTTGAAGAGGCGGGAAAAGCATATGTTGATTCAAGAAAAATTTTTGTAAAATCAAAGAATGCGAATGGATTAGGACTGATCTATCATAAGCTAGGTAACTTAAATTATTTTTTAGGTAACTATAAACAATCCACTAAACTCTATGAAATTTCTTTGAAATATAAATTGCAAATAGGAGATGAGCATTCCGCCGCAGTATTATATTCAAACTTAGGCGTGATTTATACATTTTTTAATGATTATGTTGCAGCTGTTAAGTCTTTGTATCTGGGGCTGGCAATATTTGAAAAACTTGACGATGATTTTTGGATAGGCAATATCTATATTAACAAGGGAAAAATTTTTCGAGATTTAGGCGATAATGAAGAGGCAATTAACGCCTACAATAAGGCATTAAAAATTAACTTAAAACTTAATAATCAAAAGACGATTTCAGAGATTCGAAACAACATTGGAAATACATATTTTAGTCTTGGAGAGTATAGAAAAGCAGAATTCGAGCACAATCAAGCTCTTAAATATAGAATGTCCGTTAATGATTCCAATAATATAGCCTATTCATTTAGTAATTTAGGAGATATTTTTAAAGAAAAAAGAAATTTTAAGAAGGCCAATAACTACTATGCGGAAGCCTTGTCTATTTTCGTTAAATTACAAGAAAAGCGCGGTTTAGCGTTATTGTATTTTAATCTAGGGGAGTTGAAATACTTGGAAAATGATTATGAAACGTCTAAGCAATTGTTAAAAGAGGGATTAGTCTTAGCTAGCTCGTTGGGGTTAAAAGAAGTTCTAAAAAAATCGTATGAGATTTTAAGTAGTATTTATTCAGAGCTAAAAGAGTTTCCATTGGCTTACGAATTTGTTATGAAAATGATTCGAATTGATAAAGAAATTGCTAAATCGGACAAGGCCAAGTTAATAGCTCAAATATCAATGAATGCTGAAATTGAGAAAATTGGTAAAGAGGCTGAAATGGAAAGAGAGAAGAATGAAGAGCTGACTAAGGCCTATAGTTCTCTTGATTTAGAAAAGAAAAAATCCGAAGACTTATTGCTCAATATACTGCCTGTCGAAGTGGCAAATGAACTTAAACAAACTGGTCATGCTAAAGCCAAACTTTATGAAGAGGTCACAATATTTTTTTCTGATTTTGTGGAGTTCTCAAAGGTAAGCGAACGACTCAGTCCACAAGAATTGGTTGATGAACTACACGAATGTTTTAAAGCGTTTGATAATATCGTTTCAAAATACAATATTGAGAAAATAAAAACAATTGGAGATGCCTATATGGCTGTGGCAGGATTGCCCATTGCCAACAAAAATCACGCTATGGATATTGTAAATGCTGCTAAGGAAATGCTAGAATTTATGACGAAACGTAGAAAAAGAATGGGAGAAAAAACATTTAAAATCAGAATTGGGGTCAACACGGGTTCTGCGGTGGCAGGTATTGTAGGGTATAAAAAATTTGTGTATGATATATGGGGTGATGCCGTTAATATCGCTGCAAGAATGGAACAAAATTCCGACCCTGGTTGTATCAATATTTCAGACACTACCTATAAACAAGTCAAGAATAAAGTTGAGTGTATATACAGAGGCGAACTTGAAGCTAAAAATAAAGGCAAGCTGAAAATGTATTATGTAAAACTTTAAGCGTATGTCTAAAGATTAATTTGTTATATATTTGTGTAGTGTCAATCATCCGTTTATTAAATGTTGTAGTGTTATGAAATATTTTATCTTACTAATTTTATCTTCACTGGTATGTAGTTCCAAAATTTATTCCCAGCAATTGAACCCACGGTCAGGAAATAGTCTCGGAATTGATAATGTTGTCATAGGAATTGTCGCTCCCAATAATGATATATGGCTTGGCTCGTCAACTCTAGGTTGCGCTCACTTTATCGACGCCACCAATACCTGGAAGTTTTTTAATAAGGACTCTGCTAGAACAAATTTGAAATCCAATTCGATTACGGGTATTGAAATTTTTAGTGGGAATAAAACACTATGCGTAACAGGCAGCGGAGCAGTAGCGACTAATTCAGGAACATGGCCTGTATTAAATGAAGTAGTTGGATCTGGAATATTAGCTAGCGCGAGCAAATCAGATACTGCATGGCTGGTGACTTCAAACAAACTGTTTAGATATAAATACGATGGAAGCTCAAATTTCACCAATCAAATCAATAAATCTATTGTTTTTCCGGGAACGGTAACGGTTCTAGCTCCAACTGGTGTTGGATGTGGTGGTTTTTGGGGTGGTACAAGTGCGACTGGATGTTTTTATGTTGAGAAGGATACTATTTCCAGGGCTTTAAGCACGTTGAGTCCTAAGTCATTAGTGGATAATAGGGTAAATGATATGGCAGTAGAACCTAATTGTTCCAATTTATTTGTAGGTACTACGGGAGGATTTTCAGTTTGTTCATTAGACCTCACAACGCCTTGTCAAAACTACACCACGGCCAATGGACTCCCACAAAATCATATCGAAGAATTAACCATAGGATGCGGGGGGAACGTATGGTTAGCTACAAAAGATTCGGGTATTGTAGTGTTTAATTTAGTATCCAAGCAGTTTACAAGAATTACGAAAGCGAATGGTCTAACAGACAATAGAGTTTCAATGCTTACCATTTCCCCTAACTGCAACGCAGTAGCCTTTACTGCGGATAGAAATATTAATATCCTAGATTCAGGTAAGAAGGTGATTAAAGTGATTACCAATATTCAAGAATCATTAACTGACAAATACATAGTTTCTATATATCCTAATCCCACCGTGAATCATGTACTTTTTGAATTTGAAGGAGAATTAAAGCATATAAACCTTAAAATTTATGATGTTAATGGAAGATTGGTTATTGAAAAAGAAGATAGGAATACAAGAAGTTTTCAGGTTGACTTAGTAGATTTACCTAAAGGATCATACATATACAACATTATTGCTGACAAATCAGAATTGAAGTCAGGTAAGTTAGAATTGAGATAGTGCATCCTCGCCCGTTGTATAATCCCAAACCATGAAACCCCCCATTTTTGGTATTAGAACGTAAGAATTTTATTTGAATACAACTTATTTGATTGTCAAACATTGAATTTTCAATATATTTGTATATCGTATAGTAAAAACAATGAAATATAGTTTAACTCTTTTAGCTGTCTTATTCATCATAGCATGTGCTAAGGATTCGGATTCAGAACCACCCAAAATTGAATTTTTAACTCCAAAAGGAAACGACACCTTTTCTGTAGGTATAGATAGTTTACACTTGAACTTTAAGCTCTCGGATGACAAGAACTTAACGCAATATAGCTATGTCATAAAGGATACCTTGGAGGTCAAATATGTCACTGGGGGCAAATTTATAGATGGGCCGAATCATGAACATAGTAGTTATATTGTGTTTGGGGGTTTTGGTGGAATACAAAAGTTGTGGCTTTATATTACCGCCTACGATAGGGCCTACAATAAGACTGTGCAGGTAAGAGAATTTTATGTTCAACCATAGTTGATATCTCCCTAGTTTAGTTTGATTTTTTACTACTAGTTTTGCGGTGTTTTAATCGACGCCTATGTTTAGAATTATTTTTTGTTTCATTTTATCTCTTGTTTTAATAGATTTATCTGCGCAGCGCGGCGATGATTTAAGTGAATTGACTCCCATGGAGTTAAAACAAAAGAGATTTGAAGATTCTATGCAGAAAAAGCGGGATAATTTCGCTCGTGATTTCGATGCAACAACCTATTTTGAGAAGCTACGCGAAATCAAATTGAAAGCAGACTCTATTCAGCTCAATGAAACGCTTGAATATTTTAAAGAAATTGAACCCTTTGCAGATACGATTACCCATTTGACCATTCAGTCATCAGCGCTTTCCGTTTTTCCAAACTCGATCAAGAAATTCAAGAAGCTAAAAACACTAACGTTGCGCCGCTGCCGGTCTGTGCATTTGGAGACTTTATTCGATCAAATAAAGGATCTGCCTAATTTGACAGAGCTCCAAATCGTCTTTTCAGATAAAGCTAAATTGCCAGATAATATCGGCTTATTGAAAGGAGTAAAAATTCTGGATCTCAACGGAAACAAACTCAATGAACTCCCTGAGGGCATGGCTGGTATGACTTCTCTAGTATCTATCAATTTGCATAATAATCCAGGTTTAGATATAGATAATGTAGGTTTGGTATTGTCAAGTAACCCAAAACTTCAGACGGTCAAGCTTAGTGGCTGTAAAATAGAATCCTTGGGGGATAATTTCGGCAAGCTGAGCCAAATCGTAGAACTAGACCTGAATCTTAATTCTCTGGTGAATTTGCCGGCTAATTTAGATGGGATGAAAAAATTGCGCATTTTAAAACTCTCAAAAAATAGCCGATTAAATACAATGCAGATATATTCGGCTATGGCACAAATACCCAATCTAGAAGAGTTGGATTTATCGGATTGTGGACTTACGGAACTAGGCGCGGGTATTGGGACTATGACTAGATTAAAGAAATTGATTCTGACCAATAATCCATTAAAAAAGATTGTGGGCGAAATAGGGAATTTAGTGCATTTAGAAGAGTTATATTTGGGTGCAGGTCAGCTGCAAAAGGAGCGCATTCCTCTCATGGAGCTCCCTGCTTCTATTGGCAGTTGTATGAAATTGAGAAAACTAGACATGAGAAGATGTCAATTGAATTCATTGCCCAGTAGTTTTTCTCTTCTAGAAAATTTGACCTACTTGGACCTGAGTTGGAATCAGCTCACAAAGTTTCCTGATGGGATAAAAACCCTGCCTCTCATAAGCTACTTGGACTTGAGTCATAATAAAATCAATGAGATACCTAATGATCTTGGTCTACTGGCGCTCTCACTTGAAACCTTCTATCTAGAGGCAGATTTTTATTCATTGTATACTGACAAGGTGAAAAAAATACCACCCTCCCTGGCCCGCTGCAAAAAACTAAAAAGGTTGTCGCTCAAGGATCAGGTTTATGAGTCGCTACCGGATAGATTTTGGTTTGATTTGACGCAGTTGGAAGAGTTAAATCTTATGGGAGCCTTATTACAAGAAATTCCAAATGCCATAGAGAATCTTGCTGAGTTGAGAGTATTAAATCTGAAGTCAAATGAAATCAAGTTTATATCGCCTTCGCTTGTCAAGCTCGCCAAGTTGCAGGATTTGAATGTAAGCTATAACCCGGGAATGAATACCATTGAGCTTTTAAAGTATATTCAATCCATGCCGCAATTAAGACATGTAGATCTAAGTTATAATGACATAAAAAGAGAACTCTTGGAACCAGTGGCTACACAAATGAAGCAAACCAAGTTTGTAAAACTGGAGACCAAGGACTCGCCTGCCTACGAGAGACCAAAGGGAAGATAGCACGGATACACTTGTTTGATGAAGACAGCGTCGAGTGAAGATAGAGAAGTGGATAAGAAGTTAAAATTTAAATTAAAATAATGCTTGCCAATAAAAAGCAAATCAAAAGAGCCATTATATCCGTTTATTACAAGGATGGATTGGAAAAGTTAGTGAGACTTCTACATAGCCAAGGTGTAATGCTATACTCCACTGGAGGCACGTTTCAATTTATCATGGACCTAGGTCTACCTTGTATACAAGTAGAATCTTTGACGGGTTACCCAGAAATATTAGGTGGAAGGGTCAAAACCTTGCATCCGGCTATTTTCGGTGGCTTGCTGGCACGAACTGAATTAGAAGCTGACGTAAAAACAATGGAGGATCATGGTCTACCTTTTTTTGACTTGATGATTTGCAATCTCTATCCTTTTGAAGAATATATAGCTAAAGGTTCGCAAGAAAATGAATTGATTGAGAAAATTGATATTGGAGGTGTAACCCTCATTCGTGCAGCTGCCAAAAACTTCAATGATGTCACTTGTATATCTCGACCGACTGATTATGAAGAACTTTACGCTATACTAGAAAAATCAAATGGAACTACAACTAGAGAGGAGCGAAATTTTTTTGCGACTATTGCCTTTGAAACTATTGCTAGCTATGACAGAGCTATCGCTGATTATTTTTTGAACCAGACGACTATTCCCCTGCGATATGGAGAAAATCCTCATCAAAAGGGATGGTACCAAGGAGATTTTGATCAACTTTTTGAAAAACTAAATGGTAAGGAGGTTAGTTATAACAATATATTGGATATCGATGCAGCGTGCAGACTAATTCAAGACTTTTCAGCACCGACCTTTGCGATTATCAAGCACAATAATTCATGCGGATTGGCTAGTCGAAAAACAGTGTTACAAGCCTATGAAGCGGCCTTAGCCTGTGACCCTCAGAGTGCTTTCGGAGGTGTATTAATAGCCAATAAAGAGTTGGATGTAGCCACTGCAGAGGCTATGAATTCTTTGTTTTTTGAAATTATAATTGCGCCTAATTTTTCTGAAAAAGCGCTGGAGATTTTGAAATCAAAAAAGAATAGAATTATTCTAAAGCAAAAGCAAAATCCAATCTATACAAAAAAAGTGAGAACCGCTCTGAATGGTCAACTCATTCAAGAGGACGATAAAAGTATAGAGACCAGAAATGACTGGAAGCTTGCGACTGAAACAGGCCTGAGCGATGACACAAAATTGGATTTGGAATTCGGAATTCTAGCCGTAAAGCATTTGAAATCGAATGGTATAGCCCTTGTGAAAAATCAGCAATTAATAGGTATGGGTTGTGGACAGGTATCGCGAATTGATGCACTAGAACACGCAATAAAGAAGGCGATAGAATTTGGATTTGACCTAAATGGTTCCATAATGGCGAGTGATGCATTTTTTCCTTTTGCAGACTGTGTAGAGATAGCGCATAAAGCAGGAATCATTGCTGTAGCTCAGCCAGGCGGTAGTGTCAAGGATCAGGATAGTATCGATTACTGCAACGCAAATAAAATAGCAATGGTCTTAACGGGTGTGAGGCATTTTAATCACTAGTAATTAGTTGAAAGTAAAGAGTTCAAAGTATAAAGCAGTATTAAGCAAACACCAGCTTTAAACTTTATACTTTCGACTTTTGACTATCTTTTTCGGTTAAAAAACAATAAATTTAATTTTCTTTTAAATCTTATATTCTTCATTCGTGCTATTAAAATATAAATTTGCGAGGTTGATTATATATGCGAGTTAAGTTGAAATACATCTTTATACTTCTGTCTTTTATTGTTGAAGTGAGCTTACTTCAAGCACAGGAGGCCACTATGTCGCTTTCTCCAAATCAAATAATGATTGGAGACCATATGGAATTGGAACTGAAATTTAAAAACAAAGGTTTTTCTAATACGCTTTTCCCAATTATCAATGATACCAGTATGGGAAATTTTCGACTGGTAGAGCTATTCAAAGTTGATACATTTTTTAGTGGAAACGAAGTGGTTATAGCCCATACATACAAGATCACTTGTTTTGAAGACAGTATTCAAACCTTTCCCTCTCTTATATTCAGAAATGGTCTGTCGGATATCTATACCACCAATCCTATTGCAATTACAGTCAATTCTCCGAACATAGATAGCGCACAGGACATAAAACCTATTAAAGATATTATTCTACTACCATTATCCAAGGATGAGGTGTTTAGTTATTTGTTTGTCAGTTTTATACTTCTAGCTCTTGTTCTTCTTCTCTATTTTGGGTATATAAAATATATAAGAAGAGAGAATCTATTTGACCGCGAAAAACCAGAGGATCCCCCACACGTAGAGGCTTTGAAAGCATTGAAGCAGGTGGAGACCGAGAATTTATGGCAGATGGGGATGGTCAAAGAATACTATGATCGAATTTCAGATGTTCTGCGGGCTTATATAGAAAAGCGATTTGGAATTATGGCGCTCGAGCAGACGACTAACCAGCTATTGGTTAGTATGAATGAAATTCAGCTACCCGAATACATCATTCAGGATGTAGATGAAATATTGACCAAGTCTGATTTGGCTAAGTTTGCCAAAGAGCTACACGCAGGAGAGTTGCACCTAGCTATTATCAAGATGGCCTATAAGTTTATTCAATCTACACAGCTTAGCCACGATGTGAATAAACGAACGAATGCCCTTCAAGTGAATAGATTTTATGCACAAAATAAATATGCCCTTAAAACTATAGCTATCAATCAAGCCTCCTTCAAGATTATGATTTATGGTTTAATTACTACTATGCTAGCGTTGTCTTTGACCATTATGCTTTCTTACAGTATACCAATTAATTATATTCTAGGATTGTTAGCTAATAGCACCTATATGTTTTTTGTTTGGTTTGTGGTTCTGGGTATCATTGTTACCCTTGTTGCTGTATTGACCGTGCGAGCCAAACTCCTGGCCTATTTGGTAATTTTTGATTACAATTCAGTCATTCTTAAGGAAAAGACGCAGCAGAAATCTATCTTGTTTAAAGACATCGTTGAGTGCAAGATAAATAATAAAGGAAACCTTGTAATAACAGACATGGCACAAGTCAACTATATAATTCCTAAAGAAGTGGAGTATTTCCAAGAAGTCGGTGAACGCATAAC
>CAYXKX010000017.1:42220-47636 GCA_964465185.1 uncultured Chitinophagaceae bacterium
AAGGTAGTTACACAAAAGAAAAGTCCTATACCAAAGGTATTGATATTGTCATGGCTATTGATGTCTCTACCAGTATGTTGGAAAAAGACTTCAGCCCAAATAGATTGGAAGCAGCTAAATCCGTGGCTTCGGAATTTGTATCCAAGCGACCAAACGATCGAATTGGGGTCGTCGTTTTTGCTGGGGAGAGCTTCACACAGTGCCCACCTACGATAGATCACAATATAGTTCAAAAGCAAATAGGCGTGATTCAAGATGGGCTTATGGAAGATGGAACTGCCATTGGTATGGGATTGGCTACTTCCGTGCGAGTTTTGAAGAATAGTAATGCCAAGAGTAAAGTATGCATCTTGCTAACCGACGGGGTGAATACCGCGGGTAAAATCGATCCTATGACTGCGGTAGAGATAGCGAGAAATTTTAATGTAAAAGTATATACCATAGGTGTGGGGACGCCAAAAGGGAATATATTGGGCATCGATGAAAGTTTAATGAATGCCATATCTAAAAGTACAGGGGGAATATACTTCAGAGCAGGTTCCAATGCGCGATTAAAAGAAATATATGATCAGATCAATCGACTGGAAACTATAGAAATAGAAAAAAACGCCATGCATAAAAAGACGGAGTTATATCTTCCATGGTTGTTGGGGGCATTCGCTCTTCTTTTGCTTCAGTTTATATTGAAATATACAGTCTTGAGGGGTATTATTTGATAGCTCCAAGCGGATTCCCTGCCGATTAGAATAAAGCTAAGTATTTGAAAACCAAATATAAAGAAAGTTGGTTCGAACTAAGAAAACACCTGCTATCCCCATGACGCCAATAATTGTCTAATTTCCAATACTTTTTAATTTAAATTTCTTATCTTTGCGCTCCTAAAATTTATTTATTAACTAACTTTTAATTAATTTTCAAGTTAAATGGCAACAAAAATCAGATTACAAAGACACGGTAGAAGTAAGAGACCGTATTACTACATCGTAGTAGCAGACAGCAGAGCAAGAAGAGATGGAAAGTTTATCGATCGTATCGGTGACTACAATCCATTGACCGTTCCTGCAACCATCAACGTTGACTTTGACAAGGCATTCGACTGGGTCATGAAAGGTGCTGAGCCTTCCGATACCTGTGCTAGAATTCTATCCTACAAAGGTGTAATGTATAAAAAACACCTAGCAAGAGGCGTTCGAAAAGGCGCTATGACTGAGCAAGAAATGGAGACTAAGCTTCAAGAGTGGTTGACTAGCAAAGAGAAATCTGTAGAGGCTCATATCGACCAAGTAGCCAAATCTAGAGCCACTAAAAAAGCAGCAGCACTTGCAGAAGAGACTAAGAAAAAAGAAGATTACGCTAAGAAATTAGAAGAAGCATCTAAGCCTGCTGAGGAAACTCCAGCAGAGGAGGTAGCTGAAGCGCCAGAGTCTATAGAAGCAGAGGTTGCTGAGACTCCAGAAGCAGAAGCTGCTGTAGAGGAAACTCCTGAGACACCAGCTGAATAATTTACTTTCTAAGAAATGCAGGAAACTGAAGTAAAATTGATAAGTGGTCGTGGATCTAGAACTCTATCAGAGTCTATATCTAAGATTATGAACATCCCTTTGTGTGATGTGACGGTCAATCAATTCAGTGATGGAGAATTTCAGCCAGTTATCAATGATTCCATTAGAGGACATCACGTATTTATTATTCAATCTACCTTTCAGCCTTCAGATAACTTAATGGAGCTATTAATGCTAGTAGATGCTTGTAAGAGAGCTTCAGCTAGATATATCACTGTAGTCATGCCATATTATGGCTATGCTAGACAGGATAGAAAAGATAGACCGAGAGTGAGTATCGCTTCCAAACTTGTTGCAGACCTTTTGACCGTAGCGGGTGCTAGCAGGGTCATGACTATGGACGTGCACGCCGATCAGATTCAAGGATTTTTTAATATTCCCCTAGATCATTTGTTTGGTTCGTCTATTTTCATCCCTTATCTCAATAGTTTAAACCTAGATAACTTATGTATCGCTGCACCAGATGTAGGTAGTACAAAGCGAGCTAGATATTATGCGCAGCAGTTCAACTGTGAAATGGTCATCTGTGATAAATACAGAAAAAAGCATAATGAAGTAGCCGAAATGACCCTGATTGGAGATGTCAAAGGCAAAAACGTAATTCTCGTTGACGATATTATTGATACAGGAAATACCCTATGCAAGGCTGCGGACTTACTTATGGAGAGTGGGGCAGTTAGCGTGCGCGCTATGTGTACGCATCCAGTCTTGAGCGGCAAAGCTTATGAAAATGTAGAGAAATCTTCACTTGTGGAATTGGCTGTTTCAGATACCATTCCTCTGCACAGGACAGATAGTAAAATAAAAGTTATCACCGTAGCAGATTTGTTTGCTAGTGCGATAGAAAGTACGTTTCAGTACAAATCAATTCATTCATTATTTATTAAAAACACATTAAAATCATCATAAATGGAAATCGTAAAATTAGAGGCTCAAAAAAGAGAGCAAATCGGGAAAAAAGCTACCAAAGCAGTTCGCAGTGGCAATTTAGTACCATGTAATCTATACGGCGGTGGTGACAATATCTCTTTTACTGTAGAATACAACCCTTTGAAGAAAGGCATTTATACAGATAAATTTAAGGTATTTGAAATCAGTATAGACGGCCAAGTAAAAAAAGCTATCGTTAAAGAAATTCAGTTTCATCCAGTCAATGACAGTATGATTCACATAGATTTTCAAGAATTGACTGCTGGCAAAAAAGTAAAGACAGAAATTCCTATCATAGCTAAAGGCTTCTCTAAAGGTCAGCAAGCGGGTGGAAAATTGGAAATTAAATTGAGAAAAATCAAGATCAAAGCAGATGCGGATAATATCCCAACATTTGTAGAGGTCGATGTGACTCCACTAGAACTAGGAAAGTCATTGAGAGTAAGAGATATTATCACTAATGGTTGGGAAATACTCAATGCACCAGCTATTCCTATTATCTCTATCTCTATCCCTAGAGCATTGAGAAGTGCACAGACTGCAGCCGCAGCTGCCGCAGGTGGAAAGTAAGATTATTAATTTATGTACTATTACAAAAAAAGCTACCCGAGGGTAGCTTTTTTTTTGTGCATTTAAAGGGGCTAAGTTGATTTGTTTGGGTAAAATTATAACTCTATAACCTCATTAATTAAATCTTTCCATTCTGGATTTCGATTTTCTATTAAGTCAATTTTCCATTGTCTATTCCATTTTTTTAATCGTTTTTCTCTCATGATTGCTTCTTCAATGCTTGTAAAAAACTCGTAATATACTAGTTTATTACACTTATATTTTGCACTAAAAGAGTTTGGATATTTTTTTTCTTTATGTTCTATTATGCGGAAATACAGAGAACTTGTAACACCAATATACAATACTCTATTCGTATAATTAGCTAAAATCTTTTATTAGTCTGTCTGCTACCAACTAATCGGCTTATAATCTTTCAAAAACTTCCCACACCAGTGTTTCCCTGTATTGATTCCATCAAAAAGAGGGTCTAGTACTCTGGCAGCACCATCTACTATGTCAAGCGGTGGGTGAAAATCCATTTTTTCTTGTTTCATTTTGGCTAGCTCGGCAGGATCTTCGTCTGTGACCCAGCCTGTATCCACCGCATTCATGAAAATGCCATCCTTTGCTAGCGTGCCTGCGGCCGTGTGCGTGAGCATATTGAGCGCCGCCTTGGCCATATTCGTATGAGGATGTCTATCTTCTTTGAAATTGGGATAAAATTTCCCCTCCATGGCAGTCACATTTACGATGTGTTTTTTACCCGTATGATCTGTTTTCATCAGTTCAGAAAGTCTATTGCAGAGCACAAAAGGCGCTACCGAATTCACCAGTTGCACTTCGATCATCTCGGTCGTTTCTATCTGTCCTAGTTTGAGACGCCAGCTATTCACTTTTCGGAGGTCTACCTGCTGTAGATCTGCATCGAGTTCCCCTTCGGGAAACACCTCTTTTTCGACCAGCGTTTTATCAAAACTATAGGGTATCTGCGATAGCTGCGCCGATGCCCGAATACCAATGCCCTGCTCCGCGCCGTGCCAAGTCACTGGGAGATTCTCATTGGAGGAGGTTGTATGATTGAGGGCGGATAAATTTTGAATGCAGGCCTCATGGTCTCCTAATAAATTCTGAACAGCGGTGGGGAGACTTTGAATCGGTTGAGTTTCATTCGCCATGAGATGACCATAGAAACCAGACGGGCGGCGAACGGTCTGGGCAGCATTATTGATGAGTATATCTAAACGATTATACCTCTGTTCTATATAGTTGCAGAAAATTTCCACACTCGGTATATGGCGGAGATCTAATCCATGTATTTTCAACCGATGTCCCCAATCTGCAAAATCCTCTTCTTTCGAAAATCGAAGGGCAGAGTCTATGGGAAAGCGAGTAGTGGCTATAACCGTAGCACCACCCCGCAGCAGGAGCAGGCAGATATGATAGCCTATTTTCAAGCGAGATCCCGTCACTACGGCTATCTGACCCGATACATCTGCCAACTGAAATCGCTTAGCATAGTTGAAATCACCACAGTCTGGACACATGGTATCATAGAAGTGATGCATGGTGGTGTATTCCGACCTGCAGATATAGCAGAGCTGAGGTTTGGTAAGTTCACGCGGATTTTTTTTCGATAGTTCTTCCGTACCTAATAGTTTGGGCGCTATAAAAATGCTAGCTTCCCTAGCCGTGCGAATGCCCGTATCTTTTCGTGCGGTTCTGTCTCGAGTTTCTTGTTTTCTTTTCAAAAGGGCTTTGGCATCCTTTTTCTGCTTTTTAAAATCCTCTCTATTCGGTCGTGAGAGCTTGCCCGCTGCTATGATGAGCTCCATGCGCTTATCCGAAGGGATTTGATAAATATCTTCCGTATGCTCTACCAGATGATTTAATAAGGCAATACACTGCTGAATATCTTCAGGCGAAATCGATGGATGATCTTCAGAATGGGATGATAGGCTCATGAGGGTGTAAAGCTAAATAAATTTAAGTACTAAAAACAGATTAATAAATTCGTTCTTTTTTAGGATTTAGTATCGTTGTAGATGCTGATTTTCTAAATTTGAGTATCGATATTTCATCATTCTATGCCCTCCGAGCGTTTCGATAAAACTTACTATGCTAAAAAAACCTATAATAAACCTAGATGTTGAATATTCGATTATTTTTGGTATATAAAATTTTAAATCAAAAAGTCTAGGAATTGAATTTGTCAGCCAGCCTTTATTCAAGGAAACAGTCCACTCTCTTAGAATCTGCGAGAGAATTGGAGGGTCTTATGGTAGACTATTGGCATATAGATAGTCGTGAAAATTTTTGTGTCTTTGAGGATATATTCTGTTTGAGTAAGATTTATGGCACACCTGTTGACCTTC
>CAYXKX010000017.1:47693-48070 GCA_964465185.1 uncultured Chitinophagaceae bacterium
AGGTGATTTTGCTTTTCCAAAGCTTGAGTATAAAGAGATTGGTTTAGCTATCATGATAGGACATCCTGATTTAGAAGATACCATTGCACACTTTGAAAGCCAAGTAGATTTTATCCTGCTAATGATGACCACCCCGGGTGTTAGTGGTGGCAGATTTGATAAAACCCATTTCGTGAGGATTTCTCAATTGGTGCAGAAAATTCCGAATGTACATTGGTGCATTGACGGAGGAGTCAATCATGAAATTTCTTACATTTTAAGGCTCATAGGGGTGCAAAGTGCTGTGGTAGGATCTTATCTGCTTAATCATGAAAATATGGCTCAGGCTATCATGCAGATTCGAAGCAATCATGTGCGGTCAGAGTATCAAGTCAAGG
>CAYXKX010000018.1:0-24930 GCA_964465185.1 uncultured Chitinophagaceae bacterium
AAAACAAGCACTAGTAGGCCCTGCTATGGACGTTGTAGCTATGGCCGGTACATTATTTCGAATGGTATCTTTGATAGAATCAATACAAACCCCATTGGTTAGTCGTAAATTATATATTGTAGTAGCAGCTG
Organism: uncultured Chitinophagaceae bacterium; assembly: GCA_964465185.1. GTDB lineage: Bacteria > Bacteroidota > Bacteroidia > Chitinophagales > JADJOU01 > CHPMRC01. Next base: position 132 of record CAYXKX010000018.1, read on the forward strand.
GTAAAGCATGAATCAAAGGATTGGCAGTACCTATAACTGTACCAGGCCCTGTAAAATTATTTGTCCATGAAAAGGTAGTACCCGTTGGTACAGCCTTAATATTAATAACATAATCTTCCGTTTCACCCCAGTTATTAGCCACATTATGACAAGAACTAAATGCAGTCGCTGCTAGCTCTCTCACAGATATTCTCATGACCGTTTTACCTAAAGTTGCATTTGCTGGTACTGTAATATTAATAGATTGATTAATGTTCGCGTTATTTATATTATTCCAAACTAAAATTTCTTCTCCTGAATCCCCAAAATCTCCATCACGATTCCAATCAAAATAAACTTCTGCGGAATTAGTAAAAGCTCCTCCACAAGAGACCATATTAAGATTGAAAGGATAAGTATTGCCGGCAATTACATCAGGAATTGGAACGGTAGAAGCTGTAAAATCAGAATAAAAATCTGCCGTACCCGTAGCTGTTCCTTGGCTTCCTACCAATGTCGAAGGACAACCTGTATTATTCTGAATCACCCCAAAAGAAACGCTATCAATATCTTCGTCACTGGTAGATGTAGCAGCCGAAGCACAATAACCTGTAGGCAGTGTAGAAGAAGGATTTGACAAGTTAAACGTATGGGTCACATTGGTCCCTATACAAACAGGATTGGGCACTGCGACCAATTCTTTGTTAGCCCCTGTAAATGGATTGATTTGTACACTAAATTTAATCGTATCTACAGCACTACAGCCAGAACCCGTGTCTATGGCATTGACGTATAGTTGATAATTACCTCCAATGACAGGCGTAAATGTATGATTCCCATTAGTCGTTTTAATAGCTGAACCAATTCCTGAATTAGGGTCATTCGACGTCCATGTAAAGGTATCAAAGGATTTAGTTATCGCTGGTGATTGAACATTGATTGCAGTCAGATTGACTGGAGTCCCAGTACAAACCCTTATAGTATCTCTCACGCCATTGGCTCTACCGAGGATAGAGTCCGAAGTATTCACCGTCAAGGTAATCGGTACTCTAGGACTCCAACATCCTGCTGGACTCTGAACAGAGACAAACATAGTAGTAGTAGAGGCCACCGTGCTTGTAAAGACTGTATCCGAACTAGATTGCAGAGGTACAGTACTCACAGCAGATGAATACCAAGCAATAGTAGGTAGCGTATAACCATTAGAATCTCTCACTTTAAAAGTGATAGGTGGCACACCTGCTCCACATTGGAAGGTATTGAATACTCGAAGACGCTTAGGAAGTGTATCGACATTGATGCTCACTGAATCATTAAATTGACAACCATTCACATCGGTTACGGTTACCTTATATTTAGATATAGGAGATGTAGAAGGGAAAGGGAAAATAGTCTGCGCTGTACCTAGGCCAGAAGGCGACCAAGTATAACCTGTTGCAGGATTGACTGCAGGGCCTGTGTTACCTGTAATAGTAAACACCGGACGATTAGTTCTTAGCGTTCCTGGAGCAGCAGCAAGCATCGCGGGCATTGTTTGATTATCCATTTGTCTTCCCATACCACTATTGAATCCTGTAGCATTCACTTTCACTTGAGAAGAAGCTGGCCAAACACCTCCTGGACCTGTAGTCCAAGCAAATGTCAAGACAACATTCGAAGTACCATTCCAAGTAAACTTAGATTGAACTGGAGTGCCACCTCTAGGAGGTGAATTGGTAGTACCAAAAGTAAATGTATTAAGAGACGATGCTGCCAAAACATAAGATCCATTTGCTCCTGTAGCTTCATAAACCTTGGTTTGCAGAGCTGTATCAATAAATGCAGCAGCTGTTAAGTCTGATTGACTGGTATGTCCTACCCAAATCTGAAAATTATCATAGTTCGTGCCAATTGTAGCCCCTGTCTCAATTCCTAATGAAGTGATATCACCAGCATTAAAACCTAGTGCAGCTAATTCACTTGCACGCAAAATATATTGGGATTTTGTACCACCCCAACCGCCAGAAAATATATTTTCTCCCATCAATGTAGAAAACGTAGTGCTAGTAGCAGTAGGCATAGCTCCTGGAACAAAATTGGCTTTAATCGTATCTGGACTTCCACTACAAATAGGATTTTTAGCTACTTCAAAACTGAATGTCGGGCTAGGATTAAAAATAAATCTATATGGTGAAGTCGCATTGGTCAAACCTGCCGTAACACCAATGGCAACCGAACTAGGACATGAAGTAGAAGGCACCAAAGTAGCTGCATTTACACTTACATTCGGTGTGCCTACATTATCCTGAGCAGAAAAGAAATAGGTAATGGTATCATTCGTAACTGGTGCAGCCGCGAACTTGGTCCAGTCATAGGTAAAGGTAAAAGGCGAAGAGGTATTACTAGCCTGCACCCATTTCCATCCTGGTGCAGCACTCGTATTGGCAGATACGAAGGTATCTGGATCAGTCGTTTTTCTATAATATAGCCTAGGTCTAGTGCCTGTGGTCGTATTAACGCCTGTAAAGTCTGTAATATCAGCATTGATAGTTACGGCTACAGTGGTACAGTTCACATTTCCTTTTGGAGTAAACGAAATCACCGGTCCTGAAAGATCAATAGCAGTCCCCGCGAATTGTAAAGCTCCTCTATCATAGTTTGCACCTCTTGATGAGCCAGACAAATCAATGGCCGAAGCAGCTACGACTTCTCCCGAACTCTCGGATAAAGAAGTACCTGTCGGTGTAAAGGCATTGGCTACTGTGCCATGCGCTGTAGCTAGAATATCTTCGTTAAATGTTGAAACTTCCCCTTGCATAAAGCGTTTGTAAACACCGCAAGCACTATTAAATGAAGTTTGAGTTTCAAAATTTCCTACAGGATTGGTAGCTGACGAATTTATATAGTGTGCATTCACCAGTGTAGCAGCTGTCGTACCTTCTGCATATATATAGTTGTTATTATTTGTATTGATATGATAAGTATTGTTATTTCCAGAGAAATTCGCTGGCCTGACACCAGAAGTACCTGTGGTGGTTCTTCTAACTGCTGCAAAGCTACCTCCCGTAGCACCTGGCGTTCCCTTGATATTGATAATATTATTTTTCAATACATTTGAAGTTCCTGTTCCAAAGGAGAATCCAGAACCACCAAAAGAAGTAGCACTGGTAGAAGTAATAGCTCCCAGTCTTCCATATTGAATGGTATTGTTCGTGAGATTTGTACTTCCTGTAGAGGTAGAACTAAAACCAATGACCGCATTTAAGTTAGAAGAATTCGGAGAATACAATTCGCCGATAAAATTATTAAAGAAATTGACAGTTCCTGTGTTGGTTAACGCGCTACCTGATACCACACCTGTAGTTGTGACAGTACCGTTGGTATTAGAAATAAGACTATCTATCACATTGTTATATACATTCATCGTACCTAATGCTGTCGTCTGAGGCATAACAATACCAAAAATATTAGCTCCTCCAGCAGCCTGCAATGCTACTCTTAAATTATGTACAGTATTATTAAATACAGAATCTGATATCCCTGAAATCTGCATACCATTAATAAAACTAGCCGTAGAAGTACTAGGTGCATTGATAAACAAATTAGAAACTCGATTGTTGTAAACTTTGCCATAGCCTCCTGCTAAAGCCGTTTGAGTATTGCTAGATACTATACCGTTAATACTTACAGCAGTTGCTGTTGTTGGGGTGCTGGCAGTGACAACTCTCAAGCTATCTATTATATTATTATATATTTCATTTTTATAATTAGACTGAGCAATGATTCCATTTATCTGACCTGAAATTCCATTGCGAACTATATTTTTAAAAATATTATCTTTAATAATCAATGTTTGCCCTGAAATAGAAGTTGTTTGAACAAGATTTATACCTCCGGTTCCGATAAAGGTCTGATTGACCACTGAATTACTATCTATAATACAAGTAGCTGGGAAATCAATAAAAGTGTTCGCATCCATAGCTTGAGCTCCAGCATTGATGAATATATTAGCATTACCTGAATTATTTAGGACCACTGCTGGATTGTGAAAACCTACCAATAATCTATTCCTTCGGACTAGACTCGTTGTCGTCGTAGGTCTATTTAATCCAATCGAACCAGTCATTGTATTTTGTATCGCAGTTAACTGATTGGTTCCAGAGGCACTTCGTTTAAAGGTAATTTCATTATTATAGACTCTACCAAATCCTCCACAATTTTGATTAAATATACCTTGTGTAAAGGCAGTACTCATACTATCAATATCAAAAAAGTTGTTAGCAATATTGAATGTATCCACTCCAAATAGTGCGACTCCACCATGCTGAACTGCATTCCCTCCAATTCTTCTGAAGTTTGAATTTGTTATATTTACATTTCGAATAGTACCCACTCCCGAATATGTGAATGGTCCAGGATCGAACGAACCTTTAAAAAATGCATGTGACATACCATTATTAAAGGTACAGTTATTTATAGTAAAGTCTCGGTGTCTATCGCCATTCACAGACCAAATCAAATTGGTAGTCGCACCATAAAGGGTATTGACCGCATAGATAACATATTGATTAGAGTTCACGAAGTCACTCATATTAAAGGTACAACTTGTTATTTGTATATTTTGGCAACCATCCATAGCCCCTGTAGTCCCAGCCAAATTATGAAATGCAATCGCATTCTCCATACCAGAAGCATTGGTGGTATTGGCCGCATCTTCATTAAAAGTCATGCTGGTGAAGCGAACAAAGTCGGTACCTCGTACCACAAACATGGCATCATATGTACCAAAAGTGCTTGATGTACCAGACGTAATAGCTGTACCCGTGCGTGTACCACCTGTATAGGCATTGATGGTACCTCCATTAAAGGTCAAGGTATTTGTAGAACTCATGGACGCATTGAGCGTAGCACTACCGAGCTGATAGCCTAGAGTAGGCGCCGTTTGTGCTGCGGTAAAATTCACGGTGAGTGCACCATTGAGACCCTGCAGATTGAGTGAATCTATCAGCGCAGATAGAGTGGGAAAGTTGGTCCCACTAGGTACTGAAATCGTACCCGAATACTGTGCCTGCATACTATTCGAAAGAATACTCAAACTCAAAAGAGTTAGAAGTAGAAATTTCGAAAAGCACTGATTTTTGTTTTTCTTCTCAAGGATAGAAGTGAGTAAATTTTTAAACATATATAATAAATTTAATTTCAAAATTTAGACTTTTTATAGGAGGCCAAAGTTAAGGAAAAGTAAACAAAAATGTGACATAAAATATGGAATTTGTGCCATTTCTCGTTTTTCGACTATATCGACCACTACTAGGTTAGCCTGTCAAAATCTGTGCCAAACGAAATTTTTCTCATTAATTTATAAAAATTGTAGATACCTTTTTCCTTTAATTTTAACTAGTTTTGTGTGAAAACTATAACTAATGTTTATTTTTGAGACCTATGCATTGGAAAGAAGACTATTTGCAATTTATCTGGAAGTATCAGCTATTTGATACAAAAAACCTAAAGACAACTCTTGGTGAGGGAATTGTTGTATTAAAAACAGGACTGCAAAACAGCGGACAAGGACCTGATTTCAACCACGCATCAGTACAAATAGGTCAAGAGATTTTCCATGGTCATGTAGAAATTCACATGGATAATAAAGAGTGGTATCAACATAGACATCAGAATGATCCTCATTATGACAATGTCATACTCCATGTGGTTTTTAATAGGACGGCTGAGGCCTATACACTCGCCTCCCATAATCAGGCTATACCAATTCTATGTTTAGAAACCTATATTCAGAAACATACATTAGAGCACTTAGATGCCTTGATGAGCGCTAAAAAGGATATCGCTTGCCAAGATTTTTACCGGCTACCTCCGATGATCAAAATAGAGCAATTCAAGTCTCGACTCTTCATCGAGCGAATACTAAAGAAATCTAATTTCCTTCAGGATGTCCTGAGAACGAATCTCTATCACTATGAAAATTCCTTTTACCAAGCCATGCTATATGGTTTTGGAATCAAAGAAAATAGCGAATGTTTCCTGGCACTGGCACAATCTATACCCCAGAATCTGCTGGCCAAATACATAAATCAACCGCTAAAGCTAGAGGCAGTTTTTTTTGGTCAAGCCAATTTGATCGTTGAGATGGATGAATATTCAAAACAACTGATGTCTGAATATATCTATCTCAAAAATTTACACAAACTAGAACCCATTTTGTATAAGGTTAAACGGTCGGGCATGCTCCCCGCCTCCTTTCCCACCTTACGTCTAGCCCAGTTCGTAGGATTTATTCAAAACAAGTCCCACTTGTACTCCAAGCTCACCCAATTTACCGATTTGAAAGCACTATATCCCTATTTCGAGATCGAAGTCTCCGATTACTGGTTACGACACTATGACTTTGGGAAAGAAGAAAGCCAAGCGCAAACAAGAAAAATTACGAAGGCTTTTGTTGACAAACTCATTATAAATATTCTATTGCCCTTTCGACTGCTGCGAGAGATAGAAGAGAATAAATCGACGGAAACCACAATGAACTTATATACCCAATTGAAATCGGAAACGAATTTTAAAACCAAAGCCATGCAAGACCAATTTTCATTTAATAATAAAACTGCTTTTGACTCTCAGTGCCTGATAGAATGGTATTCGAGCTATTGCACCACGAACCGCTGTTTAGAATGCCCCATTGGATATGAAACACTAAGATAACTTGAACATTTGAACATCAGAGACCAAGGCTATCCCATTTTTCTCTTTCAACTTTTTGACTTTTCACTGACTACTGACCACTAATTCATTTACACCTACAACTATCCCCTGAATACGAAAATCGTTGTTACTGAAAAATAAATGTTGATTATTTGTTAATTTCTATATATTTGCACTTATTCACAATAAATCCACATAATAATGACTTATCATAAGCAGCACGTAGAAGAGGTTTTGGATATCATTTTTCAATGGGACAAAGCATTGCGAACATTGGAGAGAAAATTCAATAAAGATTTCGATTTGACCCTAAACCAATGCCGTGTCATCTTATACATTTATGATAAAAACTATGTGGAACTATCTCAGATACACCGATATCTAAATGTAGATAAAAGTACCACTACGAGAATGATTCGCCCCCTTTTAGTCAATGGATTTATAGATAAATTTTATCAGTTTGGCGATAAGCGAAAAATGTATTTGCGTATATCAGAAAATGGTATGGAGCATGTGGAACAAATCAAGAATGAATTTGACCAATTAGCTTATACATCACTATTAAAAGTGCCGGCTGGAAAACGGGATTTCACCTTTCAGACAGTGAGAGATTTTTTGAAGATAATCTAGTTAGTTACTAGCCACTAGTTGCAATTTGCTAGCTACTAATAACTAAGTTCCGTATTCAAATTTCAACTGTTCTATTAAGCTCTCCGGGAGTTTTGGTAGATCGGTCTTGGGTACCATCAACGTTGTTATAGTCTGAATGTCTCCGAAAATAGAATGCTTTAATGCAGTTTCTAGTAAATAATTGACTCCTACGCTGCCTCCAGTACCTACTTTCATACCGATGACACGTTTGACCATCTGCGAATGTCTAAATCGCCAAAGGGTCAAAAATTCGTCTAGCTCAGAAATTTTTTCCAAAATTTGGTATGGCATTTGAAGGATAGGATAATCTCTGTAAAGTGAAATAAACAAAGCGGCGACCATAGATTTGTATGACAATTTCACTTCTCCTTTTTTATAGCGCTCTTCATAGTTTTTTTCATCAAAAATATTCTTATAAAAAGTATCCGCATCGCCCAGCATTCGCAGCCTTACCTCTTTGTGTGCCTCATTAAGAAAAGTCGTTTCTTGAATATTTTTCTTTTCATCACTTATCATTTCTTCCAACGACTTTTTATATTCCGAGATAAAATCAAAATCTCCAAACTGAATAAAGGGCGTGCGAGACAGCCACTTATCTATTAACTGTAGTAAGGAATCTGAATTTTCCAACTTCTCTAACTCTGCTTTCTGTTCTTCATCGAAAAAAGTAGTATAATGATGGCCTCCATAGGTAATTCTATTTTCATTTTTCAAACCTAGCATGACTTCCGTGATACGAAACTGATAACTCTGAAAGCCCGAAGCTGGCGAGAGATAATTTCTAAATTCTAGGAAATCCATGGGTGTCATGGTTTCCAGAACTTCAAGCTGCTTGACCATAAGCTTGATGATTTGATTGCATCTATTGAGAAGATGATTGGCCTTGGATATATTGACATCGCTCACTTCTTCGTGAAAAAAGCTAGCTATATGTTTTATCTCATGGATTAGCTGCTTAAACCAAAGTTCATACGCTTGATGAGTAATAATGAAAAGCATTTCATCGTGCGCTTCTTCTCCAAATTCAATGGATCTAGGGTGCTGACTATCTATGATTTTATCTAATTCCAAATATTTGGCATAGTGAATGGCAGCGTATTTATTGCTCATAAGTTAAATTTGATGTGATGATTTGACGATTTGTGAATGTGATAATGTGCCAATTTGTCCCGATAGCTATCGGGATTGAAAATGAGTTTGATGTTACGAATTATGATATGATGATTTAAAATTGAACTTTTATACACTAAATCTGTCTATACTCTAAATTCTAACATCTATTTTCTAACTTCTAAAATCTATCAACTACTTTGCAAACAAAGACTGAATAAAAGCCTTCTTATTGAATAATTGCAATTGTTCGATTTTCTCCCCGACACCGATATATTTGATGGGTACTTGGAATTGATCAGAAATGGAAATAGCAATACCACCTTTGGCTGTTCCATCTATTTTGGTGAGTGCGATGGCATTCACTTGAGTGGCAGCGGTAAACTCCTTTGCTTGATTTAAGGCATTCTGACCAGTGCTGGCATCCAATACCAGCAATACTTCATGCGGGGCATTAGGAATCACTTTTGACATGGTGGTTTTTATTTTGGTGAGTTCCTGCATCAAACCTTGCTTTGTATGCAAACGACCTGCAGTGTCGAATAGGACAATATCAGATCCTTTGGCTTTAGCACTTTGCATTGTATCAAAGGCAACCGAACTTGGATCGGCATCTTGCCCTTTATCTACGATAGGTACATCGCTGCGCTCGGCCCATATCTTGAGTTGATTGACTGCTGCTGCTCGAAATGTATCTCCAGCTCCTAGCAATACACTTTTACCTGCCTGTTTGTATTGGTGCGCTAACTTGCCTATGGTAGTTGTTTTGCCCACTCCATTGACACCGACAACCATTATCACATAGGGCTTTTCATTAGAATTAGGAACAAAATTTTGGATATCTTCCGTATTGTTTTCATACATCAAACGAGCAATTTCGTCTTCCAAGACTTTGTATAATTCCTCTTCCCCGAAGTATTTTTCTTCTTTTATTCTTGCCTCAAGTCTGTCTATGATTTTCACGGTCGTCTGCAGACTGACATCGCTTGAAATCAACGCCTCTTCGATATCATCTAATACACTGACATCAATGGATGACTTGCCAGCGATAGCCTTGGTTATTTTGGAAAAAAACGACTTTTTAGTTTGGTCTAAACCTTGATCTAAATCTTCTTTTTTATCCTTTTTGAAATAGTCTAAAAATGCCACGTTTTTTCAAGTTGAAAGTTACAAGTATAAAGTTGAAAGTTGGGCGAAGATAATGGAATTTATATTCAATTATATATCAAGTTCTTTTAAAACCGATAAAACACAAAAAAGGCCTCACGAATGTGAAGCCTTGAATTTTTATCTCAGTACTTATGTTTACTTGCTTTTACCTGAAACATAATCCTTCACTAAATCTTTGTGAACAATTTTTTCTCTGAATTGGTAAGCTCCTGATTTTGGAGACTTGGAGCTCATGATTACCTTTACATAATCCTTAGATCCTTCTTGAGCTTGACGGTTCGTCTTCGCGTTTTTTGATACCTTAGCCATGATTTATTATTTTATTTCTTTATGAACAGTGTATTTTTTGAGAATGGAATTGAATTTTCTCAACTCTATTCTATCTGGAGAATTCTTTCTATTTTTTGTCGTGATATATCTAGATACACCTGGCTGACCAGTTTCTTTGTGCTCTGTGCACTCTAATATCACCTGAATTCTATTACCTTTTGCTTTTTTTGCCATTTCTAATTGTATTTAATATTGTCTATTTTAGGTATGTGGGCTTAGATAAATTATCTCATGCTTATATTACCTTTCGCTTCTAGTTCTTTCAGATATTGGTATATACCTTTTTTATCGATCGTTCTCAAAGCTGCATTGCAAACTTTCAATTGAATCCACTGCTCTAACTCAGGCACAAAAAACTTCTTTACCTGAAGATTTGGATAAAATTTTCTATTCGTTTTTACATTCGAATGGGATACATAGTGCCCACTTAATGGTTTCTTTCCTGTTAAATCACAAATTCTACTCATACATCGAAAAATTGAGGTGCAAATATATACAAATTTTATTATTAATGCACTAGTTTTTTAAATTAGTTTCAATTAAGGGACTATAAGACGGTAAAATTAAGCCCTCATATCTTTAGACAACCACTTAATTCGTTGTTTATCTATAATTTAACACACTGTATTCAAAATTTGATGTATATAGAAGGGTACAAGTGGATAAAAATGTAAAAAGCCAATTTTTTACTCTTTGCATTTCAACCTAGCTTTGCTTTAGAATTCAATTATGCTAAATTCAAGGACGTTTAAGAAGATATACAGGCAACTGCAAGAGGAAGAAGGTTATGCCTCCGCGATTTATGCTATTCGCGAAAATATGCCTAATTCTCTAGAACTCTTTCATTATGAATTGAAAACAGAGTCAGATATAGAAGTTAAAAACACCCTTGCGAGGACTTATAATGATCTAATCCAAAAGCAGTATCCTTCTATCCTTCAAATGCTCTTAAGAAAGGATTTTTTAAGTTTAGAGCAAATTTTTGGGCATTTTACCGCTTTTATTTTTGATAAGGTACCTTTCGAGGTCAATCAGCAACTGGACAGCTACACCAATCAACTCATAAAGCGATTAAATAAGAAAATCCTAGAGAACGGTAATCCAGAAGCAATCATCGAAGAAATTCACTATAAAATAACCCAAAGCCTCCTTATTGATAATGCGTTTTTGGGGCATTATGACTTCACTGAAGTTGCGCATCAACATATTATCTCACAATATTCTTTAGGCATCTTAGTATTGATCATTGCTGAAAAGTTAGAGTTACCCATATATGGCTTGCCCTTTTCTGATAAATTGGTCTTATGTTATGCGGAAAATTATTGCACACACAGCGAATTAGTGACCGAAAATGATATTCTATACTATATAATTATTGGAGAAAAAGATATTATCTACACTTTAGAAGATCTTAAGTTATTGGCGCTCATACAGGAGGAAACTTTAGAACTTCATAATACGCTTCCAAAATCCACTCACAAAATTATAGAGGGATGGGCACAGCATCTTAGTCAAGGAGATTTTGATGCCAAAACAAAATATAACTTATCCTCAATTTATCAACAAATCTTTAGCTTAGCAGAGGAATTTTAACAAGTCTCCTTATTTTTCATTTCTTTTGTATTCAGATTTTATCTAAAAGGTAAATCGAACCTAGCATAGGCTAATTTCAAGAGAAAAGAAGTATAAAATGAAGTATAACTCGGTCAAAGATCCCATTCGCATATATAATGAAATCCTAGGTGGTAAGTGGAGATTATTGATTTTGTATCAATTATTTTCAAGCACGCAGCGGTTTAAAGATTTGCAGCACAACATAGATGGGATTACCCCGCGCATGCTTACCAAAGAACTTCGTCTTTTAGAAAAATTCAATATTGTAGAAAAGGAAGTCTACCGTGAAGTGCCGCCAAGAGTGGAATATTCATTGACCGATGATGGAGTGAAATTATTCCCTTTAATAGAAAATATCAAGCGCTTTGGGGAAACCTTTGCCTATCTGCTAAATGAAGGGGAGAGACCTGAAACCGAAGTAGAAGAAATCTGGATGGCAAATGAAGAAGCTGTAGAATTCGAATTGCCAAAAACAGAAACTAAACCACAAGTCAAGGAACAGACCACGAAAGTACTCCTTGAAAAAATTGAAGAACCTGTCTATAAATCCATTATAGAAAAGCCAGTCAAGGTAACGAAACAGAAAGTCAAAAAAGTGTCAAAAGAAGATAAGACAGTAGTGCAGCTGGAGTTGTTTTAAATAAAAATTAAAGTTCAAGACACAAATCAAGGTTAAATTTTTAACTTATTGTGCTATTAATAAATCTCAATAGAATAACATAAATTTTTCGTAAATTTGTGTGTAGATTATATTTATAAGATTTATGAAATTACAAATATTGCAGGACGATACTGGGAAAGATACTGGCGTTTATGTTCCAATAGCTGATTGGGAACTTATTAAACGAGATTATCCAGATATTGAACTAGTAGAAGATGAAATCCCTCAGTGGGAAAAAGATATAATTGACGATAGATTAGAAACAATTGAAGAATTTCCAAATAAGGTTTTTCAAAATGGAGATGATTTGATTGCAGAACTAAGACGTAAACTATAGGTGACCTTCAAGCTTCAATATTTTGATGAAGCCTTAGAGGATATAAAAAACTCTAAACTTTGGTATAAAGAAAAACAAAAAGGGTTAGAACTTTTGTTTGCAGAAGCCATTGAGGAGTGTATTAATCGTATTTTAACTATGCCTACAGCATATGCTATTCGCTACAGAAAAATCCGTATAGCACACCCCAAAAGATTTCCTTATAATATTCATTTCTATATTGATGAAATGAATAGCGCAATTGTAATAGTCTCAGTTATTCACAATAAAAGATTGATTAAAAATAATAGTGTGGGTTGATTTGGAAATATCAATTACATGCCACCCCTCTGGGGTTTATAAGCTATAGTTTTATTTTGTCTATTACAAACATATCACTCCTACGGAGTTAATCTAACTCGAACTTTATAAGGGATTCAAATGAAAGCTAGATAAGGATGTAAAGGTAAGGGAAAAGATAAATCCTTGGTAAAGCTGGAGTTGTTTTAACCTTAAGGGTTAAGGTTTGTGAGTACACGAACCTAGATAAAAAAAATCACTTCAACTTTAATTCCTTCTTAACTCTTTGAATAGCTAATTCGGTAGATTCTAGCAATTCTGGGTTATCCAATCTCAATCGTTTTGCCCGCTCAAAATAATGTATAGCCATCCAGAAATTTCCCATTTCAAATTCGAGTTTACCACGGTGCTGATAGACATGACTCTCTAGCGCTTGGATAGGCTCAAACTCTAATTTTTCAAAGAGATTGAGCGAATGTTCAAAATCACCCATATACTGATAGGTTATCGCCAGTCTCAATTCTGTTTGAAACTCTAATTCATCATCTGATTGATCTTTTATGCTTTCCAGCACGGTATGTAAAACTTCTGCGGCTTTTTCATATCTTCCATCGAGTCTGTATAATTCTCCGAGTTTTGAGCAGCTCTGTAAATCGCCACTCTTCATATTCCTGCACTTAGTTTCTAAATCTTGCCATTCGTTTTCATAAGCTCTAATATCTATGATTTCTTCTCTTAAACTATGTGGGTTAATTCGAGTATACATGTTATTTGACTTTGAGAATACTGGTAACTAAATAAGATAAAAACTTGCCTACGATATAATCATCCTGGCCTAAAGGAGCTCCTTCTGTAAAATGATAGTAGAGGACTTTTTTTGATATAGAAATTTTATAAATAAAACCGAGTACTTCTTCTTCAGTAAAACCAACTGGAGATATCGCAGAACAAGGCATATTTTTTATACTATCCAAATCGAGCTCTAAACCTATCTCATATGAAAATTTATTTAAAAAATCATCGAAAGAAATCGACAAACCTTTAATTATATTGTCCAGCGTTTCAAAGAAAAGGTTTTCATCCTTTGCAAAACTATCTAGAATAACTTGATTATTATAATTTTCATGTAGTCCCCAAACGCCATATTTGTTAAAATAATTCTGCTGATAAGCATAGCGAAAACCATTGCCACTATGTCTGCCCTCCTCTACTCTAAAATCAGCGTGTGGGTCAATATTTAATACTTCAATCGATTTATTCAAAGCCAATGAAGTCCCTTTTATATTGCCATAAGCATTATTATGCCCACCGCCTATCACTATTGGTATTTTCTCAGATTCAACGATTCTTTTTATGACAGAGAAAATCCGTTCATCAATATCAGAGCATAGCTCTCTCAGCTTGTTGATATCGGTAATGGTGGTAGACAATTCTTGTATATCTGCGACATCAATTTCTCCGAGTATTAAAACAATTTCATCGTTGATAAATTGATTTTTTTGTATGTTGACAAAATAGCGCAAGAAATTATCATAGGCGCGCACTGTTCCACCTTTCCCAAAATTCGCACGCACACCAACATCTTCAGAAATTCCTAGAATGACATACTTTGCTTTAGAACTATTCAAAGCCGAGCTCAAGACATCGCTATTCTGAATATCATATTTTACAGTTGTCAATACTTGCCCCAGCTTCACTTCTCCTATGCGAGTCGAAGTATATTCTTGTATTTTATTAAAACTAGATCGTAGGTGCATAGGTTTTTGATTTAAAAAATTCCCAAAGTACAATGGATGCTGCGTTAGCTACATTGAGGGAATGTTTGGCACCGACCTGAGGTATTTCGATGCACGCATCTGCCAGCGCAATGGTTTCTTCGTGGTCGCCTTCCACTTCATTACCCAAAACGATAGCATATTTCTTGCCTTTGACAAAGTAGTCAGAATAAAGTAGATGACTATTATGTGCTTGCTCTAGTGCTAAAATAATGTACCCTTCCTTCTTCAATAGATTGATAGCTTCTCTTGCAGTTTCTAAGTGAGCAGAAGGAACAGACAACTCAGCTCCTAAGGCGGTTTTTTGCAATTCTCTATTATCGGGAAGACATGTAATGCCACAAAGATAAATAAACGAGACGCCGAATCCATCTCCCGTTCGAAAAATAGAACCTACATTGAAGGCACTGCGCATATTTTCTAACACAAGCACCAATCCGTCCTTGTGCAGCTCTTTATAGTTCTCTTGCGAGATTCTATTCAATTCAGGCATGGTCTTCTTTCTATTTTCTTTCATATGACTTGCTCATTAGTGCAATAACTGACTAAAAAATCTACATTTAAAAATATAGTAATCCAGCAGTATATACTTCTTTATTGTAGTGACTGGATAACCTTTATGTTTAATTTTCATGCGCTTCTGTATGAGCCTTGGCAGTGATAAATAAAAAGAAAAATGCGCATGTAAAATGGATCTGAAGGTCAATAAATTTTTGGTCTTCACAACGGAATGAATAGCTGCGACTCCATCTAAAACTAAACGTATAGGTAGAATAAAAAACAGATGTCTTTTCTTTAAATTTTTAAAAAGGTTAAATAAACTATTGCGAAAGTTTAAATAGGATTTGAAATAACTGCCGTAAGGTAAACTGCCGCCGCCATAATGATACACCACAGATTGAGGGACAACCCTAATTTTATATCCATAATTATTGATTCTCCAGCAAAGGTCAATCTCTTCCTGATGAGCAAAATAATCTGAATCAAACCCTCCTACTTCTTTAAATACAGAATTTCGAATAAAAATGCAGCAGCCACTAGCCCAGAATAGATCGACGATATCATCATATTGGCCAGTATCCTCTTCGATTTGGTCAAAGTAACGCCCCCGGCATACAGCATATCCAAAATGATCATAAAAGCCACCACTACCGCCAGCATATTCAAATTTTCTCTTATCCTTTAAATCTAAAATCTTTGGTTGGATGGAAGCTACATTCGGAAACTCATTGAAATGATTCAAGATAGGTTGCAGCCAATTTTCTGTTACCTCAATATCCGAATTTATTAAACAAAGAATCGGTTCCTGAATTGTTTTAAGACCCTCGTTGTATCCACCAGCAAAACCTAAGTTCTTTTTATTTTGTATCAGACCTACACTGGCAAAATGTTCGCGTAAAAAATGAATCGATTCATCCGTTGAATGATTATCAATTACATAAATATTGACCAAGGATTCTGGAGTTTTTTCGAATAAAACAGGTAGATACTGTTTTAAAAATGAAACTCCATTCCAGTTTAAAATTACAATCGCACATGGCTTCATAATAACTAATTATTAGTAATTAATAATGAAGGAAAAACTCTAAATAAAAAAATTGAAAGACCTAACAGCATTAAACTAAGTATATCTTATATTCAAAATTAAAAATTTATAATTCTCAATTAACTTTTGGTGGCTCCCAGAGCTCTATTTTATTGCCATCGCAGTCATCTAGCCATGCAAATTTTCCAAATTCACTATCTTCTCCTTTCGTCACTTCTAAATTTTTCACTTTTAATTTTTCAGTCAGAGCAGTTAAATCATCCCCCATCCAATTGATCATGTATGATTGGTGACTATGACAGTAGGTGGTATTCGTTGGAAAAACAGAGAATACCTGAATTTCTTCCTTAGAAATTTCTTTAATTTTAAAAGTAGTTCCCCAGTCCTCCATATTGATATCGAACACCTCTTGGTACCATTTATTAAGCCTTGATTTATCGTTTGATTTAATAAAGACCCCGCCTAAACCTATTATTTTTCCAGACATAGAATATTAAATATTCACAAATTTATAGATTTAAAAACGAAAAAAATAGGATTAACTTATATTTGCAGTGGCCATATAGATTTATCGCGCTTGATCTCTATAAATTAATCACAAAAAGGGTCACATGCTTAAGGGTGCAATGGCGGACTGACGGTTCGTGACTTGTCCGAACTCTCGAATGGGACTCCAGTCAGATATACAAAGTACCTACCTAAGCGACCTAAATCTTGTATACTCGGGTTGATCATAGCCCACCTATATGGCTTTTTTCTCACTTTTCTAATTGCAATGAATGAAAATATTTTGTATCGGCAGAAATTACGTTGACCACATACATGAACTAAAGAACGAAGTCCCTGAGAGTATGGTTCTTTTCTTAAAGCCAGAAACCGCCCTTCATCATCATACAATTCCTTGGACCTTACCTGATTTTTCCAATGAACTCCACTATGAATGTGAGATTGTACTAAAAATCGACAAGAAAGGAAAAAATATTCTTGAAGCCGAAGCGGAAAGTTTTTTTAAAGAGATCAGTCTGGGCATAGATTTTACGGCTAGAGACATTCAAGCGCGATTAAAAGAAAAAGGCTTGCCCTGGGAAAAGGCTAAAGCCTTTGATCATTCTGCTTTAGTTGGCGATTTCATTGATAAATCCTCATTTAATCTCACTGATTTAAACTTCACGCTGACAAAAAATAATTTGCTAGCGCAAAATGGCTTTACCAAAAAGATGATACACCCATTTTCTGCTATAATCTGTGAACTATCGCGCTACTTTACTTTAGAATTCGGCGACTTAATATTCACTGGCACTCCAGCAGGTGTAGCAGCCGTAAAACAAGGAGACCATTATCAAGGGTACATAGAAGGAGTTCAAGTATTAGAATTTAAGGTAAGCTAAAAACTGTTTTAAACTACTCGAAAAAATCGATTTTTAGTACATTTGCGCCTCATTAATTAAATTATTGAAACATGCCATATTTATTTACATCTGAGTCCGTTTCTGAGGGTCATCCAGACAAGGTTTCAGATCAGATTTCCGACGCACTCATTGACCATTTTCTAGCCTATGATTCCGACTCTAAAGTAGCATGTGAGACTTTAGTAACCACAGGGCAGGTAGTATTGGCCGGTGAGGTCAAATCAAAAGCCTATTTAGATGTACAATCGATAGCAAGAGATGTTATTTCCAAAATTGGTTATACCAAAAGTGAATATATGTTCGATGCTAGTTCTTGTGGCGTATTGTCGGCTATCCATGAACAGTCTGCTGATATCAACCAAGGTGTAGAGCGCAAGAATCCTGAAGAACAAGGCGCTGGTGACCAAGGAATGATGTTTGGCTATGCTACAAATGAAACCGAAAATTACATGCCTTTAGCACTCGATATTGCTCATAAACTGTTAGAAGAACTAGCCGTTTTGAGAAGAGAGAATAAGGAGATTGTCTATTTAAGACCAGATGCCAAGTCTCAGGTAACCATAGAGTATACAGACAACCACAAGCCTTCCAGAATAGATACCATTGTTATCTCTACGCAGCATGATGATTTTGATAAAGACGATAAAATGCTGGCTAAAATTAAGGAGGATATGATCAATATCCTTATACCTAGAGTCAAAAGCAAATTGAAGCCTGAAATCCAAGCGTTGTTTAATGACAAGATTACGTATCATATCAATCCGACGGGCAAATTCGTCATCGGCGGGCCACATGGAGATACAGGATTGACAGGTAGAAAAATTATCGTGGATACCTATGGAGGTAAAGGAGCGCACGGAGGTGGAGCCTTCTCCGGTAAAGATCCGAGTAAAGTAGATAGAAGTGCAGCTTACGCGACAAGACATATAGCCAAGAATATGGTGGCCGCTGGTCTTTGCGATGAAGTTCTCGTTCAGGTTTCTTATGCAATTGGTGTAGCAAAGCCTTGTGGACTGTATATCAACACCTATGGCACAAGTAAAGTAGACATGAATGACGGTGAAATATCAAAAAAGATAGAACAGCTATTTGATCTAAGACCTTATGCCATCGAACAAAGATTGAAACTCAGAAATCCAATGTATTTGGAATCTGCTGCTTATGGTCACATGGGTAGAAAAAATGAGGTGATCAAGAAAACATTTAATAAAGGCAAGGACAATGAAAAGACAATGGATGTAGAGCTTTTCACATGGGAAAAACTAGACTTTGTAGATAAGATCAAATCAACTTTCGGTTTATAATATCGACTCATAGAAAAAACAAAAAAAAAGCCGCCTTCAAAGGCGGTTTTTTTTTGTGCCAATCAAGGTTTCTAAACTATATTTGTATTATTAACCAAAAAAATAGTTTAATATGGACTTTAACATTTTCACAACCCCGCTACTAGGACTAGTCGCAGGATTTATTGCAGGCAAAATAATGCCGGGAGAAGAACCAGGAGGCATTTGGGGTACCTTAGGCTTTGGTATCGTAGGGTCCTTTATCGGTAAATTTGTCTTTGGACAGATTGGCTTGTACCAAGATAGCACTATCATGGGAATAATTGCCAGTATAGTCGGTGCTTGTCTTGTCATTTTTATTTGGAAAAAAATTATCGCCCCTCGATTAGGTGGAGGAGATAATGAAATATCCGCATAAGTTTTAAACCACTTTGGTCTTATACCATAAAAAAAGGCTTCTCTTAGGAGAAGCCTTTTCTATTTATAATCATTGAAATTGTTAGAAAAGAAACTTGAAGAAAATCCCACTGCTTACATTTCCTAGATCATACTGATTGATATCTCCGTTTAAAGGTACAGGTATCAAATAAGAAAATGTTATACCTGGTTCAAACCTATTTTTTATGCGGTAACTGAAATTAGCTCGAGGGTTAAAGGTCAATATACTTCTTCTTAATGTATAAAAATCATTTCTAGGTTGGAATATCTCATTAACAGTATAGTGACCAAGTCCAACTCTCATATCTGGTACAAATGAAAAGTTCTTTTCTCCCCATACTTTATATCCTACCGACACTCCATAATAGGTCATATTGGAAGTAGACAAATCATATACCCTGGTATCATTGGCAAATTGATAAAACCGCTCTCTCGGGGA
The DNA here is from genome assembly GCA_964465185.1 of uncultured Chitinophagaceae bacterium. Taxonomy (GTDB): domain Bacteria; phylum Bacteroidota; class Bacteroidia; order Chitinophagales; family JADJOU01; genus CHPMRC01. Next base: position 19,846 of record CAYXKX010000018.1, read on the forward strand.
CATGTCAGTCATGTGACCTACATAAGCTCCAAGATAAAGATTTTCCTTGAGATAATATTCAAATTGAAGACCACCATTAATCCCGAAAGCCTTGAATGCATTGGTCCCACTGACTTTCATAAAGTTTGATTCTAAACGAATGGCAAACCGTCGTTTTGAAGAATCAAGCATCTTCCCTTGTTCATTCGCCATAACACTTAAGGACAAGAAAAGTCCAAGTGTAATAAAAAGAAGTCTTTTATTCATTCGTCTTAATTTTTTATTTTGTCATTGGATAATGAAATCCGCTAATCTAGAATACAAAAGATTGCCTCGCAAACGACTATGCTTCGAGGCAACCTTAATGTATATTCTATTCTTTTATAATTTTTGTATAATATAATTTATCAAACTCACGATCAAAAACAATTTGAATAAAATAAGTTCCACTTGCTATGCTCGCAAGATTCAATGTAACCTCTGTCGATTTATTTACCTTATAAGAGGTAACAACTCGACCATTAATATCTACAATTTGAATAGCTGCATTCACTGGATCTGAGCTAAGAACTACATTTAATTTATCTACAAATGGATTCGGGAACACTGTTATGCCCTTGAATTCATTAGTTGATGCAATACCTGATGTAGGTCCATTATACAAACATTTAGATTTAGCACTACACTTTCCATTGGACGTTTCTACTGAATAATAACCTTTAGTAGTTGTTTGAAGGATTCTAGAGGTAGCATTTTCAATAGGAGTATAAGTGCCGTTATCATTACAAGCATACCATTGATACTGACAGTCCATACACTGCGAAGCTAATCGGCCATTCTCAAATACTATACCTGTTGGTACAGCATTGGAAGTGAAATTCAAAACAAATATGGTATCGACAATCGGAACCGTTAAAGTGTCTCCAAAGCTACCTGTAAAGGTAATTGTACGACCTCTCCAATTTATACTTGTACAAGAACTCAGGTTTTCTGTTTTTATAACAAAAGTTCGCACATTAACACTTGCAGTATTCTTGCAACCATTGATATCGGTACCTATTACATTATAAGTTATGTGTGAAGCCGGAGTAGCTATAAGATTACTACTATTGATTCCTGTATTGACAAAGGTATTTGGAGACCAACTGTAGCTGGTTGCACCTGTTGCTACTAATTCGATAGAATTATCTTTAGGCCAGTTGTTTAAAGGAACGCCATTGACTATTATAGGATTTTTTATAGAAGCGGTGACGTTTGGCAACTGATTTACCACAAGGTTAAAGTTTACCATACCCACTAAATTATTTTGATCAATACCAGTCAACTCAAATTGAGTCGTTGCATTTGGAAATAACTTAAATGTCGTGTCGTTCACCTTGAAAGAAGAACTCGCTGGGCTAACACTGAATGTGGTTGACGTAGAGAACTCATTTAAACCAAGAACTCTGCGAGCTATAATAGTTAAGGTATCTTTATTACAAATACTAGTTTTTCCGCTAGGATTTATAACAGCTACAGTTATGTCTTTTTTAATTATACCAAGGGTAAATTCACCGTCAAGGGTACTAGTTAAACTCTCGATAGTTGCTGAAGTAACTGTACCTGTAGCAGTTCCACCTTGATTTAACCACTGCGAACCAGTTTTTCTTCCGACTCTTACGTCAGCCAAATCAGGAATGGTCAGGGCATTGGTTGCATCTTGAGTCATAACAACAGTTCCTTGAGCTCCTCCGCTGGACATTTGCCAGTATTCAGATGTGTTGTATGATCTTAGAGGAGTAGCCTGTGCACCTGTGATTCCGAATAATGCAGAACCTGCATCCGCAGCATTATAACCTACACGTATATCTGTAGGATTCGTGGAGGCGTTTATTGAAACATGTTGAAGCTTAGTTCCAGTACCTACTGGATAATTGAAACTACCTGTACCTTCTTTAGCTACTATACCTTTCACATGACTTGTATCCGAACTATTAGAATGGCTCGCACTTGAACCATACCTCATTTTTGTAGAATTGAGCATTTCTAATATACCTCGCACAAAATTAGTGGTATTGGTTACTTTGATATCATTCGCTACACTAATCTTAAAGCCATTAGGATTTGAGAAAATCATATCCTTAGCTGTAAAAGAAGAATCAGAAGTAATCTCCTGTGCGGTATTCCCTTTAAAACTCCACATGCCAAACAGTGGATTATCTATCTTAGTCGTACTCCAAATATTTCCATACAAGTCTATATGCCCGTCATTAGATAATTTACCTTGATTATCAATATTTCCCTTGACAATCATTTGGGATGTTTGCTTTAAATCTAGCTTACCCTTGTTTAGTAAAGTCCCGTTAACTTGAACGAGTGCACCATTGATTGTTACATTGGCCCCATTGGAGTATAATGTCTGGGCAGTTAGCTGCCCAGATATTATTGTTGTGAGTATTACTATTAACTTTTTCATTTTCTTTAAATTAGAGTTAAAACTTTAATTAATATCAGTTTATAATATCTAATTTAATTAAAATACACCTATTATCTCCCAAACACCTCCTGTACTTATAAATGATCCAACTTTTCCAGCTGGAACACTAAACGTGGCTATGTTACAAGTACCTACACCTCCTGTACAAGCAACTTTTACCATCAAATAGTCGGCTGCTGGAGCAGCAATATTGTAAAGTACTGGTGCAACAGCTCCCGCAGTAGATTCTCCAGGTGCTAATCTTGTTACCCACTTAGATAAACCACCTTGTGAAACTAAAATTTTCTCAGCATCTCCTTTGATATGAACTGTTCTGACACCATTGGTGGCAATTTTGATAGAGTCTATGCTACCATTTTTTACTTTCAATGAATCTCCGACAGCTCCTGTACCTGTAATGGATATACCATCAGAGACAGAATTACCAACAGCTGTTTTATCTACCCAACGAACGACACCAGAACCGTCAGTTGATAATACTTTATTATTACCATTACCGGCGATTTTTGAAGTATCAACTGCTGCGTTAGCTATTTTAGAAGTTGTAATTGCATTCGCTTTAATGTGAAGACTTCTTACGGCATCCGTCGCCAATTCTGCTGAATCAACTTGTCCATCTTGAATTTTAGCTCCTGTTACTGCATCATCCGCTATTTTACCGTTTGTCACCGCATTCGCTTTAATGTGAACACTTCTTACTGCATCAGTTGCTAATTCTGCTGAATCAACTTGTCCATCTTGAATCTTAGCTCCTGTCACTGCATTATCCGCTATTTTGCCATTTGTCACAGCATTCGCTTTAATGTGAAGACTTCTTACTGCATCGGTTGCTAGTTCTGCTGAATCAACTTGTCCATCTTGAATTTTAGCACCAGTCACTGCATCATCCGCTATTTTGCCATTTGTCACAGCATTTGCTTTAATGTGAACGCTTCTTACTGCATCGATTGCCAATTCTGCTGAATCTACTTGACCATCTTGTATTTTAGCTCCTGTCACTGCATTGTCAGCTATTTTAGCATTAGTTACAGCACTATTTTTTATATGTCCTGTTCTAATTGCATCTGTATTGATATCCGCAGAATCTACGGAAGCATCTACTATTTTAGCAGAATTCACTGAATTATCAGCTAGTTTACCCAATGTTACAGCATTATTCATAATATGACCAGTTCTGATTGCATTTACTGCAATATCTGCTGAATCAACTTGACCATCCTGGATTTTAGCACCTGTCACTGCATTGTCTGCTATCTTTGCATTAGTTACAGCACTATTCATAATATGACCAGTTCTTATCGCATTGGTATTGATATCAGCAGAGTCAACAGAAGCATCTACTATTTTAGTAGAATTTACTGAATTATCAGCAAGTTTAACCAATGTTACAGCACTATTCATTATATGTCCTGTTCGGATAGCATTGGTATTGATATCAGCTGAATCAACTGTGGCATCAAGAATCTTAGCTCCTGTAACTGCGTTATTTGCCAATTTAGCTGTACTAATTCCTAAGTCTTTCACTTTGAATGAATCTGCTATTGTTCCTGCTCCTTGAATAGTAATTTGATCTGCTAAAGCTCCTAAATCACCTTTATTTAACCAAGTTACAGTTCCAGAACCATTGGTAGACAATAACTTATTATTACCTCCGCTTTGTATTTTACTTGTATCAACCGCAGAATTTGCTATTTTGATTCTAGTTACATTTGCATCGGCAATATCTGCTGTCATTACTTCTTGGTCTGCTATTTTTGAAGAAGTTACTGCTAAGTCAGCTATTTTTGAATTACTGACAGCATTATCTGCTATTTTTCCATTAGTCACAGCACTATTCGTAATGTGTGTGTTTCTGATAGCATTCACTTTGATATCGGCTGAATCTACTTCTCCATCAATAATCTTAGCAGAATTCACAGAAAGATCTGCTAACTTAGTTGTGGTAACAGAACCATTCTGAAGTTTATCATTTGAAACACTCAAATCTGCGAGTTTAGCTGTAGTAACTGCTGCGGTGGCTAGATGTGAAGTTCTAATCGCGCCAGCATTAATGTCAGCTGAATCAACCGTTTGATCCAAAATCTTAGCTCCTGTGACAGCATCTGCTGCAATTTTAGAATTCGTCACAGCATTATTCATAATGTGACCAGTTCTAATAGCATTCAATGCAATATCAGCTGAATCAACTGTAGCATCTAGTATCTTAGCTCCAGTTACCGCATCATTAGCCAATTTAGCTGTGCTGATTCCTAAGTCCTTGACTTTAAATGAATCTGCAATTGTTCCTGCTCCTTGAATCGTAATCTGATCTGCAATTGCACCTAAATCGCCTTTATTTAACCAAGTAACTGTTCCTGAGCCATTAGTAGATAACAACTTATTGTTTCCACCACTTTTCACTTTAGCAGTATCTACTGCTGAGTTCATGATATGACCGTTTCTAATAGCATTCAATGCTATATCTGCTGAATCAACAGAAGCATCTACTATCTTAGAAGAGTTTACTGAATTCATCGCTAGTTTATTCAACGTAGCTGCACCATCCATGATATGCTGAGTTCTTATTGCATTATTTGCTATATCAGCTGAATCTACTGAAGCATCCACTATCTTAGAAGAATTCACAGAAT
>CAYXKX010000018.1:25030-44786 GCA_964465185.1 uncultured Chitinophagaceae bacterium
GCTATATCAGCTGAATCTACTGAAGCATCCACTATCTTAGAAGAATTCACAGAATTTGCTGCATGTTTGTTCAATGTAACTGCACCATCCATGATATGTTGAGTTCTTATTGCATTATTTGCTATATCTGCTGAATCTACTGAAGCATCAACTATCTTAGAAGAATTCACAGAATTCATTGCTAGTTTGTTTAACGTTACATTCAAATCTCTCAACTTAGCGGTAGTCACTGCTGAATCGAATAATTTAGCAGTACTAATTCCTAAGTCTTTTACTTTAAATGAATCTGCAGTAGTTCCTGCTCCTTGTATTGTAATTTGATCTGCTGTAGCTCCTAAATCACCTTTGTTTAACCAAGTAACTGTTCCTGAGCCATTAGTAGATAACAACTTATTGTTTCCACCACTTTTCACTTTAGCAGTATCTACTGCTGAGTTCATGATATGACCGTTTCTAATAGCATTCAATGCTATATCTGCTGAATCAACAGAAGCATCTACTATCTTAGAAGAGTTTACTGAATTCATCGCTAGTTTATTCAACGTAGCTGCACCATCCATGATATGCTGAGTTCTTATTGCATTATTTGCTATATCAGCTGAATCTACTGAAGCATCCACTATCTTAGAAGAATTCACAGAATTTGCTGCATGTTTGTTCAATGTAACTGCACCATCCATGATATGTTGAGTTCTTATTGCATTATTTGCTATATCTGCTGAATCTACTGAAGCATCAACTATCTTAGAAGAATTCACAGAATTCATTGCTAGTTTGTTTAACGTTACATTCAAATCTCTCAACTTAGCGGTAGTCACTGCTGAATCGAATAATTTAGCTGTTGTAATTCCTAGATCCTTTACTTTGAATGAATCTGTAGCAGTTCCTTTCCCTTGAATCGTAATTTGATCTGCAATAGCGCCTAGACTATCCTTACTTAACCAAGTCACAGTGCCTGAAGCATTCGTGGACAATAATTTGTTTATTCCTCCACTCTGAATTTTAGAGGTATCCACTGCCGAATTGACAATCTTAACTCGAGTTACGTTATCATCTGCGATTTTACTTGTAATCACTGCACCATCTGCCAATTTAGCTGTGGTTACATTCAAATCAGCTAATTTACCTGTAGTCACTGCAAGATTATCAATTTTACCCGTGGTCACTGCTAAATCATCAATTTTAGCTGTTCTAACTTGTAAGTCACCAATTTTAGATACTGTCACTGCACCGTCTTGAATTTTTGGATTAGACACGGCACTGTTTGCTATTTTAGCTTCAACAACGGCTAAATTTCTTAATTTATTAGTTGTAATAGCGCTATCAGAAATTATAGGAGCAGCGGCTGTTGTACCTACACCACCTAAATCACCAGCCAATTGTACCATTCCCATTGTAGTGGTAGTAGCTGGCAAAGGTATTACTTTGGTCTCCCAAACCACAGCGCCTGTTCCATCTGTACTCAATACTTTATTGATACCTCCACTTTTAATTTTGCTTGTATCTATAGCATTAGCTGCTATATGAAGATTGCGAATAGAACCTGCAGCAATTTTTGCCGAGTCTACCGAACCATTAGCCAATTTTGCATTCGTTACATTGGCATCTAATATCTTAGCTGTCGTTACAGCATTAGCGGCAAGTTTCGCATCTGTTACATTAGCATCTAATATCTTAGCTGTCGTTACAGCATTGTTAGAGATGGTCACAACACCTGTATTGTTTACAGTTACATCACCACTTAAATCTACTGCTGTTGCAGTATTGGCTGCGTTACCCACTATATACGAGCAGAAGTTAAAGTAGTACCTAATTTATTATTAAATGTAGTCCAATCTGTAGAAGTTAGTGCTCCTCTAGAAGTTGCAGAAGCATTTGGTATATTTAAGGTTGTAGAGCTACCTAAAGCGGTAGTAGCTGAAGAATAGGTAATATCTGTACCACCTGTTCCAATTGTTTGTCCAACAGTAGAGTTGGTAAGTTTAACATTAGTTACTTGTCCATCAGGAATTTTAGAGGTAATCACAGCATTGTCTGCTATTTTACCACTAGTGATTGCATTTGAACTTATAGTTAATGCACCTGTATTGGTCATTGTAGCATCTCCTGACATGGCAACTGGCGCTGCTGTGGCAGAGGCATTTCCAACCCAGATATTCGCTGAAGCTAGACCAGTACCTAGTTTATTATTAAATGTAGTCCAATCTGCTGAAGTTAAGGCACCTCTAGTTGTAGCAGTAGCATTCGGAATATTCAACGTAGTAGAACTACCAAGAGCTGTAGTAGCTGACGAGTAGTTAACATCTGTTCCAGAAGTTCCAACGGTTTGACCAACAGTTGAGTTTGCCAATTTTACATTGGTTACCTGACCATCTTGAATCTTAGCTGTGTTGATAGCATTATTTGAAATAGTCAAAGCACCCGTATTAGTCATAGTTGCATCACCTGATATTAAAACCGGTGTAGCAACAGCACCTGCATTACCTACCCATAAATTGGCTGAAGAAAGAGCTGTACCTAGTTTATTATTAAATGTATTCCAATCTGCTGAAGTCAAAGCACCTCTTTGGGTACCTGAGGCATTCGGAACGTTAATCGTAGTAGATCCTCCTAGTGCAGTACTTGCATTTACTGTAATATCAGCTGCATTTGCACTTGTTATTGCATTACTTATTGTAGAGTTAGCTAATTTAACATTCGTTACTTGACCATCTAGTATTTTTGGTGTGGTCACCGCATTATTAGAGATAGTTAATAAACCAGTATTGGATATGGTAGCATCTCCTGCCATACTCACCGCAGTTGCAACACTTGCTGCATTACCTACCCATATATTAGTAGAAGGAAGCGTAGTACCTAATTTATTATTAAAAGTAGTCCAGTCTGAAGAAGTTAATGCTCCTCTATTGGCTGCTGAAGCATTAGGTATATTCAAAGTCGTACTAGCACCAAGTGTAGTCGTAGACGAAGAATAGTTAACGTCTGTTCCTAAAGTTCCTACTGCATGACCTACTGTAGGGTTTGCAATCTTGGCATTGGTTACAGCTCCATTATTAATATGCAATGTTCTGACAGCATTCCCTGCTAAATCTGCTGAGTCCACTTGTCCATCTTGGATTTTATTTCCCGTTATTGCATTGTCAGCTATTTTAGCATTGGTTACCGCATTAGCAGCTAATTTTGCAGTCACGATACCCAAATCTTTCACTTTGTATGGATTAGCTGCAGTACCATCTCCTTCAATTGATACATTGTCAGAAATTCCAGCAAAATCTGATCTATTTAACCAAGCTACATTGCCTATATTATCTGTGACCAAAACTTTACTATTTCCACCACTAGCTAATTTTGCAGTTGTTACATTCGCATCTGCTATTTTAGCAGTTGTCACATTCGCATCTGCTATTTTAGCAGTTGTCACATTTGCATCCGCTATTTTAGCTGTTGTAACATTTGCATCCGCTATTTTGGTTGTTGTCACTGCTGCATTCGCTATCTTAGCAGTTACTATTCCTAAATCATTTACTCTATAAGGATTAGCAGTAGTACCTTCACCTATTATGGTAGATAAGTCTGCTACACCTGCTAAATCAGTTCTATTTAGCCAAGTTACAACACCTGTTGCGTCTGTTACTAATACTCTATTATTACCTCCACTTCTTATTTTTGAGGTATTGATTGAACCATTAAGAATTTTAAAGGAATCAACCGCATTATTCGCTATCTTACTATTTATTACACTCCCATCTACCAACTTTGCAGTAGTGACACTCGCATCTAGCATTTTTATGGTAGTGACTGCATTATCAGAAAGCTTGACAGTCGTGACAGCACCATTCGCTATAGTAGGGGCTCCTGCAGTTCCAGTCAAATCACCGGCTAACTGAACAATACCCTTAACGCTTGTAGTCGCATCAATTTCTTTGAGTTTAACCCATGTAAGTCCATCGAAGAAATAGAATCCGTTGACACCATCTGTCTGCCAAATTAATAGGCCTGTAGCTGGCGCAGGAATTGCATTTCTCTGAGCTGTCGTCATACGCGGGAATAAAACCCCTTTGGCAGTATCTACTACATCCAACACGGCAGAAGGATCAGGATTCGAGGTATTGATACCTACGTTTTTGTCTTGAGCCACCAAAGAAATAATAGCTGTTAGAAATAAGAAGCTGAGTAATAATTTTTTCATAAGAAATTATTTAAGTTAATTTTTCTTTTTTATGAGTTAAGAAATTTGAAGTGCAAATATAGATTTTTTATTTTACTAGATACAACATTTAAATAAAAATGTTGAGTTTGACCAAATCATGTTGAGTTTGAAGCTATTTTAATGCCTAAATTATTCTTATGGCGCTCAAAACCGGTGTTTTATGGGCATTTTTTATCACAGCCTCAATAAAATTCAAGGTAATCGTCTAACACCTATGATAATAATCTTATGACTATTATATAATTTAGTTAAATTTAAATCTTATCTATTTGATTTTGTTAATTTTACAAAAACGATAACCCCAAATTGTAATCGAGAGAAAGATCAATTTAAATGACTCATTCTGGACAAACAATCAAAAGTTCAATTAGAATTTTAAATCTTAATCTTTAATAAAGTATAACTAAATCAGCAAGTTGAGAAATCAAAGGCTATTCAAGTTAACCTTTCGTTAAATTACTCAAAGTCTTCCTTCACATTAGCCTCTGGTGCATTTTTTTTGACTGATTCTATCCCATTCTCCATTGAGGCTGAAGATTCGTATAGTTCACTTTTACCTATAATCTGACCATTTGTAGCCTTAAGATTGAAAAATGGTTTCCCATTTGAACTTTCCTTTCTTTCAAATCTGGTATCGTCCAGACTATTTTTTCTGACGCTTTCTATACCATTATCGCATGCCGCTCTAGAGGAATATCCTTCGCTTGTTAAAATTACCTGGCCATTACCAGCTTTCAAATTGAATTGAAATTCGTTGTCTTTTCTTTTTGAGATAACAAATGTGCCCATAAAAATAAATTTTAGCTACAAACATAACTAAAATTTATTCCATTTATATATTATCTAATATTTAAAAGGTTAGTTTAGCGGAACAACTTTTGTTCTTGAACTAGATAAAATATTGATATAACTAAAATTATTAATACCTTATGGTACCATCGGTTATTACCACCGAGTCATTGGCATTATTTCCTTTGTAGAGCACTCCAGAAAAATCAAATTCAACTGATTTACCTGTGGTACTGAGAGAATTATCGAAAATTCTTATGATTTTATATGTAAATCTACATTTTGTGGTTGATGATAATGGACTTACTAAATAGGCATCTGAACTTGTCGTAGTATTTGGTTTCTTATAAATTGCCTGATTTAATGAACTAGCGCTCGCACTGGTTTTTCCAAAGGTAAATGTAGATCCAGCTGTCACCTCTGATCCATATTGCAATACAATGGATTCATCTGCTATGGCGGCATTGTGTCCAAATGCTACCGATTTAATAATAGTTCCTCCAGAATTGATCTCAGAATAAATACCATACGCTAGATTGGAGGTAAATGTTCTACCATCTATTTTTGCAGTGAGCGTGCCATATTGTTTATTAGTAGAGCCTCCACCAGGTGTTGGAGTTGTATTCGTATCTGATTTGCTGCATGAAGATACGAATAATACAGACGCTAATAGGAAAGTGAAAATTGATTTTTTACTCACTAGAGTTATTATTTTTTGTTGGAGTTCGTGACTCATTTTTTTCGTGATCATGATTCTATTTTTTATTAGTTAATTATTTTTCTAACGTATAAGTGACGTCTGTGGTAACGCCTGTAGTAATCGTTTGATTTAATCTCAAAAGCATTCTAGTGCTGGTCAACTCTTGAATAGTCATAGTGAAAACCTGACCAGAACTAGGCGTGGTAGTCAAAGAGGTGCCGCTGCGCACATAGGTACCCGAGCTAGCAGCCAGAGACAGGGGCAATGGTATGCTCATACCTGCAACACTATAATTACATGTTGAACTCACAGCTGAAAGGTTGTAACTTCCATTAGTATTAAGTGTAATAGTACCACTTGTGTTTGTACAGGACATTGGTCCTGAACCTGCTGGAGTATTAATGGTTCCTGCTACAGATTTATACTGCCAGGTGCCAACGATTTCATTTGTAGCCGGGTTGTTCGCTGGAGTATCTGATTTGCTGCAAGATGATGTTAAAAATAAGCCTGCTGTGATTAGAATTAAAATTGTTTTTTTCATTGTTATAAAATTTAAATTATTAATAATTGAGTTACTTGATTAAGACATCCATCAATATAGAATTAGATTCAAGTTTGATTTGTTTTATGATACCAAAATTAATGCGCTGATTAGTTTATCTAATATTGAAATGAGTCAATTAGGTCTTTGATTGAGTGAAATGGGCTAATGAATGAGCAAAGTAATCTATCATGACTATCCATATTTCTACGTTACAGTTTACATTTTTATGACCTTGTAGCTATTCACTTTATCTCCCGACACTATTTTGATAATATATTCCCCTTGATTCCAAAGAGCAGCATCGATTGTGCATTCTTTTGAATGTAAAATTGAACTTTTGTAAACTGCTCTTCCGTCTATACTCATTACAGATAATTCAGCTGAATGCAAATTATCTTCTAGCTCAACTTGTATTTTTTCTTCAAAAGGATTTGGATAAACTTTTATTGAACTTGTGTTTTTGGCATCGATTCTCGCGATGACCAAATTGGCGCAAGTAGAAGTTTCAGTGCATGATGCTTTAGTAATACGCACGGCAAAGTTTCCGATTCTACCGGGAGCAAAACTCTGACCAGTAGCGCCGGCTATTGGGTTATTTGCATTATCACAGTCCAACCATTGGTAGCTAGCGCCATTTTGAGCTGCAATAATGACTCCGTTTACTATTGAAGTAGCTTTGTCAATCGTGGTTACAGCTGTTGTGATTCCTGCAGATGTAGCAGGTGAAGCTGCTGCGCAGGCATCGCTTGAAGTCATGATTACACTAACTACTTGCCCATTAGACAAGCTCGTTGTCGCAAAACTTGGGGAATTCGTTCCTACATTTTCTGCTCCTACTTTCCACTGATAGGTTGGAGAGCCCCCTCCATTAGTGGGAGTGGCCGTAAAGGTAATCATCGCTCTATCACATATACTGTTATCTGCATCGTCTGATACTACAGAAACGGCAGCATTATATGGAATGAGTTTGTTGGAAATTACAATTTTATTAGACTTTGGTTTGGATATAATAAAGTAATTATGTGTTGTGTTATAAACTGATGCTAGATTTTCGTCTGCCACCTCTCCTAAAACTGAATTACATGAATTGATAGTTCCACTAATTCCGGATGAACCATTTCCCATTGTTATTGCGCCCGAATTTGCAAGTCCGCCATAGTCTATTTCTCTACTAGTAATTATAAAAATTCCATTTGCTAGTGAATATATATAACCACTGCCAACCCTATCATTTATTGAAGATCCTACCAAAGAATTGCTGGGGGTAATTGCTCCAGAAATGCCCGTAGTTCCATTTGCCCAAGTGACCGCTCCAGCCTGAACTATAGTGCCATTATTCCAACTCTGACTAATTACCATATAATTTCCATTATCTAAAGCGGTGACTCCATAACTTCCAATGATATCAGTTGTTTGCGAGCCGACTAATGAGTTTGAGGCAGAGACCAGTCCAGATATTCCAGTAGTACCATTGCCCCATGTGATAGCACCAGCATTTGTTATTGCCCCATTGTCCCAGGAAGAGCTTCTTACCACATAATTTCCATTACTTAGAGCGGTGATACCACCATCGCTAATCCTATCATTGATTTGACTACCTACTAGAGAATTGGCTACTGTCACAGGACCCGTGATTCCTGAAGTACCATTTCCCCATGTGGCGGAGCCAGCTTGAGTGTTAACTCCATTCGCCCACGAAGAGGTACTCACCACATAATTTCCATTGCTCAAAGGCCTTACATTAATTCCTACATGATCCCCAGCTTGTGATCCGACTAAGGAATTAGAGGCAGAAACTACACCTGATATACCTGTAGTACCATTGCCCCAAGTAGCCGCACCTGCATTGGCCAATCCGCCATTGCTCCAATACATACTACCAACTACATAATGCCCGTTTGTGAGCGCGATCACTCCTCCACCGAACCCGATACGATCATTCGTACTGGATCCAATTAATGAATTACTAGATGAGATAGTTCCTGTAATCCAAGCTGAGCTAGAAACCCATGTAACTGCACCCACTTTAGAGAGAGCGCCATTACTCCAGTAATAACTATTGATTACAAAATTTCCATTAGTCAGCTCTATTACTCCACCCCGACCCACCTCATCATTTGCCTGCGAACCAACAAGCGAATTTAAAGAGTTAATCGTACCTACTCGTCCTATGAGTCCATTGCAAAAGGTGACGGCTCCGACTTTCGCGGCAGTGGCACTATTCCAGTCGTGACTACAAATGACATAAACATTATTAGATAGTTTAATGATACTTTTACCTACGGCATCATTGGTTCTAGTTCCAACAAATGAATTCCCAGAGTTTATCGTTCCTGACCTTCCTGAAGTACCGAGACACCATGAAGCCGCGCCTGCGCCCAATACAGCACCATTGGCCCAATTAGGACTTCGCACAACATAATTTCCATTATCCAAAGTTACAATCGATTGGCCTACTTGATCTTCCGTTTGCGAACCCACCAAGGAATTCGATGAGGAAACGACACCAACTCTGCCGCTAGTGCCATTGCACCAAGTGACAGCGCCCGCTCTAGTTGCTGCCCCATTATTCCATTCAAAGCTAGATACTACATAATTGCCATTTGATAAGGTGACCACATTACCACCAACTCTATCATCTGTCGTAGATCCTACCAAAGAATTTGCTGCAGAAACTACTCCAGTCGTCCCAGTCGAGCCATTGCACCAAGTGACCGCACCTGCCCTAGTGGCAGCTCCATTATTCCAATTAAAACTTCGTACGACATAGTTACCATTGTTTAATATTACCACACCGCCTCCCACACCATCATCGGTCGCAGAACCTACTAATGAATTAGCACTTGAAACAATCCCAGATAGACCTGTGGTTGCATTGATCCATGTAACCGCGCCTGCCTCTGCAGCAGCGCCATTATGCCAGTTATGACTTACGACAACAAAATTCCCATTACTCAAAATAGTAGCACGCCCGCTTCCTACCATGTCATTGGCTGTAGAGCCTTTCAAAGTACTAATTAAAGCTTTGGTTGCTCCATTATATAGGTATACTGCACCGACATCCTGCAGCGCGCCGTCATCGTATAAATAATCAATGACCACAAAGTTACCATTTGGCAATACTGTCACGGAGCCAAAATACCCACTACCTGCGGGGCCATTGATGACTTGATCTTGAGCATTAGAAACATTGATCCCAGTGAAAGAAAGGATAACTAAAATTATGATTGTTGTTTTTTTCATGATACCGTTAAGTTTAAAATTTATTATATTGCGATTGAATTATTGAATCCAAAACTAGTATCCTACTGACTAGATTTTATACTTCGATATTCAAAATTTATGTTTGATTGAGTGAAATAGGCAAATGAATGAGTAAAATTTAAAGCTGAAAAATGATCGTCGTATGAATCCAAAAGAATTAACAATAGATTGGATTATGGATAGAATCCAAGATATTTCCTTTTTCAGTCCAGATAATTGCATAAAATATAATAAGCTAATTCTACAAAAGTTAAACAAAGAAGGAAAACTATTCTCTCAGTTTGAAGCGTCTATTTACCAGTTATTTTCTTTGAAAATAAAGTATTATACTCAAATATTCAAGGAAGAAGAAGAGAATAAAGTCTTAGATCTTATAGATTTTTTCAAGAAAAATAATAATATAGAGCTCTCTGAAATAGGTGGATTATTTCTGTGCAGAATATACCTAAATACTAAACGTGTACCACAAGTCGAGGGCATACTGGCAGAGTCAGAACCAATCAGTTTAAACATTGAAAACAGTAGACTCAAGCTAGAGTATCTCTACATGAAAGCTTTAATGTATTATTATCAAGGTAAATACAATCAGTCCTCTAGGATTGTATTTCAAGCAATGGCATTGAATGTAGATATTAGAGATATGACACAATTTAGCTTTCTTCGCTATTTTGAAGTCATCCATGCGAGTATATTTTTAAATTTAGGTATGTACTCAGAATCTTTGCATATAGCCAATAAAGGGTTTAAAGAAGTCAAACGAAGAGATCAAAAAGGAACCCTATTCTTTCTATTTTTCAATTGTATTTCACTTAACCTACTAAATCTCAAAAAATATAGTTTTCTAGAAAAACTTATTCTCGCTAACTGGACACATATAGAAAATGAAAACAATATGATGTACAAGCGTTTCCACAGAAGTATTCTTAATAAGATATATATTCAAAGTGATCAATTAGAGAAAGTCTTACCAATATTTCCAAAAAAGAGACATGAGGTACTAACAAATTATTCTTTGCTAGAATACGAACTTGAAAAATACTCTGTAGACTTCATCTTAACGAAGAAAAAAACCAATTATACGAAATTAAAAAAGCTAGAAGAAAAAGCCAATCAATTTACCGAAAACTTTAAAATTTCCTATTATAAGAGCTTAATCGATTTAGCTGAACATTTTGGAGATATAAAAACAGCACATCGAGCTTATGTTTGCAAAGCTAAAATAGAAGAAAAAGCGAATAATGATAAGGCTAAGAATTTAGTCACGGGATTTCATATCAAGTATGAATTTGAAAAACTAAAAAAGCAAATTAAAGAAGTAGAAGAAAAAGCCAAAATCAAACATGAATTTCTGATGGGTATCAGTCATGATATTCGTTCTCCATTGGCGGCAGTCATCAGCGCTACGAGTCTTATGGATAGCGACCACTTATCAACAGACGCTAAAAAAACCTATATTCAAACTGCCAAAAAATCAGCAGCAGGACTTATCGAAATGATCGATGAATTACTAGAAGTATCGTCTATAGAAAGTAGAACCGTCAAGGTCAATTTGAAACGTTTCAACTTTCACGATTTTTTAGGTTTCATTATCGAAAGTCATCGATTGGTTGCAGAAGAAAAATCATTAAACTTAGAGCTAGACAATACAAAATTAAGTATCGAAGACCTTGATTCTGATAGTCATCTATTACAGCGAATACTTTCAAATCTTCTGACCAATGCCATAAAATATTCAAATCAAGGAACTATAAGTCTCAAAGTATCGAATGATTCAGAATTTATATTTATAGAGATTGAGGACACTGGAATCGGTATTGCTGAAGATAAATTGTCCGATATTTTTGATCTTTATAGCAAATCTGGTGAGGAATCTTCCAAAAGAAAAGATAGTCATGGATTAGGGCTCTTTATCGTTAAGAACCTAGTGTCAACTCTGGGAGGTAAAATATCTGTGACGAGTCAATTGGGAGTCGGCAGTCAATTTTCGATAACATTGCCTTTGATAAGATCGAATTAACCTTTTAAATGCAACTTTGAGATCAATTCATCTTTACTACTTGGAGATACAGATATTTCACTGTCATCTTGCATGACTACACTGCCTCCATCCGTTTTTACATAGCGTTTAATATGTTGTATATTGACTAAAAAAGATTTATTGACTCTAAAAAAATTCGGGTTATCCATTTGGTGTTCGATATCCTTCAAGGTCTTAGAAACTAATAAACTTTTTCCATCCAGTTTATGGATATGCGTGTAGTTATTGTCCGCATGACAGTATAAAATTTCATTCTTAGAAATTAAATCAAAACCATTGTCGTTAAAAACGCCTATTTTATCATTAGAGTCCGCTGGCCTTTTGGATTCTAGTTTTCGCTTACCTTTTGAATAGCTAGAATGAGTTCCATTTTCTTTATAGGCTTGATGAGATAATCTACCACATCGCCTTTTATGGCATCTAGGGCAAATTCAGTGTGCGAAGTCGTCACTATGATTTCATAGTCTTTACTTTGAGTTTGCTTTAAAAAATCAATACCTGATATTTCTGGCAATTCCATATCTAAAAAAACAAGCTGAGGCTTTAGAATGGAAATTTGAGTAATCGCTTCAGGAATATTATCAACAGTAGCGACAACTTCAATATCCTTAGAAGCTTCAGCCAAAAGAGCATTTAAATAATCAGAAAAAATGACTTCGTCATCGACTATGATAGATTTTATCATTATGCAAATTTAGGCGAATTAGGTTTAGAAAAATAGAAAATAAAGTAGAATTTATTTCGCCTCCATCAACATATCCATAAACTCCCTCACTGCCCCATGACCAGCTTCTTTCTCTGTTATATAATCTGCAACAGCTAAGGCTGACTTATGCGCCAGCTTAGGAGCACAGGATACGCCACACCATTCCATCACTTCTGCATCTATTACGTCATCGCCCATATAGGCCACTTCATCAGGACCTAAGTTCAATTCGGCTGCCCATTTCTTCGCCACCTCGACCTTACTAGTGCGTTCGGCATGCACTCTAGCTATATTTAAAATTTTTGCTCGTTGCATGATAATATCCTTGGCTAATCCTGCTGCGCTGATAATTCCGACTTCAAATCCAGCGTCTATGGCTCTGCGAATACCTTCTCCATCTTGCGCAAAAAATCGCTTCATTTGTTGTCCATCTGGATAGACATAAATACCGCCATCCGTCATTGTACCATCTACATCGAGTAGGATTAGTTTTATTTTTTTAAGCTTCTCTTGTAGATGATTCATAATAATATTAGATTTAAGATATTAGAAGTTAGAATATTAGAATTAAACAAAAAACCAATGATATATTGTATGAAATCCGATAAAAAAAATAATTACTAATACAAAAAAGACCAAAATACAACCATATTCTTTTATTTTATCTGTAATATTGCTTCCTGTTATTTCATCTAAAATTCTCTTTTCTTCTCTAACAGAAACTGGTTCAATGTATAGAAGTTCTATATCTCCATAATTGTCATTTATTGACTTATCGCTAGATAAAAGGCTAATTTCAGTATTATTTAATTTGTTAATATCAAAATTATTATATGCGTTCTCTAATTTGGTGAGAAAGATTTTTAATCCTAACTTATTAGTCTTTATGAAAAGTGAATGTTCATTTTCTTCATAGAAAAAACCAAATATTTCCTCTTTATTTTCCATTTTGATTTCAGTCAACTCTTCCATCAATACTTCGTTTTTGTTTTATTTCCCTCCTTATCATAACTAAACCATTTTCCTATTTTATTTCCCAGATTATATTCCCCTTCTTCCATCACCCTTCCGTCATCAAAAAATTTCTTATATTTACCATGAAGTTTAGCTTGGGAATAATATCCATTTTCCATTACTTTTCCATTAGGATAGTAGTTTTCAAAACTACCCGCTTCCGTTCCATATCGAAACGTAACTCTTTTCACTGGTGTTCCCAATGAATCAAACTCCATACGCTGGCCTTCTTGTTTAGCACCCAGAAAAAAAGTCTTGACATGTATCTGCCCATTCTCGAAATAATCGGTATATGGACCATCATATTCTCCATTCTTAAAATAAGCTGCTAGTCTTGGCTTACCATTATTGAAAAAATCTTGCCAATATCCGTGTCGCTTGCCATTTTTATACGAACCATCTACAAGTTTTATGCCCGACGAATCATACATGGCTATGCCACCTTCGTCTTGACCCATTTTGTATTCTTTTATGGCTTGTTTGTTTCCATTTGGGAAATAGTAGGTAAAAATCCCATCCTCTTTGTCATCTTTATAATAACCCGAAATGAATGGCTTACCACTCTCAAAAAATGATTTAAACAAACCATCCTTCTTACCTAGTTTATAATAAATAACCTCTTTAGGCTTACCATCAGCATAGTAATAAGCGCACATTCCATCTTTAAAGCTGTCTTTAAATTGTTCTTCTTGGAGTTTGATTTTTGTTTTCTTATCTATCAAAATTACTTGTCTATTTCCATTGGATAACGTCTCAACTTTCCTTAAAATAGGAGAATTATTTTCTACTTTGCTAGCAGTTGGTTTTGATTTTTTTTGAGCAGCCAATTGCCCAAAGAAAAAAACAATAAGTAGTATTAATTTATAGCGCATGACTTTTAATTTTTAGACAGTCCAAGTGATAGAATGTTTAATCTCCTATCCAAGTCCCTATCATTCTATACAGCACCCTTGCTCCGACGTTGGCATCCCAGACATCATTGCCCACTTCATTGAGGTCCATTCCTATGATATTTTTACCTGCTTTCTTCACTTGATTAAAAAGATAAAAAACTTGATCAACTTCCAGTCCTCCTGCCACCGGAGTACCTGTGTTTGGGCAGTATTTTTGTTGCAAGCCATCAATGTCAAAACTGATATAAATATTTTTAGGAAGGGTTTTTACTATATCATCACAAATGGTTTTCCATGTTTTGCCTTCGATCATCTGATAATTCATTTCTCTATCGAAAAAGATATTGACTTTCTTCTTTGATTTCTTGGCGAAAACTTTTTCATCTTCGCAAAAATCACGAATACCAACCTGAGTCAAGCTTTTGACATAATCCAATTTTAAGGCATTGTACATAATAGATGCATGCGAATAAGTAAACCCTTCATAAGCTTCTCTCAAATCACAATGCGCATCGATTTGTAAAATACCGAAGTCTTTGTATTTATCTCCAAGTGCTTTTAAATAACCTAGAGGAGTGCTATGGTCTCCACCAAGAAGTACCAACTTTTTATCTTCACTCAACACCTTACCACACTCTCTATACACCCAATCAATCATTTCACTGCAGGCCAGATTGACTTGCTCTGTATTACTTTTCAAAGTGAAACTATCAGCTATTGTTCTTCCCTTCTCTTGAAGTTTAATAGCTTCAATCGCATATTGTCTATTTTTTGTGCATTTCTCTAGAATTACGGGAGAAGATTTCAAATAAAAAATCCCTTTTTCCCAAAAATTTCCATACTCTAGATCATATAAATCAACTTGTAGGGATTCTTCTCTTATCAAATCTGGAGCTTGACTTGTACCATCGCCATAGCTCACCGTCACATCCCAAGGAACTGGAAAAACAATCACTTCTGCATCTTTAAACGTCGATGGAAGTCCATATAAATTGCCGTTATCTAGGCCGAGAGCGTTGGGATCAAATGTCATTTTTATAGTTTCAAGTTATTAGTTACGAGTTTCTAGTCTTATTCAAAGTCTTTTGAAAAGAAGCAATCATTTTTTGAATCTCAACTACTTTTTCACTCAGAGCTGAATGAGTTTCTTCAGTTATAAACTCCAGATTGAATGCAATAATCAATTGTGTTTCTAGTTCAAAAGATGACCCTAAGGCAATACACAAAAATCTATCGAACTCTTTAGAAGAACGATTGCTTGAACCTTCTGCAATATTAGATGGAATCGAAATTGCACTTCTTTTGATTTGACTTGTCAATCCATATAGTTCGCTTGGTGGAAATTTGGATAAAACTTTATAAATTTCAGTTACAAAACTTACAGATTTACTCCAAACTAACAATTTTTTAAAATTACTCATATGATTTTATTTTATGTATTCATCTAGTAACTAGTATCTAGAAACTAATAACTCACTTCCCTGTGAACACCGCTTTCCGCTTCTCCATAAAAGCCGCTACCCCTTCTTTAAAATCTTCTGTTTCGAAACATTCAGCAAAACAATTCGTTTCCGTAGTAAAACCAATAGGCCCATCTTTGAAGTATGACTGAACACACTCGACGATTTTACCAATGGCAAATGGTGCTTTCGAATTTATCTTCGTGGCTATCTCAATACATTTATTCATTAAATCTTCTTTTGTCACCACATAGTTTACTAGACCTAATCTATGGGCTTCATCCGCTTTCATATTATCCGCAGTCATTAAAAATTCCATCGCCTTGCCTTTTCCTATGAGTTGCACTAATCGCTGTGTCCCTGCATAGCCTGGTATTAATCCTAGATTAACTTCCGGCTGACCAAAGAGTGCGTTATCACTAGCCACTCGAATATGACAGCACATAGTTAATTCACAACCTCCTCCTAGTGCAAATCCATTGACTGCAGCTATAATAGGCTTAGGACAGTTTTCCATTCGATTCATCACATTTTGACCATCACGGCTTAATTTCTTCGCTTGATTTTCGTTAAACGAAGAAAACTCTTTGATATCAGCACCAGCAGCAAAAGCCTTTTCGCCGCTCCCCGTGAGAATGACTGATTTGATTTTTTCATTCGAATAGATTTCATCTAAAATAGAATCCATTGTATCAAAAAACGCCTTATTTAAAGCATTGTATGCATCAGGTCGATTGATCGTTAAAATAAGAATTCCATCTGGTCTTAGTTCTTGTAATATTGCGTTGCTCATTATTTATTTATATTAAATCTTTGAAAATATAGTCTTCATTGTAATCAACCTCAAATTTAGTGAGAAATTCAATATACTCCTGTCTAAAAGTTTTCTTTTGGTGATGCAACTCTTGATTTTCAATGTACTCTATGGCCTTTGGCAATTGAGACTTGCTATAAGAAAAGGCTGTATAACCTTGTTGCCATTCAAATTTACCAATAGTTAGTTTATTTTCATTTATCCACTTTGAAGAACTTTGTTTGATGTCTTTCATCAATTCCGACATACTTTGATAGGGTTGAAGTCCGACTAGCATGTGTACATGATCTCCTACTCCATTTATTTTTATCATTTTATGATGATTATTCTGAACTATACCAGTAATGTACTTATAGAGATTTTCTTTCCACGATTTATCTATTAAACCTAGGCGAAATTTCACTACAAAAATGAAGTGAATATGTATTTGAGCATATGTATTCGGCATAGGACAAATTTATTAACTTTAGCTAGAATAGCTTATACTATTTAAAGGGATTTCGCTATTGGTATTGTGTTTATCACCTTAGGTATAGTCTCTACGAGACAAATGTTCGAGGGTATGACTTTATTACCAACATATAGCCTCTAGCGAGGCAAAGGAGGAAAGCCTCAATATTAGGATAAGAACACTAAAAAAAATACCATAAAAAAGTCTCGTAGAGACAAAATATCGGTAATAAAAATGTAAAGATGGTTCGATGTCTCGTAGAGACTATACCCTAGTCCACTACAAAATTGTTTTCCAAGATAATTTATCCGAAAAGTAAGTTGAAAGTTCAGTTATTGCTATGCGCTCTTGTGCCATGGAGTCTCTTTCTCGAATAGTAACCATATGGTCGTTGAAAGTATCGTAATCTATGGTAATACAATAAGGCGTCCCGATGGCATCTTGCCTTCTATATCTTCTTCCTACGGCATCTTTTTCATCATAGACTACATGGTAGTCTAGTTTGAGTTGATTAACTATTTCTCGCGCTTTTTCAGGAAGTCCATCTTTTTTCACCAATGGTAATATAGCTATTTTTATAGGCGCTAAAACAGGCGGTATTTTCAAGACTATTCTAGTATCGTTTTCCAATTTTTCTTCGGTGTATGCCGCCGAAAGAACCGCTAAAAATAATCGATCTAAACCTATAGATGTCTCCACTACGTATGGAATGTAATTTTCATTTAACTCTGGATCGAAGTATTGCAGTTTCTTTCCTGATAATTCTTGATGCTGCTTGAGATCAAAATCCGTTCTAGAGTGAATACCTTCTAATTCTTTAATGCCAAATGGAAACTCAAACTCTATATCAACCGCTGCATTAGCATAATGGGCTGTTTTGAGGTGATCGTGGAATCTATATTTGTTTTCTCCTAATCCCAGCTTTTTGTGCCAATTGATTCTTGCACTTTTCCAATACTCAAAAGCTTCCATTTCTGTTCCGGGACGAACAAAATATTGCATCTCCATCTGTTCGAATTCACGCATACGGAAAATGAACTGACGCGCAACGATTTCATTACGAAAGGCTTTTCCAATTTGAGCTATGCCAAATGGTATGCGCTGTCTAGAAGTATTTAATACATTGAGGAAATTGACGAAAATACCCTGAGCCGTTTCAGGTCTTAAATAAATCGTATCTGCACCTTCTGCAACCGAACCCATCTGCGTAGAGAACATCAAATTGAACTGACGAACATCCGTCCAGTTTCTGCTGCCACTAATAGGACAGACGATTTCACAATCTTCGATAATTTTCTTGACTTCTGCTAAATCAGCATCCTCCAAAGCTTTTTTAAATCTAGCTTCTACAGCATCTCGCTTCTCCTTATTCTCCAGAATGCGCGGATTCGTTTCTCTGAATAATTTCTCATCAAAACTCTCACCGAAACGCTTTCTCGATTTCTCGACTTCTTTTTCGATCTTATCATCGATTTTAGCCATGTAGTCTTCTATCAAGACATCTGCTCTATATCTTTTCTTGCTGTCTTTATTGTCTATCAATGGATCATTAAATGCATCCACGTGCCCACTCGCTTTCCAAACTTTTGGATGCATAAAAATAGCAGTATCTATACCAACTATATTTTCATGCATTTGAACCATGGATTTCCACCAATATTCTTTTAAATTGTTCTTAAGTAGTACACCGTTTTGACCATAGTCATAGACTGCACTCAAGCCATCATAGATATCACTCGATGGAAAAATAAAACCGTATTCCTTGCTATGGGAAATAATATTTTTAAATAAATCTTCGCTCATAAGGAAGCAAATATAGGTTTATCTAGCCACGAATTCCCGAATTTTTATATCATTGATTCACGTTGTTTACATATCGTCTTGGTTTCAAATTCATATCATTTTGGAAGTATAAGGCTTAAATTAAACTTTTTAGCTTACTTTCTTAAAAAACCCTAAATTTACCCTTCTAATTCAAGAAATAAAATGTCCAATCTAAAACAGACCAATTATCCAGCACTCAGCACTTTGATCACCGTATTTTTTTTCTGGGGGTTTATAGCAGCGGGAAATAGTATTTTCATTCCATTTTGTAAGCATAAATTTCACTTAGACCAGTTCCAGAGTCAACTAGTGGATACGGCCTTTTACTTTGCTTATTATGTAGGTGCCCTGTTTCTTTTTATACTCAGTAGTTTATTGAAGAAAGATATTGTCGGTTCATGGGGATACAAAAAGAGTATAATTTATGGTCTTCTCTTTTCTGCTTTGGGCGCAGCGACAATGATTTTAGCGGTGCATCAAAATTCATTTCCTCAGATGCTGTTTGGATTATTTGTCGTAGCATTAGGCTTCTCCTTGCAGCAAACGAGCGCCAATCCTTTCGCCATACTTCTAGGAGACCCTGCTACCGGCAATACAAGAATCAATCTAGGAGGAGGTATCAATTCTTTGGGGACTACGATAGGTCCCTTGGTGGTAGCTTTGGCCTTATTTGGCTCAGCCAGTGCGGTCAGTGACGAACAAATACAAGGTCTTGAATTATCTAAAGTAGTCTTCCTATATTCCTGTGTGGGGGCTCTTTTTATAGGTGCTGCCGCCTTATTTGGCTTATCATCTAAGGTGCCAAACCAAATAAACAACGAAGTTCCCGAAAATTCAAACAAAGCCCTTTATAGTTTATTATTGATCACCACTTTATTGGTTGGCTGTTTTATATCTGTATTTTCCACCTACCAGCCATCAACAGAATATATAGATAGCACAGCTTTAGAAGAAACTAGATTTCTATGGATATTAGCTGCACTCGGTATTGTAGTCCTAGGGCTACCTTTTCTTTATTTTCTCTCATCCAAAAATAAAGAAGGTTGGGG
>CAYXKX010000018.1:44796-46686 GCA_964465185.1 uncultured Chitinophagaceae bacterium
GGTGGCCATTTTCGTCTATGTAGGCGTGGAGGTAACTGTAGGATCGAATCTTGGAGAGTTGCTGAAGCAGCCAGAATTTGGCGGTTATTCTGCTTCTGAGATTGCCCCATTTATAGCTATGTATTGGGGGAGCTTGATGATAGGAAGATGGACTGGAGCTATCGCTGCATTGTCTTTTTCTGATATTCTAAAAAACAAATTGAAATTTATCATTCCATTCGTCGCATTTGGGGTGGTCCTATTGCTTACTTACCTAGCTGGACATAAAGTGGAAATGCTATACCTGTATGTTATCTGTGTGGCAGCGCAGATGGTAGTTGCCTATTTAGGTAAGGATAAACCAGCCAAGACGCTTATTTATTTTAGTTTATTCGGACTTGTTGCTATGCTCATCGGCCTTCACATGCAAGGTCCAATTGCAATCTATGCTTTCCTATCGGGTGGATTGGCATGCTCTGTCATGTGGCCAAGTATTTTTTCCTTAGCCATTTCAGGTCTTGGGAAATATACCACTCAGGGTTCTGCCTTCCTCATCATGATGATACTTGGTGGCGCTATCATTCCACCTATTCAAGGGAAATTCGCCGATATTGTTGGAATCCATTCATCCTTCTGGGTGGCAGTCAATTGCTTTTTATTTCTTGGATGGTATGGGTTTTATGTAAAAAGGATATTGAAGAAAGAGGGGGTGGAGTAGGGGAATTCAATAATATACATTATGCAATCATCATTAGATAAAATTGAAAAATTAATCACAAAGCATAAAGAGGATAATTTCTTAAATCACCTAATTACTTTTATCACAATTGATTATAGAATCTTAGGAAAAAGAAAAAATAATCAAGTTATAATTTGGCAACAAACAATATGGCACAGGGCATTCTACACAGTTTTTGTTTTTGAGATTGACAGTGAATCTAACCTTATAATTAAGGACAAAATAAATATATTTGGGAAGATATTGACAACCCTGTTTATGGTAGCCTTTTTCTTTCTTTTTTTTCCAAAAAATATTTATGACATAAATATTTTAAATGATTGGAAATCTTTACTCGTATTTTTTCTTATGTTTACTGCTGGGACTTTTCTGTTTCGTTTCGCATATAGATTTGAAAAAGAAACCCAACTCAACGAAATGTTAACTCGTTTAAGAATTGAGTCCAAACCTATTGTCAATGAAAATGTATGGTCAAAAAAAAATATTTTGATTCGATTTATTTGTTATCCTTTCAGTTTTTTTCTAATATATATGGGCATACTTTTAATTTGTCAACCAATAAGTTCTAAATCAATCTTTGCTGGAATTGGGAGTATTTCTGCGGCAATAATGTTCTTGTATGCCGATACAAAAATAATTTTCAGAAATAAAAAATGGAAGCTTCGGTAATAAAAAGCGATAAATATATGAGCAAAAAATCACTAAACAGAAAAGATGCACAGAAGTATATAATTGTCAGTAGAGACAATGGAAAAACAGATCAAGAAATTTATAACGAACTATCAGAACAGTATTACGATAAAAAATCTGTTGCCATATTAATTACGGAGACTATCACTTCAGAGAATAAGAAAAAGTATAATGTTTACAACAACATCCTAATTGGACTTATAGGACTTGCGATTCTCTTCAAGCTTTTTATGGTTTTTAGTTTAACCATTCAATCGGGAGAGCTTTGGATACTTTTGTTTGCATTATTTGTACCTCTTTTGGCTGGTTATTTTATTTATGGAATTTTAAATTATCAAAAACCCATTTATAGATTTTGCGGTATTATGACAGGTCTTGGTTTCTTGCAGAACATGAGAAAATTAGATAGCACTTCTGATATTTTGATTAATTTAATTTTCACGGTCGCTATTGTTGGATTATCAATTTACCTTGACAGTGCA
>CAYXKX010000018.1:46696-47079 GCA_964465185.1 uncultured Chitinophagaceae bacterium
AGGTTTAATAAAAGACAGCAATGGTGATTATATTCTCCCTGTTAATATTTAGATTTTTACTAAAACATACTCCTTCCCTTCTTAATTCTCCCTTTTACCAATATTTAAATAGCAAAAAGGCAGAGATTTGATAAATTTGCCAACTTTGCGACTAGCTCAAACCTCGTTTTCAGACAATCTGACATAAATAACAGATTTTGAATGATGTTTGAGATTAGAAAAGTAAGAAATACAGAAAAATTATTATTCATCGTTAGTAAAATATAGAATGTTAAACCTCATCAGCAAGTCCCTAACCAAAATCATGGGCGGGAGCAAACAAGACAAGGATGTGAAAGCCGCTGCGCCGCTTGTCGTTAAAATCAATGAAGTTTTCCAAACCC
>CAYXKX010000018.1:47152-47513 GCA_964465185.1 uncultured Chitinophagaceae bacterium
AAATAGTTCAATAAAATATTTGCACAATATGTATCCTACCTACATAATGCTATGTCATAATTCATAAAAAACGCCAACTAAGAAGAAGACACCTTTCAGAAAGAAAAATATCTCAATAAAATAGATGAGCTCGTCAAAGAAAAAGACCAGCACTTAGAAGAAGTATTGATGGAGATACTTCCAGAAGCTTTCGCTGTGGTGAAAGAAACAGCGAGACGTTTCTCTGAAAACACTAATTTAACCCTAACTGCTAATGAACTCGATAAAGAACTAGCCGTTTCGAAAGGTCATGTGACGATTCAAGGTAATCAAGCAACCTATCAAAACCATTGGAAAGCTGCAGGAAATGAAGTGCATTGGA
>CAYXKX010000018.1:47586-47964 GCA_964465185.1 uncultured Chitinophagaceae bacterium
CAATGCTTTGACAGGATTAGGGGTTCATATTGTGACAGTCAATGACTATTTGGCACTCAGGGATAGTGAGTGGAATGCGCCTATTTTCAACTTTCTAGGTCTGAGAGTAGATTGTATCGACCAAACTCCGCCGAATAGCGACCGAAGAAAATTGGCCTATAATTCGGATATCACCTATGGTACGAATAACGAATTTGGTTTTGACTACTTGCGCGATAATATGGTGGAGTTCACGGAAGAACTCGTGCAGAAAAAACATCATTATGCCATAGTCGATGAAACGGATTCTGTATTGATAGACGATGCGCGTACGCCATTGATCATCTCTGGTAGAGTCGATATGACGGATAAAGACGAAGTGCTTTTCAATTTGCTCAA
>CAYXKX010000019.1:0-17871 GCA_964465185.1 uncultured Chitinophagaceae bacterium
AAAAAGATATAATTAAAGACTAGAAACTCACCCAACCCTGTGCTTTCAAGTCATAAAGGCTTCCTCCACGGGTTTGAAGCTTCATTCCTTGACTAGCTTCTGTGATTTCGCCTATAATAGATATGCCCTCGTTTTGTTCTATGACTGCTCTGTGTTTGGGGTCTATGGTAAATAATAACTCGTAATCTTCGCCTCCACTCATGGCGCAGACTGTTGGGTCGAGATTGAATTTCATAGCTTGTTCATAGGCCATCTGATCTATTGGGATAGATTTTTCCTCTATGATACATCCCACCTTGGATTGACTGCATATATGCATCAATTCACTGCTAAGTCCATCGCTTATATCTATCATTGAATGCGGTAAGATATTTTCATTATTCAAAAACTCAATAACATTTTTCTTCGCCTCGGGTTTGAGTATTCGCTGGATTAAGTATGTATTCGACTCGTTGATTTCAGGCTTCATATTCGGGTCTTCGAGATAAACTTGTTTCTCTCTGATAAGAATTTGCAAACCAAGATATGCCGCTCCTAAATTTCCAGTAACACAGATGAGGTCACCGACTTTTGCGCCATTTCGATAGACGATTTTGTTTTCTTCCGCTTCACCAATAGCGGTAATAGAAATAACAAGTCCTTTCAATGAACTAGTGGTGTCTCCACCTATGACATCAATCCCATAATGTTCACAAGCTAAATATATCCCAGCATATAATTCTTCTAAGGCCTCAACAGAGTATCGATTGGAAACCGCTAGACTCACTGTGATGTGTTTTGGCTTACCATTCATAGCATAGATGTCAGAAACATTGACTACTACTGCCTTGTATCCAAGATGCTTTAGAGGTGTATAGCTCATGTCAAAATGAATATCCTCGACTAAAAAATCGGTAGTGATGAGAGTTTTTAAACTATTATTTTGAATGACTGCGCAGTCATCGCCTATGGATTTGAGTGTATCTGATGTTTTCTTCTGATCTCTAGTCAAATGCTGTATCAATCCAAATTCGCCCAATTGGCTTATTTCTGTTCGCTTTGTTGTGGTCATTTATTTAGTTTGAGAGGTTAGACAGAGAGTTTCACGGAGTAGGTTGAGTTTCACAGAGTATTTATAATATATATCTTTTGATACCATTTTTTAAAAGTCATACATTGAAATTTATAATTAAGCCTGTAGAGTATTCCCCTAGTCTCATATACGTTAATATTTGTGCAGTATGAACATCCAATAAGGAATCCACAGATTTTAGCTCCACTACTATTTTGTTTTCAACTAATATATCTAGTCTATATCCATGATCTAATTTTATTTCTTTATAAATTATTGGCATGGGAATTTCTCTATTAAATGATAAATTTATATGCTTGAGCTCATAGCAAAGACATTCTTGATACGCTGATTCCAACAAACCTGGACCAAGCCTTCGGTGAACTTCTATAGCCGCCCCAATAATCTTCTCAGTGATATCATTTATATCCATTATACAATAAATTACCTTTGTGACCCTCCGTGAAGACTCCGAGACCCTCTGTGTCTAACCTCCACTTTTCAATTTAAAATTAATCTTTACTGGTTGATGGTCGGAATACTTAAATCCTAAATCTACACCCTTACAAGTGCTAGCTTCGATGTTTTTGGACAACCAAAAAAAGTCAATGATGGTGACAAATGTTTTATCTGCTATATAGGGTTTGTTATTCTTTCGATTGGTAGCTGTCGTCGCATCATAAATCCACTGACCGCCATCTGTCAGGGGTTCTACATTAGTTTGGAAATAGTCTCCTTCTTTTCCATTTGCTAATGCATTGTATTTAAAATCGGGCGGGCATTGATTCCAGTCTCCTCCACAAATGATGTAGTTGCCTTTTTTATCTTCTGTATCTAAAATAGATTTCAAATACTTCATCTCTTCCTTTTTTAATTTACCTGAATCATCATACGCGCTATTGTGCACATTGATGACCACGAGATCTTTGCCATTGGCTAGTTTGAAATACTGAATCAGAAGACATCTGCGAAGGAAAAACAACTGCTTTGGAAATCCAAAATGGCCAGGCAGTTGATGCCGTTCTACTTTATAAGGTTCAAATTTAGCTAGTGAAAGCAAGCCGCTATTTACTTTGCCCATTGGCTCTGTCCAGGGTTGGGGGATATAATTGACCTTATAGTTAAAAGCGAAATGTGAAAATGGATTTGATTTATGCACTTGTGCTTTGATAAATGAAACTTGGTCTAAATAATAACTTCGCTTAGAATGCGAATCAACTTCTTGAAGTAAAATAAAATCTGTTGCAGTATCTTCCAAGCTATTGACGATTCCATCAAAGTATTCATTGACTACTTTTTCCTCAGGATTCATCATTTTGCCACCATCGTAGAAGAAGTCCGCCTCAGCGCCTAAGCCAGCGTAACCTATATTCCATATCATGGCTGAAAACGAATCCTGTTGTATAACGGGAGCTTTTTCATTGGAATAGATAAGCTCTAACATAGGTGGGTCATAATAAGTCACCTTAGCATAAACGATGCATCCAATGACATAAACTAAAGGTATAAGGAACAAGAATCCCAAAATTTTCCAATAACTCATAATTAGAATTTTGGTAAAATTAGCAGACTTGTTGAAAGTCGAAAGTCAAAAGTTTAAAATTACCTTAGACTTGTCAATTTTAAGTTGTAATGAATTGACTAAAAATGAGACTATTCCTCAGAATCACTAAGTTCGTTCTTTTCCATTTGACGAATCAAGTCATTTATTTTA
This sequence comes from uncultured Chitinophagaceae bacterium, assembly GCA_964465185.1. GTDB lineage: Bacteria > Bacteroidota > Bacteroidia > Chitinophagales > JADJOU01 > CHPMRC01. The sequence continues at coordinate 2,766 of CAYXKX010000019.1, forward strand.
TTTAAATTGCGCTTGTATTTATATGTAATATATATCTCTGTCGTAATGAATATGAGAAAGAATATTACAAGCATTAAAATGACATATTCTAAATGTTTATCCCTTTGACCTTGAATTACAATTTTGATTTTATTAGTCTTTTCAATAATCGCGTAAAAGAAATTGGAAAGTATAAGTATAATAAGATAGTTATAGGTACGATAGTCAGAAATAAACTCAGTCATTTTTTTTGAAAAGTTCACTAATGCATTAAATGTACCGATGCCATTGATGAAATATCTTTTATAAAATTTATAGAATTTCAAATGGTAATAAATTGTAGGAATAAGAGCCATTATCAACATAGCGAATAGATACCCTGGATGAAAAGCTCTGTAAAAAGGGACTAAACTAACAACTATACTAACGAATAAAACTCCTATCCATGTGAAAACAAACTCAAAGAATAAATTCTTGCGAATATTTTGGAACGGAGATCTATACTCTTTAATTTTTTCAAGTTCAGCTTGAAGTTCCATTTCTCTATTCGATTCCTGATTCCATATATCTTTCAATTCATCAAATTTCATAATTCTTATTTTTAAAAATGATTGACTTAATTTTTTCTTTTGTGCGGTGGAGTTTGACACGAGCATTGACTTCTGATATCCCTAGTGTCTGTGCTATTTCTTTCTGTGATTTATCTTCGAGATACATAAATATAATCGCCTTTTCTATTTTATCTAAATGTTGAAAGGACTGATAGAGTAGCTTTAATTTTTCGTCCGAATCATCTATTTCATCGATAAATTGTTCTTGCCATTTGTGGTATTCTGCACTTTTCTCTGTCTCCTTTTTTCGTTTTTTAAAATATAAAATCGCCGTATTCAATGCTACTCGATATAGCCAAGTGGAAAACTGACTTTGATTGCGAAAGTTATCGACGGAATTCCAAATCTGATATAAGATCTCTTGGCGCAAATCTTCTTGATCATCAATATCATCGCAATAGACCTTGGACACCTTATAAATAATCCCCTTATGAGGCTCTATGGCATCTATAAATTCCTTTTGCTTGGATGTCAAATCTTAAATTTATAAGTTAGTAGAAAATGAAACGGAAATGTTACAGTTTATAGTAATTCTTGTAGGTTCCCGCCTAGAGGCGCCTACCTAAAAGGTGCGTTTTTACCGTTTAATGTATAAAATCCAATTCTTTATCAAATCCATCTTCGATCATAGAGGTGCCAAACACTGCCAAAAGAAAACAGATAAAACAGATAAAAAAGGCTACCTGAACCATTTTGGCTTCAGGCTGTGCTGTGAAATAATGGAATGTTAAAGTAATAGGTACGACAGTCCCCCGCACAAAATTTGGCACCGTAGAACTCGCCGTAGCGCGAAGATTCGTCCCAAATTGTTCCGCACTATTGATAACAAAAAGAGCCCAATAGCCTGTACCAAAACCTAAAATATAGGACATGATATAGTAAAAGCTCGGCTGCTGGTCGGTAGTAAACATAAACACGCAACTGGCGAAAAAAGCTATGGTCATGTAGATATAAATCACTGTTTTCCGATTCCTTAAAATTTGACTCAATACTCCGCTAATAATATCACCAGAAGAAAGTCCAATATATGTCCACATGATGCAAGTAGGCACTAGAATTTCTACACCACTATTTTTTAGAGCAAATCGATCTCCTAATTGGATTAAAACACCAATGATAAACCAAATGGGAATTCCAACGGCTATGCAGCTTAAATAAAGCGGAAGTAGTTTGCCAGAAGAAAGTATTTGCCAAAAACTGCCTTTTTTTACTTGCGTTTTTTCAAGTTTCAAATACATACTACTTTCGAGATTGCTGGTGCGAAGCACGAGTAACAATAGCCCCATAACACCACCCACTAAATAAGCAATTTGCCAATTTTGTAAACTAGTGTGGAAGATTGCATTAAGCGCTCCCCCTGTATTCCCAACGATAGTGGCGAATACGCCTCCCAAAGCTCCAAAAGTGACTATTAGCATAGTGCCTAGGCCGCGTTTACCTTTCTCCATAGTTTCTGATACTAAGGTAACGCCAGCGCCGAGTTCACCGGCAAGTCCTATCCCAGCTAGCAATCGAAGAATCTTATACATTTCAATATTTGTCACGAAAGCATTGGCAATATTGGCTAGAGAATACATTAAAATAGATCCGAAAAGAACGATGACTCTACCGCGCTTATCACCGAGTATGCCCCAAATGATACCACCGATTACCATCCCGATCATTTGATAGTTAAAAAGAGAAACTTCGTAAACTTTATACGTTATTTCATTATAACCTAGAGCGAAAAGACTCTCTTTTTTAATTATTCCAAAAAGAATTAAATCGTAGATATCTACAAAGTATCCTAGTGCGGAAATGATAACAATAATCCAAGCCTTCTTTGACATAAGACTGCAAAGTTAGCTAATAAAACTCATTTCACACTTCAAACTCAATAAAATAAGATTTATTAAGATTTTGAAAACCTATTAATAATCAATCATATAGATATATTTTTTGTCTATCTATCACCACCTATTAGTTGGCCTAGACCACCTAGAATACTACCTTCTTCCTTAGAGCCGCCTTGCTGTGGTGCATAAGAGAAAATTCTAGCAGCTAGTCGAGAAATCGGCAGCGTTTGCAACCATACAGTACCTGTACCACTGAGGACAGCATAGAAAATACCCTCGCCTCCGAATACCATATTGCGAATTCCTTTGATGCGCTGAATGTCATAGTTGACACCTTGGGTAAAACCTACGATACAGCCCGTATCCACCTTGAGTACTTGACCAGGCTGGAGTTGAAATTCTTCTACATGACCACCTGCATGCATAAATGCCATACCATCGCCTATCAATTTCTGCATGATAAATCCTTCACCACCGAATAGTCCTGTTCCTAGTTTTCGCTGAAATTCGATTCCCACTTCTACTCCTTTAGCAGCACAGAGAAAGGCATCTTTCTGACAGATGATTTTACCACCAAATTGATTTAAATCTAATGGAATAATTTTACCAGGATAGGGAGAAGCAAAGGCTACTTGAGATTTTTTATTTCCTACATTGGTATAGGCTGTCATAAATAGACTCTCTCCTGTTAATAAGCGTTTTCCAGCATTGAGCAGATTGCCAAGTACGCCAGAATTTTGTGCCTGACGTGAGCCATCGCCGAAAATCGTTTGCATTTCTATACCTTCGCGCATATACATAAATGAGCCAGATTCTGCTATGACGACTTCATTTGGGTCTAGTTCTACTTCTACGTATTGAAGTTCAGAGCCTACTATCTTATAATCTATTTCGTGGTCTTGAATATTGTTCATTATTTTATGATTTTAGAATTAGTTAAAAAATAGGGCAAAAGGTTACAGTTTTTTTCTCACATAGCGAACCACATCAAAATCATACTCGTTCTTTTCATTTTTTGAAAACGAATGAAGGACTTCGCGCGTCCATTCTTGAGGGTTGAGTGGAGGGAAATACGTATCACCTTCTATATCAACCTTGACCTCGGTAGCATAAACTGCATCTGCCAGTGGGAGCGTTTGCTCATAAATAGTGCCTCCGCCTATGATATAAATTTCGTATTCGTTTTTCTTAAGAGCAGAAATAGCTTCTTCCAAAGATTTATACCAAAATAGATTTTCATGCTTTTCAATAGGCTCTTGACGGCTAATGACCACATTTTTTCTATTGGGTAATGGTCTAAACTTTTTAGGAAGCGATAGATAAGTATTCTTTCCCATGACCACCGTTTTCCCAGAAGTTTGCTGCTTAAAAAAAGCCATGTCATCTGCTAAATGCCAAAGCAAGTTATTGTCTTTACCAATGGCGAGATTGGAGGAGTAGGCGACGATGATATTAATTTGAAAATTATCCAATTTGAAAATTTGAAAATGAATTATGCTTTGTTTGTTTTGGCAGTTGAGATGATTTTAGTAAGCATTTTAATTAACTCTTTGTTGATTAAAATCAAATCTTTGCAGTCTGGATAGTTCTTTGCGCATTGACAAAGTTCCAACCAATACTCTGTTTCATCCGCTTCTTTAGCTGCTATCTTCATTTTATGAATAAAATCAGCACGACTTTCAGCATTTTGAGCTTCTCTTATATTTGCGCCGATAGAGGTCGATGATTTTAATAATTGCCTTGCGATGACATATTTTCTAAATTCCTCCAATTGTTCGCAATATTCAATGGAAAGTAAAGCAAATTGAAAAGATTTGATTACGATTAGATTTTCTCTATCATTTCTCATATTTAGATTTTAAATCATTAACACAAACTTTTAGAAAAAAATTCAAAAATAGCATAATTGAGCATTTAATTTTCAAATTAGCACATTTTCAAATTGAAAAATTGAAAATATCACTTCACCTTTTTCTTAAACACAACATACGTCGGAAAATGATCTGAATATCCACCTTGATAGATATCTCCATTATAAGTTCTCAGCGGGTAGCCTTTATATTGGCCATCCATCTGCACCATGTAGCTTCTGCTGAATATATAGCCGCCACCAAAAAGAAGCGGGTTTTCAGAGGATAAGACTGAAGGAGAGACGAGGATTTGATCAAATAAATTCCAAGCGTCTGCATAAGCTAGCGTACCAATTCCTTTTTTGAAGTAATTATAAAAAGGATTGAAATATTTCCCATCTATAGCTTCTTCTTTTTTACCTGTTGATTTAAGGCAATTAACAACACTAGGACTTGTTGGATCATCATTGAGGTCGCCCATAGTCACGATATTTGCATTTGGATTTTGAAGTAAGATACTATCCGTTTTGGCTCGCATGAATTCTGCTGCACGGCATCTCTTTGGCATGGAGACTTCTTCCCCACCTCTTCGACTAGGCCAGTGAGCTACCATGATGTGCATTTCTTCTCCCATAAATACCCCTTGCACCCATAGAATGTCTCTTGTTTTGCCTTCACCCAAATCTTCCATATCTACATAGATTTTATCGGATTTAACTACCTTGAAATATTTCGGATTATAAAGCAAACCGACATCAATACCTCGGGCATCTTTCGAGTCATAATGTACAATTTTATAATTCCGAGATTTTAATCCTTCTTGAGCACATAAATCTTTCAATACACTTCTATTTTCAATTTCTGCAACACCTAGAACTGCTATACCTTCAGAACTATGATCGGTGCCCATTTCGGATAGAACTTGTTCCAATTTGGTTAGTTTGTCTAGATAGACTTGACCAGTATATCTTCTCGTACCCTCAGGAGTGAACTCTTCATCACTGACATTGTCTTGGTCTATAGTGTCATAGAGATTCTCAAGATTATAAAAACCAACTAATCCTATATTAAACTTATCCTGTGAAAAGTTAGCATTAAAAGAGAATAAAAAAATAAAAAGGAAGAATGCCTTATTTATAATAGGTTTGACTGAAACTGTCATAGGCTAATTGGATTTTATCTAGGTTGAATTCTTTTGACTCTTTGATAAAAGGAGGCTCAACAAGTTTATTATAGAGCGAAATGTATTTTTCACTTATTTCATTTGTCCAGTCTTCATGCATTATTGGCATAATATCCCCTTGACGCCCCATAAAATTATTTTCTATCAACCACTGACGCACAAATTCTTTAGATAATTGAATTGGGTTTCCACCTTCTTTAAATTTTTCTTGATAGCTGTCGGCAATAAAATATCGCGAGCTGTCTGGGGTTAATATTTCATCAATCAGTATGATTTCACCATTTTTCTTTTTACCAAATTCAAACTTAGTGTCTACTAAGATTAAATTTTTAGAAGCAGCATATCTAGTTCCGAAATCAAATAAATCTAAAGCATATTTTTTAATCAAACTCCATTCATCTTTTGTGACAATTTCATGATTTAAAATTTCCTCCTCTGAGGTATTCTCATCATGACCAGCAGCTGCTTTGGTAGTAGGTGTAATTATTGGGGCTTCTAACTTTTGGTTATTTTTTAAACCATCAGGTAGTTGAACGCCACAAAAGTTTCTTTCACCGGCTTCATAGGCGCGCCACATACTGCCAGCTATATATCCGCGAACTACAATTTCTATAGGAATTGTAGGAGCTAAATGTCCATAAGCGACATGGCTATTGGGTGTATCTATTAACCAATTTGGAACTATATCTTTGGTTTTGTTTAGAAAAAAGGTAGAAATACCATTTAAAACGGCACCTTTAAAAGGGATAGTTTTGGGCAAAACAACATCAAAAGCTGATATTCTATCGGAAACTACAATAAAAATAAAATTGCCTTTACTATAAACATCCCTTACTTTACCTTTGTAATAGATGGTATCTGGTAATATTTGAAGCATCACTTTTCAGGATTATTTTCAAAAGCACTGATAATTTTGGCAACCAATCTATGTCGTATAACATCTAAAGTCGTCAATCTCACAATACTGATTCCTTCAATGCCATCCAGTATTCTTAGCGTATGCGGTAATCCACTTTGTTGAGATTTTGGCAAATCTATTTGAGTCACATCTCCTGTGACAATGCACTTCGCATTCGGGCCGATTCTGGTTAAGAACATTTTCAACTGCATAGATGTCGCATTCTGCGCTTCGTCCAAGATGATAAAGGCATTATCTAAGGTACGACCTCGCATAAAAGCCAGCGGAGCCACTTCGATAATTCTAGTTTCTTTTAATTGAATTAATTTGTCAAAAGGAATCATATCTTCTAGCGCATCATAGAGTGGCCTTAAATACGGATCTACTTTTTCTCGAAGGTCGCCGGGTAGAAAGCCAAGATTTTCTCCCGCTTCTACAGCTGGTCTAGTAAGTATAATTCGCTTAACTTGCTTTTCTTTCCATGCCTTCACAGCCAAGGCTACGGCAGTATAGGTCTTGCCTGTACCAGCAGGTCCGACAGCAAAAAGAATATCATTTTTGAGATTTTGCTCCACCATCACTTTCTGGTTAGGTGTGCGGGCTCTTACGACATGCCCATTATTCCCATATACTATGACATCTCCTGTAGGTTTGGCTAGATAGGCTTCATTAGGCGCTTCGTTTAAAGCTATACGTTCAATATCTTTTAATGTGATATCTTGATATTGCTTTATATGCTCTACGATGATTCGCATTTTCAATTCGAATTGAGCTATCTCTTCTTCCTTACCAGTAACCTTGATTTTATCTCCACGAAAAACCATTTTCAAGAGAGGGAAGGCTTTTTTTAATACATCGAGTTTATTATTATTGACACCATATAAGACCAATGGGTCTATATCTTGTAAAAGAATAGTACTTTCTATCATAAATGAATTGAATATGGAATATTAACGTCTGAGTAGGCCAAGTCTGTGAGGTCTTCTAGCTGTGGTTCTGTAAGAATTTCGTTTTACTCTGGTCGATCCAACTTCCTTACCAGATGTGCTAGCGCTTTTACGTCTCGCCTCATCATTGCATACAGTGGAGTAACTCGATGCTTTTTTACAAGAAGTTTGAATGCACAGCAATGCTATTATTATAAATATGTATTTCACTGTCTATTTTTATAGTTTGAATGCTAATTATACAACGACAAATTTATTAAAAATTGGGTCTTTTTCCTATTATTTTTTTGTAAATACCGATTTTAAAAGGATTGTAGGCGTTTTTTAGAAAAAAATAATCCACATTTTAAATAATGAAGAATTTTTATAAACGACAGAAAAATAGATATTTAGACTTGATTGTGAGCCTTCGACAAGGGCTTTTCCACAGTAAGGAAAAAAGAAAATCTCGCAGAAGTATTGCAAACAGTGGATTTGCTATAAATTTGCTCTCGTAATTAATTATTAACAACTAAAATCTTTAAAAGATGAACAAAGGAGATTTAATCGACAAAATTGCTGGCGACGCAGGTATAACTAAAGCTGCAGCTGGTGATGCATTGAATTCTTTCATGAATGCAGTAAAGTCAACTCTACAAAAAGGTAACAAAGTTACTTTAGTAGGATTCGGTACTTTCTCTGTATCTAAAAGAAGCGCTAGAACAGGAAGAAATCCTCAAACTGGCAAAGAAATCAAAATAGCTGCTAAAACTGTAGCTAAATTTAAAGCTGGTGCAGATCTTTCTGCTTCTGCTGCAAAAGCAAAAGTAAAGTAATTTATAGTTATATTTTATTACTTGCTTACTTAAACTCCGCAATTTATTGCGGAGTTTTTTTTTAAATAATACAGAACGATGCTATGAACGATATAGCCGAATAAATATTTTCGATTATATTTGCTCATAAGTCATTTTAAAATTAAATATAATCATCACATGGGAAAAGGCGATATTAAATCAAAAAAAGGGAAAATAGCTAGTGGGTCATTTGGGAAGAAAAGAAAGCAAAGAAATCCAAAAAAAGCAGCTATTGTTGCCAAACCTACTAAGACCAAAAAAGTAGTGGAAGCTTCAAGCGAACTTCAGGTTAAGAAAACCAAAAAGACCACAAAAAGAACTGCAAAAAAAACCGATGAAAGTTCTAGTGAAGAATAGTTCTATTTTATTCGTTTGTGCAATCATCTTTTTATCATGTAAATTTGCAAAGAAGGATATTGTTGAAAAAGCCCAAACAACTGGATCAGTAGAGGTTTCTAAATCCGAAAAGCGGCAATTCATAGAAATAGAAGGCCTAGGGCCAAATGGTGACACAGTTAAGTTCACTAATATTAAAGCCAAATATATTCTCGTAGAATTCTGGGCCTCATGGTGTCCGCCTTGTAGACAATTTAACCCTGGGCTCGTCAGTTTATATGCAAAATATCAATCCAAAGGATTTGAAGTGCTCTCCATTTCTTTGGATACAGACGCTAATAAATGGCGAAATGCTATAGCTAAGGATGGTTTGATATGGCCAAATCATTTATCTGATTTAGGTGGCTGGGATTCCTACTGGGCAGTGAAGTATGGCGTTGAGTCCATCCCAGATAATTTTCTTGTGGACCCAAATGGAAACGTTATAGCGAGTAGTATGTCTCATGAACAACTTGAAACAACCTTAGCTAATTTATTCAAATAGATTTTCAAAATTTTTCAATTCATAGATGCGCTTATTCTTTAAAAGGATAAGCGCATTTTCATTAAAGAACTGCAAAGAAATTACAGGACTTGAAAACTCAATTCTTTTCGTTTTCGTCAAATCTATCTCTCCTGAAGGTCTGGTTTGAAATTGGATTAAATAATTCTGTTTACTCAAATAAGCATTGCCCTTGAATTCAAATATACCTTGGCACGAACCCATTTTTTTATATTGGACCAAATTGCCATAGTCGTCCAGAATGAATATCCCATAGCTGGTATCTAAGGCTAGAGTAAAATTTTTTATTTGAATAACCTCCGTCGGGAAGTAGAATTGTCCATTGACCTTGAAAGGATTTCTTTTCTGAGATATTTTTACACCATTTTCATTTAACTTATGCAGCATGTTTTCGCTAACATCCAGAATCCATATCATTTTATCTGCAGTAAATTTGACGAATGCAGGTTCGAAAATATGCAGAGGATCTAACTTGATATTGGAAACAACTCCCCACCGACTGTTTTTTATTTCAATCGTATTTTTATTTCTTAAGTAAAATAAATTTTTCAATGGAGTGTTCAAATCCAAAGATAATTGTCGGAGGTTCAAGTTGTCTAAAGTGTCATTATATGATTTTTCAGGGCTGATGCGAATAATTCTATTTTCGTAGATTAGCCATTTATTGTTTAGCTTATCTACTTTTAAATCAAGCAGGGTAGTATCGAGAGTATAAGTTAGAGTGTCAAGGAATGTTTGACAATAATATGACTTAACTAATAGGGTTAGGATTAAAATCAAAATTGCTCTTGTCGCTGCCATATTGGCGCAAAGATACTTCATTTCCATCAAAAATAGCATAGGTATTGTAGTCTAGCCAATCCCCAAGATTAATATAGATAGACGTTGTATTATCTAATTTAGTATAAATTGGTAAATGCCTATGCCCAAAAATGTAGTAGTCAAAGAATTTATCTTTCATTATTTGCTGGCAATACACATATAGCCATTCATTTTTATTGCCATGGTATTTTTCGGGTTCCAGCTGCTGACCATAGCGACTCCTGTATGAAAAAAAGTTAGCAATCCCTATACCTAAATCTGGATGAATCCATTTAAATAGAAATTGACAAATGGAGGATGCAAAAAACTTTTTAAGAAATTTATATTTGAAATCACCAGGTCCTAATCCATCTCCATGGCCAATGAGAATGGATTTTAATCCGAGCTGAATTTCAATCGGCTGCGAGTAGATTATCGCCTTGAATTCTTTGGTGAATAGATCACGCATCCACATATCATGATTTCCTTTGAAGAAGTGAAGCTGTATACCATTGTCGGCTAGCTCTGCGAGTTTTCCAAAGAAACGATAATAGCCTTTTTGCACCACAGTCGTATACTCAAACCAAAAGTCAAAAACATCTCCAACGAAGTAGATGTCACTGACTTCTGAAGCATACTGATCTAATAAAAGGCAAATTTTTTTTTCTCTATCCAAACTAGAATTCACATCTGGAACTCCTAAATGAAAATCGGATAGAAATAGTTGTTTTTTCACCTATGACGGTTGGAATTTATTCAAAACAGCACTCTTCACAATAGAAAACAAAGACTTTCTTTGTGCCTCTGGAGTTCAATATTGGCTTGTTCATAGCGAATCGCGTACCTCTTTCTTCAATAGAAATATCGATGAGAAATGGAAAGACATCATGATGCTTCAACATATAATCAGAAACAGCATGTTCAATATTTAATTTTACTTGAGCTTTAGAAGCCAGAACAATATGGAATTCGGGAAAGTTTTCTAAAGGCCTAAATCTATTTTGATTGGTATTCAAGATTATATTGCCCTCATCAGAAACTAAGCTTTCACAGTAGCTTAAAGCCACATGAGCATTGTCTATAACGCGTTCGATTTTTATTTGGTTTTCTATATCATTATCCTTTAAAATACTTATCAAGGATTCTTCCCAAATAAAGACTGTAGTTAGCTGATTTAATTTTAAAAATTGAATAAGTTTTTCTCCTAGTTCCTTTCTATCTGTACAGTAAATAAACTTCCCATCTTTATTGATAAATTTTTGTGCAAAATTCAAATCTGCATCATGAGGGATTTCCACATAGGTCTTCGCATGATTGTATATCTCATTTTCTAAGACATCTTGAGGCACGTAAGTGGTATATAACTTCTTGGTCGAATCAGTGTCTAACTCTGTTCCTTCAAGGTTTTTAGGACTATTTGGATTGTTCAATAAATTTGGAAACATCGCTTTGTGTTTGAGCAAATGTAGTACAATATAAGATTGTAGTTGGACTCAACTATCTACGCTAGATGAGGGTCGTGGTTAAAAAAATAGACAAAACCACTTTTTCACAGGAGTTGAATCACTAATCTAAAGGCACTAATTTTTTCCCTTTACTCTTTCTAATATTGACCGCAACTATTTTGTATTCTGGACACATAGCCTCAGAGTCGTGTTCGTCGCTAGTAATAATGTTGAGCATAACATCTGGGAAGTGGAAGGTGGTGCTGAGTACACCTTGTTTGACCTCCTCTGTTATGCGTGCTTTTATGTCTACTTTCCCTCTTGGTGATTCTACACAAACGAAGTCCCCTTCTTGGATAAAGTGCCTAGCGGCATCATCTGGATGAATCATAATGACGTCTTCGGTCAATATTTGAGCATTGCCTGTGCGTCGTGTCATGGTGCCACAATTGTAATGCTCTAGTTCTCTATTGGTCGTAACTATATAGGGGTATTCTTTTTTATATTTTTTGAGTTCATTACTCTCCTCATAATCGAAATAATGGAATTTACCTAAGCCACGTGAGAAATTCTCCAAATGCATTATTTGAGTATCTGTACCATCTTTTAGTACAGGCCATTGCTTGCCGTTGTCGCCCAATTCATTCCATTTGACTCCAGCGAAGAATGGCACAATTTGAGAAACTTCTTCCAATACACCTGCAGCGTCATAATCTGCCTGAGGGAATCCCATGCGATTCATGATGTCAACAATAATTTGCCCATCAGGCTTAGTTCCCGGAAGAGGTTCTACCACTTTTTGTACCCGCTGAATTCTTCGTTCACCATTTGTAAAGGTCCCACTTTTTTCTAAGAAGGATGAAGCTGGTAAAATTACAGTAGCATATTTTGCTGTTTCTGTCATGAATATTTCTTGTACGACCAATAAGTCTAGACCTTGCATAGCTGCTATCACTTTATTGGTATTTGGGTCGGTCTGCACCACGTCTTCACCCATCAGCCAAAGCGCCTTTAACTTCCCGTCTATGGATGCTTCAAACATTTCCGGAATTTTCAAACCTTTACCGAGAGGTATTTTAGTTTTGTAAAAATTCTCGTAATGCTTGTTAATTTCTGGATCATAGGCATTGAGATAGCCCGCACCCTGATGTGGCTGACAACCCATATCTGCAGCTCCTTGGACATTATTCTGACCGCGGAGAGGATTCACTCCTACCCCTTTTCTGCCTATATTTCCAGTGATCATAGCTAAATCTGAAATCAACATAACAGTATAACTACCTTGGGAATGTTCTGTCACACCAAGTCCATGGAAAGACATTGCGTTTCCAGCAGTAGCGTAGGCTATAGCCGCTTTGCGAACTAACTCTCTATTTACTCCAGTCACCGCTTCCATTTCATCCAAATTTAAAGCTAAAATTTGTTCTTTAAATTCATCATATCCTTCGGTACGTGAAGTTATAAATTCTTTAGCTTCTATGCCTTCTGAAATGATATAATAGAGCATCATATTGAGCAGAGCTACATTCGTTCCAGGCTGAAGTTGTAAATGGTAAGTAGCATATTTTGCTATCTCTGTTTCTCGCGGGTCTATGACTATTGTTGTTTTACTCTTCATGGCAAACTGTTTCAGCTTGGCGCCAGTCACAGGATGACCATCGGTAGGATTTGCGCCGATAATCATGATGCAATTTGTATGCTTCAAATCTTCAATAGAGTTGGTCGCAGCACCTGTGCCAAATGCACGCTGCATGCCTAGTGCAGTAGGTGAGTGACAAACACGCGCACAACAATCTATATTATTTGTTCCTATGACTGCTCGAATAAATTTCTGCATTAAATAGTTTTCTTCATTCGTGCATCGAGCTGAAGAAATACCAGCGACAGCATCTGGACCATGTTGATTTACAATCGTTGTTAATTTATCTGCTATGAAATCATAAGCCTCGTCCCATGTGGCAGGAACTAGTTCTCCATTTCTGCGTATGAGGGGTGTCTTGATTCGGTCTGGGTGCTTGTAAAATGAAAAGGCGTAGCGCCCTTTAAGACAGGTATGACCAGCATTCACCTCGGCATCAAAAGGAGCTCGAATGGACTTCACTTCACCATTGAGGGTAGAGACTTCTAGATTGCAACCTACACCACAATAAGTACAGATGGTACGCGTTTTTTCTGTTCCTACGATTGATTTAGATTCGAATACATCTGAGATAGCTGATGTAGGACAAGCTTGAGCGCATGCACCGCAGCTCACACAATCTGATTCGAAAAAATTCTCATTAAAACTTTTTATTATATGACTATCAAAACCTCTGCCAGCCATTGATAGAACTAGTTCTCCCTGAACTTCTTCACAGGCTCGTACACAGCGGTAGCAGTTGATGCATTTGGAAAAGTCAGAAGTCATATAGGGATGACTCAAATCTTTTTCTCTATCCAAATGATTTTTCCCTTCTGGATAGCGCACCTTCCTTACCCCTACTTTGGCTGCTACATCTTGAAGTTCACAGTTATTGTTCACCTCACAAGTCAAACAATCTAATGGATGATCGGTTAAGACCAATTCAATAATATTTTTTCGCAATTTGAGAATATCTTCACTGTGGGTATAGATATAGGAATTCTCCATGACTGGAGTATGGCACGAAGCTTGCGTTTTTCGACCACCATCTTTCTGAAGAGCCACTTCTACGCTGCATACTCTGCATGAACCAAAGGGTTTTAAATTAGGTGCGTCGCAAAGCGTAGGCACATAGTCCTGCTCAAAATATCGCTTGATAAATTGCAATACAGTGTCGCCTTCTTGATATTCAAAAGGTTGGTCGTTGATAAATGCGATTTTTGTCATAGGTTTTTTTTAATTTTTTGGAGCACAAAGTTTCACGAAGTTTGAGCACAAAGTTTCGCAAAAGTAATAACTACTAATTTTTAATTTCAATAGGTTCAAAAAAAACTTAGTGTTACTTCGTGTCATACTTTGCGTGCCTTTGTGCTCCTAATATATTGTTGTTTATTTCAAATATTCTTTCAATTCCTCGTCAAAATACATCAAAGCGTTTTTAATAGGCAATGGTAAGCCTCCTCCTAAAGCGCACAGTGAACCTTTTTCCATGGTGTTGAGTAAATCATTGAGCAACGTCCTATCAATTTTATAATCTTCATTTTGTGCTTTTTTGAAAAGTTCATAACCACGTGTAGATCCTAGGCGACATGGGAAACATTTTCCACAGCTTTCATGCGCGGTAAATTGAAAAAGGTGCTCGATATATTTTACCAGAGGGAAATCATCTGGAATTGAAACGACGGAGGCATGACCTAAAAGAAATCCTTCTTTCCCGAAAGAATCAAAATCAATGCTTAGGTTCTTTGTCTTTGACACAGGCACTAGTCCACCTAGTGGACCACCTATATGCAGTGCCTTCACTTTTTTGTTAAATCCTTTACCTAGCTCATCTATTACTGTTTGAAGCGGTGTTCCCATGTCTACCTCATACATGCCTGGTTGGTTAAAATGACCATCGAGGCAAACTAACTTGGTTCCTGTAGATTTCGAAGTTCCAATGGAAGCGTATTTCGCTCCACCATTTGATAAGATAAATGGAATGTTGGCTAGCGTTTCCACGTTATTAACTACGGTAGGTTTATTGAACAACCCTACCTGCGTAGGGTAAGGCGGACGCACGCGCACTTCAGGCCGCTGCCCTTCGATAGAAGATAAGAGGGCTGTCTCCTCCCCACAAATATAGGCGCCCATCGCCTTGACTACTTTGAAATCAAAATTAAAATTGGAATTGGTTAGTACTTTATATGTAATTTCTGCCCA
>CAYXKX010000019.1:17881-28191 GCA_964465185.1 uncultured Chitinophagaceae bacterium
AAAATTAAAATTGGAGTCCAAAATATTTTTACCAATGAGATGATTCTCTCGTAAAAATGCAATACTATCATTGATTTTATCTACAGACTCAGGGTATTCTCCTCTGATATAAACCACCCCCCAATTAGCTCCTATGATATATCCAGTGAGTATCATGCCGAGAAGTAGTTTGTGCGGTTGTTCCTCTAATAGATATCTATCTGAATAAGCGCCTGGGTCGCCCTCATCGGCATTGCAGACTACGAATTTATCTTCTGAAGGAGTATTTTTACATGATTCTAGCTTGAACCCCATAGCAAATCCAGCGCCACCTCTACCTCTTATACCCGAGGCTTTGATTTCATCTAGAAGAGTGTCCGGCGATTTTAGCAACGAGGTTTTAAGTAAATGATAAAATTCATTTAGGTCATGTATTTTCTCAGTGAGAATCGGTGTACCTATATGAGTTACATTATAGGTTTCTTTTGTCGTGGATTTAGTTGATTTTATATCGGATAAAGCATCAATATCGCATCCAGAATAATTTTTGCCATCGATATGAAAGGCTCCATTTTCATGACAACGACCGAGACAGCACATTTCGCCCACTTCATCGGAGGAGTATTCCTTTAGGATTTTAGCTTTCAATTTGCCTTGTGTACCAGCCGTGAGGCATGCACTACCATTGCATATATAGACTTTCTTCCCTTTATTTTCTGGTCGCAAGAAGTCATAAAAAGAGGTGGTTCCATATAAGGTGGACTTACCTACCAAGAATTCTTTCCGCAATTCCTCCATTTTCTCCATATCTGGAGTGCCTGTATCCTGCGCAGCTATGCCTAGTTCCTCAAAAAGATTTTTGTCTAATCCTTTTCTACCCAATAAATAACTTAAATTTTCTGGCATATAATTTTCTTTCTGAGTCTAATAAAACAATCTTAACTCACAAATTTAATACAGTTTGAGAATTCTTATAAAATAAAAATTTTGGGTTACCTTTGAATTCCTAAAAATAAATAAACAAAGTGAGCAAATCAGCATTAGTATGTGGCGGTAGCAAAGGTATAGGTTATGCCAGTGCAGTGAAATTAGCGGAAATGGGCTGCACCGTAACTCTTTTAGCCAGAAATGAAGAGGATTTAAAAAAAGCAATAGCAAACTTATCCTCACCCAATGGACAGACGCATCAATATATAGTCGCAGATGGCAATGATTTAGAAAGTTTGGAATCAAAAGTCAGTCAAAAGGCCAAGGAAATAGGAAAACCGTTCCTCATATTAGTCAACAATTCTGGAGGCCCTGCAGCTGGTCCAATATCTAGTGCCAAGATAGAGGAGTTTGAAGCTGCATTTCGGCAGCATTTATTAGTTAATCATACGTTGGTTTCAGTTCTAAAGCAAGGCATGATGGATCATCATTTTGGAAGAATAATCAATATCATTTCAACTTCTGTAAAACAACCTCTCCCTAATCTGGGTGTCTCCAATACAATAAGAGCTGCTGTTGCCAATTGGTCTAAAACGATGGCAAATGAACTGGCCTCCTTTGGTATTACGGTAAATAATGTATTACCTGGAGCTACATCTACAGATAGATTAAACGCAATTATAGAAAACAAGTCCAATAAACTGAATATATCTAAAAATACTGTGGAAGAAGAAATGATCAATGAAATACCGATGAAGCGCTTCGCTCAACCAGAAGAGGTGGCAGCAGCTGTAGCTTTCCTAGCCTCTGACGCAGCCTCATACATCACTGGTATTAATATCCCAGTAGACGGGGGGCGAACAGCCTGTTTATAAACAATAAAACATACAAAATATGAAACTTAAATTCATCTTCACACTCCTACTTTTAGCTATAGTCTATAGCTCGAATGCTCAAAATGATAATCAATTGGAAAGGACGAGTCCAAAACCTGAGCAAGTGACTGTAAATTCCTCGCTTTCTGCACCTATTCAAGCTTTGCATGATTTGAGCATTTATCCCAATTTGCCGAATATGGTCAAGAATGTAATTTTTATGGACCCGATGGCAAATGAACTGCTTTACAAAGTCGAGTTTTATGCAGTGAAAAGCTTGGAAGTTGACAATTGCAATAAGCACTATTTGTTTGGTGATTTTGAAGTGAAAACATTGGAGGGCTATGGGTATCCATATTATGTTTTTAATTCCAACTCTCAAGTCATTTCTACAAAAATGGGTTGTGACAATACTATAAAGAAGGTTAAAAATGTAGCTTCAGGAAAAACAGAGACTGTTCGCTATATGAGTTTGCTCCCAATAGTGGTCTATACTCCGAAAGAAATAGACGTAAAATACAAAATTTGGCAACAAGATCCTAAAGAATTGGATGCTAGAAGTTTCTAATAAGAAAATTTCAAGTTTAAGACTATTTTGGATTTGAAATTTCAGTATTCCTAATTATCGCAAAGTTCTTAGATTTGCAGAAGTAATTAATGTCATATGAGTCAGCATAAAAATTTTGTATCCTTAAAGGATGAAACGATCAGAATGTTTGAGAATCCAATTTTAGATTGGATGTCAAGAATTCACTGGGTGACTCCGCTTATTGTTTGGGTTCCCGTAGTACTTTATTGTTTTTATCAAGCGAGTATTGTCTATCAGTTTGGCTGGATTAAGATTCCTGTTTTATTTCTAATAGGCCTATTCATTTGGACATTATCAGAATATTTCGTACATCGATTTGTATTTCACTACCATCCAAGTACTGATTTTGGTAAGAGAATTAGCTTTTTAATGCACGGTGTGCATCACGATTATCCTAACGATTCTAAGCGTTTGGTCATGCCTCCTATCATGTCCATTGTTTTAGCAATTCCTTTTTTCGTTTTTTTCAATATGGCTTTTGGTGGCGGAGGTGCTACTTATTCAGCTTTTGCTGGTATGGTTTGTGGTTATTTGGTTTATGATATGATGCATTATGCACTACACCATGCGAAGTGGCAAAATCCCTATTTTGAAAAATTGAAAAAACATCACATGGCCCATCATTATGTGCACCCTGAGGCTGGCTTTGGTGTCAGTAATATGTTTTGGGATGTGGTATTTCAAACAGAATTAGAAGAGGCTCGTAAGAAAGCTAATGAAGAGTAATAATCCACCAACTGTATTATTTTGAAAATAGCTGTTTTCCCAGGATCATTTGACCCGATTACTATTGGTCATGTAGATATTGTCAAACGCAGTATCCCACTATTCGATAAAATCATTATCGCAATTGGAGTCAATACACAAAAGAAATATCTATTCTCTCTGGAGCAGCGTACCCAATGGATCACAGAAGTTTTCAAAGATTATCCTACTATAGAAGTCAGTAGTTATACAGGACTAACAATTAATTACTGTAAAGAAATAGGCGCTGATTACCTATTAAGGGGTATTCGTTCAGCTTCAGATTTCGAATACGAAAAGACAATAGCCCATCTAAATCATAGCATGGAATCCGGCATCGAAACTATATTAATGTTGTCTCCACCAGAGTATTCCTCTATTTCGTCTACGATAGTTCGCGAAATTATTTTGGGAAAAGGAGACGTGAGTAAGTTTGTACCGAAAGAAATTGTAGAGAGTATGGCTGTGATTTAATTACAATCCATTATATTTGCATTCCAAAATGGCTGCGTAGTTCAACTGGATAGAATAACAGATTTCGACTCTGTTGGTTAGGGGTTCGAATCCCTTCGCGGTCACTATATTAGTTCTCAGTTTTAAGTCACAGTATCGGTTTTTAAAGGATAAACTAAGACTCAATGCTACCTATCGAGATATAAAAAAATGACTTCTTATTTTAATATTGGCGGGGTACCAGAGCATTTCAATATTCCTTTTCGAAAGGCGATAGATGAAGGGGTTTTTAGCACCCGAAATATTGAACTAATCTGGAAAGATTATAGGGGGGGAACTGGCGATTTAATCAAGGCAATTAAAGAAAAGCACATTGATATTGGAGTTGTTCTGACGGAAGGAGCAGTGAAGGCTATAGCTGACGGAGCGCCTATGAAAATAGTGCAGGTATACGTCAATTCTCCATTATACTGGGGTATCTACTGTGGAAATCAATCGTCACTTAGCAGGCTGAATGAGGTTGAAAATCCATCTTTTTGTATCAGTCGGTTTGGCAGTGGATCACACTTGATGGCTTATCTTCTGTGTCAGCAGCAGAGCTGGACTATGGATAAAGTAGAGTTTGTGGAGGTAGGAAGTTTCTCTGGTGCGCTAAAAGAATTCAACCATAACCCAGATAGATTGTTCCTATGGGAGCGCTTTATGACTAAACCATATCTAGATAGTGGTACATTAAAAAAAATAGGAGAAATTCCAACTCCTTGGGCCTCGTTTAGCATTGTGGCTCATCACGACATATTAATAGAAAACGAAGATAGACTAATAGAAATATTAAAAACAATTTCAGACTATACTTATAAGTTTAAGCAAAATACGCTGGACTCCATTGATTATATATCTAATTATTTTGAATTCTCTGTTTCGGATATGAAGAATTGGATTCAAGATACAGATTGGAATTACTTATTGGACGTGCCCTATCCCAAATTGAAAATAGCGCTAGATTTTTTAAAGGAGGTTCATCTAGTCAAATTTGATTTTAGATTGGAGGATCTATGTCCTGATCAAAAATTCTGGAATAAATGTTCAATTTAGCCGTAAAGTTTTATCAATCTTTGGGAGGTGTTTTATTCGTCTCTCGGACAATTATTAATTTGTTCGTAATATAATAGATTAAAATAATAGAGATAAAAATAAGAGTAAATCGAATATCCTCCCAACTCAAATTGGACAGGAAGTAGATAATTGATATTATTGCCAGAGTGGGCACCCAAATTCCGAATGGCATTTTGAAATTGGACCTTTCCATTTTCCATAAACTTTTAAAACAAGCCAAACAAACCATAAAATATATAATAAGCATAGCCGAACTAGATAGTAAAGCCAATTTTCTAAATCCACCACTTGTAGCCAGGATAAAGCAAGTCAAAGCATAAAAGACAATCGCAAAGTATGGGGTACCATGTTTTGGATGTATTTTGGATAATACAGACGGTAGTTTTTTATTTAGTGCCGAGGCATAGATTATTCTAGGAAACAAGAGGGGAGAGGATCCTAGATTGCTAAAAATTGACCATAGTACGCCAAATGTAATCAAATAACTCCCAGCATTTCCAAGAAATAGACTTGCAGCCTTAGTCAAAGGTTCTTTTTTCTGCGCAGACAGTTGATTCCCAAGGAGTCCTTGGGCTATTAATTGAACGGCTATATAAATTATGACAATTATAACCACGCCAATTAATATACCTTTTGGCGCTGTTTTGGACGGATTTTGCATTTCTCCACCTAAATTAAGAGCAGCTTCGCTACCTTGAAATGCAAAGAAGAGTATTAGGGAGGCTTCGCCAAGCGATTTTAAACTGGGAAGATCTTCTATTCCATGGTAGTTTTCAAATTCAACAAAGAAAAACCCCAAGAAAATAAGTAAGGCCAGCGGAATTAGTTTGAACAATGTATTCACTTTAACAATATTGGCACCATTTCGAACACCTCGAATATTCATATAAGCGTATCCACCAAAAATAATGGCAAACAATATTGACCTAGTGGATGATAGTTGAAATGCGGGCATGAATCGAGATAAAATATCTGCAAGAACATTCGCTATAGCTGAATCTGCTAAAACACCGGCACCAAACCATGACAATATACTAATAATAAAAGCCGGGGAATCTCCAAATGAGTTTTTTACATAAATATATGCACCCCCACTTTCCTCGGTATTGGATCCTTGATGTGCAAAACAAAGCAGAACCAATATTATATTGCACGCACAAAGAAGATAAGCATAAATAGAGCTTGGCCCTAAGATAGCTGCTACAGCGGCAGGTAAGATAAAAATACCACCTCCAATGGTATTGTTGACGGCATTGAAAGCAATGTCAAGTGGCGTAATGACTCGCTTAAGTTGAGTATACATAACGTAAAGCTAAAAAATAAGTTAGAATTGTGTCAAAAAGATTTATTATTTGAAACTGTGCATAGTTCGTCAGGAGAATTAACTATTAATTGCTAGAATATTCAATTGCTTTTCACGTTTGTTCATTACATTTATACTTAATATTTGTATTGTCTGTGAATTATATCTCCCATTATTATTGTCTAAAAGATAAGAATCCCTATACTACTTTGGGGACACTTTTGCCGGATATACTTCCCCATTTTTCTTATTTGCATAATAAATATTTTTTGCATTATGATTCCCATTTGCTTAATAAAGAAGAATTTCAACTTTGGCTCGGAGTGGAGAATCACTATGCGGATGACAGCTTCTTTCACGCTATGTCCTTTTTTAAGCAAGGGATGATAAGCATAGAAGAGGAGATGCATAAAAGCTTAGTTATTAGAGAATTGAGGAGAAAGTATCTGATTTCTCACGTTCTTTATGAACTAATCCTCGATCATATGATTCTAGAGAGATTCCCCAATATAGCTGAGGGCATTTATGCTGATTTAGAGCAGGTTGATATAGAGAAATTAAGAATATTTCTAAAAAAAATAATAGGTGAAAATGAAAAAGTTAACCTATTTTTGGATTCATATGAAAGATTTCTCGATAGGCGATTTTTAGGTTTCTACGCCATAGATAGCAATTTGGTAAAATCGCTGCATATGGTATCTGGCATAATTAGCCAGTGGGACTTCAATAAAGAGACGATAGATGGATTTACGGCGATAATAAGAAAAATGAAGAAGGAGATTGATTTTAAGTTAGTATTCGAAAGTATATTTAAACACAAAGAGATAAAGTGAAGCATATCGTGATTTTGATTCTGATTATAGGCAGCGTGAAGGTATATTCGCAGGCTGTTCGAAAATATTCAAATGAATTTTTAAAAATTGGTGTTGGAGGGAAATATTTAGGAACAGGAGGATCTTTAGTCACTTCTGAATCCGACCCTGCTTCTGTATTATATAATCCTGCAGGTGTTGGCGCATTTGACCGTGTTTCAGTTTCTGCTATGCATAATTCGTATTTTGCAGGAATCGCCAACTTTGATTATGTGGGGGTTGTTTTCCC
The DNA here is from genome assembly GCA_964465185.1 of uncultured Chitinophagaceae bacterium. Taxonomy (GTDB): domain Bacteria; phylum Bacteroidota; class Bacteroidia; order Chitinophagales; family JADJOU01; genus CHPMRC01. The sequence goes on from CAYXKX010000019.1 coordinate 24,969, forward strand.
ATTGAAATATCGACAAAATATTGGAGTTAGTTTAATCCGCTTTGGCATAGACAATATTCCCAATACTATACAGCTTTACAATCCAGATGGCAGCATAAATTATGATAGAATAAGCTCGTTTTCAATTTCAGATATGGCATTGTTTCTCAGTTTCGGTAGGAGATTACAAGATACTCAGGGCTTGTCATTTGGAGGAAATGTCAAAATCATAAAAAGAGATTATGGCTCCTTTGCCAATGCATGGGGATTTGGGGTCGATGCTGGAGTTCAGTATTCAACAGACAAATATAGGCTGGGTATTTTTCTGCAAGACATTAGCTCAACCTTTTCTAGCTGGAACTTCACTTTTGATGATTCCACCAAAAAAGTCTTTGCGGCTACGGGAAATGAGATACCATCTTCTTCGAGTGAGATTACTTTGCCAAGTATACACTTTGGCGGTCAATACAATTTCCTTTTTGGAAAAGGGAAACAAATGAAATTCTCTCCCATGGGCAAAGTTTCAATATACACGGATAAACGAAATGTTTTACTCCCAGGACCAGTAAGTGCTGATGTCTCTGTAGGGGGCGAATTAGGTATTTATCAGATTGCATTTTTACGATTTGGATTGAGTAATTTTACCAAGGCGACTAATGACTTAGGAGAAGATTATCTCAGTTTTCAACCTTCAATAGGCGCAGGGTTTAGACTCAATCAGTTTGATATAGATTATGCATTTAATAATGTTGGAAACTCTGGTGTAGGTCTTTATTCACATGTATTTTCGCTTTCTTATAGATTTAAGAAAAAAGATAAATATAGTAGACCGAATGTGGCGCCTGAAAATTCTCCATCTAGTCCGAACACACCAGGCAACAATGATAATATACCAGTAAAATTAGATTGAGCATATGAAGAAAATTTTACTTCTCTTTGTTTTATTAATCAGTTTATCAGTCAGGAGCCAAGGACCATATGGGCATGAGTGGATAGATGCTGCGAAGGTACATTACAAATTTCCTATTATCAATACTGGAATATATAGAATTCCGTATTCATTTTTACAAGCCAATTGTCCTGAAATAGCCAATGGTAGTAAGACTGAAATATGTATGTATAATAATGGGAACCAAGTTCCAATTTATATTTCTTGGACAGGAAGTCCAAATCCTGGTGACTTTATAGAATTTTACGGCAAGAGATTAGATGCTGAAATTGATAAACGATTGTATACAGATTCAAATTATGTTTTAAATCCTTTTTCCAGTCTTTTTAAAGATACAAATTATTATTTTCTTACTTTAAGATCTGGTTCAAACCTGCGAATAATAGAATATGCCAATGATACTGCTAGTATTGCAGATCCTTATCTGAATTATTGCATTGCGACGGCACTGAATCAATACAAAGTAGCCTATAGCGATGGTAAACGCTGGTATTATTCAGCCACACAATATTCTGTAAGACCCTCCTACGATATTGGTGAAGGATGGGGAACCAATGCTTATACTAGTTTAAATTTTTCAACTCCGAATTTTGTGAACACAAGTAGTTTTAGTGCGAAACTAAGAACAAGACTGTTTGCACGAAATGAATCATCTCATAATTTGGAATTTAAAATAAATGGGAACTCAGTAGGAACACAAAGTGCTGTTGGCAGTACTCTAATTAATTTTGAAAAAGATATTGCTGCTAGTTCAGTTACTTCTGCTACCACCTCACTTGCTATTGCCCCATTGATCGCAAATAACCACGGCTATTGCTTAGGATTTGCTTCTTTGGCCTACCCCCGAGACTTTAATTTTTCTGGACTCAATCAATTTAATTTTTCACTGCCACTGTCCTCAGGTTATGTTCGATTTCAAATTTCCAATTATAATTCTACTAATGAAGTAGTACTTCACGATTTGGCGAACAATACAAGGACCGCTCATCAAGCAGCCTCAGGACATCGTTTCTTAGTTAATTCTCAAGGGGCTAAAAGTCAGTTGGTCATAGCGCACACAGCTTCTATTTTAAGTGTACCTGCGACAGTTAAATCTAATTTCTCAAATCTTTTGACTCAACGAGGAAATTTTGTTTTAATAGCCAATAGAGCAATGCAATTTGATTCAAATGGAGTAGATATTATCCAGCAATATAAAAATTATAAGGAATCAGTCGCTGGTGGATCTTTTCAGGTAGTGGTGGCTTATATGGATGAGTTGCAAGAAGTGTTTGGTTATGGTCATCCAAAACATCCATTGGCTATTCGTAAATTTTTGCAATGGTCGCAAATATGGGGAGGGAAGGTGCCTAAGCATGCCCTGCTCATTGGCAAGGGATTTGCTACAAATAGTTTATTTAGCGCAGTCGGAACCAATTATACCAATAATTTTATTCCATCTTTTGGACACGCTCCATCTGACTATCATTATGGCACTATGGATGGATCCGATATACAATTTACTAGTATTGGAAGATTGGCAGTGACTAATGGCCAAACGGTCAAAAATTATTTAGAAAAGCTCAAGGAGTATAACTCGGAATACTACGCAACGTCTGATTTAGATCAAAATCCAAATAAAAAGGAGTATATGAAGTGGGTAGTGCATCTCGGTGGGGGCACGGGTGCAGAGCAGCAAGCGGATTATAGAGCCAATCTTCAATCTTATGAAGCAATTGCAAAAGATACACTCTTTGGTGCACGGACTTTTTCTGTTTTTAAAAATGGACCAGATATTTCGGAAGATGTCACTTCGGTAGATTTATCCAATAGAATTAATAAGGGCGTTAGCTTAATTACCTTTTTTGGGCATTCTTCAGCTACAATTTTTGATGTAGGCATTGGTGAGCCTAGCACATTTACCAATAAAGGAAAATACCCTGTTTTTTTGGCGAATGGGTGTAATTCAGGATTTTTCTACGGTGGAGGTTTATCTTATTCCGAGAGTTTTATAAATTTGAAGGATAAAGGAGCAATCGGTTTTCTGGCAACAACTAATACAGCTTTGGATGCAGCTCTATATCAATATGGAAACGCATTCTATGAACAGTTGGCCAAGAATACCTATAATATGTCGGTAGGTGAAGTAGCAAAAAATGCCAGTGCTGCTCTGCTATCAGGCGGCGTTATGAACTATTTGAACACTACTTTTATGGAGTTCAATCTCAATGGAGATCCTTCTGCACCTATGACTCAATATGCCAAGCCAGACTATTACATAGGTTCCAGTTCAATTATTTTCCCGACCTATAATTT
>CAYXKX010000019.1:28201-41530 GCA_964465185.1 uncultured Chitinophagaceae bacterium
TGAATACTATCATCGACTCGTTTCCGGTTAAGATAATTGTACAGAATCTCGGAAAGGCCATACGCGGGAGTATCAAGATACGGTTAGAGAGGATCAATAATGGTAATTCTGCTATCTATGAAAGGACTGTGACAGCCCCAACTTTTATTGACACCTTTGTACTAAATGTTCCTACACGCGATCAAAATTTTGGGATAGGCATTAATTCGTTCAATATAAAAGTAGATGCAGATGATTCTTACTCAGAAATTTCTGAAGCCAATAATGAAATTAAAAATACAGGAAATTTATTAATTGAAAACGACGATATACTGCCTATATTCCCTTATGAATACTCAATAGTATCTTCCAATACGGCTAAGTTGATAGCTATGTCGACACTATTAAATAGACCGACGAGGAGCTATGTATTTCAAATCGATACCACAGAGGAATTTAATAGTCCATTTTTGAAAACGTATAAATCAGATATTACCAATGAAAGTATTATTACCTGGCAACCATCATTAGTTTTTCAAGATTCCTCAGTTTATTATTGGAGGGTGAGCAAAGATTCTTTGCCTGGCCAAGGTTATAGATGGAATAATTCTTCTTTTGTTTATATACCAAATCAACCATTAGGAGGATGGAATCAGTCTCATTATTTTCAGTATCTTAAAAATGCGTACAAGAATGTATTTATAGGATCTTCGAGAAGTTTTCAATTTGTCAATGACGTAAAAAGTATTTCATTTAAGATTAATGGAAGTAACAATACTTACGATGTAGAATGGTACTTGAATAATGCTCGTCAAGCAGTATTAAGGGAAGCGGGAAGAATGACCAACGGAATTTTTGTGATATGGATAGATGGTAAGTCGGGAATAGCTCGTCAAAGTATGGATTCAAATTATGGCACAAGAGTTTGGGGGAGTTTTGGGTCCATTCAGTTTGGTTATACAGGTATTCCAAGAGAGGGATTCGTTTTTCAGGATACCGGACTGACACCTGCCAATCACCCAATGCCAAATACCCCTTGGTCTTCGGTTATGCTCAGCTTCTTGAATCAAGTGCCTGATGGGGACTATTTATTATTTTACTCGAATAAGAGACCCGTTTATCCTTCCTGGAGTGCGGATTTGAAAAACTATTTTTTCAATGCGGGCTTTTCTAGTCTGCAGCAACTAGTCAATGGCACAGTGGTGGCGCCATTTATCTTTGGATATAGAAAAAATATATCAAGTTTTCCTATTTATCAGAAATTGGGAACTGATTATACTAGTTTTACTACAGGAGAAATGTTCATCAATGGTAGCTGGAAAGAAGGCTATAAAGAATCTGTCTTTGCCGGTCCAGCGAAAAAATGGCATACACTAAGCTATAGAACGCAGGCTGCAGAACCTATGAGTCAGGATATTAATTCTATAGAATTGTATGGTGTAAAATCAAATAAACAAAGAGAACTATTAAAGACCTTTAATACACCAGTGCTCGACACCAATATTGAATGGATTGATCCCAATACCTATGTGAATCTGCAGTTAAAACTAAATACTAAAGATGAATTGAATAGAACGCCAGCCCAGTTAAAGCATTGGAGAATCTATTTTGAAGATATAGGGGAAGTAGCTGTAAACAACTCCTCTAACCTAGTTCCAAAAATGCGAGATACTATTGAAAATGGGGAGAAAATTACTTTAAATTTTGGAGTAGAGACCCTTAATTCCAATAGTTTCGACTCTCTAAGTTACAGAATAATAATTAGTCAAGGGAATCAGACCAAACAATTGATTGGAAAGACCGCACCTTTAGCAGGCAACACGTTTCAATTAGTACAAAGAGAGTTGACCTTGAACGATTATTTCGAAGGTCAAAATTCTGTGAGTTATGAGATCAATCCAACTAATCTGTCTTATCAAAAAGAAAAATTTGAAGTAAATAATTATAGCAAGTCAAGCTTTTTCGTAAAAACGGATATAGAGAATCCCCTACTCGATGTGACATTTGACGGAGTTCATATCATCAATAATGAACTGGTTTCCAGTTCTCCAAATATCAGAATTAGCCTTAAAGATGAAAACAAGTATTTGCTGCTCAACGATACTTCGCTTATTAAGTTATTCTTGCGATATCCTGATGGTAGTCAAAGACCCATTCTTTTTTCCCAAGCCGGTGTCAATTACACCTTGGCTAGTTCTGGGAGCAATCGAGCAGAGATTAATTATAAACCAGAACTTACCGACGGAACCTATCAACTCATAGTGAAGGATAGCGATAGAGCAGGCAATAGCAGCAGCCCTAATGGTAGCTTTAACTTTAAAATTTCTTTTCAAGTTATCACAAAAAATCAAGTTTCACATTTTGTAAACTATCCGAATCCGTTTACGACAGCTACACAGTTTGTTTTTACTTTGACAGGAGCTAAGGTTCCAGACTTTATTAAAATTCAGATTATCAATATAAGAGGACAAGTCGTAAAAGAAATATTTAAAGAAGAACTAGGTCCACTCAAACTCGGAATAAATAGAACTCAATACGCCTGGGATGGCAAAGATCAATACGGAGATGCCTTAGCCAATGGGGTTTATCTCTATAAAGTCACGGTAAAAAACAATGGAGAGGATATACCAATGATGGATGAAAACGACTTCAAGTCTATCAATAAATCAAGCAAGAACCTGGGCCAATATTTCAAAGATGGCTGGGGAAAGATGGTGATAATAAGATAGTGTAAAAAATGAAAATAGCCCTTTCGCAGCAGAATTATATTCTGGGAGACTTTGAATATAATACCAATAAAATAATTCAGGATATACAAATAGCTATCGACAAGGGTGTCGACCTTATTGTTTTTTCTGAGCTTTGTTTAACGGGCTATCCTCCTACTGATTTTTTTTACTTCGAAGATTATTATGTCAAATTAGAAAAATGTTTTGCAAGACTATTTCCATTGAGTCACCAGATAGGAATTTTTGTTGGAGCACCTCGAAAAAATGAAGTCAAACAAGGTAAAGATTATTTTAATTCAGCTTTTCTTCTTCATCATGGCAATATAAATGGAATCACTGATAAAACTTTGCTGCCAACTTATGACATATTTGATGAATACAGATATTTCGAACCCAATAAAAACTTTAAGTGTATTGATTTTAAAGGTAAAAAGCTTGCGGTGACCATATGTGAAGATATCTGGGATATCAAGGCGGATAATCCAATTTATATTAAGACGCCATTAGAAGAGCTTGTCAAAGAATCTCCCGATTATATCATTAATCTATCAGCTTCACCGTTTTCCTATAGTCATAGCGAAGAGAGAAAAAAAGTGGTAAGTCAGAATTGTCTTACTTACAAGATTCCTATGGTGTATGTGAGCTCTGTAGGTGCTCAGACTGAGCTCGTTTTTGATGGGGGCTCTATGGTTTGCAATGCAGCCGGGGAAATCGTCTATGAATTGAAGTATTTTGAAGAAGATTTTGGGATAGTCGATATGGAATTTATTTCCACTAATATTCAGACTCAGCCTGCTCTAGAAAAAGTAGAACGTAAATATGAAGCCCTTGTGCTCGGTATTCGCGATTATTTTCAGAAATTGAAAATGAAAAAAGCTGTTATTGGCCTGTCTGGAGGAATAGACTCCGCGCTAACGCTAGCCATAGCTGCAGAGGCTTTAGGTCCAGAAAATGTATTAAGTGTGTTGATGCCAAGTCAGCACTCTAGCCAACATTCCATTGATGATGCCCTTCAGATCTGCGAGAATTTAGATAGTCCCTACCATATCATTCCTATCAAAGAAAACTATGAGGCTATAATCTCCACCTTACAGCCTGTTTTTGCGGGTAGAAATGAAGATATCACAGAAGAAAATATTCAAGCTAGAATTCGAGGCATGCTCCTAATGGCTATATCGAATAAGTTTGGCAATCTACTTTTAAATACCTCAAATAAATCAGAGGTAGCTGTTGGATACGGAACCCTCTACGGCGATATGTGTGGAGCGCTTGCGGTGCTTGGTGATGTCTATAAAACAGAGGTCTATGCTATGTGCGAATTTATCAATAGAAAAGCTCAAAAGGAATTCGGACACGATATTATTCCTCAGCACACTATAGCGAAACCACCAAGTGCAGAGTTAAGACCTGGACAGAAGGATCAAGATTCGCTCCCTCCATATGAAGTTTTGGATGCGATTTTATACCTCTATATCAATAAAGAAAAGGGATTAGAAGAGGTGGTGGCTTCAGGTTTTGAGCGAGGCTTGGTAGAGAAAGTATTTAACCTTGTAAATAGAAATGAGTTTAAACGATTTCAAACACCACCCATTATACGTGTGAGCTCTAAGGCTTTCGGCTTTGGGAGGAGGATTCCTATAGTTGCAAAATTTTAGAATAAAGTATTTTTTTCAGCCATTACTATAGTGAAATTATCCAAATCTCAAGTACAAGATTTTCAAAATAAAATTTTAGAATTTTACAAGAAAAATTCTGGTACAAAGCCATGGAATAAGGACAAAAATCCTTATAAAATATGGGTGTTTGAGGTGGTCATGCAACAAACTCGCATGGAGCAGGGATTGCCATATTATGAGCGGTTGATTAAAAATTTTCCTACTTTATATGATTTGGCTCATGCAGAAGAGGATGCGCTTTTTGCTGTATGGAAAGGCCTAGGCTACTATAGTCGTGCAAGAAATTTACAATTTACGGCTAAATACATTGTAAATGAATTGAGTGGTAAATTTCCATCTAGTTATGATGACTTATTAAAATTGAAAGGCATAGGAGAATATACTGCTGCTGCCATAGCTAGTTTTGCTTTTGGACAAAATGCAGCAGTCTTGGATGGGAATGTGCATAGAGTTTTATCTCGAATATTCGGAATCGCTAAAACAATTCAATCCACCACAGATAAAAGATACTTTCAAGAACTGGTTAATCAATTGCTCATGAGTGGCAAGGCCGCAATATTTAATCAGTCTATGATGGACCTGGGTTCTCAGGTTTGTAAACCCCAGAATCCAGTGTGTGAAAATTGTGTTTTTTCTGAAAGCTGTACGGCTTTTAATGAAAATAGGATCGCAGATTTACCTCCTAAGAAAGTCCGTCCAGTCCTCAAAGAACGCTATTTTTACTTACTTTTTGTAGAGTACAAAGGAGAAATTTACATAGAAAAGCGCACGGAGAATGATATATGGAGAGGATTGTATCAAGGTATTATGCAAGAGGGCGTGAAATTAGACCTCGATTTTTGGATAGGAAAAGATATTGATGTAACTAAGGTGGAATGGAGCGATTGGCAGTCGCAAACCCTGAGTCATCAGAAGGTATTTATGAAAATAGGAAACATAAAAGTGAATGTAAAGAAAGTCTATACTTCGCTGTTGGTAAACAGAACAGACTTAGCGACCATACCATTTCCTAGAGTGGTGAGTCGTTTTCTCGAATCAACTATATAGTTTATATTGGTCTATTATCTTTTTAAGAATAGTCTTATTTCCTTTTCCTGGGTTTAAAAAATATACTTTTACGTTTTGATTCGCACTCTCTTCTCTGTATTCGGCGAGTAATTTTTTGTCCTTGCCCTTTAAGTCAATAATCATAATATCTAAATCAAATTGTTTTGTATAAAGTTGGATGTCGCTTGGATTAAGGTCATTAATTCCATGCTCTATAGAGTATTTAAGCCAATCGTGATGAAGTATAGTTTGTATCAGTTTTTGGTTGTCTCTTGAAACTATCATAACATTTTTTGTCGAATAGATTCTGCGCAATAAGGTGTTAAAGATTTTTATCCATAGGATTCTGAATAGAATAATGAATAGAATAGCTAAACTAAAGAAAAGGATAAGATGAACTAAATAGTATTTTCTATCTAAAATTATTAGCCAATAAATAGTGATAAAAGAGAATATTATAAAGAGATATCTCAAGCTAAATGCGGAAACTGTTTTTAAAGAAAACGATGGGTTTAAAAGGAATTGTCCACTGAGAAAAAACACGAGCAAAGTGCATAAATTGATATAAATAAATAAGGAAGGATACGACCATCCATCTACCCAAAATGTATAGAAGATAACCAAATTTGTGATGCCTAAAGCGATATTGATTGCTAATAGGTCAAATAATACCTTACTTAAAATTATATTGAATTCCTGTTTCATTTGATATCCAATTCTGAATATTCGGAGTTATTACTTATATACTCAGGAATGAGATTTTTTAGACCCTTGACTAATTCTAGAGCTTCTTTTTTATCCGTGAAGCTGCTAAATAAACTATTTAATTTAACCTCTAAGTCTTTGAAATCGTGTTCAGCATTCCTACCTATCATGATTTTGGGATGGTGGGTTGGCAAGGTGTTTTCTTTATCGGCCAATAGTTCTTCGTAGAGTTTTTCGCCCGGCCTTAAGCCACTTATCTCTATATCTATATCTTTACCCTCTTCGAGTCCATAGAGTTGAATCATCTTTTTAGCCAGATCTATAATTTTGACAGGTTCACCCATATCAAAAAGAAATATCTCCCCACCCACGCCATAGCTTCCTGCCTCGAGTACCAATTGACAAGCTTCAGGTATAGTCATAAAGAATCGCGTAATATCAGGATGTGTGACTTTTATGGGACCACCAGATTCTATTTGATTTTTGAAGATAGGAATCACAGATCCATTGCTACCTAATACATTTCCGAATCGAGTAGTTACGAATTTCGTCGTTATTTCTGGATTCTGATTCATTAGTTGAACGTATAATTCAGAGGCTCTTTTTGTAGCCCCCATCACATTCGTAGGATTAACAGCTTTATCAGTTGATACAAATACAAATTTCTTGCAGTTGTATTTTATAGCGTTATCGATAATCGTTTTAGTCCCAATCAAATTGGTTTTAATCGCTTCGTAGGGGTGCAGCTCCATGAGTGGAACATGCTTATAGGCAGCAGCATGAAAAACAATATCAGGTCGATGTGTTTTAAATATTCCCTCAATTCGGTCAAAATCGGATATGTCTGCAATATAGGAGGATACACTTTTGAATTTAATTAATAGTTCATTCTCAATATCAAACAGAGGGGATTCTGCTTGGTCAGCAAGAATAATTTTTAGCGGCTGATACTGAATTATTTGTCTACATATTTCAGAACCTATAGACCCTGCAGCGCCTGTTACTAGTATGGTTCTGTCCGCGATTTCAGATTTTATTTTTTGAATATCAAGTTTGATAGGAGGTCTTTGCAGTAACTCTTCAATTTGTATTTTCTTTTCCTGGACTTGAGATTTTTCGTTGATTGATAGCCAGCTCTTTAATTTTTGATTCTCAATTAACTTAACATTCTTGGATTCACAAATCTCTTTAGCATTTTGTAGATAGGACCCATAACCCTTTTCTGCTACTAAGAGCAAACTGTCGATATTGATAACGTCCAACATTGTATTGAGACTCTGAATGTGGTAGACCGGAGAACCTTCGATTGTTTTATTGATAAGGCTATTATCCTTTGAAAAATAGGCTACTATTCTGTAACGAAACTGTGCTCGCTCATAATCCAAATAGTGTTTTGTAATGATGGATTGATAATCTGTACCGACGATAGCGACTCTTTTCTCAGGGAGTTGGACAGAGCTCATCACATTAATTGAAATAGCATATCTTATAACTAATCTGTATAGATTGATACCGAACAAGCTTAGAAAATAACTTAACAAGAGTATGTAATTACTCAGAAAATATTGAGGATAAGAGGATTTTAAAAGATTGCTTAATGAAATAAGGACAAAAGCCGAGGAGGTCAAAGAAAGAAAAATCTTGAACAAATCACGATATGATGTGTAGCGCAATACAGTGATATGGGTTCTAAATAACATAAAACCAGCCAAATAAACTAGAGTAGCTATAAGAATAGCTGCCATGAAAGATTGACTTACTTGACTTATCTTATTAATAATAATAACGGCGGCTAGAGTAAGAGAGCATATGATGACAAACGTCTCAAAACCGAGTATCAGAAATCTAGAGGAATGGAAAGAGTATAATTTTTTCAAACTATATATTTGATAGGCAAATGTAAGACAATTTTTCTATACATTTTTTATCACTTAAAGTAGCATTAAAGCTCGACGAAAAGTTTATACAATTCATGCTGGCAATAAATCGGGAAATATTTTATAAAAAATTCAGTAAGAGCTAATGTTATCAGGCATTTATAAGGGTTTTGTTGTGAATATTAAATGGCAGTATAAATAAAAAAAGTCCTATTTTTGCGGATTCTAAATATAAGTATCAACTAAATTGCAATTATTGGGCTTGGATATGTGGGTTTGCCTTTGGCCAGATTATTTGCTACGAAGTATAGAGTAGTAGGGTTTGATATCAATACTTCACGCATCGGCGAATTGAGAAGTGGAAAAGACTCTACTCATGAGTTGAGCCCCGAGCTTTTAAATTCAGTATTGCTTTCAGAATTTGGAGACAAGAGCAATGGATTATTGGTTACTAATGAGTTGACTTCAATTGCGGATTGTAGTATTTACATAGTAACAGTCCCTACACCAGTTGATAAGAATAATAATCCTGACCTGACGCCTCTTTATAAAGCCAGTGAAACTGTCGGTAAAGTGCTTAAAAAAGGGGATATAGTTGTATATGAATCTACAGTATATCCTGGGGTGACTGGCTTAAAGTTTAATACAGATTTTTTTGCAGGATATTCTCCTGAGCGAATCAATCCAGGAGACAAAGAGCATACAGTAGAAAAAATACTTAAAGTGACCTCTGGTTCTAATCCTGAGGTGGCCAAGACGGTGGATGATTTATATTCCTCGGTGATCACTGCAGGCACCTATTTAGCTTCAAGTATAAAAGTAGCTGAAGCAGCCAAAGTCATAGAAAATTCCCAAAGAGATATCAATATTGCCTTTGTCAATGAACTATCAAAAATTTTCAATGCACTTGAAATTGATACCTATGAGGTTTTGAAAGCCGCTGGGACTAAATGGAATTTTCTACCTTTCAAACCAGGATTGGTTGGAGGCCACTGCATAGGTGTAGATCCTTATTATCTAGCTCAAAAAGCTCAAGCGCATGGCTATTTTCCGGAAATAATTCTCGCTGGAAGAAAAATGAATGACTCCATGGGAGAGCATGTCTCATCTCAATTGGTTAAAATGATGGTTAAAAAAGGCATTGAAGTGCAGAAGTCAAAAGTACTGGTTCTGGGCTTTACCTTTAAGGAGAACTGTCCAGATGTCAGAAATACGAAAGTAGAAAGCGTTGTCAAGTCATTGGTATCATTCGGCGTATCAGTAGATGTCTGCGATCCACAAGCTAATATAGACGAAGTTAATCACGAATATGGATTGACTATTATGAATCAAATACCATCCAATCAATATGACGGAATACTGCTTGCAGTGTCGCACAATGAATTTATAGGGATGGATTTATCCAGCTATAAGAAAACGAACTCAGTTGTATATGATATAAAAGGAATTTTACCTGCGGGTCAGTATGATGCTAGATTATAATTTAAAATAGAAAATTGAAATAATGAAGCGATTTGCACTTATAGGAGCTGCGGGCTATATAGCCCCGCGACATATGAAGGCTATTAAAGATACGGGAAATACCTTGGTCTGTGCCTTTGACCCATACGATGGGGTTGGTATTATGGACAGCCATTTTCCTGATGCTGATTTTTTCACTGAGTTTGAGAGATTCGATCGACACATCGATAAGTTGCGAAGACAAGGAAACCCTATTGATATTATAAGTATTTGTAGTCCAAATTATCTCCATGATGCACATATTCGATTTGCTTTAAAAAGTGGATGCGATGTAATTTGTGAAAAACCATTGGTCCTAAATCCGTGGAATGTGGATGCAATTGTAGATATTGAAAAGGAGACTGGTAAGAATGCTTACACCATACTCCAGTTGAGACTTCATCCGAATATTAAAGCCTTAAAGGAACGAATTGATAAATCACCAGCTGGCAAGGTTTATGATATTGATCTAAAATATATTACCTCAAGAGGTAAATGGTACCACCATAGCTGGAAAGGTGATATAGATAAATCAGGTGGCATTGCTACCAATATTGGGGTTCATTTCTTTGATATGCTCACCTGGGTGTTTGGAGATATCTTAGAGAATAAGGTTCATAGGCATGATGATGATACTGCTGCAGGATTTTTACATCTCGAAAAGGCGCGGATTAATTGGTTTTTGAGTATTGACTACCATCAGATTCCTGAGGAGGTTAGATTTGCTGGGAAGCGAACTTATCGTACGCTCAGTATGGAAGGGGAAGAAATAGAATTTTCAGATGGATTTACAGAATTACACACGGATAGCTACCGTGAGATTTTGGCAGGAAGAGGATTTCCCGTAGCGGTTTCGAAAAAAGCTATAGAAATAGTGCATGGCATTAGACCGGAATAAAATTACAGTCGATAGACTTCTTAATTTCTCGTATTGTTTGTTATTTGCGTTTCCAGCACTTCCGAATGCTTTACAGAGTATCGTATTCGGCTTATTTTTAACGATTTGTTTAGTAAATTTTTATCAGAATAAGCAAATTTCTTTTTTTGAAAGTAAAAATTACGCTGCCTTATTTTTTCTTTCTACCTACTATATTTTTTTTCTTGGCACCTATTTTTATCCAACGAACTATCATTTTTCGGCGGAGTATATTCAACCAAGCTTTCTCTTGCTCTTAGCCCCACTAGTATTGCTTTTTAGTAGTTGGATTCAAGATAATAAGATGAATAAGATAGTTGTATGGGTGTTTACGATTTGCTGCTTCTGGTCTTTCTATTTGCTTTATGCATATTGGGTAGAAGGTATAGCCCTATCATATAAATATTATAGGAGTGATGTCGATTTTACAGATTATACTCATATACCCGACTGGAAGTATATACTTAATAGTTCTACTGAGTTTCTGAACAGTCTTGCTGAATGGGGATTCTATAGAGAGGGAATAAAAATAGAACTCAATACACACCATACGTTTCTATCCGCTGTATACACCTTTAATGTAGTTTTAGTATTAGCTAATATCAACAATAATACAAGGTATTACGAAAAGATAATGTTCTTGACAGTATTAATGGGACTTTCCTTTATTATCTATTTCTTGGAGTCTAAGGTGAATATTATATGCCTCTTCGTCATATTAGTAAGTGGCTTGTTTTACTATTTATATCAATACTTATCTCAAACCTTTCGGTATATTTTTGGATCCATACTGATTGCTATTGTATTTACTGGGTCTTATTACCTAAATAAAAATAAAAATGAATTTATCCATCAGATTGAGTCTAGAAAGCGGATAGAACCAGCGCGTAAAAAACTGTATAGTGTACTTTATAATGAAGTCAAACAAAAGCCAATTCTCGGCTATGGAGCCAATAATGTGAAACCTTTATTGGATAGTGTGGTGAAGAAAGATTCTAGCAACTATTTTTTTAGGTTCAATGTGCCAACTTATTATCAGAGTCCACATTCTCAGGTTTTGTTTAGCATGTTATCGGGAGGGTATGTTCAGCTAGGTTTGTTTTTGATTATGTTTGCCTTCTTGGTATTTGTATTTATAAGTAGAGGTAATATTTTTGGGCTGCACCTATTGCTTATTGTGGGAGTGAATTGTGTTTTCGATGACTTTTTGAATAGAGCATGGGGAGTTTACCTATTCCTTTTGGGACTAGTTTATTTTTGGAATGACCTTGTCAAAAAAAAGAGTGAAATCTAGCTTTTATAAAAACTTTTTGATTCTATTCTCAGGGACAACACTATCTCAGATAATCCCAATTGCTGCTGCATTTTTTATTGCTCGAATTTATACCAACGAGGAGTTTGGCTTTTACGGATTATTTATCACTCTTGCAGGTATACTGTCGGTTTTTGCTACCCTAAAATACGAGGTGGCTCTCTTGGTAGCCGATTCTGAAGATAAGGCTCTTCATATCCTGCAGACAGTTTTGCTGCTTGCTACTATTGTTGCTTTGCTACTATTTGTAGGGATAGGTATTTTGTTTCTATTCGATATAGTTTCTAAGGCTTATTTTTTATTGCCATTTTCAGTATTTGCTATAGCGATTTACACCTCTATAGATAGATATTACAATAGATTTAGTCATTACAAATCGATGTCTATTCTGAGAATTAATAAATCTACAGGTGAGTCTATTTATAATATTCTAGGAAGTTTAAGTTGGTTGCGGCCCTTTAATTTAATAATAGGATTTACTGGAGGTTATTTATTGGGGATAGGCTACTTTTTATTATCGCAATTTCAGTTTTGCAAGCTGGTTGTAGCTAGTTTTTCTCTCCGAAATGTTAAAAGCATCATGAAAGAATATAAAGACTTTGCTTTATATTCCTTCCCTCTCACTTTGTTAAATACTGTATCGACAAGTATCCCCGTCCTCTTAATTCCTTATTACTTCGATGAGTCTAGTTTAGGATTGTTTATTTTTGGTTCTAAATATGTACAAGCGCCCCTGAGTCTTATTTCAGGATCCATTTACAGTGTTTTTGGCCAAGAGTTGAAAGATTGTATGGCAGATCGAGCTGCACGAATTCAGATTTTTAATAGCCTAACAAAAAAATTGGTTTTATTAGCTATTTTGATGACTCCATTTTTGGTATTTGCACCGTTTTTCTTCACCTTCTTTTTTGGAGAAAACTGGACGACTTCAGGTAAATATATTCAAATTTTAACCTTATGGATAGTGGTCAATTTTGTGATGTCTGCATTGGCGAATATTCCGGTGTTGTTTCAAAAGCAGCGACAAGCATTGATTTTGGAAATCGTCTACTCTTTTGCCAAGTTTTTACCTTTCGTTATTTTCGCAGGATTCTTTAAGTGCAACTTGAATGAGGTTCTTATAATCTACGTAATTTTAACTACATTTGTCTTGTTCTATAGCTTTTATTGGAATAGAAAATTGATATATGGTAACCAGTAATGCACAATCTGAAGATCAGAGGATAAATGTCACAAAGACATTTCTGCCTTCTATAGATAGCTATGCTAGTATTCTCCAACGCGCGTGGGATAATGTATGGCTAACTAATCGAGGTGAATTAATACTTGAGCTAGAAGAAAAATTAAAGGAGACTCTCGGAATAGATAATATTCTGATTATGAATAATGGGACGATACCCATTCAAATAGCATTGAAGCTCTTAGGTAATCATGGTGAAATTATTACGACACCATTCAGCAATTTGACGAACATTATCTTCAGAAAGTAACTAACAAAAAAAAAAGTAGTTATAAATATAAAAATAAATAATTATTTTAATTTTATTTTGATTTATACTTGACCAGTTGGATTGCCAGGATTAATAAC
>CAYXKX010000019.1:41540-47801 GCA_964465185.1 uncultured Chitinophagaceae bacterium
CACCATTCAGCTATGTGGCTACTTCTTCGGCTATTATTTGGGAGAACTGCAAACCTGTGTTTGTAGATATTGAAGGCGATAGTTGGACTCTAGACCCACAGAAATTAGAGGAGGCGATTACTCCGAATACAACATGTATATTGGCTACCCATGTTTTTGGTAATCCATGCGATATTGAAAATATAGATAGAATTGCTAAAAAGCATAACTTGAAGGTTATCTATGACGCAGCACATTGCTTTGGCGTGAAGTATAAAGGTAAGAGTGTTTTTAGCTATGGCGATGTCAGTACATGCAGTTTTCATGCTACTAAAATATTTCATACAGGAGAAGGCGGGGCTTCGTTTTGCCACGATCCAGAATTACGGAAAAAAATATATTATAGCCATAATTTTGGACATAATGGTCCTTTAGATTTTCATGGTTTGGGTATCAATGGCAAGATAAGTGAACTACAAGCAGCAATGGGTCTAGCTGTTTTCCCTCATATGAAGGAGATCTATAGCGAGAGAAAACGCGCTGTTGAATTCTATAATGCTCATATTGATTTCAATCGCTATAACAGATTGAAGATAAGAGATAATACAGAATGGAATTATAGCTATTATCCTATATTGTTTGAAACTGAATCTGCGCTGCTTGACGCTCAAGAAAGGTTCAATGCAAAATCTATATTTCCTAGGCGTTATTTTTATCCATCCTTAAATGCTGTTCCATATATAAATGGGCAAGCCATGCCTGTATCAGAAGATATTGCTTCTAGGGTTCTATGCCTTCCTTTATATGCAGGTTTAATGGAAAAAGAGTTGAATCGAATCGTCCATATTCTAAATCAATAGGGGATGCTGGTTATAGGTGCTAGAGGTTTTGCTAAAGAAGTTTTAGGCGTTTTGGATCAACTAGATTCACTGAGCAATTTATTTTTCTTTGATAACATTAATACAAAGGACGAATTGTTATTCAATCAGTTTAAAATTTTACATAGTTATACTGAAGTGGAAGAACTTTTTAGAAAAGATAGTAGATATACTTTAGGGATTGGTAATCCTAATCTGAGATTTAGGTTATATAACGAATTTCAAAAGTATAATGGAGAAATTGCCTCTACTATTAGCCCCTATGCCAAAATAGCCAAATACGATGTGCATATTGGTGGTGGAGTAAATATCATAACAGGTGCGACTATTGATTGCAGTGTGAAGATAGGAGAAGGCTGTCTATTAAATACCTCTTGTGTTATAGGTCATGATTCTATCCTCGAAGACTTTGTAGAAGTTTGTCCTGGAGCGGTTATCTCAGGCGGATGTTATATAGGTACACAATCTTTTATTGGCACCAATGCTACCATACTACCTCAGGTGAGAATAGGAAATAATTGTACAGTGGCTGCCGGAGCTGTAGTGACGAGAGATATTCCAGATAACACCAAAGTATTTGGAGTTCCAGCTATTCCAAAAATTAACTAGTCTAAGAATGATAGTCCATATAATGCCTGATGCCAATTATAGTGTAAACTTTATGGATTACATCAATGGGCATTGCGATAAAAAAGATCACCTTTATATCGCTATAGTTGAAAAATCAAGTTATTACTTTGACTATTACGATCATATTGATAACTGTATTGTAATTCAAAGTAAGTATGACTATTTTAAATATTTACCTGAGTATCGAAAAGCTGAAAGAGTAATAATTCATCAGTTAAATAGGCCAGAGCTAATGTTTTATTGGTTGCTTTTCGACCCAAGTATATTTAAAAAGTTAGTGTGGATCATTTGGGGATCCGATGTTTATGATTATCTATATCAGAGTAAGTCTATTAAAGCCAGAATACTTGAATGGCTAAGAAAAAATTTTATAGCTAGAGTAAAGTATATTGCAGCCTATCTCTATGAAGATTATCTCCATTGTAAGAAGGTATACCCTTCGGATTCCAAGTATTTTAAGGTCTTATACCCAGGCATTATAGATGTGAAGAATCTGAGAGAGATAGCTTACAGAAAAAAAAATGAGGATGATACAGTAAATATTGTCATTGGAAATTCTGCAGATCCGAGCAATGATCACCTTGCCATTTTGGATTATATGGAAAAATTCAAACAGGAAAACATACAATTGTATTTTATCCTTTCTTATGGTGGTAATCGAGAATATATCGAAAGTGTGAAGGTGAAAGCTAATTCAATTTTTGGAGATAAGGCTATTTTCTTAGAAGAACTCATGTCTGAACCCGACTTCTATAGTTTTCTAGATGATATGGATATCGGTATTTTCAATCATAAACGACAGCAAGGTTTAGGAGCTTTGATTCATCTCGTATATGCAGGAAAGAAAATGTTTGTGAATTCTAATAGTAGTACATTTGCCTACTACAATAGAATAGGAATCAAGATGTATCCGACTGATCAAATACCAGCTAATGATTATAGTGACTTCATCGCCTTTGACAGAATACAGGGAGAGAAAAATAGAAATGGTATTCTGAGTGAGTTGAATGAGGTGGATAATTTGACTCAGTGGAAGGCAGTCATTTATGATTCACTTTGATTTGAAGCCTATCGATGTGTTTAGGGCTTTTTAAATATATTTGTAAATGCTAAAGATTTGGATACATACATTTATTTTGTTCTTGGGAGTCATATTGTCTTGGACCTTATCAGATGAACCACTTCAAGCCCTTGGTATTTTCCTGCTTTTATTTTCCATTATTTCGAGTTTCACACTCAATAAGAATAAAATACTCCTTGAGCCAATAAATTTTTTTAGTTTATTCTCTCTCACCATCGTTTTAGTAGAATTTTACTTTTATCAGTATGGATTCCAGCGAAGCAAATTTATCATA
Organism: uncultured Chitinophagaceae bacterium; assembly: GCA_964465185.1. Taxonomy (GTDB): domain Bacteria; phylum Bacteroidota; class Bacteroidia; order Chitinophagales; family JADJOU01; genus CHPMRC01. Next base: position 44,383 of record CAYXKX010000019.1, read on the forward strand.
GCTACTACATTTTCTCAAGATATAGATTTTCTATTTACAAAAGCTATCTACCTTATTCTACTCGGATATCTATGTGTATGCTTTTCGTATTTTCTATGCAGAAGGCACATCAATTATGAGATACAGCCGATTACCTCTATCAATCAAAGAGGGTTGAAGTATTCCATTTGGATATTAGGCATTTTATCGGTATTGAATTTTATCTATATTGTATATCATTTTGCAGGGGGGAATTTAATGGCTTATATGCAGAATGTATCTGTAAGAGAATATGAATATATGAGTGGTGGGGTTACTGGTATCTTCCTAGATTTTGGAATTTTTGCCCTCTTTTATTGGATATATTATAATTATCGATATAAGCAAAAATTTAGCTATTACTTTTTCATTTTTTTAGCCTATGTCATGCTGATGAAATACTCTCAAGGTAGAATTTTTCAAACTATAGGCACTTTGATTGCTATATATATTGTAACTTACTTTATCTACTTTATACACTCAAAAGGTATTATTATAAAGCAGTTGTTGGGTATTGTAGTACTTGGATTGGTGTCATTAATTCTTTATGCTTATAGATTGAGAAGCTCTCTTATATTCAATAGTATGGCGGAGACGGACTTTTTAGATCAGCTGACTCAATTTTTCCAATTTGAGGAATTATCTTTTTATTTGATAGAGAAAGGAAATGTTCCCAATATCCCAGTATTTATGAAAATAATAGATTCTTGGGCTGCAGATGTTGGGTATCTCTATGGAGAATCTATATTGTATCCATTTTATAGATTTCTGCCGAGTGCCATCAGTCCAGAGAATATCTCTGTATCGAATATTGTAAAAAAGGAGTGGTATGTTAATATAGAAGGGGGAGCTCTGCCTCCTACTTGTTTCGGGGAAATGTTTGCCAACGGCAATATCTTGGGTTTAGTCTTGGGTATGTTGCTTTTTGGGATATTTATGGCTGTTGTTTACAACCTCTTACAACGGTATCGAAATATTGTTTATTTGGTCATTTATGCTATGATAGTATCCTCCTTTTTCTTTATTTATCCTAAGGGAGAGTCTGATAATCTCAATTTAATCAGCATTTTTATTTTCTTAGTCACTTATGTATTTATATTAGTATTTTCGTCCCTGTTTTACAGGCAGCCAAGGAAGTAAGTTTTATAAAGCCAAGAGAATAAATTAATTAGAGAGATATGGCATACCAAGTATGTACCCGATGTGTGATGGATACCACAGATCCAGAAATTGTGTTTAATTCACAAGGGGTTTGCAATCATTGCATTAAGTTTGATGAGATAACCTCTAAAAATTGGTTCCCAACTAAAGAAGGAGAGCAGAAGTTAGCAGCTATTTATGCTAGTATGAAGCATGAAAATAGGAACAAAGACTATGATTGTATTCTCGGACTAAGTGGAGGAGTAGACAGTTCATATTTGGCCTTGAAACTTTTTGATGCTGGTATTCGCCCTCTTGTGGTTCATGTAGACGGTGGTTGGAATAGTGAATTGGCCGTTCAAAATATTGAAAACATAGTAAATTATTGTGGTTGGCATTTGCATACGATAGTCATAGATTGGGAAGAAATGCGCGATCTTCAACTAGCCTATATGAAGTCGGGAATTGCCAATCAAGATGTTCCGCAGGATCATGCTTTCTTTGCTTCATTATACCATTTCGCGATTAAGTTCAATGTAAATTATGTCATTAGTGGTGGAAATATTGCCACAGAATGTATCTTTCCAGATGCTTGGCATTGGAGCGCTATGGATGCGGATAATTTGCATGCGATCCATAAAAAATTTGGAAAAATTAAATTGAAAAAATTTAAAACAATTGGTTTTTGGGATTTGTATTTTTATTATCCTTTTATTAGAAAAATGAAGACCTTGAGACCACTCAATTATATGCCGTATATTAAATCGGAAGCATTGATTGAGTTGAAGGAAAGAATAGGATATAAGGAATATGCGAAGAAGCATGGCGAATCTGTATTTACTAAGTTCTTCCAGAATTATTATCTCCCGATGAAATATAACTTCGATAAAAGACGACCACACCTCTCTAGCATGATAGTGACAGGTCAGTTGACGAGAGAAGATGCTTCAAAAGATTTGGAAAAGCCTCTCTATGATGAGAAGGAATTAGTTTTCGATAAAGAATACGTCGCTAAAAAGCTTGGAGTCTCGAATGCTGAATTTGAAGAGATATTAAACGCACCACCACATAGCTATAAAGATTTTAATAATATGGAGTCGAAATACCTTTTTATAAAAAAAGTTCAAAATTTCGTTTCAAACCTTTTAGGGAGGAAAATCACCAACTATTCTTAATTAGTGCATTCATGATAGCCATCCTAGATTATGGAGTAGGAAATGTAAAATCTATTTCCAATATGTTTAAAAAAATCGGGGTGGAGTCTGTGATTACTTCGGATGCGGAAATTTTAAATTCTGCGTCTAAATATATTCTACCAGGAGTAGGTGCTTTTGATTATGGTATGAATCAATTAAAACGTTCTGGAGTTATTCCTGCACTCGAGAGAGAAGTACTTCAAAATAAAAAACCTATTTTAGGTATTTGTCTTGGGATGCAGTTATTGACCAATAGAAGCGATGAAGGAGAAGAGAATGGCCTTGGTTGGATAGATGCCGAGACCTTGAAATTCAAACTAGATACGAATGTTTATCCTATACCCCACATGGGTTGGAACGAAATTCATGCGAAGTCAGATGAAAAATTATTTGTCGACCTAAATCAAGAAGCGAGGTTTTATTTTGTCCACTCCTATTTTGTATCTTGCGCGAAAGAAGAGAATGTAGCAGCTACATGCCATTATGGAGGAAATTTCACCTGTTCCATTCATCGAGAAAATATTTATGGGGTTCAATTTCACCCAGAAAAAAGTCATAAGTTTGGTATGCGATTATTGAAAAATTTTAGCGAATTGTAATGTTACAGAAGCGCGTTATTCCTTGTTTACTGCTCCACAAAGGAGGACTCTATAAAACGGTAAAGTTTAAGAATCCAACCTATATTGGTGATCCAATCAATGCGATTAAGATATTCAATGAAAAGGAAGTAGATGAGTTGATGTTTTTAGATATCGATGCTTCCGCTTCCAATAAAGAACCAAACTTTACGCTCATTGAAGATATAGCAAGTGAATGCTTTATGCCACTGTGTTATGGTGGTGGTGTTAAAACCATAGAGCAGATGAAGCGTATTTATTCTCTCGGGGTTGAAAAAGTATCGTTGAGCGCCAGTGCAGTATTGCTTCCCCACCTGATCGAAGAGGCGGCCTCAAGATTTGGAAGGCAGAGTGTCATCGTCACAATAGATGTCAAAAAAGAACTGTTTGGTTCCAAGAAGGTATATATACACAATGGAAAGACGAATACTAAAATAGGCGTTTTGGA
>CAYXKX010000020.1:0-262 GCA_964465185.1 uncultured Chitinophagaceae bacterium
AACTATGACTACAGATGACAAAGTAAATGTATAAATTATGACCTAGCACTCCTCTCGAGAGATATGATAGTTCCTAAAAGTTTTAAAAACATAATAACGGTTTGGATTCAGGAAGGCATGATAGACCCAATAACCAGTTTCGGTCGATTGGTAAAAAAACTAGGATTACCGGCTTATGCTACTGCTAGCACTGCGCTGAATGGCACTTCAAACAAAGCCGATTTATACTTTGCCATGTCGCGAGGCTACAAAAATTATTTCA
>CAYXKX010000020.1:272-2057 GCA_964465185.1 uncultured Chitinophagaceae bacterium
TTTCAAGGCATATGGAACAGAAAGTAGTAAAATTTTAGTTACCGGTGTTCCTAACTTTGACAACATACATTCTCTTATGAATACTACCTATAATGAACGTGGGTTCGTATTGGTAGCTACCTCTGATATCAGAGAGCTAGGCGGGAATGATGACAGAATTTTCCTTATCAAGGAAGCAATCAGAATTGCGAATGGAAGAAAGCTGATTTTCAAACCCCACCCAAATGAAAGTATTGAGCGGGTAATATCAGAAATTAAGTCTGTCCATCCCAATGCCTGTATTATAACTGAGCCTATTATCGATATTTTGATAGCCCATTGTGATGTTCTGATCACTCAGTACTCCTCATGCGTATACCAAGGGTTGGTGCTCGGGAAGAAAGTATACAGCTATTTTCCTATTGAGGAATTGGAAATAAAAAAACCAATACAAAACGGTGGGAAAAGTGGCGAAATCATCTCTGGAATTGTAAGTGAATTTATGGAATACAAGGGAGATAAAAATGATTTTATAAAAACTTCCCCTTCAGTTAAAAAATATCTATAAGTTAGAAACTGCTATACTAAATCAATACATTATGACAAAAGTAGTAACCATAGTGCAAGCTAGAATGAGCTCAAGTAGGCTGCCAGGAAAGGTTATGAAAACTATATTGGGCAAGTCGGTCCTTCTAATGCAATTGGAGCGAATGTCTTATTCCAAACTATGTGGTCAGATTGTCGTAGCCACATCGACCAATAAGAATGATGATATCATCGAGGAATTCTGTCATAAAAATAATATTGCTCTATTTCGAGGTGATGAAGATGATGTTCTTGACAGACATTATCAATGTGCATTACAATACCAAGCCGATATTATATCCAAAATTCCATCTGACTGCCCTTTGATTGATTCAAGAGTCATAGATAAAGTCTTTGGCTACTTTTTACAGAACCAATTTGATTTCGTTTCAAATCTTCATCCAGCCAGCTATCCCGATGGGAATGATGTAGAAGTATTCACCTTCTCCGCTCTGGAAAAAGCGGCGAAAGAAGCGAGTAAAAAGCTCGAACGTGAACATACAACGCCCTATTTTTGGGAAAATCCCCAGTTATTCAAACTAGGAAATGTAAGTTGGGACAAGGACTTAGATTATTCAATGAGTCACCGCTTTACTTTAGATTACCAAGAAGACTTTTTATTTATTCAACGTGTATTTGAAGAGCTCTATTCTATTAATCCCAACTTTTCATTGGATGATATTTTAAATCTTCTTAAAACTAACCCAGAAATCTATGACATTAATGCTAACTATGCAGGGGTGAATTGGTATCGAAATCACTTAAGCGAGCTCAATACAATTCAGTCTAACCAAACTAAGATTATTTAGCAGACTAGATATTTTCAATGCATCTACCAAGCGTATATATTCAGATTCTCCATTACAATAATGCACATTTTCTAAAGGAGTGCATAGACAGTGTTTGTCAGCTCGATTATCCAAATTTTAGTTCTGTCATTGTAAATGACTGCTCTTCCGACGATACGAAAGAAGTTTTGAAAACCATTCATCTTCCTGAAAATATAGATGTTATTCATAATGCCAAAAGGCTAGGAAGGGTCGAAAACTATCAGTTTGCCTTTAGTCAGCGAAAACAGGCAGAATGGCTTATCAATTTAGACAGTGATGATTATTACACTTGCAGCAGATGGCTAGATGAAGCGATGCAAATTGTTCATCGTAATCCTTCAGATAATATAACCCATATTCAATCAAACTTTTTGGCCCGAATTGGCATTAA
>CAYXKX010000020.1:2077-6797 GCA_964465185.1 uncultured Chitinophagaceae bacterium
TATTAGGCTTTGCATAAAGCATTATGGTTTTTCGCACCTCAGTAGTATATTCAAGATTGATTTGGTCGAAAAGCATGGTGCCTATTCAGATGACTGTCTACACACTGATTTTCTAACTGCAGCCAGAGCTGCCTTACTAGGAAATGTGATCATAGGGTCAAAAGAAATAGGTATTTGGAGAAAACATGATGGAAATCAATCCAGTCAGAGATACAGCCATGAGGAATACGCAAAAAATCAAGTATCATACTATCGACTTTTTGAATGGTGCGAGGATTATCTTTCGTATAAAGAGATTAAAAATCTCATCAATATTTTTGAGAATAGAGAACAAGACCGAAAACTCATGTCAACGATTCAGACAAGAGATTTTAGTTCATTAAGAAGTTTTATCCAACAGGAAAAGCTCTCATTTTGGTCGCTCATTCAGAGTGTTTCAAGAGTTTTTCTCTCAGATTTTGGTTCTGAAAAACTGTCGAATATTAGTCACTCGTGGATTATCTGTATTGATTACTCTCCTAAGCCTCCCCTTTATTCTAAAATACTTAGGCATAGATGAGTATAGCTGGATTGGCATTTACACTACTATTGCGAGTGCTTTGTATATTTTTGATTTTGGACTTACTAATATAATTACCAAAGAGATAAGCCAAATAGGATTTCAATCTAGAGATAGATTGAAAACCGTCATAGCAACTCAAGAAATTATGTATTTGTCTATTGGTGTCTTTATCAGTGCTGCTTTAATTCTATCCTCTAATTGGCTACTAAGCCATTGGTTTTTTGGCAATTCAGCAGTCGGTAATACGAAAAATATTCTCTGGCTAATCGCTATAGCTATATTGGTGCAATGGCCGCATTCCTTCTATACAGGTGCATTATTCGGCTTAAATAAACAAACCGTATCCAATTATACTCAACTTGGACTCACAGCAGTAAAAAATGTTGGCATACTTTTTCTTTTTACTCTATTTACTGCCAGCATAGAGCTGTTTTTTTATTGGCATATTTGCATTTCACTTGTCACTATTCTCATACAAAAAATACTAATATATAAAGAGGTTCGATTTGTCAATTCTTTTCAGTACTTCTCGCTTAATTATATAAACCAACTGAAGCGCCTTGCTATTGGCATATCCATAATTAGTCTCTTTGGATTTATCTATAGTGATATGAATAATTTTTTATTAACTCGCTGGTTGAGCAAATCAGAATTTGGATATTACGCAATTCTCTATAATATTCTTATGGCCTTTATCATGTACTGCGCCACAGTAAAAAGTGCGCTTTTCCCATATATTTCCAAAGCTGTGCATTCAGAACATTTGGATGAAGTTCAAACCAACTACACCAAACATTTTCAAATCATTAGTTATAGTCTTATCCCTTTATGTGTTTTACTAATAATTGTACGTGAAGATTTCTTAATAACCTGGTTGCAAGAATATAACACCGCCGAAAAGCTAAGCACATCCTTTAGCTATATAATTATAGGGAGCTTATGCAATGCGTTAATGATAATTCCTTGGACCTATCTGATTGCCATGTCCAAGACCAGATTTTTAATTTACCTAACCGGATTTCTCGCCTTAATTTCAATCCCCTTACTTTATACATTGATCAATCTACTTTTATTTGAAGGAGCCTCCCTATATTGGTTAATAATCAACCTTATTCCTTTGCCATTTTTAATCTATCACGTTAATTCACTCAATAAAATAAATAATCGAAGCCAGATAATTCATTCCATTATTATACCCTTATTTATTTCTGTTGCAATTTTTCTTTCTACTAAAGGTATATCAGATTCAATGAACTTTAGCGCCCTATCTAGTATTTTTCTGGCTATATTTTCTTTAGTCAGTATCTACATCTTTTTATTTTTCTTAAAATATTTTAAACTAAAGCACAATTTTTAAACCAAATGAAACTTCTTAACTATAATATATCTTACATTCCATTTAGTTTTGCATAAACCAACTCATGCGATATTTTATCTTATTTGTTCTGTCTATTTTCACGTTCAATTTGTCCTCACAGGCCTCATTGCGCTTTGAAAATAGAAAAATTTATTTAGGTGAACTTGATATTAATAATGCTTATGGAATAAATTTTAGTTATGAAAACATCTCCGATAAACCTATTTTACTGAGTTATGAACCTATTAGCAACTTGATCAATGCCACCTATAAAAAGGAAGCTATTCTTCCTGGTGAAAAAGGTAGTGTAAAAATAAACTTCTACCCTGAACAAGAAGGTCCCTTTAACGAGAAATTATATATTATAGTAAATGAAAAGGAAAAAATAGAGCTAAGCCTATACGGTACAGTTGCCACTATTTCTAAATCGTATAAGTCACTTACTGAAAGCAATAAATTATTCGGCGACCGAGATATTGCCTTTATGGTTGTAGATGCCCAAACATTTGTGGGTATACCGTATGCCAAAGTTTTTATAAAAAATGTGACGAATCAAAAGAGCTATATTGGTGTAGCCAATAGATTTGGAGCTTTGATCAATAGAATACCCGAAGGTAAATATAGTATACAAGCACTAGTTAAAGATTATGGGAAAGAAGTTCTTGATATAAAATTGGATCCCAATCGAAATATAGCTTTTATTCTACTTGATAAACCTGAGATTAAAGATACCTTGATAAAAAAAGATAGTCTTGCTCGGTTTGTTTCATTAAAAAAGGATAGTTTATTAGTCGAAGCTTCAAGGGATACATTTGACAGTGTAGCAGAAGAAAAAGAACTCAATGTGAAGGCTCCATTCTATGATCCTAGACCAAATCCTTCTCCGGAAATAGCAATAGAACTCCCTGCGAGCACGAATCCTTCAACGAGCCTGTCCAATCGTAAAACCTTAAATCTCATTTTACTCATCGACGTGTCCAAATCTATGGAAAAACCCAATAGAATAGGTATTCTAAAGAAGAGTATCATACATCTCGTCAAGAATTATCAGCCTCAAGATTATATGGCTATTCTTACATTTAACGATCAAGTGGATGAACTCATGGAGCGCAGCCAAATAATACAAAAGGAAAAAGCTATCGTCAGCGTAAGTTCAATTTTGCCCTCTGGAACTACAGATGGAGTTTTAGGAATTGATAAGGCATTTGAAATATTACAGAAAAACTATATGCCTGAGGCTATAAATATGGTGATTATAGCCACCGATGGCAAAATTAATAAATATGCCTACGATGATAAGGTTATGCTAGAAAAAATTGAAAAAATGAATGAAAATGGGATTTTAACTTCAGTAGTAGGTTTTGGAACTTCCCAAAACCAAAAAACAAAGCTCAGTCAAATGGCAGAGGCAGGCGGTGGTGTTTACATCGATATGAACCTAGACACGGAAAATTTAGAAAGTGTTTTACTTGACGATATATATTCTACCTTGCTACAAGTTAAATAATTGATATTTGCAAGAGATGAATGCGCAGATGAATTGGTTTCTTAGCTTCCGCTTTTTTACAACCGTAGCTATGCAAATGAAAATGACTATTTTAGGTTATTTTCTATACAAGATTAGTGGTACTGCTTTGGCCTTGGGAATGCTTGGATTGTATGAAGCTTTGCCAAGAATTTTATTGGCTCTTCCTGCCGGATATCAAGTAGAACGCATGGAAAAACGAAAAGCTTTGATTATTGTAGTTGGAAGTTATTTCATTCTAGCCTTATTCATGTACATGGCTATGACTTACTTCCACAATCAAAATTCTATCATTAAGAATTGTATCTTCCTAGGCGTATTTTTCATGGGCGTCATAGGTAGTATGGGCATGGGAGCATCCGTAGCCTTGCTTTCATCTATCATACCTCGTGACCAAATGGCTCAATACTCTGCTATGAGCAGCAATGCATGGCAGATCGGCGCAGTCGTAGGTCCTATTCTCGGGGGTTATCTTATTAAATATACGGGTTCTGAAAATGCCTTTCTTGTTGTCGTTTTTTTTCTTTTCATATCCTTACTTTCGATCCTTAAACTACCTAAATCTGAAAGTCAATTAACAAATGATTTTAGTTTTCAAGATTCTTACTTAAAAATGAAAGAAGGCTTGTTATATGTATTTGAAAACAAAGTGATGTTATGGGCTATTTCCTTGGATTTATTTGCTGTTCTCTTTGGAGGCTGCGTAGCTCTACTTCCTATTTTTGCTAACGATATTTTAAAAGTAGATAGCGACGGATTTGGCCATCTTAGAGCGGCTATGCCTCTAGGGGCAGCGGCTACCATGTTGTTTCTCGCGAGAAATCCCATTCGAAAAGATACTGGCAAATGGCTCATCCTTTTTGTAGGATTGTTTGGTTTAGCAACTTTAGGTTTTGCGCTATCCTCCTCTTTTTTCGTTTCCCTAGCTTTGTTATTTTTGATGGGAGCGTTTGATGCTGTCAGTGTAGTTATTCGTGGAGCAATACTTATGCTAGAAACTCCTGATCATATGCGCGCTCGTGTAACCTCAGTCAATTCTATGTTTATCTCCTCTAGCAATGAAATAGGCGCATTCGAAAGTGGTTTTGCTGCTCAAATTTTAGGCACTGTTCGCTCTGTTTTGTTTGGAGGTAGCATGACATTGTTATTTGTCACGATCGCTTGGAATAAAGCGAAGGCGCTTAAAAATTATTCCATGAAATAAATAATGTATATGTACTTCATACTATTTCTTTTCATTTCAATTCAGCTTTATCCTCAAACTTCATCAAGCAAA
>CAYXKX010000020.1:6807-14039 GCA_964465185.1 uncultured Chitinophagaceae bacterium
AATTTCTTTAGCGGATGCAGCATTACAACTAACCAAAGACGACGTAGTTTATGACCCAGCTTATGTCGTTCTAAAATATCCTATGGGCGATGTACCAGCAAATAAAGGTGTTTGCACGGATGTTGTTATTCGCGCTTATCGAAAATTGGGAATAGATCTACAGAAACTTGTTCATGAAGATATGTCTAGGAATTTTTCTCTCTATCCTAAAAAATGGGGTAGAACAAAAGCGGATAAGAATATAGATCATCGAAGAGTTTATAATTTGATGAAATTCTTTGAGCGTTTTGGAACAGTAAAAAAAATATCTAACGAAGCAAAGGAATATCAACCAGGAGATATTGTATGTTGGTTACTAGGGGGCAAGTTATCTCATATCGGGATAGTTTCATCTATCAAATCAAACGATGGATTGCGCTATCAAATTGTACACAACATTGGATCAGGCCAGGTTTTGGAAGATATGCTTTTTGATTATGAAATCATCGGTCATTATACTTATCAATAGATGAAAATTTTTCTACTGCTATTTATCTCTACTCTTCATCTCAAATCGCAGATTCCTGTTCCCGTGCAGAAGCTAATGAAATACTATCCTCAGATTATAAGTTATGACAATGGTAAATTAGTTTTTCAAGATAACTCCAGCATTTTATATGATGATGGTAAATCAAAATCGCATAAAGAACTTTTAGAAAACGCAGATATTGAAGATATGTTTAAACAGGCATATTCTAAAGGTTCTATTTCTAAACCCATATCAAAAAACTATGATCCCGGACGATATCGCAATGAAGCATTTTTTCGAAAAATTTATGGCAATTCAGCGAAAGAAGTTGAGATGAATTTAGTTGAAATAGTTTGGTGTCCTAAATTGGCGAATCAGAAAATTCGCGTTTCTAAGATTAATGGCCTCGATAAAAAACTAGAAGCTATATCTCGTGAATTAGACGAGCACTCTGAATTGCAAAAATACTTAACTAATGTAGGTGGCACATTTAACTGGCGATGCATCAGTGGCACGAAACGACTCAGTCAACATAGTTTCGGCGCATCCATAGATATTAACATCAAATATTCACACTACTGGCAGTGGAATAGTAAATCGACGAATGAGGATGTTTCTCTTAATTACAAGAATCAAATTCCTCAAATCATCGTGGATATTTTTGAGAAACATGGATTCATCTGGGGTGGCAAATGGTATCACTATGACACCATGCATTTTGAATATAGACCAGAGTTGCTTGAGAATTAATCCTAAAGAGCCTTTACCATACAAATCAACTCCTGTTCTGTCTTATAAAATTCTATACAAGGAGAAGATGTATCTACTTTCCCTGATTTCAATATCTGGTCAAATGTAGGGCCAATATGCAAAATATTTTTATTCCACTCATCTAGTCTGATTGACTGATAATCTCCCGAAGCAATCGTAAAACTAGGAAGTGATTTTTCAGCAGCTTCCCCCGGGTACAGTTCTGTAAATGCTGCAAAGTAATTCATTCCAACCTCTTCTTTAAGGACTATACCATAACAATCTCTTTTCTCCCCTTTATGCTCAAGTTTCTCTGCTAGACGCACAAATGCTTCGCCTATTCCCTTCCCAAAGTCTTCTGCCTTTTCTGTTATAACTATTATTGGAGGTTCAATTTTAAAAGTCTCGATTGGATTCATATTGTACATATAATTTTCTATTCTACTATGGTACCTATTCTAATTTTATTCCAAACTCTTTCATGGAGGTAATATAAAACTACTTTGGTAAGAAATTCAGTGGCACCTATTTTCAATCCTATTATTGGGTCGCCGGTATATATCCAAGAAATTAAGATAGTATCTATCGACCCTACTATACGCCAAGTAACACCTTTGACCAAACTTATTTTCCGCTGACCGACTTTATCACCAAAGGTTTTGAAGTAAATTCGCTCATGAACATAGTAGAGGACGATTTTAGTCAACACCTCCGTCATCCCTATCTGCAAAGCGCTTAGTGGATCGCGAGTATAAAAATAAGAAATAATCATAGTGTCAATAGTTCCTACTATCCTCCATGAAATTCCCTTTATAAAACTTCTGTATCGCTTATCTTTGGGCATAATTTAATACACAAATATAAGGATTGATTAATTAACACCTATGACAAGATGCCACTCCCTAGCCATCCGCCTTCGTGAAGTTTTTATAGACGGGAAATGGATAGCGAATACAAATGTCAAGCACGAAATTCAGTCTGCTTCTTGGCAGGAATCTATAAAAGTGGTACATGGATTCAATAGTATAGCTGCCCTGACCTATCATTTAACCTACTATTTGAAAGGATTAAATTCTGCTTATGAAACTGGGAAGTTAGATATTAATGATAAATTCAGCTTTGATTTACCTGATATAAAATGTGAACAGGATTGGGAAAAATTAAAGGAAGAATTTCTACTCCAAGCAGAACTTTTTTCAGATAAAATTGAAGCGATGGATGATGCATTCCTGGAGGACGATTTTATAGATAAAAAATATGGCACCAATCTGCGCAATATAGAAGGGGTTATTGAACATAGCTATTACCATCTGGGGCAGATGGTTCTTATCAAAAAACTAAATAGAAATGGCTGCTAAATTAAGTGGAGAGGAGCGCCTAGCACAAATGAGTTTTGCCTCCGTTTACCCTCATTATGTCACTAAAATTGAAAAAAAAGGTAGGACTATTGAAGAGCTCCACCTAGTGATAGAATGGTTAACAGGATATGATAGTAAAAGTCTTCAAGAAATTTTAGATAACCAAGTCAATTTTAGAGATTTCTTTCTATCGGCGAAACTAAATTCCAATGCGCATCTAATCACTGGCACTATATGTGGTTATAGAATAGAAGAAATAAAAGATGAATTTATGAAACAGGTGCGGTATTTAGATAAATTGGTTGATGAACTTGCAAAAGGGAAAGCCATGGATAAAATATTGCGAAGTTAGTCCATACATGAAAACATCTTACTCCTTTTCTGGCAAACTATGGCAGCACCAAGCTCCAAAAGGTGGTTGGTATTTTATCTCTTTACCTGTAGACATGTCTCGTGAAATTCGTGAAAATTTCAGAAATCAAGAAGAAGGCTGGGGAAGACTCAAAGCATCTGCTGAAATAGACGGCGTGAAATGGGAAACCGCTATATGGTACGATAGTAAAAAAGAGACTTATTTATTGCCAATAAAAAGTGAGATTAGAAAGAAAACAAAAATAAAAAATGAGAATTTAGTTCAAGTTGAAATTTTTATTTAATTATAAAAATAACAAAACACTATACTTTTGACATATAAATTAAAATACTACTAAATGAAGATAATTGCAGTCTTATACATTAATATTTGTATGTCAATTTCTATTAATGCTCAGAATGATTCCAATAATTCTATTGAAATTTCTATGGCTGAGCGCAATGCATGCATTAGAGGGTGCTTAAAAAACATAGAAAAACGAATACCTCAATTAATTGACCTTGAGAAGAAAAAAATGTGTAATTGTCTCTGTGATAGCCTTATAAATGTTCTATCTGATTCTAATTTTAATAAAGTCGCGGAAGACCATATAGCTGAATTTCTCTCTCAGGAAGAATATTTATCAAAGATTAATCATTGTCTTGATAGTAATATTTCAATTTTCAATAATCTTAAATTCAAAAAAGTTAAAGGTAGAAAGTTGGAAAATCTTGCAATTGAAAACTGCGTCACCAATCATCTGAATGACAAAGAAATAATGAAAGTTTATACTATAAAACATATAAAAGAATACTGCACTTGTATGATTACTAAATTATATTCCTCCGATTACTCAATGAAGGATATAGAAAAAATTGAGGATGAAAATAGTCAAATCTATAAGAAAATTGTGTTGCCCTGCACAGAAGAAGTTTTTGATTCAGCTATAGATAATGAAACAAAAAAATGATATACGAGTCTTTTGTCAAAATAAAAACGCCCCAAGTACAAAGACCTGAGACGTTTATAATCTTGAACTTGTAGTAATTAAGCTTGCTTTTTTGTCATTTTACTATTGACGAACCATATGGACCAACCCATTAATACACCTATAAAAATACTGGTGAAAAGATCGACGAAACGATGAGTCCATGTCCACTCCTTCATGCAATCATAGGTAAAGGCATGCATAGTTAGGGCTAAAAGTCCCATCAAGATTGCTCCATTGCGCATTCCATTAGACGGTGTATCTCCTGCTCCTAAATATACTAAAACATAGGCAAACAACATACCAGTGAATAGGCATCCTACCGTGACCATATACATTATTTGAAGCGTCTCTTCTGGATGAGGAAGGAAAGAACTAAATAGAACTCCATAAATTAATGAAGCTACTAAAAAATAAACAACAAAGCCCACCAATGAGGCTACAACTAACTTCATAACAAATTAAAATTTAATTATTCGTTAGAACCACCAAATTTCCCAACAAGAAAATTGATTGCTGCTCCAGCTACTGCTCCCATTACTAAATTAATACCAGTGTCTGTCATCAATGTGGTCATGCTATTACAATTCCCAGAAGCCATCATATATAAATGCATAGCCACTGTATTTAAGAGACCTATAACACCACCAGTTACTGCCGCTGATTGCAAATTCATGCTACCTATTTTACTAAAAATAAATGACAATGCAGCTCCACTAAATAGACTAGCAACAAATCCTGTAATAGGATTATAGACTGCTCCTTCTGCTACTGGCCAAATATCTTTGAACAAAAAGCCATAAAGACCCCAACCTAAGAAATAGAATACCAGTCCTGCGGCAACCGTTCCGATTAAAAAGTTTTTTACATTCATGTTTTTAAAATTTAATTGGTTTAGAACACAAATGTATCTTTTAACTTAAATTAAATTAAAAAAACTTATCAACACATATCCTTCTAAACGAAGGTATTGTATAATATAGAGTCTAACTTATTATAAGTTGTCAAAACTCTTCTTGATATAATCATTTAATTCAGAGCCTTTTAGCAAGCCCTGTGATAAACGTGCGATATCGAATGCACGTTGTATCATGCCTTTCTTTTTATCGGCATCTTTTTCCTCCAAAATTTTAGTCGAAATTGGATGATTTTCATTGACTATCAAGTCATAGGAGTCTGGGAAACCACCCATAGCCATAAATCCACCGCCACCTGTAGCTTGCATATCTTTCATTCTGCGCATAAACTCGCTCTGAGTTATTAGGAAAGGAGCAGCCTCCGAATCCAAAGCTTGAAGTTGAAGATGGAAAGTCGCTTTAGGAATGACTTCTTCTATCGTCGTTTTGAGGGTTTCCTTCTCTTTTTCTGACAGTTTAGAGATTTGGTTGTCCTCTTTCTTAATCAACTGATCCACAGGAGCAGAATCTACACGAGCAAATGATATTTTTTCATTTTCCCCTTCTATTTTCTGAATCAAGTGGGCTACAATAGGACTATCCAGATGCACTACAGTATATCCTTTCTCCTCAGCAGCAGCTATATAGCTATATTCCTTCTCTTTATCCGAAGTATATAGAACTATCGTTTTTTCGTCTTTGTCTTTATGAGTATCCTTGATAAGTTCTTTCAATTCATCCCAAGTCTTAAACTCCCCTTTGGTCGTTGGGAATAGGGCAAATTGCATCGCTTTTTCATAAAACTTAGCTTCACTCAACATACCATATTCTATGACTATCTTGATATCGTTCCACTTAGATTCGAAATCTTGTCTATTGTCTTTGAAGAGCGACTGAAGCTTCTCTCCTACTTTCTTGGTTACATATTCCGATATTTTCTTGACATTGCTATCTGCCTGCAGGTATGACCGTGAAACATTCAATGGAATATCTGGTGAGTCAATAACTCCTCGGAGCATAGTTAAAAATTCAGGAACTATCCCCTCGACATTGTCGGTGATGAATACTTGATTTTGGTAGAGTTGGATACGGTCCTTCTGAACTTGTAAATTTGGGGAAAGCTTAGGGAAGTATAATATCCCGGTGAGGTTGAAAGGAAAGTCCACGTTGAGGTGGATGTGAAAAAGGGGTTTTTCGAATTGGTAGGGATAGAGTTCATTGTAAAATGTTTGATAGTCCTCGTCTTTTAAATCAGCTGGTTTTCTAGTCCATGCCGGACTCGGGTTATTGATAATATTGTCCACTTCTACTTCCTCGGGTTTAGCATCTTCTGCTGCGCCTTCAGGTAAGGGTAGATATTCTTTTTTCATACCGAACTTAATTGGAATCGGCATGAACTTATTGTACTTATTGAGTAGAGTTTTGATTCTGGCTTCATCGAGAAATTCTTCGGACTCCGCATTGATATGCAATACGATTTCGGTGCCTCTGTCTGTTTTATCAGCTGGCTCTATAGAATACTCTGGACTACCGTCGCAACTCCATTTGACTGCTGGCGCATCTGTATGAGACTTGGTTATAATATCTACTTTATCAGCCACCATAAAGGCCGAATAAAATCCGAGACCAAAGTGACCTATGATACCGCTATCTTTCGAATCTTTATATTTATTGAGAAATTCTTCCGCGCCAGAAAAGGCCACTTGATTGATATATTTCTCTACCTCTTCTGCACTCATACCCAGTCCTTGATCTATGACGTGAAGGGTCTTGGCTTCTTTATCTATCTTAATTTCGATAATAGGATTGCCATATTCTGACTTAGATTCACCTTTGCTGACAAGGTGTCGGAGTTTGAGGGTTGCATCGGTCGCATTGGACACTAACTCTCTTAAAAATATCTCATGATCAGAATAGAGAAATTTCTTGATAAGGGGGAATATGTTTTCGACGTCTACTTTAATTTTTCCTTTCGTACTCATATGTTCTAATTTTTAATGTTGAATTTTTAATTTTAAATAGGCAAATGAGATGCCAAGAGGGAATTTAGTGACAAAATGTCTTAGAAGGTTAGAAAGTCTTGTGTATAAAGGCGAGGTAGGAGTGGAATTTTTAGAAACTGCTAAGTTAACTAGTAAGGCTTTGCTAAACATTATAACTCGAAAAAAAATCAGGCTTCAAAACCCATTCTTAAAGATAGTTTTACATAATTGTATAACTCACATTGCGTCCGCTTCCTTGTTTTTCAATCAATTCCTTTTTAAGTAGTTCTGCCAATATGCGCTTTACTGTAGGTGAAGGTATCGCTGTTTTTTCTGCAATTTCCCCTGACTGAATGTTGGGCCGATTCTGAATAATCTTAAGAATTAAATTTTCTTTA
>CAYXKX010000020.1:14049-33791 GCA_964465185.1 uncultured Chitinophagaceae bacterium
TTAGGTGAAAGCTGGGTTTCTACTCCGCTTTTTTCCAATTTAGACATTAGGCTAGATTGAATATTGGATAAGCAATTCAAAAAGAACTGAACCCATACAGTTATATCTTCACCAGGGCGAAGTGCTTGACAACTTCTCAGTACCTGATAATATTCATTTTTTTTACTTTCAATTTCGTGTTCAAAACTCACGTATTGAATCCATTGATATCCATTTTTTAGCAATAGAAGCATCGAAATTAATCGACTCAACCTGCCGTTTCCATCTTGAAACGGGTGTACGCTCAAAAAATCATAAATAAATGCTGCTAATTTAATTATTGGGTGAACCTCCTTTTCAGAATTATACCAATGAATTAAATTTCTCATGCCATCTTCAGTGGCTATTCCTGCTTCGGTAGTTTGAAATATGATTTGGCGTGAACCGTCAGGATATGAAGCTTCGACTGCATTGTTGTGCAACTTGTACTTGCCTTTGTGCCATTCATCTTTGACACTGTATTTCATCAAATTATTGTGTAAACTTTTGATGTAACTTTCCGTCACGCTGATTTCCTCATAGGATTCCGAAATCAAATCTAATACCTCAAAATACCCCACTACTTCCTGTGAATCTCTATCGCTTAGATTGGTTATGTCAATCTTTTTAAGCAATTGATCGACTTCTACATCGCTCATTTTGTTACCTTCAATACGGTTGGAAGCTCCCACACTTCGAACGGTAGCAATGCTTTTTAACTCTTTGAGACCTTGTCTTTCTTTGCGTTCAATAGCAGTCCAATTTGCATCAAAACGGTCAATTTCACTGATTAATTTAATCAGTTTCCAATCTATACTCAGTTTGAAATTATATACACCATTAACCATTTTGATACGATTTGATACGCAAAGATACGATTATGATATTAAAAGGTTTGGATAAAATGATACGATTTGATACGTTTAGGCATGATTATGATATGAAACATGTTATACACTTAAACTTGATTCTAAAAACGGGGTGACTGAACAAAAATTGAGGAATATTTTTTCAGTTGAGCCTGTCGAAGAGGACTAAGTGTTATATTAAAATAATTTTCGGCTGGTAATAAATTCTACACAGCTCCTGAGTTCCTTGCAGGTGATTCTTGACATTAAGAATTTCTCCAAAACATATTCTAATTTTATTCATTCTTTTGCTTCAGATAGTTTAACAAGTCAAGAATGTGTTGTTGAGTATGGCTAGGGAAAATTAAATGAAAATACCACAATCCATCTGCTAGACTGTTGTGTTCAAGTCTCCATTTCACTTCTAATAAGTCAAGAATAACATCTGTTAAGTCATCAATGGCATCTCCCATGCCATTATCACTTGAGTCGTTTATGTTCTTTATGTCAAGTCTGGTTTTGTATAGTCCAAAGTCTGGGAAATTATTTGTTACATTTTTTCTAATTTCAGAATACTCATTTTCTACAAACTCTGGGTAGTCAGTCTCGTCGAACTTATATTCTATTTCAAAATAAAGGCTATAAATTTTCACAAGATTTTTTTCCAACAATTTCTCTTTGTCAGTCGGGGAAAAGTTTGGATAAAGTCCAAACTTTGCAATCTCGTCAATAGTCAGAATTAAATCTTTCATTATGAAGTATAATTTATATATTACTTCCCACTCCTCTTCAAACCATCCAACTTAGTCTGATAATAATACATCTGATCTCGATACAGAGCCGCTTCTGCGAAGTGCGTTTGTCGAGCTGCTTTTTGCATTTTATCTCTCGCTGCTTTGACTTTGCGCTCGAGTTCATCTTTGCTCAAGTATTCTTCTTCGCCTTCCTCTGCCACCATAGCTGTAGGCATAGCATCTATTTCTTCGTATTAACGGATATTGAGCACAGAAGTCTGCTTGAATATTTCCTCATTTGATTTTAATATCGTCGTAGGCGTGATACCGTGTTCTAAATTATACTTGATTTGAATATCTCTTCTTCTATCCGTCTCATCCATGGTCCGCTGCATGGAATTGGTGATTTTATCTGCATAAAAAATAACCAATCCATTCGCATTTCTCGCTGCCCTGCCTGCTGTCTGAGTCAAGGAACGTTCATTTCTTAAAAAGCCCTCTTTATCCGCATCGAGTATGGCTACGAGAGAAACTTCCGGCAAATCCAAGCCCTCTCTTAAAAGATTGACTCCTACGAGTACATCAAATTTTCCCATACGCAATTCACGCAAAATCTCTACCCTATCCAACGTGTCCACCTCACTATGGATATATCTCGATTTCACCCCTGCATTATAGAAATATTCTGTCAGTTCCTCTGCCATACGTTTGGTTAAGGTAGTCACCAAAACACGTTCATTTTTCTTCACGCGTAAATCTATTTCATGCATCAAATCATCAATCTGATTCAGTATTGGACGCACGCTAATTGGTGGGTCGAGCAATCCTGTAGGTCTTACGATTTGTTCTACGATGACCCCTTCTGTTTTTTCTAATTCCAATTTACCTGGTGTAGCACTCACATAGATACGAGGCACAGGAAAGGATTCAAACTCATAGAACTGCAAAGGTCGATTGTCCATAGCCGATGGCAACCGAAATCCATACTCTACGAGATTCGTCTTGCGCGCTCTATCACCTGCATACATGGCATGTAGCTGCGGTATAGTTACGTGTGATTCATCTAATATAATAAGAAAATCTTCAGGAAAATAATCGATCAAACAGTATGGCCTGTCCCCTGCCTCTCTCTTATCCAGATAGCGAGAATAATTCTCTATACCACTGCAGTAGCCTAATTCACGCATCATTTCTATATCAAAATTGACTCGCTCCGTCACTCGAGCTGCTTCGATATGTTTACCTATGGATTTGAAATATTCGACTTGCTTGACTAAGTCATCTTGTATTTTATGAATACTCTCTATCAATAAATCCTTTGGAGTTACATACATATTTGCAGGAAAAATAGCTAACTGCGAACTCGATTCTATCTTTCGATTCGTCACAGGATTGAAGCTTTCTATCGTTTCTATTTCATCATTATAAAACTCTACTCGCCATCCCATATCGATGTATGGAAGAAACACCTCTACGACATCGCCTACCACTCGAAAATTTCCACGTGCTAGTTCAGCAGTGGTTCTCGAATAAAGGGCATCAACTAATTTCGTCAAGAAGAAATTTCTCGTCATCTTCTGACCTACAGATAGTTGAATCACACCTTTTTTATATTCATGGGGGTTTCCCATACCATAAATGCAAGAGACGGACGCCACCACCAACACATCATTTCTCCCAGATAAGAGGGATGAACTCGTGGACAACCTGAGTTTCTCTATTTCTTGATTTATGGATAAATCCTTTTCTATATAGGTGTCCGAGCTCGGCAAATAAGCCTCTGGCTGATAATAGTCATAGTAAGAAACGAAATACTCAATCGCATTGTCAGGAAAAAACTGTTTAAACTCCCCATAGAGCTGAGATACGAGTGTTTTGTTATGTGTGATAATGAGCGTAGGTTTCTGAATCTTTTCTATGACATTGGCCATAGTAAAGGTCTTGCCCGAACCTGTCACACCTAGTAACACCTGATGATCCAATCCTTGTTCTAAACCTTGAATGAGCTCTTCAATAGCTCTAGGCTGGTCTCCAGCCGGTTTATAGGAAGATTCGAGTTTAAATTTTTTCATATTCGATTAGGAGTGTGAAGATACATTGTAGTTAAAACTAATAATATTTTATGAACTGGATTAATTGACAAAACAGTAAGAAAGCTTATTCAATCTGATTCAAACTAAAAAATAAAACCTACTTTAGCAATTAGATTCATCTAGAATAACTTCTTAATAATTTATAAGTTTCTGCTGTCATAAATAGTTGACCTGGGTAATATTTCCGTTTATCTATTGGTATATTTAGATTCTTATAAGTTAAGGTAGTATAACCAGAATCTATTGAACTAATATAAAAATTAAATAGTTGTTTTACACCTATAGCAAGATTTGAATTTTCCAATAGATATGAAAATGCTTCAAACCAAAAAGTTTTTGGATTATTCCAAATATTCTCAATAAAGAAAATTATTACACTTGGGGTAGAATCAAAATCAGGCTTCTCTTCCAACAATCTTATAATAAAGGGATGCCAGAAATATTGTTCAATTTTATTAAATTGACGTCTAAACATATCAAAATATAAATTAGGGGATGAGGATAAACTCAATAGTATCGCAGCTTCATTTGGCAAATTTTCGATTAAACTAATATCAGGCATTTCTGGTAATGAAAATAGATGTCTTGCTGTTAAGAATTCCTGAAGAGACTTATGGGAAAACTCAAAATAGTCATATCCTGATTGGACGAATATGCCTGTATGAGCTTCTAGCTCTGTAACAACTTTTTTAGCCTGGGAAGCAGGTAAATTATGTGACTCATGAATAGCTAAGTAACACCGTCTTATATCATCTGATTTAAAGACATTTTTATTTTGATTATTGGATGTTAACCAATATGACATGTGCGCTAAAAACTCCTTTTTCTTTTCAATATAAAAGTCTGCGTACTGGGATGGTCGAACTATACTTCTTTGCTGATCCCATGCTTCTAACAATAGATTCAATACAAAGTCATAAATATACCTAGGTTTTGGTGGAATAGTTTTTTTTCTCTCATATATTGCACATAAATGAGCTAATGTAAGAGGTCTCATAGTTGTATCATAATATGGAGAACTAACAATTTTTTCAAAAAGGTCATCAGCTTTCTTCTGATTACCTAACCATTTTTTAATTAACTCCTTTATTTGAGAATCATTTAAAGGACATATTTCATAAATTTTTGTATTCTCAATTTTGAGCAAAAATTCGTTGTTTCTAGAAGTTAAAATAAAACTTGATTCTTTTAAACTCAACGCAAGTTGTTGGAAATCCCTTTCAAATCGTTTTTTTAATAAAATGTCAGGTATTTCATCAAAACCATCGACAATTAATAATACTTTACATTCATTTAAGAAACTAATAATTATTTTTTTGACGAAGTTGCTGCATTCAATTTGGGCAGTTTCTTTATTAAAACTTGCTAATTTTATCTTGATTCCTAAAACACTCTGGATAACATCAAATAGTGTTAGAGAATAAGGATTAATTATACTTTCATAATCAAATTCTCGTAATCTAATTACTATTGGAAATTGAAAGCCGAAGCTAGTATGTGTAAGTATATAATCATTATATAGTTTTTTGATAAGTGTTGTTTTTCCGGCACCGGCTCCTCCATATATAATTGCATTTGATTTATACTCCTTAAGAAAATTCTTACTGTTTATTTTTTTTAAATTTTCATTAACATCAAATCTATCTTTTTTTTGGGAAAGGTACAAGTCAATTTCAACAAAAACTTTTCTTAATTCTTTTGATGCTAAGGCTGTTCTGAAATTAACTTCGCTAGACCACATGTTAGATGAATAAAGATTTTCTTTAACACTTTCAATAACTTCATCAGTATTTACATCGAAACTATGACGTATTTTAAACTCTTTAAATTCTTCATCACTAGAATTATTCTTAAGTTTTTTAATAAACTCCCTTTGAAAATTATTCTTTTTATATAGATTGTAGATGCCATCAACGCCTTTGCTAATAACTGTTTTTAGTACTGCCTCTCCAAATAAATTAGAAAAATCCATATTTAATAACCAATTGTTTTACAAAGGTAGGCAAGGCTTTTTTAATTCCAATTATTTATTCTACAAATTATAATCCTGTCTTTGAGACTATTTGTTAAATTTGTCCAATGGAATCTATCAGTGCATTTGATATTATTAAAGTAGGGATTGGGCCTTCGAGTTCGCATACAATGGGACCGTGGGAGGCCGCTTTGGCATTCTGCCAATTTCTCAATGAGAAAAGTCTTTTGGATAAAGTAGAGAATGTCGTGGTTGATTTATATGGCTCTCTCGCAAAAACGGGAAAAGGACACGGTACTGATTTTGCAGTAACACTTGGACTTTGCGGTTATGATTATCGCACCTTCGACACGACAAAGCTAGATGAAGTCCTCGCCAGAATAGAAGATGAGAAATCAATTATTCTTGGTGGGGAACAACAGATTCCCTTTGAAAACGCTATACAATTTTTATTTACCTATACCCATCCAGAACACCCCAATGGACTCAGTTTTAAAGCTAAATTAAGCGATGGTGTAGATATTAAGAAAACCTACTTCTCTGTGGGCGGTGGTTTTATAATGGAGGAGGGCGAGAAACCAGAAGCTAATGCGAAATCAAAAAGTAAGCTTCCATGCCATGATGGCGACACGATATTGCATAATTGCAAAAAGCTTAACTTGACCGTTAGTCAGCTGGTAATGCTCAACGAATGTACTTGGTTCACAGAAAAAGAAATAAGGGAAAAAGCCTTGTATTTGTGGCGTGAAATGCAAGATGCTATATGGCGAGGCAGCCAGCGCGGGGGTATTTTACCTGGCATTTTAAAAGTTAAACGAAGAGCCAATGAAATATTTCTCAAACTTACTGCCGGGCAGAAATTAGAAAATATAGATGAATGCATTTCATTTTTACAACACTCCAAACGAGATTTTAATTTGGTCAATAAGTGGGTCAGTGTTTTTGCCTTAGCGGTCAATGAAGAAAATGCAGCCTACGGCCGTATCATCACTGCACCTACCAATGGCGCTGCAGGGGTGCTGCCTGCGGTATTAATGTATGCCGTTTGTTTTCTCGATGATATAAATGAGAATAAAATTGTAGACTTCATCATCACTGCGGGTGAAATAGGTACCTTATTCAAAAAATCTGCGACCATTAGTGCGGCTATGGGTGGATGTCAGGCAGAAATAGGTGTATCCTCAGCTATGGCAGCAGCAGCATTGACGGAAATACTAGGCGGGAGTCCAGGACAGGTATTGATGGCAGCCGAAATAGCCATGGAGCATCATTTAGGAATGACGTGTGATCCTATCGCAGGACTCGTACAGATACCATGCATTGAGCGAAATACCATGGGCGCAATGAAAGCGATTACAGCCTCCAACATAGCCTTGGAAAGTGATCCATCTCAAGCAAAAGTTTCATTAGATAGCGTCATCAAAACCATGTGGCAAACGGCCCTCGACATGAACACCAAATATAAAGAAACCTCTGAAGCAGGCTTGGCTACAAATATTTCAGTTAATATCGCAGAATGTTAATTTAGTTCTAAGTGATAAGTTATAAATTTTAAGTTTGTCGTTATTATGCATCTAAATAAATTCCTCTACTTATCACTTATAACTTACAACTTAACGTTTATATCTGGTTGTACGCAAGATAATGTTCCAAGAGAAAAAGCCTATCCTCGCTTTTATTTTCCAAAAAAAGAGTATAAGCCTTATACCTCTGAATGTGGCTTCAGCTTTGAGTTGCCAACTTATACTTACATAGAAAATAAAGACTCATTTCGAAATCAACAATTAGTTTCTGACTCGTGCTGGTTCAATATTGTCTATCCAGACCTCAATGCAAAGATACATTTCAGTTATAAATATTATGAAGATGAAATGATTCTTGCAAAATTGCTCGAAGATTCATATAAACTGACCACCAAGCATATGTCTAAAGCGAGTTATATCAAAGATTCCGTCATAGATAAACCTAACATCAAAGGACTCATATATTCTGTCGGTGGAAACGCAGCTTCCGATAAGCAGTTTATTCTCACCGATTATAAAAACAAATTTATTCGTGGGGCTATTTACTATGCTACTACTCCTAATTATGATTCTTTGAGACCTGCTATCGAGTTTGTCGATAAAGACATTTATCATCTGATCAATACTTTTAAGTTTTAAGCTGGTAAAAAGTGGAATGGATACTCGGCATATGCTCTCTTATACTATTGCTGCTGAGTCTAGTTCACCTCTATAGAAAATACCGAATTCTCACTTCGTATAAACTGGAGATAGGAACTAGTTATCCTTCTATGGATTTTTCTATAGTTCTTTGCACAGAAGGTCCAGCTACAAAACTTTTATCCTACCTAGATAAAATACTTGAACAGAATTATTCATGCTTCGAGCTTTTAATTATTTGTAAAAATACACCTCTAGATATTCTTGAAATTCTTCATCAAAAGGCAATGAATATTAGCAGACTCCATATTGAAAATATAACTGCATTATCCCTTCCGTACAGCGAGAAAAAGCAAGCTTTAAATTATGGAATATCTTTGGCAAAGCATGATTGGATTGTAACCATAGATGATGACTGCTATCCAGCTTCCGATGATTGGTTGGCTTCTATATCGCAGCACATTCAGCATCTTCAAGCCGATATAATTTTGGGGCTATCTCCGTATATTTCTCAATCTGGTCTTCTCAATCAGTGGATCCGCTATGATGCATTACAAACAGCTATCAATTTGGCTTACTATACCATCATTGGAAAACCGTATATGGGTATTGGCCGAAATATGGCGTTCAAAAAAGACCTATGGTCTCAAGAGTATTTAGGAGAATATGGAACATTAGGAAGCGGCGATGATACCACTCTAGTCAGTTATTATAAAGGGACTAAGAAGATAGATGTACTATTAGACAGCTTGGTTTATTCCTTTCCGCATACCAGCTTTACAGCTTGGCTCAGACAAAAACTACGGCATATTCATAAAGGTAAATTTATTGATAGGTCTATACAAATAGAACTCGTCAAACCTCTTCTCTTAAATTTTCTTTATTGGTTTTGTATCTGGTTATGGATAAGTTTTTTCGCCTTTCATTTTTTAATTTTCGCGTTTATTTTGATTTTTGTTTTCGCAAAGACATTCTTTCTTTTCAAAATATCCAAGCATATTCACTGGAAGTCAAAACCAGTCATTTATACTTTAATTTTTGATGCTCTTCATAGCTTTTGCTTATTGATTTTTCCATTTCTATCTATCTTTATTAAAATTAAATGGAGAAATACCCGTAATTAACTCTTATGGCAAAAACTATAAGTAAAATTGATTTATCAGACCCGAAAGGAGCTGAGCTATTCTTTATGGGAGTTAGTACTGCCACAGGAATTGCCGTTTTATGTCATCAGCTCAATAAATACCTCGACATCCATCTTTCCTTTTATAGCAATTTGATGGCTATCAATCAAGAAACCATATTGGATAGTCTTCCTATTTTTACCAGCTTCGAACCGGTAGAAAATAAAATGGAAATCAATTCGTCATTTGAAGAAGAAGATTTTTTCGACCTAGGACTGCCATCAAAAAATGAAGTTTCTAAATATCTTGTCGTTCAGTGCAAAGGGGACAAGTCTAGTCTTTTCCCAAAGATAAGTCAGCTAGACTTTTTATTTATTTCCAACTACAGTTTATCAAACGCTATACAGACCGTTTTGCAGATACCAGAAGTGACAATAGCCTTTCCACTGCAGTCAATGCACATGGGTAGACGTATGGACTATTTTAGAAAACTATTTTACACGAATTGATGTTCTTCTTACTATGTCAGAAAAAATCATTTTAGGTATAGATCCCGGTACGTTGCATTTAGGCTATGGTATCATCTCTGTCAAGAAAAATGTAATTACAACTGTATGCCTCGGTGAGGTACGCCTCAATAAACTAGAAAATCAGCAACTCAAATTATTAAAAATTTATGAGAAAATCAAGGCTCTTGTACTAGAATACAAACCCGATGAATGCGCCGTGGAATGCCCCTTCTACGGAGAAAATGTGCAGAGTATGCTCAAGCTCGGCAGAGCTCAAGGCGTAGCCATGGTGGCTGCCCTGTCGCTAGGTTTGCCAGTGGCAGAGTATTATCCAAAAAAAGTCAAACAATCGGTGACTGGCAATGGAAATGCTACAAAGGAACAAGTGGCAAAAATGCTACAGAATCTATGTAAAATGGATGTCATGCCTAAATCCCTTGATGCTACAGATGCCTTAGCGGTGGCTGTTTGTCATCATTTCAATTCTAGCACCAATATAGTAGCCGGTAAAAAATACAATGATTGGTCTTCATTCATATCAGACAATAAAAACAGAGTCAAGTAATGAGTTTTTCTGATTTTGAATATAGAATTCAAAAACAATTTCCTTCTGACTGGCAAGAATTTCTAGCTAGTCTCGATAAGGAACCTATCACTTCTATTCGCTACAATCCGAGAAAAGTGAAGGGTGAAATAAATACGAATATCCCATGGGCTCTAAATGGAAAATATCTCGATGAAAGACCGAGCTTTACCTTTGATCCGCTGTTTCACCTCGGACACTACTATGTGCAGGAGTCGAGTTCTATGTTTATTGATTATGTTTTGTCTCAGATAAAAAACGAAATTTCACTGAATAAAGTGTTGGATTTATGTGCAGCACCTGGTGGTAAGAGTACCATAGTCTTAGACCATTTAGAAAGTCATCAATTCCTCATTTCAAATGAATTAATTTCTCAACGAAATTTAGTGTTACGCGAAAACCTTACCAAATGGGGCTATCCAAATTTCCTCATCATAGAAAACAAACCAGCCGATTTCAAATCAATTAACCAATATTTCGATTGTATTTTATTAGATGCGCCATGTTCTGGCGAGGGGCTATTTCGCAAAGACAAAAATGCCCGTGATGAATGGAGTCTCGGAGTTGCGAATATGTGCAGCGAAAGACAATATGATATATTCAAATCTATCTGGTCTAGCCTCAAAGAAGGTGGGATCATGATATATAGTACTTGTACTTACAATCCTGATGAAAATGAACTCCTACTTGAAAAACTTTTAAGTGATGGTTTTTTATTTGAAACTATTGAAATAGAAACAAAAGATGAATGGAATATCGATACCATTTGTACCCAAAATACCACGGGATATCGATTTCTTCCTCACAAGATGAAGGGAGAAGGGTTTTTCTGTTCGGTATTGAGGAAAAAAGGTCATTATATTTCCCCTTTAAAAAAACCAACTAAAGACCATATCAATCCCTGGCTTCTTCAATATCTTGACTCCAATCTATTGAGAGGTTATAGTAGCTATAAATTTAAGAATTCACTCTTCCTTGCGCCTAGTAACCTTTTGGATGAATTACCTTTGCTGTCCAAACCATTTTATGTCAAGCAAATAGGTATCGAAGTAGGTCATTATAAAGGAGTGGAAATAGACCCTCAACAGGGTTTGGCCCTACTTATGCTCGAAAAAAAAGGCTTGCCATTGGTTGATTTAAACCAAGAGCAAGCACTTACTTATTTATCATTGGAAGAACTACATTTAAATCTGTCCGATGGTCTTTACCTATTGACTTATGAAAACCAAGTCTTGGGGTTCGCCAAGGTAGAAAAATCAAAGTTTTTCAATCTATATCCTAGCGGGTGGAAGATACGTTCCAAGCGAAATGATTAGACTACTTCGTAAATTCCATTAAATCCAACGCTTCTTTACTATCTGGACTAAGCAAAATAACTTCGTCTAGAATTATCTTAGCTTTCGCTTTATCATTTTCATTTTTAATGGCAATTTTAGCTAAATAAAGTTTAGCAGCTACTACTCTGACTTTATTTTTTTCTTCATTGCCTGCAACCATTTCTAAATACTTGATATAATCTTCCTTCGCAGAAGCTGTGGCCTGCTCTGGGTCAATATAAACTTTACATTTACCTTTCATATAGTATGCCTCAGAATAATTTGGAGACAGTTCTAATGCCTTAGTAAAGATTGCATCGGCCTCATCATATTTTGCATTTTTCATCAAAGCAGAACCCAGATTTAAGAAATCTGATGCCGTGGCTTCTGGCAATTCCGTTACTTTTTTATAAAACTCCAGCTCCTCTGCAGGCATCTTCGCTTTTTTAAATGCATCTGCTATACTTTTTACCACATCCTTATCTGTTGGATTCAGTTCTACCGCTTTTTTAATTGTAGCTACACCTTTATCTTTATCTCCAAGTGCAATATAAGATTTACCTAAAAACTCATAATCACTGGCTATAATTTTATCCTTAGGTTGTGTTTCTAAAAATTTCTCCAAGAATGAAATCGCTTCTTGAAACTTACCCGTCTCATAATACGAATAGCCAATCAATCTATTTAAGTAATTGTACTTGTTGTCGCCTTTGATAATTTCATTGATTTGTTCAATAGCTTTTTCATAGTTTTTGGATTTAAAATAAATATTAGCTAAAGTCGCCATATCTTCAGGACTTTTATCGCCTATTTGAATCAATTTTTGTTGATACATTTCAGCTGTATCATAAATTTTATATCTCTCATAAATTTGGGCTAAGTAGGTTAATGCTAAGACATTATTCGGCTCTAATTCGAGCGCTTTCTTTAAATTGGGTAAAGCTTCTTTGTAAACTTTCATTCTAAAATAAACCCTACCTATTTTGGCATAAGGAAGCGCGGTATTTGGGGCGTACTGCTGCGCATATTCATATTGTGTATTGGCACTACCTCCATCTTGGGTGCTTAGGTATGCATCTCCCCATACTATTCTAAAATCTGCATTGGTTTTAGCCATATCAGATGCCTTTTTAGCCCATGAAATGGCTTCGTCTTTTTCTTCTGCTGAAGAATTGGCTATAGCTCTTGAAATAGCAACGAAAATTCCTGTATTTTTATTCTTTGTTTCATTGGCTGCTTCTTCGAATAATTTACTTGCTCCTGCCTTGTTCTTAGCATTCAGCTCCAACCAACCTAGTCCTATTTTTCCATAAGGTTTGGTAGCTATAGAATTAAAGGTAGCTTTGGCAGCTTCGATATTTTCTTGCTTCATTTGCGCAAATCCTTTATAGAATACATCTTCATCGGTAGAGGATTTTGCGAATTCTTTTTCAGCTGAAACCCAGCGTTCATCGTGGATCATTTGTAATCCTATAGTTGACTGAGCCAATGCGTTGGTCATGATTAGAGAGGTCGCTAGAAGTATAGTAATTAAAATTGATTTATTCATGGTTTGTTATAAAATTTGAATCTAAGAATGAGTGAACAAATGTAAGGTTTATTTATTTTATGATATTTAACCAAATTATGAAATTAGTGATTTTTTGAGGTGGTTCCTGTCTTCACGAAGCACTTTTCTTGTATAATTAAAACCACGCGTCTATTTTACATCGTTTTTCTAGTCTCCACCACCCTGGTAACGACATTAGTAGGGACTAAGCCCGCCTTAAGTACTATTCGCTGCCCTACCTCGCCTGTCATAAAATTTAAGAAGCCTCTACCCAATCCCGCTCCATTTTCTTTCAAAGTAGCGCGCATCAATCTGCGCATAGGATACAGGTGTGAAGCTATATAGCCTGGATGTGGCGGATAGTAGTATTGTGAATTCACGGCATCTCTTATTTCTACTGGAAAAATAGTTTTAGAAAATGCCAAATTTTCTTCATCTAGGTTGTCACTAATCCAGTTGACGCCAATGACACCGAGCGCATTTTTATTGCTCTGAACGTAGGTCATGACTTCTTGATTGGTCTTCTGAGCAAAAGCGCTTGAAGTGAGCGCTTGACCTTTTAACAGGCTATCTTGAATATACTCTAAGGTACTCGAAGCGGGATTGTCAAACACTAAAGTGATTTTACCTGCACCCCCTCCATGTTCTAGTTGAGAGAAATCAGTTATTTTGCCAGAACAGATATTGGCCAATTCCTCCGTTGTTACTTTAAGTCCTTTACGACTATTATTAGCAATAATCGCTATGGCATCTTTCGCTATAAAACTATTTGTCGGGCTATATTCCTTTTGCTTGAAAAAAGAAATATAGTAAGCTGTATCGACAGGGCCCGCAGTAATAATCATGCGCACACTGTCTATATCCATCGCTTTCACTACCTCTATGGACGGCTTATAAATGACATTGATCTTCGCCTCTGGATAATAATTCTCAAAAACCATAATTTCGCTATCTACTAATGGTTTGTAATTTTCATCCGCTACAATTGTTATTCTGCCAGAAGTAGGCGTATCAGTTAGAATTTTCTTATCATCGCAAGAGGATAAGGAAAGAAAAAGCACAAAGGATAAAATGACGCTTATCTTATACATAAATTTAATTTTCAATGACATCTACTCTCCCCTTAAATGCGCGATAAACTCTAAAAATACCATAGATAAATAACAAAGCAGAAAATGCATAGGTTTGTATTTCTGACAGCTGGGTGATACCTCGGTAGAGAAATATAACAAGAGCTAATGCTACAAAACACAATGCAATAAAAAGTCTGAAAAAGAAAATCAGTTTGGAGGGCATATTATTTTGATTTGTATTTTAATGCACAGTCTAAGAATGCCTTAAAATCTTCAACTGAGTTATATCCACTTAAAGGCTTATTAATAATACGACCCGTTTCAGGGTCAACAATAACATACTGTGGCTGAGTGACTTCATGAAAATTTTTCTTTTGCATTTCTGTCCAAATATCTCCTTCTTTGGTCATATTTTTACCCAAAGTTTCCGAGTATTTTTGACGGTCTGCCGGCAATTGAGTTTTTTCATCTACATACAATGATGAAATAACAAATTGATTTTTCATCACATCGTGGATAGTTGGATTGGTCCATACATTTTCTTCCATTCTTCTGCAGTTGACACAAGCCCAACCAGTAAAATCCAACAATAATGGTTTCCCTTCTGCTTTGGCTAGAGCCAATGCTTTTTCATATTCATTCTTGTGTGTTTCCAATTCTTCCTTCACACCTAAAATGCTATAGTCCTTAGGCGGTGGAAATCCTGAAATATAGTTTAATTTTCCTCCGAAAAAATCAGTTGCGAGATAACCTACAAAAAGTAATGTAAGTATGGCTAGGACATAGGTGACTTTGGTCGGTACTATTTTATACCCTTTTTTAAATGCGAACTTACCGATCAGATAAAGTGCCATTAATACAAATATAATAATCCAAATAATCACGAATGGTTCTCTTTTTAACAATCCCCACCGCATGACTAAATCAGCATTGGATAAGAATTTAAAGGCAAATGCCAATTCGATAAATCCGAACACATTTTTTACAATATCCATCCAAGAGCCCGATTTAGGTAGGTTTTTGACCAAATTGGGGAATAAGGCAAACAATGCAAATGGAAGTCCTAGTCCTAACCCAAAACCAGAAAAAGCAGGTGTAATATATTTGGCATTATTTAAATTTCCAAGTACCAACCCCAAAATAGGTCCTGTACAAGAGAATGAAACAATGGCAAGCGTAAAGGCCATAAAGAATATACCAATAAAATCACCTGTGTTGGATTTACTATCTAATTTATTGGCTAAAGCTGAAGGCAAGCTAATATCATAAAAGCCAAATAGCGAAAATGAGAATACAAGAAATATGACAAAGAAAATTAAATTAACCCATAAATTGGTGGAGAAATTATTTAGTGCATCCCCACTGAGTCCCAAATTAAATGGTAAGCTCAGCAAAACATAAACTAAGAAAATGGCAAATCCATAAAGTATAGCATTTTTTGTTCCTTTCTTCGCATCACCAGAACCTTTTAGAAAGAAACTCATAGTCATAGGTATCATAGGGAAGGTGCATGGAAAAAATAGAGCTGCGAATCCGCCTAATATTCCTAAACCAAAAGCTGACCATATACTCAACTTATCTTCGCGCTTATTACAATCTACCAATGGAGCTCCGAAATCGCCATAATTTTCATTTTCTTGTGAAGAAACTTCTGCGACATCTGCAGATAAAGCGGTTGAATCTGCATTCTTGGCCTCTTCTTCAGCAAAAAGAGCATCGAGTTCTGCATCGCTTGAAATTTGTGAGGTATCTTCTTGAGCAAATGATTTGGTCAAGGAAAAGTCCGGTAAGGCCAGAGCAAAAGCAAATGCAGCTATGAGTATGAAAATTTTCTTCACAAAAATGGGTGTTTACAAAATGAGATAAAAGCTACTTGACAGCAGCGTTAAATTCAAAATCTGTCGGAGGAAGACATCGCTTAGGGTCGCAGATTTGATAACCTATAGTGCCGGCGATAGATTTTTGTTTGCCAAATTTTACTTTCTGAACAAACACAACCGTGCCTTCATAATAATTCAATTTGTTTTTAAAGCCTTCTTCTGCTTTGGAT
Source organism: uncultured Chitinophagaceae bacterium (assembly GCA_964465185.1). Classification (GTDB taxonomy): domain Bacteria; phylum Bacteroidota; class Bacteroidia; order Chitinophagales; family JADJOU01; genus CHPMRC01. Next base: position 30,081 of record CAYXKX010000020.1, read on the forward strand.
ATTTTCTTTCCAATTTCTCGTGCTTTGCCTACGACTACTACGTCTTTATCTTTGAAGGTAAAGGTAGGTGGAATCAGCATTTCATCTCCTGGATCTTGTGACCAAATATGCCATGTGGGAGCTAAAGTGGCTTTGAACGCAACATCTGCTGTGTTAGGGCCTGTCTTTTTTACCACAACAGTCCACTTGATTTGCGAAGTATTAGCACTTACCTGTGCAGAAAGTCCTAGCGAAACTAAAACGAAAGAGAGCGTAATAATAAATTTATTCATTGTTGTTTGATTTACTGATTGGAACGTTTAAATATAGATAAAGTTTGATTTCAAAGGTATATTTAACAGTTAGCTAAAGCTCGTGCCGCAGCCGCAGGTAGATTTAGCGTTGGGATTTTTAAAGATAAAGCCTCGATTATTGAGTCCAGATTCATAGTCCACTTCTAAATTGAGTATCATAGAAGCCTGTGATTTATCAATAATTATAGAAAACCCATCCAACTGCTCTACAACATCGGAGTCTTGTTTGTTATCAAATTCGAAAATATAAGAAAATCCTGCACACCCGCCATTCTTGGCGCCCAATCGCAGAAATTTATGCGTATTCTGAGGCTCATTCTCAATCAGTCGCTTGATCTGATTGATAGCTCCGGGTGTAAATTTTACAATATTACCTTCTAGGTTCACGTTAATAAATTAAATCACACTAAAATTATTGATATGACTAGAACGAAATATCCTTAATTTGCGTTTCAAAAATAGACAAAAAAGAATGAGCGACTTCAATTTTTATGAATTATTAAAACTTATTATTCCTCAGATAGGTATCTTAGTTCTAGTCTATATGTTTTTAAATCATTGGCTAGAAAGAGATAATATTTCACAAGCCAAGAAGCGGAAAGACGAATTTAACAAACTCATACTCCCAAATCAAATTCATGCCTTTGAGCGCATGGTTTTATTCATGGAGAGAATTGCCCTTAGTAGCATTATACCTCGTCTCAATCAGCCCGATTTGACTGCACAAGAGTTCCAATTCATCCTCACACAGGAGATTAGCAATGAGTATCAGCACAATTTATCTCAACAACTTTACATACCAAATCAGACTTGGAGTATGATTTCTCTTGCCAAGGATCAAATTATTCAAGAAATTATTCAAACGGCACAATCACTTCCTAGCACTGCCGGGTCTAAAGATTTGGCCATGAAACTTCTGAGAGAAACGGCTGTAAGCGGCGGCAAGCTCTCTACAAGCAGTGTCATAGAAGCACTCAAGAAAGATTTATATAAAATGATATAAATACAATGAGACACATTCTTTGGCTAGTCCTTTTTATTAATATAGTTTCTTGCGAATCGAGTACACGCATTTCTTCGATTGAAAATAAATCTCAAAAAGTAAAAGGAAATGAAATTTCAAGTAAATCCGAGATAGATTCCTTTTTAAATCCATACAGAAAGGAATTAGCCAGAAAGATGAATGACACGTTGGCATATTCTGAGCGAGAACTTACCAAGAAAAAAATAGAAAGTACCCTAGGAAACTGGGTAGCGGATGGTATGCTCTGGTATACAAAAATTAAACTAAACAAGGAGGCCGATGTGGCTATCTGCAATTCTGGTGGACTGCGCATTAAATCCATACCTTCTGGTCCTATTTTACTAAAGCACATTTTTGAATTGATGCCTTTTGAAAATGAAATGGTCATAATCGATATAGATAGCAACGATTTTAAAATCATTTTAGAACGCATTGCAGAAAAAGATGGATGGCCAGTATCTAAAGGATTCCATTTACAGCTATCTGTAAATAATAAAATCATAGATTGGAGCGTTAATGGAACAAGAAAACTCAATTACAAGGTCATTGTGAGCGACTATATAGCTACTGGTGGCGATGGCATGAATAATTTGATAAATAAACCAAGAACAAGTCTAAACGTACTAATAAGAGATGCACTCATATCTTATGCAAAAGATCAAAAAAAACTAACCGCAACCATTGAAGGAAGAATAGTAAAAGATAAAGCAAATGCTGAAGAATAAAGTAGAGACGAAGCCTATCATTCAAATTGATATAGAACAATGGATTCCAAAAGAGTCTGATCTTCAATTTTTAGACTTGAAGGAATTTTTATATAAGGAAATGATTCTAAAGGAAGCGGAGTTTCGTGAGCTTATAGATAAGAAAGATTGGCAACTTTATAGTAATCGATATACGCTTCTTTATGTTTCTAATCGAGCCATCATTCCTCAATGGGCTTACTTAATCATAGCGAATAAGCTTAAAGAGGTCAATAGTATCTGTTTCATGAAAACGGAAAATTATAAAGAGGATATATTGCTTTATGAAATTCATAACAAAGATTATTCTGAATTTCAGGGAAAGCGTCTATTAATAAAAGGATGTAGCAGGGAAAAACTGTCATTTCAACCTTTTATTTTACTCGCACAGAAGTTGACTCCTATAGTAAAGGCCTTATCTTTTGGTGAGTCATGCAGCACAGTGCCCCTATTTAAAAATGAAAATAACTAATTTATGACAGCGAGTACAAAAAAGATTTTATATAGTATCATAGGAGTATTATTACTAGTCAATTTTCTTTTACTTCTAAGTACCAATACGAAGAACGAAAATAGCATTTCATTTCAGATGATTAATTCTGTAGTGAAAAATAAGGTATACGATTTTGCAGGTGAAGCTGTTCCAATGCAGGATCCAGAAGTTTTTGAGCGGTTAGATAGAGAGCTTTCTAGCAATGTGTATTGGCAAGGAAATACACTACAAATTCTCAAACTATCAGAAAAATATTTCCCCATCATAGAACCTATCTTAAAGGAGAATGGCATTCCAGATGATTTTAAATATTTGGCGGTAGCGGAAAGTGGTTTGCGACATGTGACCTCCCCATCAGGGGCTGCAAGCACTTGGCAAATCATGAAAACGACTGGAAAAGAATACGGACTAAATATTAATGATGAGATTGATGAGCGCTACCATATAGAGAAATCCACAAGGGCAGCCTGTCAATACCTAAATTCGGCGTATTTAAAATACGGTAATTGGACACTGGCTGCGGCATCGTACAATATGGGTATGGCAGGACTTCAAGGAAAAATCAATGAGCAATTGGAGGACAATTACTACAATCTTTGGTTGAATCAAGAAACATCCAGATATGTCTTCCGACTCATCGCATATAAAGAGATACTTCAAAATCCTAAATCGTATGGTTTCATTTATCAATATGGGGTGGATGCTTATCCTTCATTGACCTCGGAGTTAAAATCTGTCACTTTACCTATTTTTGATTTAGCCTTATGGGCCAAGGATAACCAGACAAACTATAAAACCATAAGGACTTTAAACCCTTGGATAAGAGGAAACAAAATTACATCGGTGCGAGATACAGCCATACAAATTGCGGTACCTACGAAATAATATTTATGGGTTTAAGAAAAAAATCTATCTTTGCACACTCAAAAATTTGGTGCGGTAGCTCAGATGGTAGAGCAATGGACTGAAAATCCATGTGTCGGCGGTTCGATCCCGCCCCACACCACTTCACAATTTTTATCCTCAACTTTTATAGTTGGGGATTTTTTTTGACAGAAAATCTTTGCGGTACGTTTGCAAATCCTCTTGATTGCTAGGCTTGGACCCAAAATCCGCATTAGAAAAGCGGATTCGTATATCCCGCACGTGCGGGATTGT
>CAYXKX010000020.1:33870-41332 GCA_964465185.1 uncultured Chitinophagaceae bacterium
AGTCGTATCAGACTCGTAAGAGGTTAAAACCAACTACATCATATAGTTTTCCGCCTTTGGCGGATTCTAATGATTTTTTTGGGTTGAATGTAAAGATGACCCTTTCGAAAAAACAATACTTTCCGAAAGGGTCAACTACTACAATTACAATTCGCGAATTATCGCACTAAGGTAATACTTCCCTTCTTCTCGCGTCTTTCACCGTTGAGATACTCAACCTCCGCAGAGAAGCTGTAGACTCCGCTAGGCTGAGGTTCTCCCTTGTAAGTACCATCCCAGCCTTGGCTGAGGTGATTGGCCTCATACACTTTCTCTCCCCAGCGATTGAAAACCAGTAAGGAGAATTTCTTTATTCCATTGCCAAATACATTAAGCTTATCGTTGAGTCCATCGTTATTGCCGGGCGAGAAAGCACTCGGTACGAAGAAATCTAATGGGTCAAATACGGGCACATTAATTTTAGACTTAGCCTTACAATCTTTATGATAGGTCACCTCAACTTCATACAGTGTAGTTGAATAGGGAGAAGCTTTAGGCTGTTTGCAGTCCGTGCAGCTTAGTCCTATGCTCGGAGTCCAATTGACACTCCTAGTGGCAGGGATTATGCCACTCATAGAAAAGGTATCAAAATATAAGCGAACTTCATTACCCATAGTTAGAGTATCTGGTGCAGAAGCATCCCTCTTAGCAGTGATCAGAAGCTCTTCAGGCTCATTAATTATATATTTACGACTCGCCACACAGTTATTACTATCTCTAACAGTTACGTTATATTCCTTGCCTGAAAGGCCCGTAAACTTGCTCGTACTAAAATAATGTAATCCCCCATCTATGCTATAGTCGTAGCTACTTCCCAACTTAGGTGTTCCACCATTGGCATTAATAACGATGACTCCATTGCTATATTTAGGACAAGATACGTGTTCCAAATTGACGTCATCAATGGTCAATTCTTTTGGTTCTCTTATTTCCTGTTCTACATATGCCTTGCAGAGATTGGCATCTGTTATTGTCAGTCTGTATGGGTTAGGCAGTAATGCTGGTTTCAAGTTTACTTGTTTTGCTTTATTTTCTAGGCCATGACTCCATGCATAACTCAGATTCGAGAATCCACCAGTTGTTTCAATGTCTATTTCTCCATCAGCAGCCTTATAACAGGTAATCTGTTTTACCCGCACAGCGCGCGCTATAAATGGATTGGGCTGTGTAAGTGCAAATGGTTGAGCTTTAGGACAACCCTTAGCATCTATTAATCTAACTATATGCACGCCTGCGGGTAAACTGACGGCACTGTCTGTGTACTGTTCATTTGGTGGCGAATTCCATACAATATTGCTATATGGAGCTTGGCCGCCAGTAACAGTAATCTTTATAGATCCACTAGCCTCCCCATAACATTTAGGATGTTTTAAATTATTGCCAAATGAGGTAATAAGTATATCTGTTGGTTCGTATACATTAGACGCTCCAGTAGCTTTACAGCCCACAGCATCCGAAACGGTGTAGGTAAATGTGCCAGCAGCTAAGGTTCTAAAATTGAGTGATCTGTCTTGACTTCCATTATCAGAACTAAAGTCGTATGCCAGAGGCAGCGGTGCCTTATTGGCTGGATAAATGGAGTTAATAGTTATCGAACCGTTTGAGAGACCAAAACATTGAACGCTATCTACTGTCACTTTGGTTATTCTTAACTGATACATCGTATCCAAAATGATAAATGGACTTTCTGCTTTGCAGCCACTTGCGTCTGTGACGATAACCTTGTACTCCGCCAAACCTCGCAATAAGTTTGCTGTAGCGGCATTATAATTCAATTTGTCCAAGGTATCTATGCTGCCATTCAGCTGATCTTTCATAACCCATACAAAGCCATAATTAACTGTAGGATTCCCCCCTGTAAAACGCGAAACATTCATGCTACCATTATTCACTTCGATGCAGTTTGCGTCCCGCGGGACATCCAATCCAATACTAAATGGTTGTGGCTTATTTAAGCTATGGATAAAGCTGTGTGTGCATAATTCAAAATCCGTTACTCTCAAGGTATAAGTCCCAGAATCTAGATTATCAAAAATTACATTGGTATCCTTTGTGAAGATTTCTTTAATCTGAGAATTATTTTTTATCAACTCATAATGATAGTTCTGAGAACCGGCTGGGATATTTCCTCTTTCTCCTGTTTTGAGCTTCACACTAAATTTGCCATCAAAGGTGTAGTCGCAATTTGGATTATCCGCTTGTACCAAACTCAAAACAAGTGGTTGTGGCTCTGTGACAGTAAATTGATATGGGTACGCGCAGCGCTTACCGCTCGCTATATTATTGTAGTTTACAATTATATTTTTTACTCCACCATTCATTCCTCTCAACTCGTTCGATAGGGTATCTGCGTTCGTACCAGGTTTATTTATAAACCCAAGATTGGAAAGCAGGGCTGGATTGATGCTCGTTACTTGGATATTAATAGGCAGCTTTGTTGTATCTCCATTGCATCTTGTCTGCACTGGAAGTACTAATACAGAAATAGAATCCGGATTAGGGACGCTATAGTTCCAAGTCACTATACAGCCCAAGGCATTTCGAACTCGGACAGTTTTATTTACACCAGATACTTGAGTCGTATCGCACGAATCTAACTTATACCCACCGCCAAAATCATAATTAAACGGAGTGAATTTATCAACTGCACTAACACAAACTTTGCCATCCGACGTTCCAAAGCAGCTAGGCATTTGACTTGATGTGATTCCTTGAATAGCATTATTTTGAGGGATATCTATAGAAGATATGACCGTATCACAACCCTTATTCGATTGCAGTCTGACAAGATAAAATCCAGATTTCAAATTTTGGAAAATAGCGGTATCTATTGGATAATGATTGGATTTCGTGATAACTGCCAATGATGGATTAGATATACTATTTTGATGAAGCGTATAGGTATAATTTGCTGTGGTAGCATAATTTTGACTATCTATTGCTCCAATTGTTATTTTACCTGTAGAAGAGTCATAACATTTTACTGAATCAAGCTTTAATGCATACTTCCAATTACAGATAATATCAAGCACCATCACGCTGTCACAGGCTTTACAGCCATTTTGGTCCGTGACACATACATAATACATTTGTTTATTCAAAATAGGTGGGGTCGTATGATTTGTTGTAGGGATAGTTGTACCTGCGGCTCCATTCACAGGGGTGCCATTTTGTCTTGTCCATTTATAGTTGAAATTGGCGGTGCCCCCGCTAATAAATACAGTAGCACTGCCGTCACTTCCGCCTACAGTGGATGCATTAACCCGTTTTATGGAATCAATTGTCAAACTTTTTATTGGCTCGGTCACCTTAAAACATGCAGTAGCAATACAATTATTTATATCGGTAACTGTCACACACAAACTATCGGTATATAAGCCTACTAAATGATTGAAATTAGGAATGGGTAAATTTTGACTATTCACGCCAGACCATTGGTACACATAGCTCCCTCCGTTTAGAGTACCACCATTTCCCTTCACTTTTAGTTCCCCAGTATTCTCCCCCTTACACTTTACTGGCAAAAGGCTCTCTAGCACTACAGTCAGTGTATCTGGAGCAATATGATTAAACGTCTTTCGTCCCATACAACCCGTTACTCTATCAGTTATTGTGCAAACTATTATTCCTTCAGGTCTATTGATAATTTTGTAAAAACTATCCGCAATTGCACCAGGTGACCAAGAATATTTATAGTTTCCAGAGCCTGTAGAACTTAATACCACTGCCCATACACTGTCAGCATTCTCTCCTTTACATCTTATCCCACTCGTAAATACATTGGAAGTTATGGTATCCATTTTTGCTGATAAAACACCTGAAGATGTTCCAGTACAAGATGCATCTGATTTTAAAGAAATAATTACTCTAAAACTGTCTGGAGCTAGGTTTACAATAGAATCATTTATTGCTCCTACAATCACCGTTCCAGGTAAAGGTCCTTTTCTCCAAACAAAATTAAAACTGTCTGCTATGCTTCCAATGGGCAGTATGGCTTTGATCTTACCATTGCTAGCGGTGCAGAGTGAGGAATCTATTTTCAAACTCAAAGGTATGCTATTATTGACAGTAATAACCACCGTATCCGTTGCATTGCATGGTCCATTGACAGCAGAGATAACATAGGTGTGCTGACCCGTGCCTGGAGTGATTAGCAAGGTATTGGTAGTCTGAGGGGGGGCTGGCATACCATGATTTCCTGTTGTAGAGGATACCATCTGCCAATTGATAGTGGTTCCGACTCCCCCTGTCACAGTTGCCGATAAACTTATGTTTGCAGTAGAAGATCCACTAACACAGTATACACGCTTGCCAGAATTAATTTTTACTTTAAAGTTTTGATCTATATTTAGACGCACCAAAGCTGTATCAAAACAAAGACTTGTCCCTACTGTAGCGATGAATACACTATCTTTCTGCGTAACCCTTCCTATAGCCCTCGGATTACTCACATTTGTTATGAGATTTGATGGCGTCCATATAGCATTGAGAAGATTGGTAGGTGTGCTATCCACTGTGCAGAACTCTACCTGTAACTGTGGTTTAGCTGAAGTGCCCCCCGACCCAATATACGCATTGTTGCTATTCTCTGCATCCTGACCAACTGCTGCGGCGAGCTTAGTCGCAATTTGATTTCCCGAAACGGTACCCATTGTACGAATGATATTTGGAGTAGAAGCAGATGTAGTATTTCTGCAATGCGTCTCTACCACCAAATTAGATATTCCATCCCAATCGAACCCATTGGTAATAGGAAAACGTGCTCCTGAGAAACCCGCTATGAATGATTTCTGTTGAGGGCTGAATATAGTAAACATGGGAATATTTAGGGTTCTAGCATCAAAAGACATAGTAGACCCAATACGAACTTCCAATCTATCAATGGTTGTAATATTTATCGTTTGTAGATTAAACGCTATAGACTTAATAATACCAGGTCTAACTCCTGCATTGATTAGCTCTGTTCTAGTATAGATTATTCTTGTCGTAGCTCCCTGTGCAACTCCCGTGGTATTCAAAGGATGCGGATAATGTGGATTTAATCCAGTTGGGTAGACCGATGAAACACCCGCGGTTACATCTTTTATAATATCGGGTGATGCGCAAGTATAGATGGAAGGTCCACAGGTTTTAGGTATCACATTAATTGAAAGCATGGTCGTATCACCAGGGCATAGTATTTTTCTATTACTCAGACCACTGGCTACTGGTCTGACCCCATTCATATTTATGCGAATAGAATCCGTCAATATACAATTAAATCTACTTGTAATCTCTACTGGATAGGTACCCGACTTCAATGCAATTATCTTAGGACTAGCTATGCTTGTATTAATTTTATTCGTAGCAGGGTTATAAATACTCCCAAAAGACACAGGATCCATCCATTTATACGTATAAGGTGTATCACTAATTTGAGTAACCAAGCTCACCTGAACCGTATCGTGTAAACACAAATCTGTTAATTTGGGGGCTAAGGTATAATTGAATCTGGGGATTACAATTACCCGCAAACTATCAATAATAGTGCAACTCTGAGTGCTATCAATACCATCGATTCCTTTTACAACGTATGTAGTAGAACTAGTAGGTGCTAATTCGACCACACTGCTATCAGATGACATAGCCCAAGAAATACCCGTTTTAGGTGTCCAGCTATATTTTGTAGCTCCATTTACACTAGCTTTCACGGGCTTCCCACCGATACAATAATAGAGGAGTCTATCTTTTACGCGAACTGCTGTCCGGAAGTTTAAGGTGAGATTATAAAATCTGGAAATCTTATTTCCTATAACATCGCAATAATAATATTCTAACAAAAAGCGCTCTGTTCCCACTCCTACGGCTGAATCAAAGGTTATGGTACCAAAAATGGTATCTGTAAAATTCATTCTGACCTTATTTTCAACATATTTAAAGTTAACAAGAGCATCAGACTTAGGTATTTCAATCACTTTGGTCAATAGGTTTTGGTTCGGAGCACCCACAAGCTTAAATGTAACCCTTGTTTTCCCTTTGCCACAAATATCTACTTTGTCGAATGCAATTTTATTTGCACTCACCAATGAATCCTCCACTACTCCTGGAGCGTATATATCTGGACAAGCCTCTCTAACCGTTATCTGCACATCTCGACAAACGTATCCGACTTTGACACGTGTATAGCCTCCGCTTCCGTTTGGTATGGCACGCCACTCCTCCACAGCTATGGCCATAACCGCATCTTGAACTCTATCAGGTATACAGGAATATTGACCCGTTTTCGCATCGAAATTTATACCATTGACCGTATACATAAAATTTGTCGGAGATAGCCCACCTGCCCATGTACAGCATGGATTTTTTAATTGAGCTGCATCATTTGGATTTGCCGCTTCATTTAGAAATGGGCATATTAAAACATAAGCTAGTGAATCTCGAATAACTTGCTTATTATTGATTGTGATATATCGAGAGTCAAATGTATCTACCGCGCCATGATTGTATGTATTGAGTCTCATTCTGCACCAATAAGGGATAGGGGGACTCCTAAAAATGGTAGAATTATTATGTATATTAGTATTTAATGCTGCTTGCACCCATGCATTTTGCCATGTTTGACCTGACGTAATTTCTAAATTTCGACAGCATTCCTGATATCCTACAAAGACCCAACCTGAATTCTTTCCAAATGTATAGTCAACTGTATAAATCCAACGTTCAACACCTTTCGTTCCATTGGCTAGCATTGGGGTTTGTCCAGGACAATTCGTAGCAGGCTTTACCGGAACATCTGGAGGCTGACACTGCGGTGTTACCTCTTGTTTACTCAATAGTGTCATTGGTATTTCAGCTTTTACACCACCCGCCTTCCTAATACTCAAATTGGTATTAATAAAAAAAGTAATCCCTGAGCAGGATCTGTATAAAGTCACCGTAAATCTATATTTGGCGGTATTTGAATCTAAAAGACGATAGGAAATATCTGCACCAAAAAAGTGATCTGCCTTCACCTGACTTTGAAAGCCGAGAAGAACGAGGAGGGTAGTTATAGCTTTAAACTTCTTCATAATGTTTACTATTTTCTTTTCTTTGTGCAAATTTAGTCCTATGTTCAGATAAAAAATCTATCAAAAAAAAGCCTTTGTTAACGCCTTTTTAATATACTTTGTTCTTACAAATATAAGTAAAAACCAATGATTAATTAACTAAATGAGTGTATTTTAGACTATAAATTCTAGCCAATTTCACAATAATAAAATTCCACCAAGTGATTGCTTCGGAATGGGTATTCTAAAGATCAATTAATTTTGACATCCTTTATTTTAAATTGGCCGGTTTTTGTGTCTTTAAACCAAGTAATATCAAACTCGCCAAACTGAGTGTACATCTTAGTAGTATAAGAATTCTTATCCTCGGAGGTCAGTTTATTTAATTTGAAATC
>CAYXKX010000020.1:41432-47035 GCA_964465185.1 uncultured Chitinophagaceae bacterium
TAAGGCTTTCTTTTTGCTTTTTCAGATTTTCAAATTTGAAGGCCTCTGTATCTACCCAGTTTACTCCTTCATCAGAGACCATAATGGCGCGCACAGTCACGATATCTTCAACCCCTTTGGTCTTTCCAAACATATCTCGTTCTATCTCCATACTTTCAAAAGAGTTTTCTTCATAGGGTAGAATAGCGGGCAAGGTTTTATCCACTTTTATTGCCACATAATCATCGCGCATCATATCCGTAAATTGTATACATAGAATCAAGCTGGCATTGCTCAGCCTTTTATCACTTTGATTGATAACAGATAGTTTGAGTTTATTGCCCATCAAGCCTGGCTTGACCTTTAACTGCAGATAATGATGTTCGGGTAGTATTTTGCGAAAATCCTTCCCAAAGGCTGTTTCGCAGAAGCGGATATCGGATATGATATAATCCCACTGTGATTGATTTCTGCGTCGTTGGAAGTGATCCAAGACTTTGCTCTTGCCCATTTCAGGATTATTCGATGCATAATATAGTTTAGCCAATTGCAAGTCTGGGGTAAAGAAACCACCTCCTAGCATGGTTGTTTTATACATTTCAGTTATCTGATTTCCTTCTTTTGATTTTCGTAGATATGATCTGGTTTGGTATGGGTCAAAATTATTTTGGAGAAGGTCAGCCTGCTTTGGATAATACGCTGCACTTTCTTCAAACAACAATTTTGCACTTTTCATATCCCCTTTTTTGAGGTAATATACGCCCTTTAAGAGTAAGGCAGGAGCGGAATAACCAGGATTATCATTTATAAATTTGTCTAGAAAAGCCAAGGTTAAATCAGGGCTTATTGGCTTTTCCCCAATTTGAATAATAGGTTGAGCAGTATTGGGCATAGAAGCCACCATAGCTAGTCCCTTTAGTATATGTGCTTCTTTGTCATAGGGGGCTTTTTCTATTGCTTTATTCGCCTCATTCTCTACGACATCCCATTGGGCACTTTTTATTGCTAGATAACCTTTATCTCTATGTAGACATACCCTGTCCCATTCATCATAGTATTTATAATACACGGTTGAATACTCATATAGTTGTTTAAGTAGTTTTGTTTTTAATTCTCGTATCTCTGCCTTGACCTCCTCGCTTACCTTCTTGCTTTCAAGATACTCTTCATAGGTTCTTTTACTCAGGTTAGGGTCAAATTGGATAGCATCAGTTGGGATAGGACTGGCCAGACCAGCAGGATTGATGCCACTTCCTGCAGCCAAGGTATATTCTCTAATTAAATCCCAATAATCAGGCTGGTCTTGAAGCTTCGTTTGACGGGCATAAATCTCCATGGTTGTTTTTAGAAGTTTTTTTCGGGCCTCTAAAACTTCTGGAGCCACGTTTCGATAATCTTGCTTGCTTATTTTTAGAAGGTATTCTTCCAAATTATTATTGCTAATAATAGCCTGATCTATCTCATGGATGACGCGAATGGTCTTATCAATGTCATAAATAGAATCGCGGGATTTATTCAGACTTATGTTATCATCAAATGTTTGGATTACAGGCTTAAAAATCTTTTCAGCCTTAGCCTTTTGCTCAGCGAAAAGTTTCTTATCTCTATAAACTTTATATTTTTGATATCCAAAATGAGCGACGAAAACGAACGCTAAAACTACACTAAGTTTTACCCATTTACTTTTCCACCATTCTGAAATCATGGATTTCTAGTTCTTTACTTTTGCCTGAGATGTCTGCAACACTTCGTTGGTTGAAGCATTAGAAATAAAACTAACAAAATATAAATTATCGACTTTGTATTTCGTTAGTGAAAAATCTTCTAACTCAATTCGTTTAAGAAATACACGACCTTTTTTATACCCTCCACCATCTTCAGTAGCTTTTTTAAGGGCATTGCCCAGTGCGTTGGTAAGCATTTTTCTCAACACATGTTCATGTTCATAAGGATCTAAAACGATACTTCCACTTTTCTGTGGAGCATCCAATTTGTTTTCTATGAGCATAATTGAAAAATTTAAATCTTCCGCTATATCTTCTAAAATAGTACACTCGATCTCTAGGACAGATTTGCCAGCCTTATCATCGAAATAAACCATAGACTTCACATTCACCTTCACGCCGCTATTGATTACTGATTCCACTCTTTGCTTCCATTCAAATCTACCTTGAACTATCGAGCCATCAAACTGTTTTCTATCAATAGTCCCTGAAGGCAGTGAGCTCACCATAAATGTATTTCCGATCAATTTAGCTTCCTCTGTGGTGAAATCTGGTCCGTCGATTTCAACCGGTTTTGCCAGTACATTGCCTTTTGGATGAAGGCCTATGGCTGCTACCTTACTACCAAATTGGGTTAAAATTTCTTTAACTATTCTATGTCCGTCTGGGCAATTGACACAGCTAGCACCTGTATACTCCTCCAATAAAACGACCCTAGATTGCGCCGGGGGAAGGCTTGCAATTGTATACGTAGAGTCGACAGAGACAATAGCTACTCTCGCTGGCAAAACTTCTTTGCATGATTGTATAGCCCAAATAAAAAGTGATGTTATTAATACCGCAAAAAGACGCATATAAAAATTTTAGAGTTACAAATTTAATGATTCTGAAACGGACAGGCAATGATTATTTAATGATTCGCCTTCGCGCACAGCTTATAGAAACTACATACCGTTCAGCCCAACCCAAAACTTATATAATCGAAGCTCATCGAAGCTCACTTCATCATTAAGATAAGTGCGCATTTGTGTAAGGCTTTCGAAATCATTTTTACCATTGAGCTTTTTGCAGATGAGTTTCAATCGATCTAAATCAATCAATTCTTCCACCTCGATTTCTCCCTTTTCGACATACTTTAATAAATGTCCTGAAATCGTTTGCTTAGTTAGCTTTCTGGTATTCGCCACTTCAGTTAAACTCTTCGACTTTTGCCATAGTTCGAAACTCAATTCATAAGTCGATTTTTTTGGCTCTTTTTCCTTTGTTTTTGACTTAGTAGTTTTGGCTAAGGACATCAAACTCTCAGTTGGTATTTCTCCTATCTCTGTGATTAATTTAATTTTTAACTTTTCTACTTCTCCTGTTGACAAAGATTGCTTATCCAGCGGTAACCCATTTCGCATACAAGCTACCAATTTTTTTAGTCTTTCTAAGTGCTTGATATAAGTCACTACATAGGTCTCCAGCTCTCGAATATCATTTTCATATTCTTTGACTCTCATCACATAAGATAGATCGTATAATTTTTTTAAAACTATTTTCTCAACCTCTACCCATAAAGGGAAGAAATAATCATAAGATTTTTCTATTCTTTCAAATAACAAATTTACATCCGCCGCATTGACAATTCTACCTAAACTAGATTGAAATTTTTCTGCTACCGTGACTATGGAATCGGCTTGTGAACTGATTTCATCTATCCATTTTTTTTCTTTAGCTACTATGGTATTCGCCCCAGATGACCTTACCTCCTCCTTCATTCGCTGTATCCATCGTTTGATATCATAGTAGCCGAATGAACGCATACAGATTTCATGCAGAAAATCTTGAGTATAGACAACTATATTTCGCTCAATTTCTTCCGAAGAAGATTTGTACTTTTCATAATTCAGGACGGCTTCTTCTATACTTATGTTTCGCGAAGTTAATGGCTGCAAGAGTTTCAATCCCTGCAGAGAAGTCAATCGCGAGAGCGCCACATACGCTTGACCAGGGGCGAAAATTTTCGAAATATCAATAGCTGCTTTTTCAAATGTCAATCCTTGACTTTTATGCACGGTTATGGCCCATGCCAATCTCAATGGATACTGGGTAAATGTTCCTTGAATATCTTCTTGGATATCCTGAGTCATGGGGTTCACCGTATAACGGATATTTTCCCAAGTAAATTTATCCACCTCTATCTCTACATTTTCTTCTGGAAATCGAACGATTAATTCCCCCCCTGAAATCGATTTGACAAAACCTATCTTCCCATTGTAATAGCGCTTTTCAAATGCCATATCATTTTTGATAAACATAACCTGTGCACCCTTCCGCAGTTTTAACTCTCTGTCAATTGGATAAAAATTTTCAGGGAAATCATCGACTATCTCTGCTTCAAATGTATATTCCTTTTCTCGAATATCTGCCAGTGCCTCTTCATTTAATGTCTCCGCTTGCTGATTATGGGTAGTCAATACGATATAGCCTGGATTATTTTTTATATCAAATTTAGTGTCAACATAAGGCTCCAAGGAATCTATGACTTCTTCATCAATTTCGTTCATACGAAGCTTTTGAAGTATTTGAATGAAATAAGCATCCTCTTGTCGCCATATTTTTGTCAACTCAATATAAATTGGTTGTTCCTGATACAGTGCCTGTGCATGAAAGAAAAATTTCCCATCATAATATTGACTCATGACATCCCATTCATGGTTTCTGATAATAGGCGGCAGCTGCATCAAATCACCAATAAACAAAACCTGAACTCCCCCAAATGGTTTTTTATTAAAACGAACATACTGGAGCATAATATCTATAGCATCCAGAGTATCTGGACGCAGCATACTGACCTCATCAATTATTAATAGTTCCAAACTATTGAGGATCGCCCTTTTATCGGCTCTCACCTTGAAATGCCTCAAGATGGTTTTGCGCGTTTCAAATGTGGGCTGTCCAGAATAGTTGTTATAATAATCTGTAGGAAGCAGAGGTGCGAAAGGCAATTGAAACATAGAGTGAATCGTAACGCCTCCAGCATTGATAGCAGCTACTCCCGTAGGGGCTACAATAATAAAATTCTTATAGGTCGTGGCTACAATTTGCTTGAGCAAAGTGGTTTTACCTGTACCAGCTTTACCAGTAAGAAAGATGTTCTGATTGGTTTGATTGATTAATTGTATGACTTGTTCTGCAGTATCTATCCCCATACGACAAATGTAAATAAAAAATTTTATTTACAATTTTCCCATTAAAATAAATTGTACATCTATATTCACAATGTTTATAGAGATAAAAGAATATTAGGATTGATCATTAAATGAGATTCACTGAAAATGGCTTTCCCGCCTCTTAGCACTATCATTTGGGGCGACTCATGTTGTACATTTAATTTTTCTGCAATATAATTCGAAAGTGGTCTTTGTTCGATAACCCCTAAATAATAAATATCTGCATCCGCTTCTCCTAGAGGATACTCTGCTTTGACCTTCTCATGAGACATGCGTGAGATAGGACATAACGTGCTGTGTTTGAAAATAATCTGCATTTTCTCTGTTGACTTATCAATGATTTCGTCAATCTCTTGGGTGCTTTCTATTGTTTTCAATTCTTTCATTTTTGCAGGATATTTTAGTTAAATAAAACTCGAACGCAATCATTTAATCTCTCATACATGACAATATCTTCCTTGATAAATTCAACTTCCTTGCGAATTAAATTGTACAATTCTTGATTTTTAGAACTGGTCGTCAATGGCTTTCTGAAATCTATTGCTTGGCATGCAGTCATTGCCTCAATTCCCAATATACTCTTTACATTTTCTACTATTTTTAAACATTTAGTCGCAGCATTAGCGCCCATACTCACATGGTCTTCTTGTCCATTGCTGCTCACTATGCTATCGATTGATGCAGG
>CAYXKX010000021.1:0-955 GCA_964465185.1 uncultured Chitinophagaceae bacterium
ACCCAAAAGGTGGAATGAACGCCTCTATGGGTGCTATTGGAAACCAAATCTTGGGCGCAAGTCGCAGCACAGATGCTGTCGAGAAAATTACTTGGTATTTGGCTGGCGGACTTATGGTTTTGAGTGTCGTGTCCATTTTACTACTACCAAATCCAAATGAAGTAGCCGAAGAATCTACCTCAGAAGGAGCCAAGATTAAAGAAGTATTGGATAAGAATAAAAGTCCCGCCACAGCATTACCTACCGCTCCTGCTATTCCGCCGCAGCAGTCCGCACCTCAGGGTCAAGGTACTCCTAATCAAGCACCTCCGACGAAGTAAACTCAATTACTCCGTTTCATACATAAAAAAGTCCTAGGCAGTGCTTAGGACTTTTGTTTTTTATGATATAATGAAAAACCGCACCGCTATTTTATTGTTGTTTTTAGCGAATACTGTTTCAGGGATTTCGCAAGGCATATGTATGATAGCTATTCCTTGGTATTTTACGGCTACCCTTGGGTGGCAGAGTTCTTTTGGGATTTTCTATGGTATATTGACACTAATCTCAACTGTGTGGAGTATCTATGCAGGCACCTTAATCGATAAATACAATCGTAAAAACATTCAGATTGTCTATTCTTTTCTAGGGTTCCTTCTCATGAGTCTTGCTGGTCTAGCTGGCTATTTTGAAAATATTCCATTATGGGTAGTCAGTGGGGTAGCTTTTGCCTTTACTATTTTACTTTACAATATTCATTACATGAATATCTATAGTATTGCTCAAGAAATTTCTCCTCCTGAGTATTACAATAAAATCATTTCCTATCTTGAAGTACAGGGACAGGCAACCACTATTTTGGGAGGAGCAGCAGCAGCTATACTCATGGAAGGCAGTCGGAATGGGGTCTTATCGATTTTTGGTTTTCACATGGAGACATTCTTCACCTTTGTCCCATGGAGCCTATACCAAATCT
>CAYXKX010000021.1:965-8502 GCA_964465185.1 uncultured Chitinophagaceae bacterium
TCGATGCCTTTACTTATTTTCTAGCAATTCTTATTTTAATTTCAATTCGAATTCAACCCAGTAAAAATCGCATTATTGAGTCAGAATCTGCCTGGATTCGGATCAAAACAGGCTGGAATTTCCTAAGAGATAAACCTGCGCTAATCATTGTGGGCTGGCTCAGTCCTGCAGTATTTGTTTGTGTCCTGTTGATTAGCTTTTTTCTCATGCCCTCGTATGTTGCCCAAGTATTAGGAGCCTCCGGTAATGTATTCGCTTCTTCGGAATTATATTTTGCACTTGGGGCGCTTCTCGCCGGTTTCCTCGCTAGGCATTTTTTGCAAAGTCGTCATGAGGTTAGCCGTATCTTGATCTTATTTGCCATGGCTTTGGTCGTATTTGTCATATTCATTTTTAATCGGAGTCTTGGAATTTTTTATGCTGCCAATATTCTATTTGGCTTTTCCAATGCCTCTATTCGCTTCAATCGAGTCTCTTACTTTTGGAAACTGGTGCCGAATCACCTCATGGGTAGAGTGTCTTCTGTGCTCAATATCTCTTCCTATTTACTTAGGGCTTTGTGGGGATTTGTTTTTTCCTTACCCGTATTCACAGGAAAAGAGGGCATAGTAGCCGTCATGTGGGTCCTATTCTTTTTTATACTCCTCAGTGGAATCGTGATTTTTAAGTACTCAAAGGATATAAAATCATTAGAAAATTAAACCTATTTATCTATTTTTCATCTTAAATTTGAACTACTTAAACTAGAATTATATGTTGTTAACCTTTGTTAGTTTCCTAATAAGTATTTTTGGATCTTATGAGAATATAGATGATTTAATAGGTGTAAAAGGTCCCTTAGTATTTAATAAAACAGAGTTTCAGTTGTCCTTAAGCGGTCAGCCCGAAAAAAATCTAACTCTACACGTCTATCTTCCAAAAGGAGAGGATTTAGATACCTACAACCAGAAAGTAAGTCTCATCGTATTGGATACCAAAAAGGATGTAGACGGAGTTATAAAGGCGAAGTTAAAAGACTTGATAGCAAGGCAGAAAACGGATTTTAATTGCACCTATTCGGCCATAGATCTTGTAGAAGGTAAAGAAATGCTTGTAGAATATATTCAAACGGAAATGAATGGCAAGAAATTGAGCGAAGCTGAATTCCATATCAGTAGAGTAAAATGGCTGACTGACCATAATAATGGAAGCTATATGCTCATATACACCTATTCATGGAGAACCTATGATGAAGAAGCTACAGATATGATTAAAAATATACAAACCTACAAAACAGAGTTTATACAAGAATTGTCAAAGAAGGAAATGCCCGAAGTTCGTTTGCCTAAATAGTGGATGGGTTGAACATGCGTAGCTAAAGAATTTTTTTTGACTTCGGACAAGTTTATTTATTTTTGTGAGGAGAAAGATGGCTTGCATTAAACTGCCATGTAATACTCGATAAACAAAAGAATCCTACAAGTCTACAGTCTAAACGGCATTTAATAAAAAATTATGAAAAAAAACACCTTAGTCATTTTAGTTTTCCTTTTTATTGGCTCATTATCTGCTCAGCAGCGGCAAACCATTTATATTACAACTAAACTTCCTATAAAATTTAAAACCTACATAGACGATGAACTTCAGCTATACATCGAATGCGCTCAAATAAAAATTTTAAATGTACCTAAAGGTGAGAAGAAATTAAAAGTTAGAGTGATGACTCCGAGTGATCAGCAATCAAGCATTTCGATAGGTAAATCCAGTGATAAAGAAGAATTTTATAGAATAGAGAAGGTAGGCGAAACCTATGTACTAAAGGCCAATCCAGAAGGTGCCAAAGACGATAAAACCTATTATTCAAGAGCTAGCTATATCCCTAAACCGAAAACCACGATAAAAGATACGAGTTTAAAATCAAATCAAACTTGTCATCTAACAGACTCTGCCTTAAATAAGATAATTATTGATATAAGCAGTATTAAAGACGTAAAAGCTCGTAAAAATTTAGCCCAGAATCTCTTCAAGGCAAAATGCCTCTACACCCATCAAATCAAGAGTATCGGCTATCGAATAGATGATGATGAACAACGATTTGCACTCTATCAAATTCTGTTTTTACCCGCCTTGGATAGAAATAAATTTTCTGACCTCACCAATTCATTCCAATCGCAGCTCTATGCCAATAAATTTATGAATTGGTTTAATGATCAAAAATATTAATAGATGGCTAGCAATACTGAACAAGCAGTTGCTGAATACTTAAATGGGATTTCTGAAAATCAAAAGCCCCATTTTGATAAGCTGAGACAAGCTATTAAAAAAAATCTTGATAAAAAATTTGAAGAATGCGTCAACTATGGAATGCTCGGCTATGTCATTCCCAAGACTATATATCCCGAAGGCTATCACTGCGACCCCAAACTTCCACTACCCTTTGCTGGGCTGGCTGCGCAGAAAAATTCTATCAATCTCTATCATATGGGTATTTATGTCGATAATAACCTCTTAAATTGGTTTCAAGAAGAGTATGCTAAACAGTGCAAATTCAAACTGGACATGGGCAAATCATGTATTCGCTTTAAAAAATATGATGATATGCCCTATAAATTAATTGAGGATTTATTTTCAAAAATTACTGTGAAAGACTGGATAGCCATATATGAAAAAGAATTAAAAAGATAGATGATGGTTTTCTATGCCATAGCTGTTGGAATCCTATTTCTATATTTTATTTTAATCTATTTCTATACCTTAGGATTTAAAAATTATCCGAGTTATATTCCTCAAAACATTGTGCCAGCCTCTATTTCTGCTACCATTCTCATACCTTGCAGAAACCCAAGCGATCAGTTAAATAAATTACTTGCACAATTATTCACACAGGTACATCCAAATAACTCGATAGAAATATTAGTTATAAATGACTTTTCAGAGAATGAAATTATATTAGAAGTAAATGGAACTGCCAGATTTCTAAATCTTAGAGATAATCGAAGTGATTTATCTGTAAATAAAAACAATAAGAAAGAGGCTATTGCACTCGGGGTAGCAGAATCAAAACAAGAATATATTATTTGTCTAGACTGCGATATATCCCTATCAGACAACTGGTGGACAATCCTTTCAAATTTCATTTATGATAAAAAACCTCTGTTTGCCGCTGGATTGCATAGATATATTCCATCTAAAACTTGGCTAAATAATTTTCTAACGCTAGAACAGGACATTCTCACTGCCTCTTCCATCGCGGCTCTCCAGCTCCGAATGCCAACAATGTGCAATGGCGCCAATATGATATTTTCTAAACAAGCCTTTTATGATGTCAAAGGCTACGACGGGCTCTATCACACGACCGGAGGCGATGACTTATTTCTCTACCATCGCATCTATACCCAATTTCCGAATGACACGCATTATATTAAAAACCTAGATGCAGCGGTGCACTCTAAAGCACCTCAAACTATATCAGAGCTTCTCAAACAACGCAGTCGATGGATGAGCAAAACCTCACATTATGAGAATTTATGGGTCAATATACATGCGGGAATCATTCTAGTTTCAAATTTCGTATGCTTTCTCGCTCTTTTTATTTGGATTCTTTGGCCTATTTTCATTTTGAAATTAGTCGTAGACATCTTCTTCATAAGTCATATCCAGAAATTTTATCCTTTCAATATAACTCTGTTTCAAAAGTTAAAATTTATACTCCTCTACCCTATTTATACCATAGCGGTACTTTTAAAAACTTTATTTAACGAAAAAATCTAGTTGAAAATTTTAACTTTGTAGATAAAACTATACTTTGATTCGTCTTCTACTCATTGTCATACTCCTACCTGTTTCTCATCTGAATGGCTTCGCTCAGAATAGTATAGCCCTTTTGAAATATGGCGGCGGTGGAGACTGGTATGCCAATCCTACCTCCCTGCCAAACCTTGTCAAGTTTTGCAATCAAAATCTAAAAACGAATTTAAAAACGGATATACCGACGGTGGAAGTCAGTAGTGAAGAATTATATCAATATCCGATGATCCACCTGACAGGTCATGGAAATATTATATTCAATGACCTGGAGGCTAAAAATCTGAGGAATTATCTAGAGGCAGGCGGTTTTCTGCACGCAGACGATAACTATGGCTTGAGAGAGTATTTCTTCAAGGCCATGACCAAAGTATTTCCAGAATTAAAATGGGATAAAGTTCCTTTTTCACATCCAATTTACAATCAAAAGTATAAATTTCCACAGGGCCTACCTAAGATCCATGCCCACGAAGGGAAAGCACCGGAAGGATGGGGCTTATTTCTAAAAGGGCGTATGGTAGCTTTTTTTAGTGCAGAATGCGACCTCGGCGATGGCTGGGAAAACCCTGAGGTTCATGGTGATAGCCCAGAAATGCACCGAAAAGCTTTAGAAATGGGGGCTAATATTGTTCAATTTGTTTTCACTCAATAAATTTGACAATTTAGCGTTCAATTAATAGCAATTACCTAAATGAAGCAAACTCTACTTATCCTATTTTTAATTCAAACTACTATTTTATCTGCTCTAGAAGATAGAATAGATAAACAAGTGCTCATACAAGTAGCTCCTGCGAATTCTCATTTAGACTATTTACAAAACCTATTTCCTAAGGCTTTGGTAAAAATCAGTGCAGAAACTTTTCATTTATGGAATGTGGAGTTCACGGCTGCGCCACCAATGGATTATATTTCCCAGCTCAAACGCGAGGGAAAAATCAATCTATTTATGCGTAACAGACGATTGCAGCCGCGAGCGACCACACCAAACGACACGTTTTTCCCTCTTCAGACCTTTCACCTCAATAATTTCAATCCAGGACAAAGTGTGCCGTATGGTATCAACTCCATCGGTGCTTGGGATTTTAACAAAAGCGGAGTGACGGCTAAGGGAGATACGATAGTGGTAGCAGTTTGTGAAGATGGTTTTGATTCTTTACATCAAGATTTAGACTACTTTATCAATTACAAAGAAAATCCTAATGACACTATCGATAATGACGGCAATGGAGCAAAAAATGATTATAGAGGGTGGAATGTTGCTAATAATAATTCATCCCTTCAAGGAAGTGGCGTTTCTCATGCCACGAGAGTTTGTGGAGCATTCGCTAAAGGGAATAATAAAAACGGGATAGCAGGAATTACTTGGAATTGTAAAATCCTTCCTATCAATTTTAATGGGGCGGTTTCCATTGACAACTCCATCAAGGCCTATGATTACTGTCTAAAAATGAAACGACTCTACCGTCAGAGTAATAAACAAAAAGGGGCTTATATTGTCGCCATCAATTTTTCATTTGGCACCACTGGTGATCCAGCTGAAGATACACTATGGAAAGCAGCTATAGATTCTTTAGGAAAAGAGGGCATACTCATGAGTGTATCTGTAGACAATAGAGATAGCGATGTAGAATCATATCAAGATCTTCCTGTTCTTTTAAATAGTCCGTATCAAATTAATGTAACTAATTACAATTACACAACATTAGAAACTGATGGAAGCGCCTATAGTAAAAAATTTGTACACCTCGCTGCTCCAAATAAATATCATACCACATTTCCAAACAATTCCTATGGAAACTCTGGCTTTGGGGCTAGTTTTTCTGCCCCATTGGTAGCGGGAACTATAGCATTGATGTATTCCAATATGTGCGATAAATTTTTAGATTCACTGCATGCTAGACCGGAATTTTATATGAAAAAAGTTAAGGACATTATTCTCGCCACCGTCGATGTCACACCAGGGCTAACTAATAAGGTGGTAAGTAACGGAAAACTAAATGTTTTTAAAACCATTCAAAAAATAAGCCAGCTAAAAGACAGTTTTTGTAAGAAAGATTCTATACCTAATGCCCTTATTTCAAATACCAAAGCAGATATCCAAGTCTATCACGCCGAAAAATACATTTACACCAAAAAAACGAAACCATTACCTTTGTATTTGTCTTTGTATAATATGCTTGGACAGTTGGTCATAGAGAGACGGGTAGAAAATTTAGATGAAAAAATAGATATTCATCATTTAAATTCAGGATTTTATTTTCTAAACTATTCATACGACCATCAAATATATACGGAAAAAATAGTATTGGACTGATATGGAGAAAAAATGGGTATATAAGCCTATAGATAAAGAAAAAATAGCTACACTTCAGGAGAGTCTCAAGATTAATCCTATCCTTCTAGAATTATTGATTCAACGGGGTATCTATACTTACGAAGAAGCCAAAGATTTTTTTCGTCCTCAACTCGATATGTTGCACGATCCCTATCTTATGAAAGATATGGACAAGGCCGTGCCTCGAATAGTTTCTGCTATAGAAAAAAATGAGAAAATTCTCGTCTATGGTGACTACGATGTAGATGGGACGACTTCTGTGGCCTTATTCTATCAATTTCTTTTGGATATTTATCCCAACGTAGATTTTTATATCCCCGATAGATACGCCGAAGGCTATGGTGTCTCTTTAAAGGGAATGGACTATGCTATAGAAAACAAAGTCAGCCTTATTGTTTCCTTAGACTGCGGTATTACGGCATTTAAAGCGGTGGATTATGCGCATGAAAATGGAATTGACTTTGTCATATGTGATCATCACCTACCAGGAGATACCCTTCCCAATGCTGTCGCCGTTTTAGATCCCAAGCGAAAAGATTGCCCCTATCCGTTCAAAGAATTGAGTGGCTGTGGTGTAGGGTTCAAGCTATGTAGTGCACTGGCTAGTCACTTAAATATGCCATCCGAAACCTATATGCAGTATATAGATTTAGTAGCGGTGTCCATAGCTTCGGATATCGTATCTATTGTAGGAGAGAACCGTGTTTTGGCTTTTTATGGTTTGGAAAAATTGAATAAAAATCCTGTGTTAGGACTGAAGATTCTTAAAAAAATAGCGAATATTGAGCTCAAGGAAATGTCTATTTCTGATATCGTTTTTTCCCTTGGCCCACGCATCAATGCTCCTGGACGTATGGCGCATGCTCGTGCTTCGGTTGATATTCTGACCTGCTCTAGTGAAGAGGAAGGATTGAAATTTGCGGAGAGTCTTTCGTTACATAATACCGCTAGACGAGAAACCGATGAACAAATAACAGGTGAGGCCATTTTTGAAATCAGCAATGTAGAGGATTTTTCATCTCAGAGAACGATTGTCCTCGCCAATGATTCGTGGAGTAAGGGTGTCATAGGAATCGTCGCCTCTCGTATGGTAGAGCGCTATTATAAACCCACGATCATTTTCGCAGAAAAAGATGGAATACTCACCGGTTCCGCCCGATCCATCAAGGGATTTTCTATCTACGATGGTATCAGCAAATGTGCTGAAAATGTGATTCAGTTTGGAGGACATGACTTCGCCGCTGGACTGAGTATAGAAAAGGAAAAATTCGAAGCCTTCAAAGCCAAATTTGAAGAAATAGCGGTGCAAGAAATCAGCCATGAAATGCAATCGCCAATTATAGAAATAGACCATGAGCTGGATCTCAAAGAGATTGATTTTAAGTTTAATTATTGTTGTTATTTATTATTTGTAAATAT
>CAYXKX010000021.1:8512-13773 GCA_964465185.1 uncultured Chitinophagaceae bacterium
CCATTTGGACCGGACAATATGCAACCTGTTTTCTCTACCAAAAATCTTCGCGATGCTGGACACTCGCGCAAAGTTGGGAAAGCCTTAAATCATATTCGACTCGAAATGATTGACGAAAAAGGCGTACGCATGAATGGCATTGCCTTTGGGTTAGGCGATTTTGTCGATATGGACAAACTTAAAAAGTCCCCATTTGATATCTGCTATACTATTCAAGCCAATGAATTCAATGGCAAAATAACATTGGATATGATAGTGAAGGATATTAAAATAGCCTAGTCAAACGCCCATATCAAAAAGTTCGACTCATTTCAAAAATCTTTCTTTATCTTTGTTATACTAGCTTGCTAGGGGTGTCCGTGATACACGAGACTGAGATAATACCCTAACACCTGATCCAGATAATACTGGCGTAGGAAAGGAAGCCGAGAGTTTTAAGGATATAGTTCTACTTAAAATTTTCAATTCTCCCCTTAGTTTGCTTTATTAATTAATAAATAAAAGTTAATAATGAATAACTGTAAACGCACTATCATAACTCTTTTCCTCATTCAATTTGGGTTATCCTATCATGCACAAAATGATAGCACTAAAACACTAAGTGAAGTGCATATCAAAGCTATCCGCGCCAATCGACAAATGGCGACTGCATCCACGACGATTAAAACTTCAGAGCTTCAACATTTGAATCTAGGTCAGGATATTCCGAGCTTGATTCAGCAGTTGCCTTCCATGCAACTATCCTCTGATGCGGGCAATGGTATTGGCTATTCCTACCTTTATATCAGAGGCATGGATGCACAGCGCATTCAAGTCAATATCAATGGAGTTCCTTACAATGATGCTGAATCACAAGAAGTCTATTGGGTCAATATTCCAGACCTTCTTAGTAGTGCAGATGATAT
The DNA here is from genome assembly GCA_964465185.1 of uncultured Chitinophagaceae bacterium. Taxonomy (GTDB): domain Bacteria; phylum Bacteroidota; class Bacteroidia; order Chitinophagales; family JADJOU01; genus CHPMRC01. Next base: position 9,418 of record CAYXKX010000021.1, read on the forward strand.
TCAAGTACAGCGTGGAGTAGGCTTCTCCACGATGGGTGGCACAGGTCTAGGTGGCTCTATTTCCATAAAAACAACGAAACGCCACGCAAAACCATTTCTACAATTTCAAACGAGTTTAGGTAGCTTTAATACATTTCGAAATAGCATTCAAGCATCAACTGGTGTCATGGCAGATGGCTGGCAAATTACTTCGCGTGGTTCTTTGATTCACAGCGATGGCTACATAGATAGAGCATGGAGTCGTCTAGGTTCTTTCTATCTCGATGTATCCAAGTATGGCGATAAATATAGTTCACATATTATCGCATCACACGGTCGTGAAAAAACCTATCAATCCTGGTTTGGACTCAGTCAAGAAGATTATAACACTGGCGAGAGAACAAAAAATATAGCGGGTACAGATTATGAATCCAAAGCCGGAGATCCATACTCAAATCAAATAGACAACTATCATCAAACCCATGTACAATGGATACAAAATTTTCTTTGGAAAAATGGTCATCAATCATCTTTCACCGGATTTTTAACACGAGGATTAGGATTTTATGAAGATTATAAAGTAGGACAAAACTATTCTGACTATGGTCAAGGAATTTCGGGAAATGGAGATTTGGTAAGGCAGTTATGGTTGGACAATTATCTCTATGGTGTCAATGCTTCACATATTCTTGAAAAAACAAAATTCATCAACACATTGGCTCTTTCCTATTCAAACTATCGCGGTGATCATTTTGGTAGAGTGCCCCAATTCTTTAGCTTAGTAAATGGTAATTCTTCGGATAGATTCTACAACAATGAAGCGATGAAATCAGACCTAACAGCTTTTAATAAATTCATCTACAAAATGAAAAGCTCTAATCTAGTTTTGGACATTCAATTGCGACAAGTTAATTACTCTACCGCAGGTAGTTTGCGAAATCAAACGACAATTTCTTTCGACAAAAACTTTCTCTTTTTCAATCCAAAGATTGGATATACGCTAGAAATAAATAATAAAAATAAGCTCTACCTCTTTGCAGGACTAAGCCATAGAGAGCCTGTCCGCAGCGACTTCCTCGACGAAGATGCCCTCAGCCAACCACAGCCAGAGAAAGTCTATAATCTAGAACTTGGCTATGAACATCAAATGAAAAAAAGTCTAGTTAAAGCCAATCTATTTGGTATGTATTTTATAGATCAACTCGTTCCGACAGGAAATATCAATACTGTCGGTGCACCGATTCGCGAAAATGTAGACAAGAGTTACAGGGCAGGAGCGGAATTTGAGTTTAGCTATAAATTATCGAAGCAGCTAAGTTTCTACACCAATCAATACGTTGCTCTTAATAAAATCTTAGATTATACAAATTACATTATAGCCTATAACGAAGATGACTACAGCATTAATTCCTCAAAAACGGAAAAGAACTTTTTCTCCTCGACCCATATTGCATTCTCTCCATCCTGGATATCTTATGCAGAGATACTGTATACTCCATGGACAGGTACAGATATCCGATTTATGAATAAAACCGTGAGTCAGCAATATTTGGACAATACTTCCTCGTCCCAAAAATCAATTCCACTTTATAATGTATCCAATATTTCTCTATCTTATTTATTCAAATCAAATAAGAAAACTGGAGAATGGACGTTCAATTTATTGCTCAACAATATTTTCAATGCCGACTATATCAGCAGAGGATATACTTATCATGGTGGAAATACGATCAGTCATACAGGAACTGTAAACGAGGGTCGAGATTACAATTTTTTCTTCCCTCAGGCAAGATTTAATTTTCTGCTAGGACTGGGATGGAAGATTTAATTTGATGATTGAACAATTTGAAAATATGTCAATTTGACAATTCTATAGTTTCTTTATCTAAACAACTTCCCATTTATATCACAGCTATTGCGATTCTTAGGAAAGTACTGACAACTGAGAACTATCTTCTATTCTTATCTGCCCATCCAAATACATCTTGTAGAATGGAGCCTATACGTTGTGAGGGATTCTCTCTTATTTTCGCTTCCTCAGCTGCTACCATGAGGAATATACCATCAGAGGCTTTTTGAGTCACGTATTGGGATAGATTTGGATTTAATTTTTGGACAAAAGGAACAGCATTGTATGTATTCACCGCATCCGTCCAATATTTTGTAGCGTTTGTTTTTTGCAAATTAGACTGAATGATAGGTTCAAATTTGGCCATCAATGCTTGACCACTCGTCCGCATTAAATACTGCGTAGCTGCATCTTTATTTCCAGTCAATATATTAATAGCATCTGTAATCGTCATTTGTTTAATAGCTTCAACAAAAATAGGCTTTGCCTCGACGACGGCAGCTTCAGCAGCTCTATTCACTGAAGTAATCACCTGATCACAGACCGAGCCCATACCAACCGATCGCAATGTGCTCTCTATCTTTCTCGCTTCAGGTGGAAATAAAATCTTGACAGCTGCATTCGCCAGAAAACCATCCACCTGACCCAAATTGCTGGAAGCTATACTCGTCCCTTGACTCAAGGCCTCTTTTAAGCCATTTGCAGCTAATTCCTCTGTCATGGAGTTGGAACCTGAACTGCTTTTACCTAGTACATTTTCAATTTTCCTTGTGGAGGGTAGTTTTTTTGTAAACTTATCAAACTGTGCATTTAGGTCACTAATAAGCATAAAACAGGAAAACGCCCATACTATTCTAGATAGATTCATTATCGATAATTTTAAGAGTATATTATTATTAAAGCAAAACCAGCCTACTTGGCCATTGTGCTCAACTTATTTTCTATTTCAAACTCATCTCCTTCGACATAAGAGTTGTGGGTATAGACAATTTTGCCTTCTCCATTGACTATTAAAGTAAAAGGAATTTGCTGAATACCTAGGGAGCGCATCAAGTCTTGATTCATATCTAAAAGGACTGTAAATGGCCAATCCTCTCCTGTTACATAGGTTTTAACTTTTGATTTGGCTCTACTATCATCTGTCGATACAGCTATAATTTCTGTATTCAGTTTATCTTTCCACTTTGGCGCTAAGTCTACCATATTGCTCAATTCCTTCTTACATGGCACACACCAAGTAGCCCAGAAGGTAATTACATAAAATTTGCCCGGCTTTAACATAGATTTAAAATCTACTTTTTGTCCGGTCAAGTCTTCTACCATGGCCGTTGGAAGATCCTTGCCTTCTTGACCACCAGCTAAAAGACCAGAGGTAAAAGCCAAATTAAACAGAAGGATAGTCGCTAATAGTTTTTTCATTTTTTGTTCTTTGTTTTTACAAATTTAAATTAATCCGTTTAATTTTCTGATTAAATTTAACTTTGTGGTTTAAATTCAAGATTAAGATAATGCAAAAGCTAATTTGGTTTACCACAGCACTTCTATTTAACAATTTTTTATTTTCGCAGGGTACACTGACGGGAAATTTTCGCTTGAATGTAGACATGTATGACAGAGACAGTGCTATAGCCGCAGTTGGTCCAAACTACGAAGTAAATAAAAACTCCGCGAACGCCTGGTTTCAAATGATTTACAGTGACATCAATAAGGGATTTGAAGCCGGGGTGCGATTTGATGGAAATTATAACTCTATACTTCAAAATCCACCTATACCTGTATCATTTTATGGTATAGGTAACTGGTATCTCAAGAAGAAAGTTGAGAATTTAGAACTTACAGGTGGTTTTATCTATGAACAATATGGAAGTGGGGTGGCACTAAGAACCTTTGAAGAAAGAAATTTGGGTATAGATAACGCTATATTTGGTGTGCGAGCCAAGTACTATATCAGTGATAAGTTTATGGTGAGAGGTATCGTGGGAACTCAAAAATATAGATTGGATTATTTTGGAGCTTTTGTCAAGGGACTAAATTTTGAAGGAAGCACAGAACTTGGCAAAAACCGAAAAACAAATTTTAGCTTTGGTGCAGCAGTTGTATCTAGAACGCTCAATGAAAAAGATAGAGAGATAATCAATAATGCCATATCAGGCTATCAACTGGTCGATACAAACCGATCTAGAGGAGCAGATTATTTTCAGGCACCATACAACACCTACGTATTGAACTACTACCATACTTTTCAAATGGGCCGAGTCTCATGGGGAACAGATTTTGCTTATAAAACAAAAGATGCTATATTCAATCAATTTATAAACACCTACCAGTATAGATCAGGTTACTCTATAATGAACTCGCTTTCCTATAGTCAAAAAGGACTTGGTCTTACCTTACAAAATAGAATAGTTAATAACTTTCAATTTCAATCTACTGCGCAAGGCGCTGTGGCAGATTTCAACTTGAATAATAATAGAAGATTATCATTTTTAGCGCCTATTAATAGACAAAATTCTTTACGATTACCAGCC
>CAYXKX010000021.1:13783-22633 GCA_964465185.1 uncultured Chitinophagaceae bacterium
TTGAAATCAGCGAGGTTGCAACTTCTTTGGATATTACCTATTCACCTTCTAAGAAAACCCATATCAATTTAAACATAAGTGTTATAGATTCTGCCTTATTATTTAAAACACCCTATTACAAAGAAGTCTATTTCGACATAGAGCGAAAGAAATTATTGAATGGTAAAATGGACCTACATGGAGGAATCCAGTATGTTTTTTACAATCAAAGAAAATATCTTGTGGGGAATGAACCAACCGATATTCAGTCTTATACTTTCTTTATAGAACCTACTTATAGAATCAATAGAAAACATTCCCTTCGATTTGAATTCCAGTATCAGCATGCTGCCAAGGAACTTGGGCAGTCTTTGTTCGCTCTAATTGAGTATAATGCTGCTCCAAACTGGTCTTTCTCTATATCAGATTTGTATAATTTCTCCCCGAATAAACAATATGAAGTGGTCAAAGAATATCAACAACCACATCATTTTTATTCTATTTTCACTTCATATACAAAAGGAGCTACGCGATTTACTCTGGCCTATGCCAAGCAGCTGGCGGGAATTATCTGTACCGGTGGGGTATGCCGATTTGAACCTGCATTTAGTGGTATGAGATTGCAAGTGACCTCTAGCTTCTAAGGTTGGCTTTTCTGCCTAGCTAATTCCAAATAATAACTCGCCTTTTTCTTATCTCCAAGAATATTATAGGAAGTGGCAAGGTTTTGATAACCTGCTGCTTCATTAGGCCTTAATGCGATGACTTTTTCTAGAATAGGTATGGTCTTGGCTGTCTGTCCTGTCATACCATAAGCCACTGCTAAATCCTCCAACCAGTAACCGTTTTCCGGATTGAGTTGTGCAGCCTTTTCCAAATATGGAATTCCTTCTTGCAGTCGATTCATATATCTTCCGTAGCATATGCCCATGACGAAATTGGCATTCGCATCCTTAGGATTTTGAGCTAATGCCTGCTGCGCCAGCAAAACAGCTTCTTGACAATTGCCTCCGTCTTTAGCCTCTAAAGCCAACTCGCCTAAACTGCTACCTTGACCCCCCGTTAGCTGCAATGCCTCTTGAGTTCTGCCTGCTTTAGCATAAATTTTTCCTAAAGTGCCTCGAACTTCTTTATGATTAGGATTCACATTCAAAGCGGCCCTGAGGTAAATCTCTGCCGAATCTTCTTTCTTCATATTGAGGTGAAGGATGCCAATATTATATAGGGCATCAAAATAATTCTGTCTTAATCCCAAACAGGTTCTGTAGATAGGTAAAGCCTGCTGTGGATCGCGGGATTTGGCGTAGATCGCATTGCCATACAATAGCCATGCTTGACTATTCTCTGGATAGATTTTTATAGAGTGTTCCAAGATCTTGATACTCGAATCGATATAGATTTTCGATAGGATACTATCTGTCTTAATAAAGTCATTCGATTTTTCTAATAAAGAACCCCCAAAAGCTGTAGCCACTTTGGCGCTATTATTGCTATTGTAAAAATCAGTACTAAACAAGGTATAGTTGTCTTTCCATGCAAAATTTCTTGAATAGGTTTTGAACGTATAAAAACCAAGTATAGAAATCAGAACAAAGGTCAGAATTTTCTTATTTAATACAAATCTCGATAAAATCCAAGCGAGGATAATGGAAAACCCAAGCGATGGCACAAAAATAAAACGCTCATTCATGATGATGCCAACCGTAAAAAAAACATTGGAGACGATGGAGAAGGTAATGATAAAAAACAAAAGCGCAAATACGACTTCATTCCTTTTTTTATAATTATTAATTACCCACAGGATGATAGCCATAATGAAGAGCATCGAAACTAAAGCAAGAGGATCGGAAAGCTTTCTATATGGAATCTGGTTAAAATAATAATCGTGTGTGAGTTTGTGTGGGAATATGAGTAATTTAAGGTAGTCTAAATATGAAAATAAAATTGTTCCCCATTTTTCTGACCCACTGGCGCGAACAAAGGGATTATTTAAAATTTCTTCCGTATGTGCGGTTAGAGAAGCTTTCGTGCTAATAGAACGCAGTCCGAGATAAACAAAGGTAGAAATTAGAATGGCCAAATAAGGTTTTAGGAATTGGGCAGATAGAATACTTCTTTTTTTAATAAAGGCCACCAAAGGAAAAACTGCTAAAAATGTTATAGTATTTTCTTTGCTTAAAAGAGCCAATAAGAAAAACATGAAGACTGCAATATAATCATGCCATTTTCCTTTAAAGATTTGAAAGAAGTAGCTGAGTGCTGCTATTCCAAATAGGAAACCAAAAAGTTCATCTCTGCCTTTGATATTTGCTACCACTTCTGTATGTATGGGATGCAAAGTATACAATAAACTCGCTATGAATGGCATACTCAAAAGCAGGGACCGTTTATCCTTAAACTCTTCATCTTTGGTCGGAAAAAGCCAAAAAAGAAAAAGATATATGAGTATACAAAGAAGAGCGTATGAGAAAATATTTATACTATGACTTACCATAGGATTGCGTCCGAAAAGCTCCCATTCCAATGCAAACGTTAGAAAAGTGAGCGGTCTGTATCGACCTCCAGAGATTAGTTGACTTCCGCGTTCTCCAAAAAAACCCTCGAAGGCGTCGCTAGTTAATATCCTGTGCAGGCTATCTATACCAGAGGTAACAAACTTGTTGTCATAAATCACCATTTGGTCGTCCAGGGCGTAGTCATGCCTTATAGTATTAGAATAGGCTAGTATTGCTAATACAAATAGTATGAGCATAGGAATTAAATGAGCTTTTAATTTCTCAAAGTAACCCGCCTCTATCAAAGGAATAGAAGGCACAGAAACTTCATTTTTTTTTAAATCAATCTTAGCTTTAGACATAAACAACCCAATTCAAAATATTACCTTTAGCGAATCTTTATCATTTGACAAAATTAAAGATTAATTTAATTGTTAGTTTTAAAATCAAATTGAAAAATTAAGTTTACCTAAGGCCAATGTTTAAATATATGATCATTAATTTGTACAAGTTGATAAAAATGTGGAATATTCAATTTATTTGTTAATTTTTGCATATTTTTGAACATTATTTAATTGTCTAATCTTGAATTCAACTATAAAAAGATTATCTTTGTGCTAAGGTATAAATGTATAAATTCTAAAGAAACTAGAATTTATTTTTAGGGAGTGCAGTATATTCTGCCTCTTAAATAAAATGAAAGTTATGTTAAAAACAACAACTCTGTTCTTGGCTGTAGCATTATTTGCTAGTGGTTCTTTATTTAGTCAAAGTAAGGATTACAATGAAGAGGAAGTACGAAAACTTTTGGATAAATATATTGAAAATCCAAAGTTGTATTTCGAAAAGATAAAAAACCTAAATGAAAGAGCTGACAAGGCCAATGAAAATACAATGAAAGTTTCTGAGGAGTATTTATCCCTTTTGGATAAGAAAGACAGTCTACTCAAAATTTATAAAAACAAAGCGGCAGTGGCTAGCAGAATGGCTAGTACGACATCTCCTGCTGCATCCACTCAACAAGTTATTGCCGCAGGTTCTCCTGCCAAACCTGCTCAACAAACGACTACTATAGTAACCAAGGTGCAAGGCAAAACAGAACATACACCATTTAGAGTGCAACTAGCAGCCTACTTTAAAGAGGATTTCGAAAAGTTTTTTGGCAGCTTTAATAAAACCCTCGGTATTCAGAAGCTAAACAATAGAAACGTTATAGAAGTCCAAGGCTTTAAAGACGAAGCCGAAGCATTAGAGTTTTCACAAAAAATACAGAAATTAGGTTTCCCTGGAGCATTCGTAACCAAATACGATGAGAATGGAGAAAGGCAAGAAGGGTTCAAAACCGACAATAAATTTTTTACAGCCGAATCAACTCCGGCTAGTAGTGCTCCTCCCCAAGCGACTAAGACCAGCAAGAATATTCAATATCCAGACTATATTCCTATTGGTTACAAAGAACATTTAAAGAAGCATTCTGATCCAGCCTTGGTAAAAGCTCCAACTGCAACAAATGCTGCAGCCCCGAATACGCCGAGTGCTGCACCTAAAGCCAAGAGTTCTGATCCTGTGCAGTTGAAGGCTCCAAGTCTTCAAAGAGATGCGGTCATATCATCGACACCACCTGTGAATACTCCAGTGCCTCAAGCCCAAAAGCCTAAGGCAATAGCCAGCGCTGCAGCTGTACCTAGTCCTTCAGAAAGTGCTACCAAGCCAGCTCCACCTGCTCCAAAAACAAATACGCCTCCTCCAGTAAATAAAAATTCTAGAGACCAATTGGATGCTGCTTTTGATCAGCTATTCAAAAGATAGTCAGTTCGACCTATTCTTTCTATTGATTTTTCTTTTCCCAATAAAAGAATAGTTTCGTATAGGGAGGGGCCCTTTGTGGTTCCTGTCAATAAAATTCTCAATACAGGGAGTATATTGCCCATACTCATTTGATTTTGTTCTATCCTTTTCTTGGTTTCGATCTCCAATTCCACCGCTGAATCAAGAGTTGTATTGTTTAAAAAATCGATGTAATCGGAAATAAATTTTTTCGCTTCTGGGGTCCATTTTTTCTTGAAGGTATCCGTATCAAATTCTTTAACATCGCTGTACATATACTTTCCAGCAGAAGCTAATCGATATCGAAAGTCTACCCTATCTCTATAGAGCTCCACGTAGTGTTGAAGAAAATCTTCATTTACACTCGCATTTACTTTTCTTATCTCATCTGAACAGGAGCTCACCAGTTCCTTCATAGGTAGATTTCTCAAATACTGTTGATTAAACCATATAGCTTTTTCAAAATTGAACTTGGCACCGGCCTTGTGCACACGCTCCAAACTAAAATTTTCAATAAGTGCGTCCATGTCGAACAACTCTCTTTCAGTTCCATCATTCCAGCCCAGCATCGCTATAAAATTGACAAATGCATCGCGCTCGAAGCCTTTTTCCTTGAATCCTTCCGTCACATCTCCCGTATCCGGATTAACAAATTGGGTGCAGAAGACTGGGAAACCCAATCGATCCCCATCGCGCTTACTCAATTTTCCTTTGCCATCTGGCTTGAGGAATAAGGGGAGGTGAGCAAACTGTGGTTGATTCCAACCAAATGCTTTATACAATAAAATATGATGTGGGGTGGAGGCTAACCACTCCTCCCCTCTTATGACATGCGATATCTCCATCAAATGGTCATCGACTACATTCGCGAGGTGGTAAGTAGGCATACCGTCAGACTTCAACAAAACCCGATCATCTAATTGACTACTATTAAACTTAACCTCGTCGCGAATAATATCTTGAAAACTCACATGGTCTTGGCTGTCCACTTTTAGTCTTACGACATAAGCTACCTTATCGGCCAAAAGTTTAGATACTTCCTCAGCAGATAGGGTCAAAGAATTGCGCATCTGACTGCGAGTAGTATAATTATATGCGTCTGAAATACCCTTGTTTTCACTCGCTGATTTTTCTCTCCATACTTTGATTTCATCTTCTGAATCAAAGGCTAAATATGCTTTACCAAGCTGCACAAGCTGCTCGGCATATTGCCGATACATTTCTTTTCTCTCTGACTGTCTGTAAGGTGCGTGTGGGCCACCTTGGAGAATACCCTCATCAGGAATAATGCCACACCAGTTCAGGGATTCATTGATCACATCTTCTGACCCAGCTACTGTTCTAGCCGTATCCGTATCTTCAATCCTCAATAAAAAATCGCCTCTATGTTTTTTGGCAAATAAATAAGAATACAATGCTGTGCGAACACCTCCAATATGAAGAGGTCCTGTAGGAGATGGGGCGAATCTAGTTCTAACGCGTGTCATATGTTGTTTAGTAAAAAATTCAAATTTACAAATTCGAAATTTATTGTGACATTTGATTTTATCATTAAATACGAGATGATACGCATCTTTGCGAATAATTATAAAACAAAAGAGGCTGCTCATGTATTGAGCAGCCTCTAAGAAAAAACTCTAAAAGAAAAAATAAAACTTAAAACTTAAATTTCTTAATCACAGTTTGGTTATCGATATCTACATGTATTATATAGATCCCTTGGCTCAACTGTACATTTTCGATTTCTTTTTTATCACTGTTCAACTCATTTTCAAGCAACAATTTACCAGAAATATCAAAGATTCTCAATGCTTGCATTTTTGATGGCGAAAAGATGGTAAGTTTATCTCCATTTCTCTTCAAATCAAAATCAAGTAAATCATCTGAGGCAAGGTTTCTGACCGCTGAACTGCCATCTGTATTTTTCAGCGTATTCTTGGTCGTATTCGTGATAATGGCCGGATTGGCATCGAAGTAGATATAGGCCGTATTCATCAACTGAGTACCTAATGACAACCCTGGCTTCAACTGCAAAGTATATTGAATATAACCATGACTTTTATCTGGATTGACGGATTTTGGAGTCAATTCTATATCATCGAAATACCAATTGAGTTTGTTGTCCTTTCGCACCAATCGGTATGCATGACTGGCATCTCCTATCATCAATGAATTAATATCAAACGAAGGATCAATTTCATCTTCGACTCGCACGCGGTAGGTTCTCCAGTTACCTTCATTTTCGAAGCGAATTAAATAACCAATTTCACTAGTGGTAGGAGGAATATTTCCATCTGGACCTATTCCTTTAGGGTTCGGTGTTTTATCATTCGGATCCCAAGAAGCAACTACACTATCACATTCATAAGAAGAATTATTGGTAGGAACTATATCTCCAGATACAGGTAGAATAATAGCCGTATCGCATTTGATAGACCCAAGTGTGAAACTCATAGGTGTTTTCATTACTACATAAATAGTGCCACTTGCGCCAGGAGCCAAGCTTCCTAAACTAAATGAAATCTTGTTACCGACATGTGTCAATGGACTTATTGTACTCGAAACCAAAGTCATTCCAGCACGATACTTATATTCTACGATTCCGCTCTCAGTGGTAGTACCTATATTTTGATAGGTGATATAGGTATAGCGGTTGGTGTCCTTTATGTATGGTATACCATAATGGGACACTTTCAGATTTTTCCCTGAAGTAGGAGCGTTTACCAAAGAACAGAAAGTATCCTTACATCCAGAAGCTGTGCTAATGTACAAGCAAACTGTTTTATTTCCTGAACTAGTAAAGGTATGAGTTTTGGTTTGACCTGCTCCAGTATTTCCATCTCCAAAGTTCCAAGTAAATGTTGTAGTACCTCCGTTTATTGAGTCCATCTTATTAGAATATCCATAAAAAATCTTAGTGGATGATATTGCATTATCATTTACATAGCACCAAGCTTTGCAGCATCTGAAATTTGAGTCAACTACATAAATAGAATCCTTGTAGATACATCCTTTGATGACATCCGTAATAGTCACTTTATACCACCCTATTCCTCTATTGGTAAGGAAATTTGCTGTTGACCCAGTACTCCAAATATAAGAATAATTACCAGAACCACCGTAAACTTGTGAATATACAAAGATATCATTTGACTGACAGCTATCTCGTTTCCAAAGATATCCGCTGAAATTATCACATGGATTACAAGTGTCATCTACTACAGTTATATAAGCCGTATCTATACAACCATTAATTGCATTAGTTACCTTTACCCAATATGTGCCAGTGCCAGCATTAGTAATACTTGATGTTGTGGCCCCATTACTCCATAAATAAGTATTAAATAAAGAGTTACTATCCTTTGTGTACGCATATAATAAGACGTCATTTTTTTGACAAGAATCTGCGTTTTCATTTATGTATGCATAGAAATTTTGACAAGGATTACAGGTGTCATCCGTGACCGTAGCAAAGAGTGTATCTATACAGCCTGTAAGAGAATCTGTTATTTTCACCCAATAGGATCCGCTACTTTTGTTATTTATAATTTGCGATGTAGCCCCTGTATTCCACAAATAATAATATCTAAAACTCCCTCCCCATTTAATTGCACTTAAGGTGATATCATTTTTCTGACAAGGGTCATTTTCTGTGATATAACCACCATTTTTAAATATATCGCAAATATTACATGTATCATCGACGACAGTCTTGTATAGCGTATCTTTACAGCCATAGAAAAGGTCAGTTACGATCACTGAAAATGAGCCATTCGTTTGGTTGAATAAATTTTGACTCGTAGCTCCTGTATTCCATCTATAAGAGTAGCTACCTGAGCCTCCATAGACCCATGTATTGAGATAGATATCCCCTATTTTACATGAATCAGATTCCCACATGCTAATTTGGATTGAATTACAATTGAATGTTCCTGTATCCGTTACAGCCAAGCAGATGGTATCATAACATCTACCTGTTCCAATTGAATCATTGGCAATAACACAATATGCTCCCGCATTGTGATTGTTTATTACTGGTCCGGAACCTAGATAACTATAGCTTGAAGTGTACCATGTATACCTAGCCCAAGTGCCGCTTCCTCCAGTGACAGAAGCCGTGACTGTCACATCCCCTTTACTCCCTCCGTCAGCCGTTTTCTAAGCGGTTACATTAAAACTGCTACATTGTGCGCTTGCGTTTTTTGAGAAAAACAGCATATTCGTACACAAGGCGAATAGCCATAAAACTTTTTGAATTGATTTCATTTTGAATTGATTTAATAGTGATTAATATTTGTTTAAATTTCTTTCCAATCGTTTGATTTCGGCTAGGTCTCTCTTCCATTGTATAAAGAATTGGAGACAAGCTGTAAGTAATGATTTTAGTTTTTCTTTCATAACGTTTAAAATTTTATTACTGCAAAGATGCGGCGACTTTTCGAGCAAAAAAACAAGAAATCAAGTCATTTGTTAGATTATGTGGAAAAATATGCAAAAGTGCGCCTCGAGGCGCATTCCTACTGACGCCTTCTTGCAAGCGTGTTCCTAC
>CAYXKX010000021.1:22643-24182 GCA_964465185.1 uncultured Chitinophagaceae bacterium
AAGTATCAAAAGAGAATTATTTAAATAATAAAAATTTAGTTGGGTTTATAGATTGCATAGATAATAAAAATATTTATGAATTTAAATTCGTAAATGAAATTAAAGATGAACATAAAATACAATTATATATATACATTTATTTATATTGTATAAACAACAATATAAAAATTGCCCTTGAAAAAAGACATTTATATCCCTACGCCCACAGGATTTCAGCTTGCTATCATCTCCCAGCCAGACTTGGTTTGGGATTTATACCTTATCAATAAAAATGAACACTCCCTTCAGAATATATTAGTAGTTACCGAGGCGAGCAACGAGGAAAAAACTTCGTCCAAGCTTCGTTATTTTTTAGAATCCATTCCACCTACCTCCTTTATCAAATTTGAGTCTGTGTTTGGCGAAGTAGCTGAGCTCCAAAATCTGATTTCCGTCACTTACTATGTAGGGTTGGATATTTTTGAAAAGGAATTTTGTTTTAAGGCTACTGAGTTAAATCAACCTAGTGTGATTCCTATTTTGGATATGGAGGGGCACATTTTAGAATAATCATGCCCAAATCCTTAAAACTCCAGTTAGATAAGGCCTATGAGAACTATGCTCAGTCGAGTTTTATAGCCAATGATCCCATTTCCATTCCGCATAGTTTTTCTTTACTCCAAGACATCGAAATCGCGGGATTTTTTGCAGCAATATTTTCTTGGGGACGCAGAGATACCATTATATCCAAGTCACAAGAGCTAATGAAACTTATGAATAACGAGCCTTTCTATTTTGTGCAAAACTATTCACCTAAAGAATTCAAGATAATATCCCATTTCAAACACCGCACCTTCAATGCCTCTGATTTAGATTTTTATATTCGCGCGTTTCAAAAACATTATGCGAAGCACAGCTCATTAGAAAAAGCTTTTGTTTCCCCAAAATTTACATCTCATAAAACCATAGAATCTCACCTCACTCATTTCTATCCATATTTGACCTCCTTAGTTTCTTATGAAAAGCGCAATTTAAAACATATATCAACTCCCCAAAGCGGAGCCGCTTGTAAGCGCCTGTGTATGTATCTGCGATGGATGGTGAGAAAGGACGAAGTGGATTTAGGGCTTTGGGAAAATATAAAACCTTCGCAGTTAATTATGCCGCTCGATGTGCATGTCATCCGATTGGCAAACGAATTAAAACTGATTGATGAAAATGATAAGCCCAACTGGAAAACAGCGCTCAAACTAACCGAAAAGCTAGGTAAACTAGACAAGACCGATCCTGTGAAATATGATTTGGCTTTGTTTAGTATGGGAGTGGATACGTTCAAACCTATCCCCTCTTCAAACCAAACCTAAATCGTGTGCCTTTATTGATCTGACTATCAGCCTGTATGGCATAGCCATGAGCTTCGATGATTTTTTTGACGATGCTGAGACCTAATCCTGATCCACCTTTCGTTCTGCTGCGATTGGGGTCTACGCGATAGAAACGCTCAAAAACGCGGGAGCGTAATTCAGCAAAAGCCAAATCATCATCGCGTTCAAGCGCAAC
>CAYXKX010000021.1:24192-35189 GCA_964465185.1 uncultured Chitinophagaceae bacterium
TTCGTTTCCAAATCAAAAAATCGGATGGCAATTTTCGATTGTGGGGGGCAATAAAAAATAGCGTTTTCTAATAAGTTATAAATTACTTGATAGATTTTTTGCTTATCGGCTATAACCTGATAAGAGATATGATTGAGGTCTCTAACCTCTACTACCGTCCTTTTTTCTTTTGCCAATTCTTCCAAGGCATCGATCACCGTCAAAACTAATTCATAAATATGAAATTTTTCTAAATTCAATTGCAACTCATTCGATTCTGCTTGTGATATCATCGTTAAATCCTGAACAATATCAATCAACCGATCTGAATTATTAGAAATTTTCTGAAGGTATTTAACCTCTGCAGGTTTGCCTGAATGTGCCTCTTCGAGGAGGATTTCGACAAAACCCTGAATGGAAGTCAAAGGTGTTTTTAATTCGTGGGAAACGTTGCCAATAAACTCTCGTCTAAACTTTTCATTTTCCTTAAGGGCCTCTATTTCTATGGTTTTTTCTTTTTGAAATAGTTCTACTTGGGCTCTTAGATTCTCAAAAAGCTCGGGGTCTTTCAATGAAGGTTTTTCGATTTTCCTACCTACCCCACCAATAGTTCTGTATAGAATCTTAACTTTTCGCAGAATGAAATATTCTATCAGTGCTAGAATTAAAAAATAAACAATGACACAGGCTAATAGCGGTAAAATAAACAAAAATTTTTGAAACTCACCAATAGCATAGTAGATATAAACCATGGCAAACCACTGACTAAACAATACTGTCAGTGAAACAATAAGAGCTATTTTTCCTTGTGTGAGTCCATTCAAAACGCCACAAATTTATAGCCGATTCCTTTTATTGTCTTAAAATAATCGTCGCCTATTTTTTCACGTATTTTTCGAATATGGACATCTATGGTTCTATCGCCGATATACACGTCTTTCCCCCACACGGTTTCCAAGATGTCTTCCCTTCGAAAAACGTTGTCCGGCTGTGACATAAGGAGGTATAAAAGTTCGAACTCTTTTTTGGGAAGAGAAATTTCTTTCTCGCCCATTGATACGATAAACTTGGAGCGATCAATCTTTATATGCTTGTACTCGATGACCTCTGGCCTATCCTGCTTTAGCGTCCTAAACTGTCTCAATTGAGATTTAATCTTAGAAACAAGTAAATTTGATTTTATTGGCTTGACTAGATAATCATCTGCCCCTAAGTCCAATCCTTCAATCTGACTATCAATATCGGAGATAGCCGACAGCATCACTATCTTAGTTTTTCTAAGCGATTCTATTTTTTTAAGTTCAGCACAGGCCTTAACTCCATCCATCACGGGCATCATCTTGTCCAAAATGATGATATCAGGCTTATGTTTTTGAGCCAAGTCTATAGCTTCTTGACCATTAACTCCTGTAATGACTTTGGCGCCCGCTTTGGATAAAACATGCTCTAAGAATTCTAGAATATCCCCTTCATCATCCACCAACAATATTTTTGCTCCTTCAAGTTCCATCATTTCAATTTTTATACAAAGGTAGATGCATACTACTTGATTTTACAATGCCTTAAGGCAAAATTTACAATAAGATAATATAGGAATAAGTTGAAGGCCAAAAGATGAAAGTGAAAAGTGTTTCACATTTACCTTCATCTTTTCACTTTAAATTAATTCATTTGATACGAGATACTCTGCTATCTGCACGGCGTTCGTTGCAGCCCCCTTTCTCAGATTATCCGATACAATCCATAAATTGATAGCATTATCTGCACTGTCATCTCTACGAATTCTTCCCACCCAAACATAATCATTGTCATGGGCCGTGATCGGCATAGGATACTGTGCTTCACTTGGATTATCCAATAGTTTTATCCCTTTGAAATTTGCTAGTAAAGAAGAGATTTTGGCTAGATCTACTGGATTCTTGAATTCAATATTGACAGATTCACTGTGGCCCCCCATTACGGGCACTCTGACGGTAGTGGTCGTTATCTTTAGGTGCGGCAGCTGCATGATTTTCTTGGTCTCATCCATGATTTTTTGCTCCTCCTTGGTATAGCCATTGTCTAAAAATACATCGATCTGTGGAATCAGATTCATATCTATTTGATACTTATAAGCCATATCGCCTTGAATACCATTTCGCTCATTTTGCATTTGCGTCACAGCTTTGACACCTGTACCAGTGACGGACTGATAGGTGCTCACGACCACCCTTTTCATTGGGTTATCATCGCTTAAAGGTTTCAGCGCTACTACTAGCTGAATGGTAGAACAATTCGGATTGGCTATAATTTTATCTTCTTTAGTCAAAACATAGGCATTCACTTCTGGCACTACCAACTTTTTTTCTGGGTGCATGCGCCAGGCCGAACTATTATCGATGACTGTTGTCCCCACCTCAGCAAATTTTGGAGCCCACTCTAGCGAAGTGGAACCCCCCGCAGAAAATAGTGCAATTTGCGGCTTCATGTCGATGGCATCTTGCATAGATACAATTTTATACTTTTTAGACTGATACTCAATTTCCTTGCCTACACTTCTCTCCGAAGCTACGGGTATTAACTCAGTCACTGGGAAATTTCTCTCTGCTAAAACTTGAAGCATCTTCTGACCTACTAGTCCTGTGGCTCCTACTACGGCTACACGCATTTTTTATTGTTAATTAATGAAGAATTATTTAATTGAAACTTTGACTTGCAAATGTACATAAATTGAGAAAGTTTTGAGGAATGTATTATATTTGTATATAACCAAAAATCAACTAAATATGAGCACATTTGTTTCCTCACGTATAGCCAAATATATTTTTGCTGTTGTCATGGCAACCTTTGGCATTCTACATTTTGTTTATGGTCAAGGAATGACCTCGATGGTACCTGCATGGATGCCTTTCGAGCCCATTTATTGGGTATATTTCACAGGTGCCGCTTTAATAGCTTATGGCATTGCAGTTTTGATTAATAATAAGTATCAGAAAATAGCCGGTTATCTCCTAGCTGTGATGTTTTTCCTTTTCGTCATTCTAGTGCATATGCCTCAGATGAATACGAATACGATGGCTTTGCCACTGATGCTCAAGGACATCGCTATGGCTTTTGCGGCTATTTTTATAGCCAATAGTATGGATGAGGAGGATTAAAATCCTTACTTAGCCGTTATTCAGAGCTAGAAGAATCAACTAATTTCTTAGAACAAAACTAGATTAGTTTTTAGGTTTAGGCTTATTCGAGCCAGTACCTGCACCTATACCTGAGTCTGGCCCTGGTTTCACACTGGTGTCCGACTTGTTGACCACTCTAAATTTTAATATTTCTATTCTTTTCATAATCTGTAGTTTTAAGGTTCAAGATTATGACGTCAATATTAAAGCATTTGTTTAATAAAAAAGTGGTAGTTTGATTAAAAAATGTTGCAGTGTGGAAAAATGGGGATTTTGTGGAAAATCCTACGAATCTAAATAATCAAAAGCTTCTCAAACTCCTCCACGGTCATTACTTCGACTCCATAATCCAGCGCTTTCCTTTCTTTAGTGCTACCACTCCCTTTTTCCTTCATAATAAGAATGGACGTTTTTTTGGATAAAGTATTACCTACTTCCCCTCCAAGAGCCTCTATCTTTTTTTCCAATTCTGGATTTCGAAAGCCCGTGAAAACGATTTGTTTTCCATAAAGAATACCCATCGTATTAATTTCTGCGCCTTTGAGATTGACTCCTAAGGACTCTAGCTTGTAGAGTAATTTCAAATTTTCCTCATTATGAAAGAAATCAAATAAAGACTGCGCCATCTTAGGCCCGACATCATCAATCGCAACCCATTGATCGATAGTGTATTCCTTAAAATCCAAAAGGTAACTCACTTTTTTTGCTAATGATTTCGCCATCGTACTTCCTACACCGTCGATTCCCAATGCGATGAGCAGTCTATGCATTTCATTTAATTTTGAATCCTCAATCCCCTGACGGAGATTATCTACAGACTTTTCTTTCCAACCTTCAAGTCGAAGAATTTTTTCATAATCCAGATGGTAAATAGAAGCTAGGTCGGCAATTAATCCCTCTTCTAAAAATCGCTTGATGATATCCTTGCCCAGTCCATTTATATTCATGGCATCCTTAGATGCGAAGTAGATTATTTTTTCTAGATTCTGCGCAGGGCAAGTTGTTGTATTCACACAGCGCCAGGCCGCTTCTCCATCTCTTCGAATCAATTCAGAAGAACATGATGGACAGGTTTTGATATAATTAAAATCCTCTACATTCTTTCTTTCACTAATATCTACACGTGTTATCTGTGGTATGACGTCGCCGGCTCGTTCTATAAAAACTACATCGCCAATTCGAATATCTTTGGATAAAATATTATCTTCGTTGTGCAAGGAAATACTTCTAACAGTTACTCCTCCCACACTCACTGGTTCTACCTTGGCTACAGGAGTCACAATCCCCGTTCGCCCTACCTGATATTCGATGCAGAGTAGTTTTGTTGGTTTTTCCATCGCTTTAAACTTGTATGCAATCGCCCACTTAGGATGGTGCGAAGTAGCTCCTAAAGAAAGTTGCTGCTGAATGGAATTGAGTTTGACGACCATTCCATCAATATCATATTCATAATGCGCTCTTTTTTCTTCCCATTTATTGCAAAACGTGATAACTTCTTCAATGGTTTTACAGGTTTTACCTAAACCTTGTGCGGATTGAAAACCAAGTTTACTGAGTTGTTCGATATTGAATGATTGCGACTTTTCTAGATATCCACTACCCATTTCTGGTTTTACAAAACCTACACTATAAATAAATGCTTCTAAATTTCTGTTTTTGACCTCGGCACTATCCTTGATGCGAAGAGAGCCACTAGCTGTATTTCGGGTATTTTGAAAAGTGGCCAGACCTTGTTCTTCTCTCGCTTCATTCATTTTTTCAAATTGGGACTTATTGATGACCACCTCACCTCTCAGCTCCACTATATCATATCCCAATTTTTTAAAATCCCCCACTTGCAGAATATGTTTGACCATACGAGCATTGGCGGTGATATCTTCTCCTTGCGTGCCATCGCCTCTGGTAGCCGCTCGAACGAGCTTATTGTTTTGATATAAAAGCGCGATACTGCTTCCATCGAATTTTGGTTCGACATAGTATTCATAACTAACTTCTCCTAATTCTTTCTTTATCGAATCATCAAAATCTTTCAAGTCTTCGGCATTATAAGAATTTGATAGGGATAACATGGGGACAGAGTGAGCGACTGTCTCAAAACTTGCTTGGGCGCCCTTTGCTACTAATTTTGTTGGAGATTCTGAACTATCAATCTCAGGATGTTCATCTTCAAATTTTTCTATTTTCTTAAACAAAATATCATAGTCATAATCCGATATGACTTGCTCTGCATCTATATAGTATTTGTGATTAAGGTATTCTAATGTACTGCAGAATTTAGAATAATTCTCGCTCGTAATAGAACTTTGAAGACATTCTTGAATTTCAACTAAATTCATACTTAAATCTTCTCGTCTTCTTCCTTTATTTTTTTAAACAAGTCGTCCATCTTTTCTACATAGTCCAGTCTATCATCGAGGTGAAAAATGAGATCTGGAATAATGCGTAAATCATTCCGCATCTTATTCCCGAGAATTTTTCTGATTTCTGCTTTGTTGTCATTCAAATTTTTTATTATTTCCTGCTTTTTATCACTTGCCAGAATACTGATATTGAATCGCGCTATCCCCAAATCTGAAGACACATTAACAAATGTCAAGGTAGCGAAAGTCCCCATAAGATAGGACTTGATATCGCTCATGAGCATTTTACTAAATTCTTCCTGCAATAATTGGGCGATACGCTGCTGTCTCCTTGAGTCCATCTTTTTCTGATTATTTAGGCTTTCAAATTTAGCAATTTAGATACATTTGCTCTTATATAAATCGTTAAATATGCAGAATATTAATACTATAGAGCTTATAAAACTAGATCAATCCAAAGTTCTTCAGAGCATTGATGACCTGCTTGAAACTCTTAAAATAACTAAGAGCTTCGAAGTATTCAAAACTGAATATAAAAAATTACAGAAGCTCAAAAGTGAATTTGGTCTTCAATATCAACTAAATCAGTTTCGCTGCTTTGGAGATACTACACAAACGGAGCTAAAATCAAACTACGAATTTTATACACAGACCTATCCTGAAATTATAGTTAGGGATAGTAGGCTGAAAAAGATAATTTCAGATAGTCCATTTATGGATGATATTAAAAGGGAGTTGGGCGATAATTTATACTATGATATAAAAAATTCTTCCTACGAAATTAATGAGAAAGCCAGAGAACTTATGCAACAGGAAAGCACCCTGGAAAGAGAGCTGGTAGAATTTAAATCACAATCTAAAATTCAATGGGAGGGAGGGGAAATTCCAGTTAGCAAACTTTATAGTTTTGTCAAAGATACAGATAGATTAACTAGAAAAAAAGCTTTTGATGCCTTAGCAACCTATCACACAAAAAACAAAACTTATTTTTATAACACACTCATCAACCTCATTAAAATTAGAAATGAATTTGCCAAGGAATTGGGCTATGCATCTTATGTGGAATTTTCTTTAGTGCGATGGAATCGAATAGGCTATGACTACAAAGATTTGAAGAAATACAGAGACGCCGTTGTTGATAATTTCAAAGAAATATATCAACAGATTTTCAATTTTAAGAAAGAGAATTTAAATCTCGATACGATTACCTACTATGACAACAATTACTTTAACGATGGTTTTCCTCAATTATCGGAGAAAAAAGAGGAAGCGACGATCAATAAGCTTAAACAAGTACTAGGTGGCTTATCCTCAAACTGGCTCAGTGTATACCAATCCATGTTAGACGCGAATAGTATAGACTATATGGATCGAGCTAATAAGGTGAATATGGGTTATGCTACCTATGTAAGCGAAATTGACACGCCATTAATCTATTCCCAGTTTCAGAATAATGATACGGATGTCCGTGTGTTGACTCATGAGTTTGGACATACTCTACAATTTGTGCTCTCTTATTTTGAAAATCCTAAAAAATACTTTATCGAGGGAACCTTAGATACTGTTGAGATTTTTTCACATTCTATGGAAATGTTATGTCTCAAAGATGCAGGTGCTTTTTTCGGCAATGATGCAGATAAGTATTGTATTTTGAATTATTCAGGACACTTGATACAATCTATGACCTGTGCTCTTGGGGATGAGTTTCAAGAAAAAATATACAAATTAGAGAATCCAACCATAGAGGCAATACAATCTATATACAAAGAATTGCAAGAAAAATATACAGGAAATTATTTCGACAGTGCGGAAAACGACTATTTTATCAATGGCGATAAATGGATGGAAACAGATCACTACTTCAATAGCCCGTTCTATTTGGTTGACTATTCACTTGCCATCATTAATGCACTGAATATATATAAAGTTTATAAAGCAAATCCAGTTAGAGGTATTGAATTATGGGAAACGCTGGCTAAAAATCTCGGCAATCTCAACTATAAAAATATTAGTTCCTTAGCTCCTGAATTGAAATCGCCGTTTGACATCAACTTTGTTCAAGAAACTGCTCATTTTGCAAAAAAGGAAATGAAAGAGTTACTAGATAATTATCTTATGGCTCATACGGCTTCTTGATATCCGCTGTTCTGATTGAAATTTCTTTCAGCCATTTCCTTGGTCACTGTGATTTTTTCTAAATCACTATTCGGACTATCATACATAACATCTGTCATAATGGCCTCGCAGATGGAACGCAGGCCCCTTGCGCCTAGCTCATACTCCATCGCCTTGTCTAAAATAAATTCCAGTGCGTCTTGGGTAAACTCTAAACGTTTGCCATCTAATTTCAAAAGGGCGATGTATTGTTTAATGATAGAATTTTTGGGCTCTAATAAAATCTTTTGCAGGGCGTTTCTATCCAAAGGATTCAAGTAAACTATCACCGGAAGTCGTCCTAGCAATTCTGGGATGATGCCAAACTTTTTGATATCCAAGGCATTGACTTGTTTAAATAGATTTTCCTTTTGAATTTCATCTTCTAGTTCCTTTGTTTTCTTAAACCCAACGGCAGATTTATTGACTCGCTGCGCTATGATGCGCTCTAATCCTTCAAAAGCTCCTCCACATATAAATAAAATATTCTTCGTATCCACCTTAATCATAGGCTGCTCTGGGTGTTTTCTTCCTCCTTGAGGTGGTACCAAAATCTCAGATCCTTCCAATAATTTTAGTAACCCCTGCTGAACACCTTCGCCAGCCACATCACGCGTGATAGAAGGGTTCTCCCCCTTTCGTGCTATTTTATCTATCTCATCTATAAATACAATTCCCTTTTGAGCAGATTCTATATTATAATTGCAATTTTGAAGCAGTCGCGTAATCACACTTTCTATATCTTCTCCCACATAGCCACTCTGGGTAAAAGCTGTAGCATCTGCTATGGCGAATGGCACATTCAATAATTTAGCGACCGTTTTGGCTAGAAGCGTTTTGCCAGTGCCAGTATTGCCTACGAGCAGAATGTTGGACTTTTCAATTTCTATTTCCTCCGCAATTTCTCTTTTTCCTATGCGCTTGTAATGATTGTAGATGGCAACTGAAAGAACCTTCTTTGCAAAATCCTGCCCGATAATATATTCATTTAGGTAAAAGACAATATCACTTGGTTTTTTATCAAATTTAAATTCAATAGCATTATTTGATTTTATAGAAGTATCCTCTTTTCTGGTATCTTCTACAATCTTGGCTGCCATAACAGCACAGTTGTCGCAAATTTGTGCCTCTAAACCATTGATAAGGAATCCTACCTTACTGCTAGAGTTTCCACAAAAACCACAATATTCTGTTACTTTTTTCTTTGCCAAATTATTTTGAATTTTAACTTCTTAATCTACTTTTTGCGTTCCAATACTTCGTCTATCATGCCATAGTCCTTAGCTTCATGTGCTGTCATCCAATAATCTCTATCACTATCTGCAGCTATTTTCTCGACGGTTTGTCCTGAATGATGCCCAATAATAGTATATAATTCGCCTTTAAGTTTGTTCATCTCTATAACTGTGTTTTCAATATCGCTCGCCATACCTGCTGCTCCACCCAGTGGCTGATGAATCATAACACGAGCATGAGGCAAAGCTGTTCTCTTTCCCTTCTTACCCGCACACATGAGCACTGCTGCCATCGATGCTGCCAGTCCTGTACAGATAGTCGCCACATCAGGATTGATATACTGCATAGTATCATACATGCCCAGTCCTGCATAAACAGAACCCCCAGGGCTATTGATATAAATTTGAATATCACTTTTAGCGTCTGTAGATTCTAAAAACAGCAACTGCGCTTGAATAATATTGGCTACATCTTCATAAATTGGCACGCCTAGAAAAATAATTCTATCCATCATAAGTCTAGAAAAAACGTCCATAGCCACCGCGTTCATTCTTCTTTCTTCTATGATATTTGGAGTCAAATATGATGATGGCTGCCCGTGCATCCAAACAAAATCATTGACTAACTTATCATTCAATCTATGATGCTTGGTAGCATATTTTACAAATTCATTTCCTAAGTGATCCATTGATTTAATTAATAGTGAAGATTTAATAATTAATAATGTAGGGTCTCAAACTATTAACCCTAGTATTTGTTAATTGGTTATTTTGTTATTTTGATAAACAAATTTACAGGAAATACGGTATTAGAAGATTAAAATAATCTAAAAGGTATGAGACTTAGATTCTTTCAATTGAATCAAAATGCAGTTTAATGCCGAATGGATATCTTTAACAGACCAATAAATTAGCCTGAATATCTATCGCATCGGTATATACTCCCGCACGTGCGGGATAAGCTTTGGTCTATGACCAAATCACATTGGTATAATTATTAATGATCGTGACCACAGTTCTCGTCGTGCACATGTCCCGCTTGTCCATGCGCTGGATTTTGAGCTTGGCGTTTTTCATTGCGCTTTTTACTTTCTGCGATAAACTCCTCCTCTGTGAAAGATATAGACTTAGTCTTGACTTGAGCACTCATGCCGTCCAAAACTTTAGTATCTAACAGCTGCTCATAGGTTTTACGTACATTCTTTTGATCCTTCATCGCTTCTTCAGCGAATTTGTCTAATTGGTCTGCTGGAGGATTATAGCCTGATTGCATGAAATACTGCACATAACGTGTTTTATACTCGTTTTTTATTTCCTCTATTTCTACCTTGACACTATGATCTATGGCGAACTTTGCAGAAATCAAATCCCACTTAATCGATTTTTCAATATTAGTATATTCCTTCTCTACCACTTCCAAACTCATCTTGTTTTCCTCTTCAGAAGCAATCCATTTCTTAAGGAAACTTACCGGGAGATCCATCTTCGTATTCTCTAAGGCGTATTCATATACATCGTTTCTCAAGAAATTTTGAGATAAGTCGTCGTATTGCTTTTTAATATCTGCCTCCAAACTCGCTTTCAAATCCTCCATAGTCGTCTTGGACTCGTCTCTCGTCACTTGTGAAATCTGCTCTGAAGTCAGTGTGTCTGGCGTTATACGTTTCTTCACATTGGTTATTTCAAACGTCATCGGGTTAGCAATTTGCTCATCTACTTCCTCGGAAGCCTCCTGCACGTGAAGTATGTATCTTTTAACATCTAGCTTGTCATTATTAAATAGTTCCAATGCTAGACCATCCACTTTATCTCCCATTTTTTTTGAAACGAAAGATTTAACCCCTGCCTCAGTTAATTCATCTGTAGAACAAAAAGACTCTCCCTTAAGGTCTGCTCCATTATCAAAATTGAAATATATGGTATCTCCTTCTGCTACTGGTTCCGCACTATCTTCCAACTTGGTGAAATGTTTCATCACATTTTCGATTTCCTTATCCACCATATCACTAGTGACCTTAATTTCATACTTCGAAAAGCTCCCATCTAAGGCAATCGTATAGCTCGGTTCAAACCCAATTTCAAAGTTTAGAACATAAGCCTTATCCTCATTT
>CAYXKX010000021.1:35199-38153 GCA_964465185.1 uncultured Chitinophagaceae bacterium
TGGTTTGATATCAAGCATTTCTTGATTTTCTGCTAACATAGGTCTGCCGAGCAATCGAATATTATTCTCTTTGATAAAATTCTGCAGTGCGGTATCTGCCAAATGGTTCAATTCATCTGCCAAAATAGATTCACCATACATTTTTTTAATCATACCAGCTGGAGCCAATCCTTTGCGGAAACCCTTGATATTCGCCTCTTTTGAATATTTCTTCAATTTTTTTTCAAAGCCATCTCGATAGTCCTCTTTGGTCAATTCGATTTTTAGTATATCGTTTTGAGCTGCCTTTGTTTCGCGTGTTACATTCATATTGTTATTAGTTATTCTCTAAAATTAATAGAGACGTAGCTGAGCTACGTCTCTAAATAGGTTTGGTGCGGGTGGAGGGACTCGAACCCCCATGCCTCGCGGCGCCAGATCCTAAGTCTGGTACGTCTACCAATTTCGCCACACCCGCAAAATCTACATTTCCCTTTTTAGGGACTGCAAAAGTAAGTAAAGGGAAATAAAAAGATGGAAATTATTTTTTATTATGAATTCAGAGGTAATTCCACTCGTATCACTGTGCCCACATTCATCTTGGAGTTTAAGACATAAATTTTCCCGTTGAAATAATCTACGATAATGCGCTTGCAGAGCGATAAACCCAGCCCCCATCCTCTTTTCTTAGTCGTAAATCCTGGTTCGAAAATTTGTTCTATATCCTGAGGTGCTATTCCTTTGCCACTATCGCGGACATCAATATAGACGGTGTTTTTTGACATGCTCGTTTCTATGGCTATATGTCCATCAAGGTGTATAGAATCAAACGCATTCTTGACGAGGTTCTCAATGACCCATTCAAATAATTGGCGATTGATCTCAACAGTAAGACTCGCTGGCACTTCTTTCAGTTCAAAATGGACTTTTTTAGAGCCTCGTTTTTTCAAATATTCAAAGCAAGTTACCAATATTTCACGCAGATTGATGTTATCGAGCTTAGGTTTCGAGCCAATCTTGGAAAATCTATCTGCAATCAAGGATAGCCGATTGACATCTTTTTTCATCTCTGTCAGCACGTTATTCTGAACCTCTGGACTGGATTCATTGTCATGAAGTACTTCCAGCCAAGCGCTCAACGAGGAGATAGGCGTCCCCAGCTGATGCGCAGTCTCCTTGGACATTCCGACCCAGATCTGATTCTTCTCATACTTTCTCACATTGCGAATAGCCGCAAACGCCAGAAACAAAATAGCCCCTAAAACGGCATAGAGCACTACGGGAAACCATTTAATAAAGGATGCTAAATTCGAACTTTTATAATACAAGTATTTCGTATTATTGGGATCAATATCAAGGATAATTGGATCCTTGGAGTTTGTCAAGTCACTAAGGTATGTATTCAATTTTTTTGTATCGGCTTTGACTTCTTCAGGAATATTGCTGTATTGAAACACGTTTTTATCCTTATCCAATAATACAATAGGGAGCAGCGATGTATTATTCGTTATCTCATCAATAAATTGATTGCTCGACTGCTCTATGACTTTAGAAATATTATTATAAATGATAGACTCTCTATAAAAAATATAATTTTTTTTATTCGAATAAGCTACCTCAATCGGGGGATATTTAAAAAAATTGGCGTGCTTTGATCTCTCCATCAACTCTCCGCGCTGGATACCTTTCTGTACATTCTTGAAATCGGTGATTATAAAATTCTCATCTGTTTGAATTAAGGGTATTTGATTGTTTAACGTAAGGATGTCCAACAAAAGGGAAGTCGTATTTTCACTATGATTTTCATTAGCTAGAAGTTGGGTGGCTTTAGACGTTATCTCCACTTTTTTCCGTTCTTCTTCTGCCAGTTTGAGAAAAATTTCATTTGAGAGCTTAAGAATTTTAGCCTTCTCCCCAATAGCCTTGGCCCAAAGTATTACCTGCGCCTCTTCCTGCTTTTGAATTCTTTCCGCTATTTTATTGGCATAGATAATTGACCCTGCCGCCAAGACCACAATGACTAGCATTAAGGCTATCTCGCCTTTATTTTTCGTTTTTAAAAATCTAAGTATCTCCGTCAAGTTGCTATATTATTGTATCAAAAAAAGTAATTCAATCTAGAACTTAACGCGAAAAGTTCAACACTACTTTGTGTTTTCCCAATCGGAAGTCTTCTTTGACAAATTTTGAACAAAGTTGAACATTTCTTCTTTTGCAAAAGGATTTCCAGTTGCCTTGCTATAGTTCTCCACTTGCTGCAATAGAGATTGAAAAAAGAAGGAATGCATCTCATGTGTTTGCATATCTTCAGTCCATAGCGTCAAATTGAGTGATTGGGATGCTACCGGATCCCAAATATTCAATCCAAAGGCTTTGGCATCTGTCATTTGATTCACTTCGCTATCAGTAGCTTTCCACTTAATATCCGAAGGGACTTTATCGTCATTGAGTCCAACTTTAATTGTAATTTCTGAATAATTCATTTATTTAACTTCTTGTTTTTTACCAGTAGTTTTTTTCTCATCTATAGCTGCTGGAGATGGTTCCGGCTTTTTAGCAGGTGGTGCTTCTTTTGGTTTATCCGAATTCATTTTCATTTCCAATTCTTCTTCATCTAAATTATCATACTTACTCTCCATTTCATCCGTAGGCACTTCAGATTCTATTATTTTAGTCAAATCGGATTGTCCGCCTGCGCCTGCTCCCCAGCCATGATATTTACTACAGTCAGTAATAATAGTTCGCTTGCTAGAATCCAATTTTGCAAATTTTGCATCTAGCAAATTTCGGTATGCAGAGTCTTTGTCCTTGGCTAGTTTCCCAAAAAACTTTCCCCATATAGGCAAAGCCATAGACGCTCCTTGACCTAGCCCCGTGCTTCTAAAGCGCACTAATCGATCATCGCAGCCTACCCATACACCTGCTATCAATTTAGGGGTAAGACCGATAAACCAACCATCTGCATTGCTCTGGGT
>CAYXKX010000021.1:38198-42382 GCA_964465185.1 uncultured Chitinophagaceae bacterium
CTGTTTTGCCACAAATTTCTCCTTTCAATCCATAGGTACCTCTCAATCGTTTAGCAGTTCCTTGATCCACGACTCCTTTCATCATCTCTTGCATTACATAAGCTACTTCTGGTCTGAAGGCCTCTTTAAATGTAGGATAGGACTCATAAATAGTATTGCCATTCATATCATCAATATGGGTGATAAATATAGGCTTATTGTACAAGCCCTCATTGGCGTAGGCTGTATAAGCACCTACCATTTCGAATACAGAGATTTCTGGTGTCCCTAAACAAATAGAAGGATATGGCTTTAGTTTCGTATTCGAGTCGATACCTAGATTTCGACAAAGTTTAATGACTTCATAAGGACCTACTTCATACATCAATCTAGCTGAAACGGTATTGAGTGACTTGGATAGGGCTTGTGTCAAAGTAGGTGAACCTCCATAGCCACCCCCTGAGTTGGATGGACTCCACGCCGCTGCTAATTTCCATTTAGGATTTCCCGGTCTAAACACAATACGCGCATTGGGGACTCGATGACATGGTGAATAGCCTTTCTGATCCACTGCCGCCGCATATAGAAACGGCTTAAAGATAGAGCCTACTTGGCGCTTTGTACCTGGATTGACGTGATCATATTTAAAGTGATCGTAATTTGCACCACCTACCCATGCTTTAACATGGCCATTTTGTGGTTCGATAGCGAGGAAGCCAGCTTGCAAGATCATGTTATAGTACTTAATCGAATCCCAAGGAGATAGTTCCACCTCTTTTTCGGGTTCATCATAAGTCCAAATGGTCATTTTGACCGGTTTTTTCAACTCTTCATAGATTTTTTCATCTTCCCAGCCCGCAGCTTTCAAATCCTTATATCGTTGACTCTTCTTCACATGGCGCAGAAAGAATGATGGCCTACTATACCATGGACTGCTCCCCGCCCAGTGATTTAATAATAACTTCTGATAATATTTCAAATGCTCTTGAACCGCCTCTTCTGCGTAATTCTGCATTTTGAGGTCAATCGTTGTATAAATTTTTAATCCATCGCTGTATATATCATAGCTCGAACCATCCTTTTTCGGGTGTTGGCTGAAATAATTCTTCAAATACTTTTTTAAATAGCTAATGAAGTATGGAGATAAATCATCCGTATAAAAATCATTATTAAAGTTTAATTTAATTGGTTTGGACTTATACTTTTCATAATTCTCTTTGGTGAGAAACCCGTATTCAAGCATTTTTCCCAGCACCACATCACGCCGATCTTTGGACGCTTGAGGGTGGACACGAGGATTAAACGTATAGGTAGCCTTGAGCATTCCTACGAGTATGGCTGCTTCGTCAACTGTAATATCTTGAATTTTTTTATTGAAATAAGTCTTGGCGGCAGCTTTAATTCCAAATGCATTGTCACTAAACTCAACGGTATTGAAATAGGAGGAAATAATTTCATGTTTAGTGAAGTTTCGTTCTAGTTTGACTGCTATAAGCCACTCCTTAAATTTTCGAAAAATAAGCTGAAAGCCATTCACCCTACCTCGCGGAAAAAGGTTTTTGGCTAATTGCTGGGTAATAGTGCTCCCTCCACCTCGATTCCC
Source organism: uncultured Chitinophagaceae bacterium (assembly GCA_964465185.1). Classification (GTDB taxonomy): domain Bacteria; phylum Bacteroidota; class Bacteroidia; order Chitinophagales; family JADJOU01; genus CHPMRC01. The sequence goes on from CAYXKX010000021.1 coordinate 39,781, forward strand.
AGTGGTAAACATACCCTTAAGAACACCTAGCATGGCTTTTGGGTCTATACCGGAATGGATATAAAAACGCGAATCTTCTGTGGCGATTAGTGCATTTACCAAATGAGGTGGTAGTTCTTTAAAATTGCAGGGTACACGGTTGTGCGTATAGATTTTCCCAATCATGGTGCCATCGGAAGCATATACCTCCGAAGCCATGTGGCTCTTTGGATTCTCTAAATCTTTGATAGATGGCATCTCCCCAAATAATCCAAAATTGAGTAAAGTGAAAAAAGCCATAATAGCCAGAAAAAATCCGCCTATCCACTTCCAATGAATCTTGCGCTGATTAAGAAATTTCATATTCACTAGCAAATATAGAGATAAAGCTCGTTTATGGAGTTGATATTTTAATCAAAATAAATAAGAATTTTTGCCCAATACACTCTGATTTACAAGTATAAACAATACATTTTCTTTAGTAAAAACATGATAAATTGATATATTTGTTGAATAAATCCAATAAAACTATGGTCAATAAAAATGTACTTTTAGATCGATCGGTAGAATTTGCAGTCAAGATAGTCAAACTAGTTCAATCGCTTCATGTAGAGAAAAAAGATGAGTTACTGGCTCGTGAAATTTTTAAATCTGGCACTAAAATAGGAGCACGACTCCGAGAAGCTGAGCATTCGGAAAATTTGGAACACTTTGTTGACTGTCTTCAAAGAGCGAATTCAAAAGCCATTCAAGTTGATTTCCACCTTGAACTCGCTTACAGAGTAAATATTATCAATCAAGAAACAAACGATAGTTTGAAGCGCGAGGCAAGCTTGCTTAGAAAGATGATTGAAGCTAATATCAAGGCTGCTAAACAGAAAATAAAATAATCTTCGGGAGGTTCGTGAGGACAAAAACCTAGGATAAGATTTCTGTTTTTTCACAATAAGACTAATTGACAAGTAATTTATCTCTTCGAAACTAAAAAATAAAAAATTAGTTTTGTAACCTCTTTAAATAATAATCAAATAATAACCATGTCCAATTTTGATGTAGTAGTCATAGGTTCAGGCCCAGGAGGCTATGTAGGAGCTATACGCTGTGCCCAACTAGGTTTTAAAACTGCCTTGATAGAAAAATATGATACACTGGGTGGTACCTGCCTCAATGTAGGTTGTATCCCATCAAAAGCCCTTCTGGACAGCAGTGAGCACTACTTTAAGGCTCGAAAAGAGTTTGAAGAGCACGGCATTGGTTTAGGTAAATTGTCGCTTGATTTTCCAAAAATGGTCAGTCGAAAAACCAATGTAGTGGATCTCACAGTGAAAGGTATCGATTTTCTGATGAAGAAAAATAATATCACCATTCTTCATGGAGTGGGAAGTTTTGAATCTGCCACAAAAATAAATGTGACAGACAAAGAAGGCAAAATCACTCAGGTAGAGACCAAATATGTAATCATAGCCACAGGATCCAAACCGGCTAGCCTTCCATTTATCAAACTAGATAAAGAGCGCGTCATTACATCCACAGAGGCTTTGAGTTTAAAAGAAGTTCCTAAAAATCTACTCGTTATCGGTGGTGGCATTATCGGTCTAGAACTAGGGTCAGTCTATACTAGATTGGGATCCAAAGTCACTGTAATCGAATATGCGGATAAAATTGGTGGAACAATGGATAGTGAAATTTGCAAAGAGTTACAACGTGTATTGAAAAAACAAGGCATGGATATCCAAACCTCTATGAAGGTAAATTTCTTAGAGCGCAAAGGAAAAACAGTGACTGTGAAAGCATTGGACAGTCAAGATAAAGAAGTGGTTTTTGAAGGAGATTACTGTCTCGTAGCCGTTGGAAGAAAGCCTTATACAGAAGGATTAGGGTTAGAAAAAATTGGAGTAACACTGGATGAAAGAGGTAGAATCCCAACAGATAATAACTTACAAACGACTTGTGCAAATGTATATGCCATAGGCGATGTGGTAGTAGGTCCTATGCTGGCGCACAAGGCAGAAGAGGAAGGTGTATTCGTTGCAGAATCGTTGGCTGGACAGAAACCCCATTTAAATCATCATTTGATACCGGGGATAGCTTATACTTGGCCAGAGGCGGCGGGAGTAGGTAAGACGGAAGATGAATTGAAGAAAGAAGGCACACCCTATAAGTCTGGTAAGTTTCCATTTAGAGCTAGTGGCAAAGCGCGAGCAGCCAATGATCTCGATGGATTTGTCAAAGTATTAGCTCATCAAGAGACAGATGAAATACTCGGTGTGCAGATGATAGGTGCCAGAGTTGCGGATATGATTATGCAAGCGGCTATTGCTATGACCTATAGAGGTTCGGCGGAGGATATTGCCATCACTTGCTTTGGTCATCCAACATTTTCAGAGGCATTTAAGGAAGCGGCATTGGATGCTACGGCTAAGAGGGCGATACATGTGTAATTAGTTGACAGTAGTGAGTAGTCTGTGGTCAGTTATTTTTGTAAAAATGAGTTCTACTTTTTTAAGTCACTAGTAGAGACCTATGTCCAAAGAAATTCATTCTATCGCCAAACTTTTCTCAGAAAAGCAAAGAGAAATATTTCGTTTTTGGCTCCAATCTATTCCTGCATTTTTTTATCAAA
>CAYXKX010000021.1:42392-45341 GCA_964465185.1 uncultured Chitinophagaceae bacterium
AGACAAAGAGAAGGCAATAAAATATATAGACTCTATTCAAGATGAGTATTTTTTTAAGTATTTCACTCATCTGCTATATGAATATGAAACTAAGCAAAATCTAAATCCCCATAAAGAGGAAGGTCTGAGTAATAGGCTAGAATTATCTTCAAAACAAATAAGAAATGGCTTGGGAATTTCTCATGAAGATTTAAAACTTGAGATAAAGACTTGGGAAAAATCAAAATTATAGATTCACCTTTTGCTAAGCAATGTTTAAATGAAATTTTCAATTACTATCAACATGTTAGCTCACATAAAACGGCTTATAAAATAATTGACCATATTTATGAGGAAATTGAAGTTGGATAATGAATTTTATTAAATCTATTCTTTCTGAGAAACAACGAGAAATCATCCGTTATTGGCTCCAATCCATTCCTGCTTTTTTCTATCAAAATGATTTATCCAAATTAGCTAAACTTTATGGTACAGATAAATACGAACACGGTTATACAGAGATTTATCAGCAATATTTCAAAGATATAAAACATAAAAAACTCCGAATTCTTGAGATAGGAATAGGTGGAGGAGAAAATACAAAGTTTGGGGGGAACTCACTCAAGATGTGGGTTAACTATTTTCCCAAGAGTGAAATATTGGGGATTGATATCTATGATAAATCCCTGTTAGATTATAGACGAATCAAGACCTTTCAAGGCAGTCAATCCGATAAAAAATTTCTTTCTCAATTTCACAAACTAGATATCATAATTGACGATGGAAGTCATATTAATTCTGATGTGATTAAAAGTTTTGAAGTTTTGTTTCAAAGATTGAAAGTGGGAGGTTATTATTGTGTAGAGGATACGCAGGTGTCGGGTAGCAGGGAGTTCACTAAAGATGATTATCCTGAAACTGTTAGCTATTTTAAAGGACTTAAATTGGATAATTCAAAAGTAAATTTCCATAACGGGTTGGTGATAATAAAAAAAATGAACTAGCTACCCAGCTGCTTAAACGTATTCCCTTCATCAATACTCTTGGCTTTAAAGCCACGCATAAACCACTCCATGCGCTGTTCGGAAGTGCCATGAGTAAATGCGTCGGGTACAACATAACCCTGAGATTCTTTTTGAAGTTTATCATCTCCGATGGCATGCGCTGCATCAAGTGCGGAGCGGATATCACTTTCAGTCAATTTTAAACTCGATGCACGACGCGCCCAATAACCTGCCAAGAAATCGGCTTGCAATTCCAACATAACACTTAGTCTATTTCCTTCTGCTTCGGAAACTTGCTGTCGCATGCGATGTACTTTGGTCGTAATACCCATTAAGTCCTGAATATGATGTCCTACTTCATGCGCTATCACATAGGCTGGAGCGAAATTTCCCTCGACGCCAAATCGACGATTTAATTCATTGAAAAAGGTCAGATCTAAATAGACTTGCTTATCTGCAGGACAGTAAAATGGCCCACTAGCTGAGTGTGCCCCACCGCAATCAGAAACTGTCTGACCACTGAACAATACCATTTTTGGTTCTTGGTATTGCATACCCATTTTTTGAAATTCTACATTCCATACATCCTCTGTACTCGCTAGTATAGTACTTGCGAAATCCCAACCTTCATCTTTAACTCCGCTAGGACTAGTAGGAGCTTGCTGATAGTCAGAAGATGAACTTCCAGATCCCATCTGTAATATCTGACTAGGATCGCCACCTAGAAAAAAGACTACTGCTGCGATGATAATTGTACCAACTCCAATTCCTCCAGCTATTCTGCGTCCGCCGCCACCGCGTCTATCCTCTACATTACTTGATTCTCTATTTCCTTGCCATTCCATAAACTTATAGTTTTAAGTGTTGAGTTGTATATTTAAAGTAGTACAAATTTATCCTATTTTTTTATGACAGAATTTATTATTTTTAGATAAGTTGCCTTATTTGCTTCTATAGAATACTTCTTCAAAAATTCTACTCTTGCCTTTTGTCCCATACTTTTTCTTAGCTGCGCATCATTCGTTAGTAATCTCAAGGCACTTAACCAATCATGACTTGTATTTTTTACTAGAATTCCATTTTCATTTTGAGTTACCACTCGTCTATTCGAATCATTCACATCGGAAACAATTGTAGGAAGCCCTGCCGCAAAATACTGAATTAATTTACCGCCAAACTTGCCTTGACTCCATACTTCATCTCGCAGAGGATAGAGGGCAATATCTAATTCATTCAATACCTTGTTTTCATTCTCTGCACGCCAATCATAGCGGACGGTCTCCACGCCAACGATGGAAAAATTTTTCGCTCCCATTAAGACAAGTTGATAATCAAATTCATTGACCAAGGACAATAAGGCCGGCTTTGCGACATCAAGGTATGCCTCTGTGGTATGACTTCCCAGCCAACCTATAGTCAACTTTTTTTCTTGCCGTCTTTCTACAGGATAGAATTTACTCTCATCCAAAGTCGGAGGTATAGCATAAACATGTTTATTCAATTTTGAACAATAGTCTACCAAAAAAGGAGTTGTGGTAATGATAGCATCGGCCACTTTCATGAGAAATATTGGTTTGTTTTTGCCCTTCATTTTAGATATCCATGAATTGGCCTCACTTGCATTTTCCATAAATACCAAGTCATCAATATCATAAATAATTTTCTTAGCTATTTTTGAAAAGAGCCATTCAAAAAGGGGAGGACCAAAAGGGGTCACCCAAAGATGTATGTATACAATATCGTATTTTGGCAATTTCCATAAGATCAAAAATCTTCTCCAATAACCCAAAATGGTTTGAAAAATTTTGGTAGATAGTCCGCCCTTCTTATATACAGCATTCCACATAGCTTCTGATTGGAAACTACTTTGCATTAACTCAAATCCTTGTAATCTGAAATAATCGAAGTACTGTTCAAACTTCAGGCGCTGCGAAGGCGCTTTGTCAAAAGGGTAGGGGCATATAAA
>CAYXKX010000022.1:0-6765 GCA_964465185.1 uncultured Chitinophagaceae bacterium
CATACATCGTCATCCAGTACCACTGTAGATTCCATAATATTAATGCACCCAACTACAGGGGCAGTGATGACTGGTTTCTATCCAGATTCTAATTATAAAATACGTATGGTAGCTTCCAATACTTCTGGTACTGGGACCTATCCTAACTTTGGATTTCAACTAAGAGGCATCAATACCTCAAGTGCTGTAGTAGGTTCATTTCAAACTCCTTTTCCAACAAGCACAGGCCTCAGTTCAGGTGCACAAATGCTGACGAACAGTGCGATGGTAAGTCCTGCCTCAGGTAAATACATCGTAGAAGCTACATGGAAAGCCCCAACAGGACAAAATTCGATAACACTGCAGTCTGTCGTCAATGCAGTAAATGGGACTGGATCATCTGCTGGAGACGCCTTCTCGTCATCTCCTAGATCGGAGAGCTTTAATGTATTAGGAATAGTTACCACTTTAGTTTGCGCAAACAGAAGATTGGTAGGGAATTTAACTTCTGGTACACCTGCCTCAGGTGTTTCAATCAGAGTGCCATACACCGGTGGCAATGGTGGTGCACATTTCGGACAGGTAGTCACATCTACTGGAGTTACTGGATTGACTGCTACTCTCTCTGCAGGTAATTTTATCAATGGTAATGATTCATTGACCTATACAATAACTGGCACAGCTTCAGGTCCTGGCAATGCTAACTTTGCCTTAAATATTGGTCTAAAGAACTGTACAGTTACGGTCGCAGTCACTGCGCCAGCGGGAGCAATCACCTCTTTAGATTGTAACAATGGCAGAACAATAGGCACCTTGACAAACGGTCTAGCTGCTAGTGGAATATCATTTAAGGTGCCGTACACAGGCGGAAATACTGGTACACATACTGGGCAAGTCATCACATCCACAGGTGTCACTGGTCTCACAGCTACATTGGCTGCAGGGAATTTTGCGAATGGGTCTGATAGTGTGACGTATACTGTAAGCGGAACTCCAACAGGGGTTGGTGCTGCAAATTTTGCCTTAAATATAGGCGGCAGAAACTGCACATACCCCGCTACTGTAAACGCTGTCGTTGGCACAATTACTGCCTTAAATTGTGCAAATGGTAGATTATTGGGCAAACTGATGAATGGTTCAGCTGCCCTAGCCACTGATTCCTTCAAAGTACCATATACTGGTGGCAATGGAGGAGCACATAGTGGTCAAATAGCCAGCTCAACAGGAGTAACTGGCTTGACGGCAACTCTAAACACTGGTAGTTTCAAAACTGGAAACGATAGCGTGACCTATTCTATTTCTGGAACACCTTCAGGTACAGGTAATGCAACTTTTGCTCTTAATATTGGCGGACGCAATTGCAACTATGTAGCAAATGTCCTTCCGCCAGTTGGCGTAGTCTCTGTTCTTAACTGTGCAGGCGGCAGTATCAGTGGTACTTTATCAAATGGCGTAGCTGCTAACGGGGTTTCATTTACTATACCATATACTGGAGGGAATGCTGGAACATATAATGCTGATACCATAATGTCGACAACAGTGACTGGTTTGAAGGCGATTATTCAAGCAGGATTATTTGCTTCTGGGGCTGGTTCAATCACCTACACAGTGACTGGGACACCTACGGCAGCTGGTTCAGCAGACTTTTCAGTTTCAAGAGGTGGGCAGACATGTGCGTTTTCAATTACGGTAAATTCAGGTTTGATAGGTGCTATTGACTGTGCATCAGGAACGACCACAGGTACCGCTGCTGCAGGAGCTGCTACTAGTGGATTGTCCTTTAAAGTTCCTTATTCTGGAGGAAACGGTGGATTTCATACCGGACAAACTATTAATTCAACCAATATCACAGGACTTACAGCCGTTTTGTCTTCAAATAACTTTGCCAATGGCGGTGGAGATGTGACATATAATGTGACAGGAACTCCAAGTGCAGTTGGTAATGCAAATTTTGCGGTTAACATAGGAGGGAAAAACTGTACATATACTATTAATGTTGGGCCAGGAGCCATTGGTTCTATTAATTGTGGGTCTGCTGCCATTACAGGCACTTTAACAGCTGCGAGCCTTGCCAGTGGCGTCTCATTTGATGTTCCATATACTGGAGGCAATGGGGGCACACATAGTGGTCAAACTATCAATTCTACAGGTGTCACAGGTCTAACTGCGACCCTATCCTCAGGGAATTTTGCAACAGGTAGCGGAAATTTAACTTATTTCGTAACAGGAACACCATCAACTTATGGAACAGCGGACTTCTTCCTCAATATAGGAGGTAAATCTTGTTTATATTCGATCACTGTATCTCCTGCTATTGGTGTTATTTCAGCCTTAAATTGTCCAAATGGCACTACCATTGGCACTTTAACTGCGACAGTTGCAGCCAATGGGGTTTCCTTTACTATTCCTTATACTGGTGGAAATAATGGTTCCCACGCAGGTCAAACTGTAAGTTCAACAGGAGCCTTAGGTCTATCGGCTAATACACCTTCGGCCTTGTTCGCCATTGGAAATGGTAATCTCACCTATACAGTAACTGGTACACCAACAGGCGCAGGAAGTGCAAGCTTTGCTTTGAATCTCGGTGGTAAATCGTGCAGTTATTCTATCCCTGTTAGATTGCAACAAGGAACTATATCTACATTGGTATGTGGTCAAATAATGACAAGTGGAACCTTAAAAGGTGAGCAGGCAGCAAGCGGTGTATCTTTCAAAGTACCCTATACAGGAGGAAATGGAGGGCTGTATTCTGCTATTAGTAATATAAACTCCACGGGAGTGCTAGGCCTAACAGCCCAAACACCTGCTGATACCTTTGTTGTAGGTTCAGATAGTGTTATGTTTACAGTAACTGGTACTCCAGACAAAGGAGGTGTAGCTAGTTTCTCATTCACTATAGATGGTAAAACATGTATTCACACTATTCAGGTCGGTTTGCCTAATGCTAGAATTGGCGGTCAACTCGATTGTGGAAATGGCGTGAGAACAGGAACTTTAGTGAGAGGAGAAGTTGCGACTGGTATTTCTTTCACCATTCCTTATACTCAAGGCAATAGGGGATTATTCTCTGCTCAATCGATAAATTCAACAGGAGTCGCAGGACTAACCGCAAGTATAACTGCGGATACCTTGAAAGATGGAAATGGCAATTTATTATTTAATGTTTCTGGTACACCCACCACTGCAGGCACTGCTCTATTTAATGTTTTAATCGGAGGTAAATCCTGTAATTTCTCTTATAATGTAATACAACCAGTTGGAACAATAGCCACCCTACAATGTGATAGCTTGAAGCTAAGCAAAACCGAGGATATAATGGCTCAAATTCCTCTAGCGGGAGTTTCGTTAAAGGTTCCTTATTTAGGTGCTAATGGAGGATCATACAATGCTATTAATATTGCTTCCACAGGTGTCACTGGACTCACTGCCGCCGCTAATGCCGGAGTTTTAGCAACTGGTAATGGTAATATCATACTAACCATCACTGGTACCCCTACTAATTCAGGCAATGCAGAGTTTGCAATTAATATTGCTGGCAAAATATGTAACTATATTATTCCTGTGAAACCACTATTGGTTGGTACAATAAATTCTTTGAGCTGTGCAGATGGGAAAATCTCTGGTTTTTTAATACAAGGAACTGCAAGCAATGGGACATCTTTTACGATACCATACGATGGCGGAAATAGAGGATATCATTTTGGCCAAGCAACTCCTTCAACAGGTGTTACAGGTTTGACTGCCACCTTGAATTCTGGTCAATTCGCTCTTGGATTTGGTCTAGTAGCCTACTCGATAACAGGCACTCCTTCAGCCGAGGGTACTGCTAGCTTTGCGCTGAATATCGGAGGCAAGATGTGTTCATTCTCGATTCCAGTAAGATCTTCAACAGGGCAAGTTATGAATATAAGCTGTGACAAAGGACAATTAAGTACCTCCGTTTTAGTTGGCACATTAAATCCTGGTGTATTCTTTACGATACCTTATCAAGGTGGAAATGGTGGTCCAGTTAGTGCTCAAGCTATTCAATCTAGCGGCATTACAGGTCTTACTGCCCAGTCTGCTAGTGGGGTATTAAACTTTGGTGATGGCGTTTTGAGATACAACTTAAGCGGCACAACAACATCGAATGGATGGGCAAACTTTAATGTACAAATTGGCAATCAACAATGTATTTATGCAGTGCAGGTATATCCAGGTTCTTCTTCGATTATTTCTAATTCAGATAAGTTTGAGGTCTTTAAATATGCTACTAAAATTCAAGTGAATAACCATAAGGAAAACATGAATTATTTCATTTATGATATGACGGGTAAGAATAAATACGAATCTGTAATTAAAAAGACTGAAAACGCTATCGATTTAGTCCCACTAGGGTTGACATCTGGAACGTATTTCATTCTTCTTCAAGGTGAAAAAACTTCTACTAGTTTGAAGTTTATCATGGAATAAATTTTAAATCCTAATTAAAAATGCCCCACAAAACGTGGGGCATTTTTTTTTGCTCATTATCGAATTGTTTTTGTACTTTTGAGGCAATTATATTTAAGACAAAAAAGTATTAATTAATATGGATAAGATCAAATTGAAGCATTTTTTAATAGCTGAAGAGAAAATTCTCATGGAAGAAGCTCGCAAAGATTTACAAGATTATCGGGTAGAGAATAGTCTTGATCATGACACTGTAAAGGACCTAGATGACTTGGCACAGAATGATGCTAGCTCCTACTTCGGGCATGACTTAGAAGCAAGAGTTTCAGGACATATGGACACCATTCAGCATCTAGAAGAAATAAATTTCGCACCTACAGATACCGTAAAACCTGGTTCGATAGTTAAAATCAATGGCAAAAGATTGGTAATCGCTAGTCCTAAGAGACCCTTTCAATTTGAGGGAGAAACGATAGAAGCGATTTCACCATCTGCACCAATATTTAAAGAAATGTTAGGCAAAAAGGCTGGAGAAAGTTATAGTTTTCATGGTGAGACTTTTCAGATAGAAGAGGTGCGTTAATAATTATTTTTTTCTTTTTCCACGAAGAAAAATCTCCTGCAATAATTAATACTTTGCTTTCAAAAAAACAGGACTGATTCTCAAAAAAAAGATAGACGCCTATTCCTTATCCCCATAGAGTGACTCTTGAAATCATTCCATGCATTTTCGTATACGCTTCTTGTTATTTCTTCTACTTTAAAATCAATTTTAAAATCATTCAAGGTTAGATTATTATCAACCCAAAAGCCATAGTCTTTATTGTAAGGCATTATTATTATCGGATTATCAAACACATCAAACCCAATCTCTCTTATTGGTGGACTATGCTCATCTTCAAACTCCAAATACCAATAAACTATACTATCAGCCTTACTACCATATCCAGAATTTGAACTTATCAGAACTTCTATAAATCTTTTTATACAATTCCAACCAATAATACAAAAATTCAATTTTTGCTTTTCAGAATTATTTTTTCTAATATCTGTCTGCAATTTTTTTTCTATAACTTTGATATATACCATAATTAATCCTTTGTTTTCCTCCACCAATGCCAATGTCCGCTATCTTTGAAACGCCAGTTATCTATTTTATTTTTAAAATTTCTAACTTTATAATTTAAAAACTTAACATGTGGATTAATCATTTATTTCCAATATTCATATCCTGCTCCCCACTTAACACCATAGGTCTTTAATTGTTGAGATTGACTAAATGAAAAATTTAAATATCATATAATCTTTTATTAATCACGCCAAATATGCATAACACCATTTTGAATATGTGTTTTTTCAACTAGATTGAAAAATTCAATAAAAGTACTATAATTTTTTATCATTAAAGAGGTTATTAAAATTTCTTTAGAATCATTTAATTTCAGTTTCACAAAGTAAAAATCGAGAAGGCTATCATATTTCATACGATCAATAGTCTTCTCATCTTGTCTATAAATTATCATTTGTTTTATATCTGAATATAAATACTTGATCTCTTCATCAGAGGATTTAAATACAAAATAGTCTCTTGTCAGTTCAATCGTTTGTCTATAATTTGAAGATAAATAACCTGCTATAACAATTATAGTTGGAACATGAAAAATTGCAATCCAAATAACAATTGCAAAAATTTTAGCTGAAACACTACTCCCTATAACAGTTATAACAATACCTCCCATAATTGTTAAAAATAAGGTATATCTTAGATTGTAATACAAAGTAATGCGGTCAATTTTTAACGTTAACTTATTCTCCATACTGCTGCAATACTCCCAAATTTAAAGTTTATAACTTATAGATTTTATTTTCTCTTTCTTCCAAGAAGAAAAATCTCCTTCTATAATATGCTGTCTAGCTTCTCTGACTAGTTCTAAATAAAAACTTAAGTTATTAATCGAAGCTATTTGCATAGCGAGTATTTCTTCGCATTTGAATAGATGACGGAGATAAGATTTACTCGTAGTGCGCAGAAGTTCATTGCCTGATGACTCATCTATTGGCGATAAATCGAATTCCCACTTCTTAGATTTTGCGTGCAAAATTCCTTGATGAGTAAATAGATAGCCGTGTCTTGCATTGCGCGTAGGCATCACACAGTCAAACATATCTATCCCTCTATCTATAGCTTCTAGAATATTTTCTGGTGTACCTACCCCCATCAAATATCTTGGTGCGTTTTGAGGGAGAATGTCATTGACTATTTCAATCATTTCGTACATCTCCTCTGCGGGGTAGCCGAAGCCGCGGACCCCAAAGGGCATTGAAAAAACGAACAAATGATCTATATAATTTTGT
>CAYXKX010000022.1:6775-44422 GCA_964465185.1 uncultured Chitinophagaceae bacterium
TATTTCAATCATTTCGTACATCTCCTCTGCGGGCTCGCCTACGGCGAGCCCGCCTATGGCATTGCCAAAAGCTCCCTTATCTGCTATATACTTGGCAGATTCTATTCTCAAATCTTTATAAACTGAGCCTTGTACAATGGGAAACAAATGTTGCCGATAACCGTAGAGTCCTTCTGATTTTTCAAATTGCTCTATACATCGATCTAGCCATCTATGTGTCAGTCCTAATGAATTCTTAGCATAATTATACTCGCACGGATATGGTGTGCACTCGTCGAATGCCATAATGATATCAGCTCCAATCGCTCGCTGAATATCCATCACATTCTCTGGTGTGAAGAGATGATAGGAACCATCTATATGCGAGGCAAATTTTACGCCATCTTCCGTTATTTTTCTGCGATGTGCTAATGAATATACTTGAAAACCTCCACTATCTGTTAACATAGGGAGATTCCACCCAATAAACTTTTGCAGTCCTCCTGCATTTTTTAAAACCTCTATACCAGGTCTAAGATAAAGATGGTAGGTATTTCCAAGTATTATGTCTGCTTTTATATCATTCTTCAATTCAGAAAAATGTACTGCTTTGACAGCTGCTTGGGTGCCCACAGGCATAAAAATCGGCGTCTGAATCTCACCATGCGCAGTTTGTATTAAACCAGCACGAGCATGGGAGGAAGGTGAAGTATGTTGGAGGGTGAAGAAAGACATTATTGTTAACTACCTCACTACCAAAGTCTCCGATACTAATTCTGTCGTAGCATCTCCATGAAGTTCTTTCAATAAAGACTCTACTTCATCTGAATTGAAGTTGCAAAACCACCGATCCGCTCTCGCTTCGATGGAAGGTAATCCTTTTCCTCTGACAGTATCGCAGATGATAACACTAGGCTTTTCAGAATGAAAAGGTAGTTGGCTGAAAGTTTCATGCAGTGCATCAAAATCATGTCCATCAATTCGTCTTACCTCAGCGCCGAAAGCGATAAATTTATCTGCAAAGGGCTCCAACGGAATCAAATCTTCCGTAGCTAAATTAGCTTGAAAGTGATTTCTATCTACTACAATCGTTAGATTGTTCATTTTCTTAGCACTCGCTACTAGCATAGCTTCCCACACGGAACCTTCATCACATTCGCCGTCGCCTACGATACAGATAATTTTATTCGATTGCTTTTTCATTTTACAATCATAGGCTACACCTAAAGCTACAGAAGGTAGATGCCCTAATGACCCGGAATGAAACTCTATTCCATCTATTTTTCTATTTGGATGCCAGTAAATATCATCATTTGATTTGAGATGATTATTAATTAATCTATCCCTAGTCATCCAACCTTTTTCTACGAACATCCCATAAAGTGCTGGTACATCATGACCTTTGGACAAAAACAAATAATCGCGATTCTCATCTTTAAAATTATGAGGACCTATATTTAGGTATTCATGGTATAAATACACTAAAATATCTGCACAAGAAAGGGACGCACCTGTAAAACAACCTCCATTCGTGCTCATATTCACGATATGCTCTCTGACATTAAGTGCGACTTTATCTAATTCATTTTTCTTTTCTACGCTTAGCATATATCTGATTTAATATTTACTTCTTTCACCTCTTAGCTATTAGTTAGGAGTACAATCTTAAAATCCAAAAAGAGTTTTACTATCAATCTCTTCCATATGACCAAAGCTCTTGATATCTTCAAATTTAAGTTTGGTCTTATCTCCCATGATAGCGGTAGTGTATACTCTGTTTGATATTTTATTATTGAAATTCAAAGAAAAATCTGCCAAAGTCATTTTCTTAATCAATTCCAGAGTTTCTTTTCTATAATCATAGTCAATATAAAGGCGTTTCAAATTAAGATGTGACCAATAGATATTATCTCGCACAATTCTATCAGAGGAAATTTGCTTTATGACACTTTCTCTCGCATTATTAAATTGAATCTCCACATTCGGAGCTTTGCTTTTCAATTTTTTAAACTCCTGAGCAGCTGTAGCCATTTTATCTGCCTGAGTACCTATGAAAGATTGTAAAAAGAAAGGCTCTCCCTTAACACTTGGTGGCGCATAGAGCGAATAGGCTGAATACGCCAATGCCTTTTGCTCCCTCAATTCCTGGAAAACGATGGAAGAAAGTCCGCTGCCGAAGAAATCATTATATAAGCTCGCAAATGGCATATTAGCTTTGGTAAAAGGTTCCGCCTTATTTAGAAACATGATTTGGGCTTGAACCATGTTAGCATAGTTGTAAAAATAAACTTTATCCAAGTCATTCGTTAGAATTTCAAAGCTGGCTAATTTGGAGGGCGGCACCATGTACTTAGCATCTAGCAGAGAATATGAACGAGGCAAATTGTTCAAAGCATTTTTCTCATCCTTACCATAATAGAAAATACTATGCTTGTACTTAATTAGATTGTTTAAATAGTTAACAATTTGTGGTGGCATCAAAGCTTTCAATTCATCATTAGTCAATACAGTGTTAAAAGGATTTTGTGGGCCATATTTAGAGAAATTTACCAAAGCCTGAAAACAAGCACCCTTATTGATTTTGGCATTCTCTCTTTCCTTGATCGTCTTCTCAACCAATTTTTTCCAAGCGTCTTCATCTACCTTGGTGGTTTTTAGATTAGCATACAAAAGCTCAATACCGGCCTTCATATTTTGCTCAAGTCCAGCTAGGGTTATATAGGTATATTCTCTTTGCACACTCGTTGAAATTTCCAAACCATTTTTGTACAGCTCTTTCTTTAACTCCTCATTAGACAATTTATCTGTTCCGAGAAAATTTAGATAAGAAGTGGTTAGTCCCATGAGTTTGGAGTGGTCTTTGCCAAATGGCAAAACAATACAGAACTTGGCAAAATTATTTTCATCATTCTTTACATAACTGAATTCTAAATCGCCTTTTAATTTCTGTGTCTTAATTGCTGTTTTATAATCTACGAAAAGTGGTTCAATACTTGGGCTTTTTGTTCCAGTAATACTTTTGTAAAATTCAGAGCTGTTGTCTCTATTCATTACTACCGGAGTTATTTGGGGTTTGTCCACCTTTGGATTATCCGACTTTCCTTTTCTCTTATAGGATACTGCGTAGTTGTCCGTTCTATAATACTTATTTGCAAAATCTATCAATTCTTGTTTAGTAAATTTTCGCATATCCGCAATCTGTGATACATAATTTTCCCACGGTATGTTTTCCGTAAATGAGGCGACAAAGGCTCCTGCTCTTGCTGCATTACTCTCATAGCCTTTGATAGTTTTCAGTTCCAAATCGTTAATAGCAGCTTGAATAAGCCATTCCTCGAATTCGCCCTTTTTAAACTTTTCCATTTGCTCTAACAAAATATCGCGAACTTCTTCCAAGGTCTGACCTTCTTTCGGCTTTCCGTTGAGCATATATACTCCAATGTCATGCATCCCACTGACGAAAGAACTTGCTGAAAGTGTGCGTTGCTTTTGAACTATATTTAGGTCTATGATGCCCGCTACACCATTGGCCATAATCATATCAATAACAGTGGCCTTGAGTGACTCTTTATCACTTGGAGGAGGTATTCTATAGCCGATGTACAAGAATTCTTCTTGAGGGCCGAAATTTTCAATAGAAATAGGCTTACTAATAGCTGGTAACTCCGACATTTTGAAGGGCTCAATATTTTTTGGCTGCCATCCTCCGAAATATTGCTCAATCAATGCAACTGTCTTTTCAGGATCTAAATCACCAGAAAGACAAATTGCCACATTATTGGGCACATAATATTTTTCAAAATATTTGCGAATATTGACCATGGACGGGTTTTTAAGATGTTCCCCCTCACCAATCGTCGTTTGAGTTCCATAGGGGTGATTGGGCAATAAAGCTTTTAATAAATTGGCATAGGCCCAGCGGCCATCATTGTCCTGACTGATATTAAATTCCTCATATACTGCCTCCAACTCTGTATGAAATAGTCTCATAACCAGGTGGTTAAATCGCTCACTTTCCAACTTTAACCATTTTTCAAGTTCATTGCTTGGTATAATATTTTGATAAACGGTCTGGTCTGTACTAGTATAGGCATTTGTATTCTGCGCACCAAGGGAGGTCACGATTTTATCGTATTCGTTGGGCACAGCCTGCTTAGATGCTTCATAGCTTACACTATCTATGATTTTATATATTGCTCTTTTCTTTTCTGGGTCTTTTTCTGATTTGTGCTGTTCGTAGAGGTCTGAAATTTGATTAAGTAGTACTTTTTCTTTCTCCCAGCCCATAGTTCCTAGGTTTGGAGTTCCTTTAAACATAAGGTGTTCTAGATAATGGGCCAGACCTGTGTTGTCACTTGGGTCAAATTTAGAGCCCGCCTTGACAGCAATATAGGTTTGAATCTTAGGTTCGGTTTTGTTTACCGTCATATATATTTTCAACCCATTTTTCAAGGTATGAATCTTCGCCTTAAGGATATCATTAGGCACTTCTTGAAACTGAGCATGCATGGTACTTGTTATAATCATAAGTGATAAAAAAATGTACTTCATTTGAATGAATTTAGTGAAAACTTGTTGTATACAATAAAACAAAAATATGGGTTTAATAGGTTAGTTCCTTGTTTAAAAATGCTAATAAGCTCAGTCATAAAGGAATCGTCGTCATAACTAATTGACAATCTAATAAAAATGAACTTTTTAATCCTTACTTTAGCTAGATTCTATTAAATTTGCCCACCAAAAAACTAAAAGTGTGAAGATCCACAAAGAAGGATACGGACTTATATTTATTGTTTTCTTTTTCGCCTTAGCCACAACCTCTATATGGTACTTGTACTATCCAAAGGATAAATGGGCTCTGGCTATAAGTATATTCTCTATTATCATCTGCGTATTTATTATTTCATTTTTTAGAAACCCTAAACGCTACATACCTTTGGGAGATGATGCCATTATATGCCCTGCTGACGGGAAAGTGGTGGTCATAGAAGATGTTATGGAAACAGAGTATTTCAATGAAATGCGCAAGCAAGTTTCAGTTTTTATGTCTCCTGCTAATGTGCATGTCAATAGAAGTCCTATAGACGGAGAGATTAAATATTTTAAATACCACCCAGGTAAATATTTAGTGGCTTGGCATCCCAAATCAAGCACGGATAATGAGCGAACGAGTATGGTAATTGAAAATGAATCATTTTCTGTCCTTGTGAGGCAAATAGCTGGAAAATTAGCTAGAAGAATCGTTTATTATATCGAAGAAGGTGATGAAATAGAGCGAGGAGAAGAGTTTGGATTCATAAAGTTTGGCTCTAGAATCGATTTGTTTCTGCCATTGGATACCATTATCAGTGTTGAGCTTAACCAAAAAGTGCGCGGAGGAGAAACCGTCATTGGAACTATTCCCTCTTAATTTAAGTTTATTTAATTGCAAAGGATTAAACATCTTAATTAAATTTGCGTCTTATACTAGTATTTAATTAACAATCAAAATCATAAACAAATGAAAAAATTAATTTTAACTATAGCTGTAATATTTACTGCTGCTACTATATCTCTAGCATGTGGTGAGGAGAAAAAAGCGTGTAGCAAAGGAGAGAAAAAAGCTTGCTGCAAAAAAGATGCAAAGGCTTGTGCTTCTAAGGATGAAAAGTCTTGTGCAAAGGCAAAATCTTGCTGCAAGAAAAAAACAGCTGAGACCACTGCTCCTGCACCAAATCCTGCAGAAGTAACCCCTGCTAGATAATTAAAGACAACTTAATTCATAAAAAAGCGACCCATCAATGATGAGTCGCTTTTTTTATTTTAGCTCTAGCCTAAGTTTTATAAAATTTGAAACCTTAGGCTCTTAACGCATATCTAATATCTCATATTCCTTATATGCTTCCTTATTCAGTACAAATGCCCCTGCTGGCAGTATTGTCAGTTCCTGCATGTTTGTAAAGCTAAACTGTATTCTGTGCCCACTCTTATCGTATAATTTAGCTCCTAGAAGTAGACTCTTCCTCGTATCTATGACTAAATCAACTTTAAAAAAACTATTGTTCTTATTTAGTGGTACCAATTCTATCACTATCCTTTGGTTTTGTATGGGTTCCTTGACTCTAAATTTAAAAAGAGTTGAATAATTTTTGATGATGTCGATCGGATTCTCAGTTTTAGTTAGTTTTGGCTTGGTATATTTAGTTATATTGATTTCCTTTTCGATTTTATTTATACTCCAATGTGTCTTGCTATCATTGATGGTTTTTATATCCGACATATCCATCTCAAACTTCTCTCCACTGCCTAAATAGGTCCCCTTGTTCGTTTGCTTTTTTTGATCTGCATCCGTAATTTCTGTGGTAAAATTTAATTTAAATGCTTTGAGATTCTGTAACTTAATTTTCACTGCTTTTAAATACTTTTCTGCTTCTGGATCATTAGTGGTCTGGTGTTGAGCTGTTTTAGGTTGAGCATTTGCAAAAAACAAGCAGACTGCAAACATCCCCATAATCAAGCATCTCTCGCTAATTGCCATAATACCACTCCAATATCTACTATTCATTGTGTAAAGTTACTAATTTTCTCACTCTATTCTTTGACAAAAATGGCCTGAGAGCGTTTAAACTATCCTGTAATTAAAATATAAAACAAGTCTTCCGATTAGAAATTTAAATTGAATTGACTGAAATATTAGAATTCTTTGAAATTTTACAGTGTCTTTATGAAAATATAGGAATAAAAAAATTCATATACATTTGCAAAAACTAAAATAGTTGAAAGTACTAGGTATTATTCCGGCCCGATATGGATCAAGTAGACTTGAAGGTAAGCCATTACTGGATATAGCCGGGAAGACGATGATTCGAAGAGTCTATGAAAAGGCCATTCTAGCCAAAAAGCTCCATAAAATCATCGTGGCTACCGATTATAGAGGTATTCAAGAGGAGTGTGAAAAATATCAAATACCCGTCATGATGACATCTACAAGTCATATTAATGGCACGGAACGCTGTGGGGAAGTCCTTGAACATATCGGAGAGGACTTCGATGTGATTATAAATATTCAAGGGGATGAACCCTTTATTCATCCTGAAAGCATTGATGAATTGGTAACAGTATTTGAAAATAATCCGAACGCTGAAATAGGCACTCTCATTAAAGTGGTATCTGTGAATACAGAAAATCTGCAATCGGATATAGGGAATCCCAATTATATAAAAGTAGTTACAGACTGTCACAACAAGGCGCTATACTTTTCTAGAAGCCTAATTCCATCTATGAGAGACACCGATAAATTGACGCCAAATTATAAACTAGAGTTTAAAAAACATATAGGCATGTATGGATTCAAAACCAGTGTGCTTAAAAAAATCATAAAATTAGGGGAATCCCCCCTGGAAAAAACTGAAAAATTGGAACAACTGCGCTGGTTAGAAAATGGGTATTCTATCTTTGTAGGTGAAACAAAACATGAATCAAAATCGATAGACACTATCGAGGATTATAACTATATTTTAAAAAATATTTCACGATATACAAATGAATAACACAATCATCGCCCCGTCTCTTCTGGCTGCAGACTTCAAAAATCTAGAAAAGGAGTTTGAAAGGATAAATCCCAGTGCTGCACAATGGCTTCACTTTGATGTAATGGATGGAATAAATGTACCCAATTTATCCTTTGGTTTTCCCATACTGGAGGCTTGTCGAAAACTCACAGACAAGTTTATCGATGTGCATTTGATGATAGAAGAACCCCATCGTTATTTTGAGGAATTTAAAAAATATGGGGCAAATGGAGTAACTATTCATTTTGAAAAAAATACCAACATCGAAGGTGATTTGAAGAAAATAGCAGCCCTAGGTATGAAAGCTGGCTTGGTTCTAAATCCCGACACAGCTGTGGAAGTTATAAAGCCATTCCTGCCCCATTTAGACTTAGTTTTAATCATGTCTGTCTATCCTGGTTTTGGTGGACAAAAGTTTATTGAAGATACCTTTGAGAGAGTGAAGAAGGCGAGAGGCCTTATAGACCTGGCGGGTAGAAATATCATACTTCAAGTAGATGGAGGCGTATCTACTGCGAATAGTCGGGCTCTGCTAGAATCTGGGGCGGACGCATTAGTATGCGGCAGCGCGTTGTTCAAGGCTTCGGACTTCCATGGTTATATTGCAGAATTACAGAAAAAGTATTAGTTTTATATTAGTTTTTAAAAAAGAAAATATGTTTAAAGATAAAAAAGTTGTTGTGGTCATGCCTGCGTACAATGCATCAAAAACGATAGAGATGACATTAAAGGAAATACCAATGAACGTAGTTGATGAGGTAGTACTAGTCGACGATGCGAGTAAGGATGATACGAGCGAAGTAGCAAAAGCACTTGGTATACATCATGTCATAAAGCATGAACAAAACAAAGGCTATGGCGGCAATCAAAAAACGTGCTATAACAAAGCATTAGAAATAGGCGCAGATATAGTAGTCATGGTTCATCCTGACTATCAATATACCCCTAAATTAGTGGAGGCTATGGTATCTATAATAGGAAATGAATTGTATGATGTAGTATTAGCATCGAGAATTCTTGGAAAAGGAGCATTAAAAGGGGGAATGCCCATATATAAGTATATCGCTAATCGTATTTTGACACTCATACAAAATATAGTTATGAACCAAAAGCTCTCCGAATACCATACAGGTTATAGAGCATTTTCAAAAAAATCTCTAGAGAGCATTCAATATAATAAAAATTCCGATGATTTTGTATTTGACAACCAAATGTTAGCGCAGTTATTTTATAAAGGCTTTGAGTGTGGAGAAGTCACATGTCCAACTAAATACTTTGAAGAGGCTTCTTCTATAAATTTTCAGCGAAGTTCTATATACGGCCTAGGTTGTTTGTGGACAGCCTTACAATACCGACTCAATAAGCTAGGGCTGCTTAAAAATGATTATTTACAAGGTTGAGAATTTTCTTATTTTTCTAAATAATATCTGGTGTTGATTCAAAGAGCTTATCTCTTTATCCTCTTTAGCTTTTTTGTAGTGCTATCTTCTTGGATCAGATGGTATAGTACTGGGACATTAAAGGCTGATGAAAATTTTATCTTTGAATCAAAAGCATCCCTCTGGAGCTGCGTATTTTTCTATCACGTTGGAATTTTTGGTATGATGTATATATTATACCAAATAGTTTGCCAAAAACCAAATTACAAAATTACCGAAAAACAAACCATAAAAATTAGTCTAATCACTATGTTTATGTTTCTTTGTATGACTGTAATGTTTGCCTCTGATATATACACTTATTTAGCAGAAGGAGAATTATGGACAAGGGGTATATTCACATATAACAATGGCGAATTACTTAGGCAGTCCCACTTTATTGAATACGTGAGCAATTGGTAGAAAGACTGCCCAAATCATTATGGGTCACCACTGCTATTCCTTTTTGGCATTTCATGTTATTTTGGTCACACCATTTTTAAAAGTTATGTCTTTTTCAAACTACTTATTTTCTTTATTGGTCTAATGTTACTTTATGTAGTATCGAAACTAGAAAGCACTATTTATAAGAGTCAATACAATTTTTTTGCACTGATAGTATTATCTCCTATCTTAATGATAGAAGGCATTGGACAAGTACATGCAGAAATAGTTATAACGCTATTACTTGCCGCTACCATGCTGGCTATGCATCATAAAAAAATATTCTTAGCAGCGATATTTATTGGAATTGCTATAGCTTGTAAGATATTGTATATTGTGATTTTGCTTCCACTCTTCTTATCATTAATTTATGTTTACAACAAATCTGAACAAAGCAATTGGAAAACCTTAGTTAAAAACTTAGTGATCAGTCTTGGCTTGATTGCCCTCGTGATTTTTATTTCTTATATACCCATATGGCAAGGGATAGAAACCATAACTAATCCCATAGCCTATCATGGCACTAAAACACCCAGTAGAAGTTATACAGAAATCTTAATTCTTTTTTATAGATATGGGTCGGACATAGTGCAAAACGGTGCGAATATATCTGAGCTAATGAAACGTGCGCAAATGCCAAATTTTCTACCTGTTAGTAAAGTATTATATCTCAAAGATAAAATCGCACCTTTCTTTGCTTGGTTTGGTCTAGTGCTTGCAGCATGGAATCTTCTACCCTTAATAAGAACTGATAAAGTCAATTCCGTATACTACTACTTTGCAAAACTTTGGATTATTATCATTGTTATTTATTCCCCAATTTTCAATCCATGGTACTTTATGCCTATACTCATGTTGATGTTCTATCATCGAAAATCAAGTTGGATTTTTTATCTTGTGTTCGTAACGTCTTTAAGTATAAACTATCAAATAGGCAATAGTATACCCCCCGACTCATACTTAAATTTACTGGTTTCTGCTAACATGGTATTAATGCTAGTTATGTTTTTATACAAGTTTAAGACACATTTTATCGTAGAACCATACCATGAGCTTAAAATTATTGCGTCTAAGTTATCATTCATAAACAAATGATTACCTGAGCTCATAAAGAGTATAGTTCTCATCTTCATAGCTCTCGAAAAAATCTTTGACTTTGTGCAAGCGCACTAGACTTGATGAATCAAAAAGCATAACTTTCAATTGTGTATAACATGGATATTTGTATAAGGTATCCATCACTGGATTAAATTTTTGATTACAAACAAACAAGGTAGGGCAGCCGTTTTCATTAGAAAATTTCATTCCCATATCTACTAGTTCTGAAGTACTCAGAACATTCCTATTTCGGGTCGTAAATTGAATATAATTTCCGAATTTATTTTCTCTTATTATGTAAATAGGATTTTGCAAATAGTAGGACAACCCCTCGATAATAAAATCTGCATCCCCAATAATAACACTCTTCTTATACTGTTTGTTTTTATTAATAAATTGAGCCAAGTCCTTGTTACTGCTTATAGGATTATTTAAATCATTCCATAAATTCAATGCAGCAGATACATTAAAAGCAAAAAATAAAACCGGTACTAAAGCATACTTTGAAAAACTCTGAACTCGTTGCAACGTGCTGCTAGCCTTAGGTAAATTATATACACCACCTAAATCTAATAAAACAATAAAAAAGGTAAACACGATGCCTAAGTGACGTGTAAACAAATTATATACTTCAATATTTACAAATTGGGTTATTGCAATTATTGTCCAGAATGATACCATTAAATACTTTCGGTGAAGCAAGCAAATTGTTAACCCGATTACCAATAAAATATTCATAATTCCCGACTCCCCTATAATAGACCTAAATACTTGATTGGGAAATAAAAATGATTTCAGCCCTGCTTCTACCAAAAATCCCAAATCGTAGTCTTTAACTCTGCCCACAATAGAAGTACTATCTGGTTGTGTGGTGATATAAAACAATATTGTAGAGCAACCCAAAACAAGTGATGAAAACACTATGTGTTTTTTATTCCATTTTTTCTCAATCATCATATGATAACCCGCTATAACCAAAAGCAACCAAGATATAGGCACAGAAAGAGCATTCGTTTGAATAAGGAGAGCAAGCGAGAGAACTATACCTATAAAACTTGATGCTCTATAAAAGTATAAGAAAACAAAAATTAACAGCGAAGAGATGCCGTAGTTTCTGCACATAATTGTATTTTCCCATAGCAAGATCTGGCTGAAAGCATAAGATACCACAAGCCAAATAGGCAATCTAACATATCTAAATAATAGCACTACTGTAGCTAAGCCAACTAGCCATGAAATTATTTTGAGAACGATGGCATTAGGGAAAAGAAAATACCCAATTTTCAGTAGAAGATACCATAGCAAGGGATGACCTTCATTTTTTAAATCATGAATAAGGTTCCAGATATTTGAATTTTCTATAACCAAACTTAGAGCCCTCATCTCATCACGCCATATTTCATGATGCGCAGCTACAATTAGACTTATTATAACCCATAAAACAAGGAAATAGGTCTTTGTACTAAGATTAGATTTCATCATATTCCTAATAATCAAATAATCTCGATTTAATCTTATAAAAGAAAAGGAGAACGGTAAACACCACTCCAATAGCCATAACGAATTGCCCAAATATGTTATTCGTGTCTAACATTATAGCAAAGTCTTGGAACATAGACCAAAATGAAATCCAAAATAACCATCTAAGCCAATCCTTACTATCAAACAGGTCAATAAACAATGGCACAACCATTAAATACCAAGGTAAAAATCTATGTGAGTAGACAAGTATTAATATAGAAAAAAGACTTAAGATAAATACTTTATGACTATGAACTTTTCTATAATTGACTAAATATCGATACGCAACCAATATAAATAAGCCCATTCCTATATATCTAAATACAGGCATGGTAATTGCAAAATTTCCCTTGAGATCATGGTTAAAAAACGACATAATATAAGCTGTCAAATCGGCAAAGGTACTTGATGGAATCCCTTCATTCATAGCCTTCAGGGGCGCTATGACTTGTTCAATATTTTGAAGAAATGGAAAGTAGAATACTACTCCGAGCAACGCGATTATTATAAGTTTTTCTATTCCCAATTTTATAAATTCCTTGAATTTAAAAGTCTCTTTACTTTCCAAAAAGAACAATATTGGTAGCCCCATGAAAATAAGAAATGTAAACTTACTCAATGCGGCTAAAGTAAACATAACGATACTCCATACTGATTTATCTTTCATTAGTAAATAGTATCCTAAGACAACCAAAGAAACCCCAATAATATCATTATGAAATTGGCCTAAACCTTGGATAAACCATACTGGAATAAAAATTAATGATAAATGGTTCATTTTTGATTCGCTTATCAGTCTCAATGCAATCTCTGCATATAAGATTGTAAATAATAAGAATATTAATTTTGAAAGCCAAAAGACTAACAATAGATTCTTACCGCCTATCAACAGTGGTACTGCCATTAATAGGACATTTATTGGGCCATATTTACAATTGATTTGAGCGTAGTTTGGATTTATAAATGATGCAAAACTTGACTGATTATGAGCATTGAAATTAGAATAAATATCGTATCCGTTTAAAAATGATTCCGAATACGTCAATAATGAGAAAAAATCATTGCTAAATAGCGGGAGTGTAAAAAAACTTATACCTATTAATAGATAAGTAATTTGACGTAAAGTCTTGACTTGAAACGAGTCCTTTACTAAAAGCTGATAAAGTGAATAATAAAATATAATGTATGAAACTACGATACTGCAAAAATATAAGATTCGCAAATGCAGTGGCTGTATGGGATTGAAATCAACCTGCAATGACCCCGTACTGAAGAAATGTATCCAAGATACAATCATAACTAACAAAGGATACAATAGAAAGCGGATATGGTTCATACGTACTAGACTACTTCATCCACAATATACTCCGGTCTATTCTTTATCTCATCAAAAATATTACCTATATACGCTCCCAGTACCCCAATGGAAAGCATCTGGATTCCACCGAAGAAAATAATAGATCCAAAAATTGACATCCAACCTATTTCAAATGTCTCTGGATAGAATATCCATTTGATAAATTGTACTACAAAGAATATAACACTGAGACCGACCAACACCAGTCCTATGTTTGTAGCAATTGTCAATGGTTTTTTTGAAAAATACAATAATCCACGCATAGCAAATTGAATCATTTTAGATAATGGGTAGTGGGTTTCTCCGGCGAAGCGCTCTTCTCTGTGATACTCAATCGGTATTTGCTTAAACCCAATCCAACTGATAATTCCTCGAATATACTTTTGTCTTTCTTCAATATTATTAAAAACATTAGCCACCTTTCTATCTATGAGTCTGAAATCCCCTGTATCAAGCGGCAACTGAGTTTCTGACATAGAATTAATCAACCTATAATAGTATTTTGCTGTCAGCTTTTTAAACCAAGACTCTCCCATTCTCGTCTTTCTTACGCCATAGACTACATTGGCATTTTCTTCTTGTGCCTTTTTTACCATTTCAGGAATTAATGAAGGCGGGTCTTGTAGGTCTGCATCGATAATGACTATATAATCCCCATTAGCATATTTAATACCAGCCGATACAGCAGGTTGATGCCCAAAATTTCTTGAAAAATGTATGGATTTTATATTTGGGAACTTATCCTTAAATGCCAGCAGTAATGCCTTTGTACCATCTTTACTTCCATCGTTGACATAGACTATTTCATAGTCCTCGAAATAGGATGACAAGACAGAATTTAATTGAGAATTAGTTTCCTCAATAACACTTTCTTCATTATAACAAGGAACGACAACACTTACTTTCATTGGAATCGATTAATTAAATGCTGATTCAATATCAGCTATTAGATCTTGAGGATTTTCTACTCCTACAGAAAATCGTATCAATTTATCTGTTACATTTATTTTTGCTTTTATATCCTCCGGAACACCAGCATGAGTCATAGAATATGGATGCTGAATAAGACTCTCTGTACTCCCTAAGCTTACGGCAAGTTTTATCAATTTTAGTTTATTCAAAAACTTAAAACACTCTGCTTCACCACCCCTGACATCAAAGGAAATCATAGCTCCTGGTTCTGAACATTGAGCTTTGTATAATCTCTCCTGCTCTGGATTATCAAACTGGTCAAAATAATATACTTTTTCCACCTTCGGATGACTTCGTAAATATTTTGCGACAACCTTTGCATTTTCACATTGCTTGTCCATTCTCAGTTTCAGGGTTTCTAAGCTTCTTGTCAATAACCAAGCCGTATGGGGACCGCTCATTCCACCTAAATTATTACGCATTTTTTTCACACGGGTAATATGCTCTTTGCTTCCCATACATGCCCCTGCTACTATATCACTATGTCCACCCAAATACTTGGTGGCACTATAGACACAGATATCCGCTCCCATTGGGATAGGATGTTGCCAAATAGGACCCATGTAGGTATTGTCTGCAACGACCAATACCTTTCTATCAGCTGTAGATAATTTTTTCGCAATCGAAACACACATGGCGATATCGATCAGTACATTATTCGGATTCGCAGGAGTTTCCACAAAAATGACCGAAATTTTATCTTTTATCCCTGCTGCATCAATGGCCTTCATAATATCCTCTTCTTTATCACCAGGCATGAAACCATGGGATCCTATATGATATCGGGATAAAATCGATTTGAAAAATGTATCCGTACCACCGTATAATGGATTTGAATGTAAAACGATATCCCCTGGTCGCATAAACTCTAACATAACTGTAGATATGGCAGCCATACCACTTTCAAACACACAAGCATCTTCTGCACCTTTCTCATACACTGCCAATCGGCACTCTACGATTTCCAAATTTGGGTTATTAAATCTACTGTAAACTAATCCATTAGTTTGTCCTGGAGGTAAGGCTTTCTTACCCGTAATCACTTCAAAGAACTGCTTACCTTCTTCTGCTGATTTGAATACAAAAGTACTCGTTTGAAATATAGGAGTTTTTACACTTCCCTCTGACCATTCTGGATTATACCCTAAAGTCATCATCAAACTCTCGGGGTGTACATTTTTTTCGCTCATTTTATTTTATTATATGAATTGGTAAAAATAAAATAAAAGCTATATTTGCTCTACTAAATCGACATTTTATGAACTTTATTATCAAGTTTCTTATCCTCGCAGCCGTCCTTAGTGGGTTTGTTCTGTTCTATAACAATGGGGAATATATACAAGTAACTAATCCCAATGACTTTAAATCTATCATCATCTTTCTAGCGGCATTAGTCGTTTTAAACACCTTTGTCAAACCTATTTTAAAAATATTTACATTTCCATTAAACTGCTTGACATTCGGGCTTTTCTCCTTTGTTGTTAATTTTATTATTGCTTATTTTGCTGATAAACTAGTGGATTCGTTTAGATTTACTGACTGGAAATACACCTTCATATTCAGCATACTGTTCGCTTTGGCTAGTTCTATGATCGACTATTTTTTAAAAGATAAAGACTAAGATGAAGTTTAAATACCTATACTCCCTTTGCCTATCTATTCTTCTATGGACTTTATACAATAGCAATTCTGCAGGAGCCGGTAGTGCCAATTTCAATTGCAACAACTGCCATAGTGGCTCCAGCACAACTACCAAAATAGATAGTATCATTCTTCGAGATGTAACCACACTCGATAAAATGATTAAATACAGCCCTGCTAATCCTTATATTATAACCATCTATGGATCAAACTCAGGAGCTTTAAATCGATTTGGATTTCAAATGACCCATGGTGGAAAAGGAAGCTTTACCAACCCTTCTGCCGACTGTCAGGTATCAGGCAATATATGGGAACACAAACAAAAAATAACAGGTACCTCGAGTAAATTTCAGGTTTCTGCCAGATGGAATTCGCCCGCCAAAGGCACTGGAAGCATCACTTTAGAAGCATACCTCAATGCAGTAGATAATAGCAATGATGCCTCTGGAGACAAACCAAGTAGTAAGTTTAGTTATACATTTGATGAGCTGACTGCCTCCGATTCAGCAAGTGTTGAAGTCAAAATAACAAACATATATGATCCAAAGAATCCCAATTCTGTTATTATCTTTAAAGCCTTTCCCACTAATGGAGGACCTACACCAGAATACCAATGGAAAGTAAATGGGAAAAATATTGGGACTAAAACTTCGGAAGATACGTATACTAGTTCGACCATAAGAGGTGGCGATACGGTGACGTGTTGGATGTATTCAAGCCAATTTGGAGCTTTACCCAATCCGGCTATTTCTAAACCAATTTTGGTGGTAAAAACAAACCCGACTACTTCTCGGATAAAAACGGAGACTAATCCAAACTTTCCAAATATTCATGTATTCAATAAGGTCTTGTATTTCAACGAAGTGAAAGAAAAAATAGAACTTTCTATCTATTCCACTCAAGGCAAGTTGGCATTTTATAATCCCGTAAACCGTGCCACCTCTATTGATTTATCGCATCTTTCAAATGGGATTTATATAGTTAAGCTTCAGATAAACAATGAGATAGTTGTCGAAAAAGTTGAATTAAAATAAAAAACACCTCATTGTTCAGAAAATAAGTACTATATTTGCACCCTCATAAAAGTAAGTAAAATTTAAAGTAATATGGCTTTATCAACAGAAAGAAAAAAAGAATTAGCTGCTGAACATGGCGGATCTGCTACTAATACAGGCAAGTCTGAGGTTCAAATAGCTATGCTAACGGAGAGAATCTCCAGCATGACCGAACACCTCAGAGGGCAGAAAAATGACAAAAACACTATGCTTTCGCTTATCAAGCTAGTTGGTCAGAGAAGAAAATTGCTTAATTATTTAGCTAAGTCTGAAATCAACAGATACAGAGAGATTATAGCTAAATTGAAAATAAGAAAATAATTACTTCCACGAGGTAATCTAATATATAAGCCGATAAATTTATATTTGTCGGCTTTTTTTGTAATTAATAATAGTAAAAATCAATATGAATATAGTAACAAAAAAAATAGTTCATGCCAATGGGCAGGAAATCACAATAGAAACAGGTAAATTAGCCAAGCAAGCTCATGGTTCCGTAGTTGTAAGACAAGGTAACACCATGATTATGGCCACCGTGGTATCTGAATATAAAGCTGGTGAAAACGTAGATTTTCTTCCGTTAACCGTAGATTATAGAGAGCGATTTGCTAGTACTGGTAGATTTCCTGGTGGATTTCTAAAAAGAGAAATGAGACCGAGCGATCATGAAATACTTATCTGTAGACTAATAGATAGAGCGTGTAGACCTCTATTCCCTGATGATTATCATGCAAACACCATGCTTACGGTGACTCTAATTAGTGCTGATGACCAGATCATGCCGGATACATTAGCCTGTTTAGCTGCTAGCTGCGCTATTATGGTTTCTGATATTCCATTCAATGGACCTGTTAGTGAGGTTCGTGTAGGTAGATTAAATGGCGAATATGTCATTAACCCTAACCAAAAAGATATAGCTGAGTGCGATATCGATATGATTATTGCCGCTACCGAAAAAGATATCATGATGGTAGAAGGGGAAATGAAAGAAATTTCTGAAAAGGAAATGGCAGATGCGATACTTTTTGCTCATGAAACCATCAAAGTTCAATGTAGAGTCCAAAAAGAATTAGAAGCTGCTGCTGGAAAAACACAGAAAAGAGAATATTGTCACGAAAAAAGTGATTTGGATTTATATGCTAAAATAAAAGACTTCACCTACAGTAAAATTCAAGAGGTAGCAAAATCTGCCAGTGGCAAAGATGCTAGAAGTGCTGCTTTCGAAACTATTTTGACCGATTGTAAGGCTACATTGTCAGAAGAAGAGATGGCGAATGAATTTTTAATAAAGTTCTATTTCGGCAAAGTGAAAAAAGAAGCTATCAGAAGGGTTATGTTAGACAACAAAGTCAGACTAGACGGTAGAAAAATGAATGAGGTACGCGATATTTGGTCTGAAATCGATTATCTTCCAAGTCCACATGGTTCTGCGGTTTTCACTCGTGGTGAAACTCAAGCATTAACTACTGTCACTTTAGGAACTAAAATGGATGAGCAAAGTATTGATGGTGCTATATTCCAAGGAAGCAAAAAATTTATACTTCATTATACCTTCCCTTCTTTCTCCACAGGAGAAGCTCATGCTTATAGAGGTGTTGGTCGTAGAGAAGTTGGTCATGGAAACCTAGCTCAAAGAGCGCTTGAGAAAGCGTTGGACCCTAATTTCCCTTATACTATTAGAATAGTTTCTGATATCCTAGAATCGAATGGTAGCTCTTCTATGGCATCTGTTTGTGCAGGAAGCTTAGCTATAATGGATGCAGGTGTACCACTAACTAGTGGTGTATCAGGAATCGCCATGGGATTGATATCGGATGACAAAGGAAACTATGCTATTCTCTCCGATATATTAGGAGATGAAGATCATTTGGGAGATATGGACTTCAAAATAGCTGGCACGTCCAAAGGTATCACAGCATGTCAAATGGATATCAAAATCGATGGGTTATCTTCAGAATTATTGATGGAAGCTTTAAATCAAGCAAAAGAAGGAAGAACACACATTTTGAATGAAATGAATAAAACCATCGCTGTTTCTAATACAGAGTTGAAACCGCATACCCCTAGATTAGTAGAAATCATTGTAGATAAAGAATTCATAGGAGCTATAATAGGCCCTGGAGGAAAAATCATTCAAGGACTGCAAGCTGAAACCAATACAACCATCACCATTGAAGAAAAGAACGATAAAGGTTATGTGCAAATATTCGCCAATAATGCGGACGATATAGCTGCTGCTACAAAGAAAATCAATGGTATCACCGCACGACCAGAGGTTGGGGAAATCTATGGTGCTGTAGTTAAAAATATAGTAGACTTTGGTGCTTTCGTAGAAATTCTACCTGGCAAGGAAGGATTGCTTCATATCTCAGAAATTGATTGGAAGAGACTCGATACAATGGAAGGCATATTCAAGGTAGGCGATCCTATCCAAGTAAAATTGATTGATATAGATAAGAAAACTGGCAAGTATAAGTTGAGTCGTAAAGCCCTACTGCCAAGGCCAGATAGCAAGCCGCAGGATAACTAGTCTAAAGTTTGATTTTGATTTATATAAAAGCCTTCATAATTATGGAGGCTTTTTTTGTTATAGAAATGTCCCCGTTCGGCGTACTCTCTGACTGCGTCGCAGTTTAATTAAATCTATGATTTAAAAAACTCAAAATGAATGAATTAGATAAATCAAGCTAGTTTTTATAAAATAATTCTAGTTAATAAAATTAACTAGATTACATTTGTAACTAAATTAATTAAATAGTACTCATCATGAATCAAGAAAAGTTAACAACAGAAGATAGTATATCTATCATAGAACAGTCATTAAAGCAGGCAGCTAACCAAAAAACAGGCGCCGCAAACTATTACATCATATGGGGTACCATACTCTTTATCGTGTTAATAGGTAATTTTTTTGTATTTCGTTTTCCTAGTGACACAGCAGCTAGTATAGCAAATGCATTGCCTATGCTATTTGCCGTAGGTGGCATTCTTTCATTTCTTCAATCGCGAAAAGATGAAAAAAATGAAACCGTAGTGCCTATAAACGAAAAACTATACATGTATGCATGGGTAGGCGCTAGCATAGGCTTAGGGGCTATATGTATTGGCAATCCTGGCCATATCCTGGATGGGTTTTGTTTGGGGATTTTATTAATGTTTGGGGTAGTCAATTTTATTATTGGTGGGATGACAAAGTTTTACCCATTAATCATAGGTGGAGCATTGTCAATGATATTGGCAGTAATTATTCCAAATGTAACAATAGATTATAAATTCCTTATCACGGCTATCGGAGTATTATCTACTTGTCTTATACCAGGTTTATTAATGAAAAATACAAAAGCCATTGTTTAATACGTTAGATCCCATTTTACACTCTCAGCTGCGTTTAGCCATTATTAGTATTTTAATGGGCCTAGAAAGTGCTGAATTTGTGTACTTAAAAGAACAAACCGCTGCAAGTGCTGGAAACCTTAGTTTGCAGTTGGATAAACTAAAAGAAGCTAAGTATATTACAGTAACAAAGAGCTTTAAAAATAATTATCCGGTAACTATTTGCGCCATAACAAAAATTGGAATCAAGGCATTCGAAAAATATGTATCAGACTTGAAAGCCTATATTGAAATAGAAAAGATTGTAGAAAATAAAAAAAAATAGTATGAATCTAGTATCCCTGTTCAGTGCAGTTTCTGACCGCGTCAAATAGGATATAATTTTTCTTTTGGATAAGGTACGATCACTGTAATTAAAAGGATATTAAAAATGAAACACATAGGACATATAGAATTTAAGATAAATCATGCCCTCTACTATGTAAAGCAAAGCGCCTACCTTAGCCTTAAAATACTAAATATTGAAGATTTAATTGCATAGAAAATAAATTTTTACATAGAAAGAGGTGAATAAAATTTAACTAACTTCATTGCTATGAGTTCTATGTGGTTAAAATCACTTATCTTATTTAACTTTAAAGCTCAAACTCAATAACTAGCGTATTCCCCTCTGTATAATCCAAGAAATTTGCATACTCTTTTATAAGAAAGATGCCTCTGCCTCCGGGTAAGTTTAAATTAGTTATTTCTAATGGATTGCGAGTTTGGTCTAAATCGAAACCCTTGCCTTCATCTCTAATTTTCAGTATGAGTTTATCTGTATCTTGAATGAGGGAAATTTGGACATATTTCTTTTCGTCATACTGGTTTCCATGCACCACGGCATTGGTAACCGCCTCCTGGAAACAGAGTCTCACCTTATGCCTCAAGTCTGGAGACACATTGACATCCTCCATCACGTAACAAAAAAAATGTTCTAAATGGTAGAGGGAATATCGACTCGAAAGAAACTCTAAATCCAATTTGACTGTTGTAATTTTACATTGGGAATAACGTGAATTCTCCTACATTTGTTTCAATAGCCAATAGAAATGACGCAACAATTTTTTGAATACGAAGAGCAGAAGGTTTATTATCAGTATTTTACTGGAAATATGAGCAATGCCATTATACTATTAGTCCATGGGCTAGGAGAGCACTCCGGGAGGTATGAACCATGGGCCAGAAAATTCAATCAATATAACTATACCGTATGTGCGCTAGATCTGCCAGGTCATGGGAAAAGTGGTGGAAAGCGAGGAGATATTATAAAGTTTTCTCACTTCTATAAGGTTCTAGACCTATTTGTCGAGCAGATTCGAAGAGATTTTCCCGAAAAGCCGATTATCCTTTATGGTCATAGTATGGGTGGCAATATTCTAGCCAAATATGTACTCAAAAAGAAACCTCAGGTAAAGGCACTCATTCTATCCTCACCATGGCTGAAATTAACTGTAAAACCAAGCGCCTTTAAGTATTTTGTTGGCAAATTGATGCATAAGATTTATCCTCAATTTCACGATAAAACGAATCTCAATGCTAATTTTATTAGTAGAATTCCTGAAGAGGTAGAAAAGTATAAAATGGACCCTTTAGTGCATGGTAGAATCACCCCAGCCTTGTTTTTTCCCCTTTATCTAAAAGGAATAAAAATGGTGGAGCGAGCAAGCGAGTTTTATCTTCCCACGTTAGTATTTCATGGCAGCGGGGATAATCTAACAAGTCATGCGGCCTCTCAAAAATTTGCAAGCGGAAATGATAAGATAGATTTCATATCGATGGAAGGAGGTTTTCATGAATTACATCATGATTTATGCAGAGAGGAATTATTCGAAAAAGTTATTGATTGGTTGTCTGTGCATGTGGTAATGAGATAGTAGGAACGCGCCTCTTAGGAGCGCGCTTTGAAAGCGCCTTCCTACTGAAAATCAAAAAAAAACAAATTGAAAGGAGTCATCACAAAATCTACTGGTACGTGGTATCAGGTTTATATTCAAGATAAAGACGTTGAGATTTCAGCTCGATTGAAGGGAGTATTCCGAATGGAGGGAAATCGTGATACGAATCCAATAGCAGTAGGAGACCAAGTGACTATTGAAACTGAATTGGGCGACTATGTCATCTCTGAAATAGATGAACGTAAAAACTACGTTATACGTCAAAGTCCAAAACGAAAAGCATTAAGACATATAATTGCTTCCAATATTGACCTTGCAGTCGTTGTGGCAGCCATCAAGCGCCCTCGTACCTCCACTGGTTTTATTGATCGCTTTTTAGTATCTACGGAAGCTTATAGAATACCAACACTCATTGTGGTCAATAAAGTAGATGATCTTTCCGAAAAAGAACAATTAACGCTTAATGATTGGGTAGAAACCTATTCTAAAATTGGTTATCACATAATTTGTACGTCTACAATTACAGGTCAAGGAATAGAAGAACTCAAAACACAAATTTCAAATAAACGGTGTTTGTTTTCTGGTCATTCAGGAGTAGGTAAATCCAGTATTTTAAATCAACTCGATGAAAGCCTAGCACTCAAGACTGGTATAATATCTAAGATACATGAAAAAGGTATGCATACAACTACTTTTTCTGAATTATTTCGGCTAGAAAAATACCATGCTGAAATCATAGATACTCCTGGGATCAAAGAATTCGGGGTTTTGCATATGGAAGAGTTTGAAGTTAAAGACTTTTTTAGAGAATTCATTCCCTACCTCAATCAATGTAAATTCAATAACTGTCTTCACATCAATGAACCAGATTGTAAAGTGATAGAAGCTATTCATGAGGGACATATTAGCCCATGGAGATATGGAAATTATTTAGGAATTATCGAAGATATTCGAGAGCAAGCGAAGAGTTGGGAATTGAAAAAACGTGATTGGATTAAAAGATAAATATGCGTGCAGTAGTCCAGAGAGTGAGTCAAGCCTCAGTGGTAGTGGATGGGAAAACAGAAGGGACTATTGATTTAGGCTTCATGATACTTCTAGGTATAGGAACGGATGATACCAGGGAAGACATTGACTATCTGGTGAGCAAAATATCCCAGTTGAGAGTCTTTGGTGATGTAGAAGGCAAAATGAATTTAGATATAAAATCCGTTAATGGAAATTGCTTAGTCATCAGCCAATTTACCCTATACGCCAATACAAAAAAAGGAAATCGACCCTCTTTTATAGAAGCTGCCGCACCAGAGCAGGCAAATCATTTGTACGAAATATTTTGCGCTCAGCTTTCTTCTCAAATTGGGAAGTCCGTAGAGAAAGGAATCTTCGGTGCGGATATGAAAGTGAGTTTGGTCAATGATGGACCCGTTACCATACTTTTTGACAGTAAACAAAAATGATACGATATGCGCCTTCTTAAATCTTTTCGTTATGCTTGGAATGGAATTTTGTATTGTTTTAAAACACAAGCCAACTTTCGTATTCATCTAGTTGGTTTTCTATTCTTAATTCTAACATCCTATTATTTTCAATTTGAAAAATGGGAACTCATCGTCTGTTTGATTTTATCTGCACTCGTTTTTTTTGCCGAATTAGTCAACACAGCTATTGAATCATTAGTCGATTTGACTACAAGGGAATTCTCGGAGTTAGCTAAGGTAGCTAAAGATTGCGCTGCAGGTGCGGTGCTTGTTCTTGCTTTTACTTCAGTTTGTGTTTGGTCTATCATTGTTTACGGAAAATTTTAAGAATGGTATGCAGATATCAAACGAGCTCATACAACAATTTGAATTTATCAAAGAAATAGACAAGGTTAAAGCGATTTATAGAAAATCAAAAACGTTTAGTGGAGAAAAATATGAAAACGATGCAGAACATTCATGGCATATCTGCATGATGGCTATGGTGCTGGCTCCACATGCCAATGAACCTATCGACATATTCAAGGTCATAAAAATGCTCCTCATTCATGATATTGTGGAAATCGATGTAGGAGATACTTTTCTATATGCCAATCATAGAGATGAAGTTTTTGAAAAAGAGAAACAAGCGGCTGAGCGCATTTTCGGTCTCTTACCTGAAACTCAGAAAGAGGAATTTTTCTCCTTATGGTTAGAATTTGAAGAAAAGAAAACCGCTGAAGCGAAATTCGCAGGAAGTATCGACCGCCTGCAACCCATGCTCGCCAATTTTCTCAATGACGGCATCACGTGGAAAGAAAATGGAGTAAAATACGACCAAGTATATCACAAAAACAAGGTCATAGATGAGGGCTCTCATGCGCTGTGGGACTATGCAGAAAATATTTTGATGCAAGCCAAGAATAAAAACATGTTCTAGCAGGTTTAGTTTAACCGTAATAATTTAATAGAAAAAATGTAATTTTGTTTTAAGCGAATTTAACAAAATAAGATTCGTGCATCGAGTGGATACAATTTAATCATAAAAAATCAAACCTATATGGATATTCAAACCTATCTTCAAGTGAGAGTCGATGATCAAATTCAATGGTTCTCCAAGCAGAGTAGATTCAATAAATACTTTTATTATACTTTCAAACTTATCCTCACTGCATCTGCTGTTGTTTTGCCGGCTCTAACCAGCTATGTAGATGTAAATGGCATGAAGATACTCATTGGTTTATTCTCCATCATTACGGCCTTTCTAGCCAATATCAATAGTTTATTTAATTTTAAAGACAAATGGCTTATCTATAGGTCAGCCGCTGAAGCGCTGCGAAGTGAAAAATTCTCTTTCGAGGCAGGCTCAGGAAGATATAAAGATATAGCGGATAAAAACACTTTGCTGGTCGATACTATAGAGGGGTATCTCCATAAAGTCAATGCGCAATGGAAAGACACGGTCAATCTGGAAAATGATAAAGGGAATGGGTGATAAAATGATTTCCGCGTGAATCTAAGCTAATACTTATTGAATTAAATATGAATATTATTTATTATGCCAAACTCAAACGACGAACAAATAAAAGAGTACCGAAAGACAGAAGATTCGAAATCACTGATTCTCTTTGTGCATGGATTTAAAGGAGATGCGGGTTCTACCTTTGCCTATATCCCCGATACCCTAGCTAAGACGAATGAGTTGAATGGATGGGATGTCATTAGCCTAGGCTATGACTGTGCGGTTTTACCGAATTTTCTCAGTGGAATATGGTCGGCTACTCCAGATGTACCGAAGTTGGCTAAATATCTCAATACCTTGTTTCAAACGGTATACCAACAATATAATAGAATAGCTATAGTCGCTCACAGTATGGGAGGGCTGGTAACACAGAGCGCCATATTAGAATTATCCTCAGATGAATTAAATAGAGTATCACATGTCTTACTTTTCGGCACTCCGAGCAATGGACTGACCAAGGCTAAGTTTTTTTCTTTCCTAAACAAGCAAATCTCCGATATGGGCGAGGGCAGTGAGTTTATCACTCAGCTGAGAGCACAATGGAAGGATCGCTTCAAAGACGGCTATCCATTTTCATTTAGAGCCATAGCGGGAACGAGTGATGAATTTGTACCACCCAAGTCTTCTTTGGATTGTTTTGCAGAGGATAATGTCTGCTTTATAGATGGGAATCATTCTACTTTGGTCAAATCTCAAAGCGAAAATGATACCGCTAGTTTAGCCTATAATATTATTGTCAATTGTTTGGCCAATAAAGATATACTGCCATTCACTAGTTCATGGGAAGAGAAGAATAACCTTCTTGGAAACTATGCCGCAGTGATTCAGTCTCTCTATCCAAAGGCTGCTGATTTAACTGCCTCCAAACTTTTACAATTGGTTTTTGCATTAGAAAATCTAAATCGCCAAGATGATGCAAAAAAAATTCTGGAAGAGCACCCAAGTCTAAAAACTAATTCTGATTTGATAGGAACTCTCGGCGGTCGATATAAGAGACGTTATCTGCAAGAGGGCCTCCTAGCAGATTATAACAAGTCTGTAGAATTATATTCTCAGGCACTTGAACTGTCTCAAGCACAATCCAATCCATCCCAGATATATTATCACGCAATCAATTTAGCTTTTCTCTCCATCATGGAAGGGGACAAAAATCAGTGTCAACACTATGCTGGGCTGGCCTTAAAAAACTGTGATTTGTCAAGTCAGAATTTTTGGGAATTGGCCACAATTGCTGAGGCGAATCTATATCTAGAGAAATTAGACCTAGCACTTGATTATTACAAGAAAGCCTTGGAAAATGAAGTAGATATACGTCAGCGAGATAGTATCTTCCTCAATGCTAGTTTTGGATATAAAGCCCTAACTGGAAACACATCCAATGATTCAGATTTTATAAAGAAATTACAAAGTCTGCTGGAATAAAAAAGTTTCTAAAAGTAATTCTTTTATCAGCCAATAGAGAGGCATAGTATGAGTGATACTTGATGCTACTCTATTCCTTATTGAGCATTTTTGTACCTTTTCTTATCATTTGGTCGTTCGAGTTATTGTCAATGCCAGATAATTTTCTACTGAGATCATTAGTGCTTATATCTTGCTGTTGTTCATTAACCATATCAATAACTTCCTTATTCATTTTTCTAAGTTCATATAATATGGATTGTACCATTTTATAATCCTTCATATGATAGTAATTATATGCAGATAACAATTTAAATCGTGCTATCCAATATTCCTCCGATGCTTTTTTCGCCTTCAATAATATGGAATTTGATTTTGTGTAATCCCCTAACTCATAATAACAATAAGCTAATCCGTAGGTATACTGATCTTTTATAAAAGGATTATAGACCTTTTCATATAGGGATATACCCAATTTATAGTCCTTCTTTCTATCTTTTTCAAACTCCGCGATTTTTACGTAATTTAGTCTTAAGGCATCATTTGCAGAGTTTTCCTGATTATTATCTCCAACATTAGATTGATTTCTTATATCAATAGGTTCATTGGATCTATCGGTCCCTACTGTGTTCACTTCAGGTTTTTCCTTCGTAAATAATAGTTTTTCTGTCATATAGCTTATACTAAATCCAACCTGAAAATCGGTTTTTACTAGATGTTTAGAATTATCTTCATATTGAATTTTTCTCAACGGCACTCCTCCTTTTACAAGTTTCTGCGCTAGTTTAGTTGCCTTGTTTTCCAAAACAGGATTAGTATAGAAAAGAACATTGGTTTTATCAATCAATGGATTTTTATTGGCTACCAATTTATATTGATTCCCCATTCCAGACGCAGCGTTTACTATTTTTTTAGCATCCAATGCGTTTGTATAATATTGTATAGTGAGTGGTTTAGATATCCATATCTCGACTTGATTTGGTCGAACTTTAAAACTATCGAATTTAACAGAAAGAAATTTTTTGTTATAAAATTGTGAGGCCTTTACTGCTAGCTTCTCTGCCTCATCGCGCATATCAGCCGAGAAATACCGCACCTCTGACACATTAAAATTCTCTCTATATTCCACACCAGGAGCCACATAGCCTTCATTCGATAAAATTACTTGAAAGATTTTTGCGCTATCCTTGTACATCACTGGGAAATATTGAATATAAACCAGAGGCTTGTCTTTGGGCTTTACGATGCCACAGTTCATGCTCTGAATCGTTAGTTTATAATGTTTTGGTTCAATCTCGTATACGATTTCTTCTTTTTTCTCATTCCTTATTTTTAACTTATAGTTATCCTCTAAAACAGGGAAATCCATTTTAGGTAAACTGGATGCAGTCAACACCTTATCATCCATATCCGTAAGCACAAATGACGAAGGATTAAAGAATTCGAAACATGTATCCTGCACAAATTCAATGCTAATTTTTCTTTCTTTAGATGATAGGTATTCTGTAAATAGTTTCGATGATGTTTCTTGTTGACTTATATAAACGGTATACAATAGAAAAGAAACCAACCCTACTAATAGTAGCCACTTGAATAGATTAAGCCAGTATTTTATTTTTTCCAAATAATTTGGCTTAGACAGCTTAGCATCTACATAATTCTCAAGCGAAATAGATTTATCTTTCAGATTCAGCGGGGTGTTCCAGCTTTTTTTCTCGATGTCCTTATTTGAACTCGCTGGATAATCTGGATCCTTTTGATTGAGATAAACTTTTAATGCCGTATCTGAAATTTCGTTTCGTGGCTGGGTTTGTTTTTCTTCGTAAGATCTCAAACTATTTAAGTATAGTATGAGAAACTGTTTTTGAGCTTCTTCGTACTGAGGGTATTTTAAAGGTTGATTTGAATATAATATAAACTTATTCGTAATAAGCTCCCTTGTCTTTTCTTGTGCAGCTAGCTCGGATAAAGCACTTGGGGTATTTTCTAACAAATGAATTAAGCCTTCTCTTACTGCTAATTCAGTCTCTAAAGGAATATTCTTCAATAGATCTAAACGCAATCGAGTAGGAAATTCTTCTTGTTGAACCCAACTTATACGGATAATTTTTAACAAATTCTCATAGATCAGAATTTGCGTATGGCGAAGTTCTTCAATTATCCTCCCAATACATAGTATAAGCTCCCATGACATTCTAGGATATACGGCGAGAGCGCTAACCCACTCAAATAAAATAGGGTCATTTAAATAGTCTTTTAAAACTTTGATATCTTCTAGTACCAAATACTTTAAAGAATAACTGAGGTATTTTTTAGGATCGAATGAGGAATTATAATCTGTGTTTCTTATCAAATTTATTGTATCCAATAAGCCTACAAGGTCAGCAGGTAGGATATGAAAAAATCTATTGAGAATATTTTCATTGATGGACCAATCATTGGATGGAATTGGGGTAATAAGAATTCTGCTCTCCCAGAAGGAAAAGATTTCGCGATACTGAGGATGAATACCCGCCTGGTTTTTATCTAAAAAAGAAAAGCCATTTCCTATCAGGATACATGCAGAATTAAAGTATTGGTCCTGAATCTGAGAAAGAGGAATACTAGCTTCTGGATAGGTAGAGTAAACTTCAGTAGGATGATCGAAATAGTAGTATACGTCCACATTCAACTGACTTTCGAGCATTCTTGAAATCAAATACTGAAACAACTGCGTTTGAATAGTTTCCTTGTATGAATCTTCTACGAGTATGAAAAAGGATTTCTTAAATTTCAGTTGTTCATAGCTTAGATTGAGTTGACCACGCTGCTGAATAGAGTCTCTAATAGTTTTATCTATATTGAGCTTTAGTCTATCAGAATAGTTGTAAAATTTAAGTTTAGAAATAAATGACTTGAGTTTTTCGTCATTTCGTATGTGTTTATTTTGATTCGGAAACGCTAACTCAAACGGAGGATCACCGCCCTGCAATAAACTATCTAAATCAGCTTCAATTTCCTGGCGATCGGAAACAGTAATATATTCATTGTCGAAATACTTTTTAATTTTCTTCCATTTGGATATTTTATCCCAAAAGAAATACAGGAGCCAAAGAAGAATTACAATCAATAAGATGGCTGATAAAATAATCCAGAAAAACAGACTTAATTTCTTTTTAGACTCTTGATTATTTACCTGAGGTAGTTCCTCTGCTTGAATCCAATACCTATTTCTCTCTTCAACTTCAAATTTTTGTTGATAAAATAATGTAGTATGATCGCAACTTTGACCATCATACTTAGCAGTTACATTATGAGTGCCTGAAGTTTTAAATGTGTAAATTAGTGGTTTATTCTTTGTTCGAATGACTTCTCGACCATCATCGACACTCCATATAATTTCTTTTTCTGGCGATAATGTATTCATAAAAGTAACAGGCAGTCCCACAAAATAAGGACTGGGAGAAGGGTGAATACGAGGAGAAGGATCACAGACATAGATAGTATCTCGTTGAATAGTATCTTCTTCAGGTGTTTTATAGTGAATAGTGATGATTTTCGTCCCTGTGTCTTTATATGAATAATTATAAGGAATAGTATCATGCTCACTTCCATCCCCCAAATTCCAATGCATATATACATTCTTATCTCCAAAGAATTTTGTATGTGTCAAAAATGCTTCGAGCGTTAGAAAATGAAATATTTCTTTATACCAAACGTCCTTTCTTCTTGAGTCGGTATTGCCCATGCCGAAATCAAAATCCAACTTTTCAAACTGAGCTTGATGATTAAACTCTGTACTTGCAAACTTTTGGTAATGTGTATTCGTTTCCTTTATCCATAGCAAAATAGCGATGTATAGAGCTATAATGCCGAAAATCAGGAAAACTTTCTTCCAAATAGTTTTAATAACAACTTCATTGTCTGGAGTTTTTTTATTTTTAAATATCTCTCCCAGATGTTCAATCTCCAAATCAAAAGCAGCATAATATGCTTTCTGCTCCTCATCGGTCTGACATAGCAGTGCGCCGATTTTAATTTTTAATTCATGAAGACTCTTGATATCACCATTGTAAAATTTAATCAATAATTCGCTGATAAGAATTCGATCATCAGTGCTTATATCAAAGCCTTTTTGCTCTAGCCCTCGAACAAAAGCACTAAGGAATATAGGGTCAAATTTTTCTACAGGAATCACGACTCCTAGTTCTGAGGGATAGAGAGTATTTCTTTGGCTACATCCAAATCTTGTTTCTTCTTAAAAAGCAAGTAAAGAGACTGCTCAACATTCTTTTTATTCTCCTCCTTCTGGCTCATCCACACAGCCCATTCTATGCATTCGGCTGCGCCTGGTTTTTTTTCAATTCGATTTTCAAGGTAGATTTTTTGAATTTCTTGTATTCTATTATTAAGCCATGACTCGTCTTTCTTATAAGTATTTAAATCAATATTCAAATCTTGCAATTTTTGAAGAATGATTTCCTTTAACTTTTGTTCGGAGATTTCTATATGAAAGAAAAGGCATCTTCTTAAAAAAGCGTCTGGTAGATTTTTTTCATTATTACTGGTGATGAGAATGAGGATATTTTTCAAT
This sequence comes from uncultured Chitinophagaceae bacterium, assembly GCA_964465185.1. Taxonomy (GTDB): domain Bacteria; phylum Bacteroidota; class Bacteroidia; order Chitinophagales; family JADJOU01; genus CHPMRC01. Next base: position 38,034 of record CAYXKX010000022.1, read on the forward strand.
TTATCCTTATCCTCATTATCTCTAAAGGAAATGGTTTCATCGATCTCATTTATACTAAATTCAAAATTGTCCAACTCATTGAGGAGGTCATTGGGAAAATCTCTTGGAGCCTTGTCTATCTCATCAATTAGAACAAGGTTTTTTGAATTTAATTTATACACATCATCCACATTTTGTTTTTGAAATGAATTCATCAAAATGGTTTTCCATTTGTCCTTTTTAAAAATAGGATGATTTAAACCCTTTGCTAAAACAATAGCCTTCCCCAGAGCCTGCAAGCGAATGAAGTCTTCTGCAGGTTTGGCCGTTTCTTTATCCTTACTTATCTGTGTATCTCTGAAATGTTCAATCGCATCATAACTGTATAAAAGATCCTTGTATACAGATGTAGACTTCGTATTAAATTGAAATACATCTTGAAATCCCTTATCATTTTGGAAAATATAGGAGTGCGCCATCTGAGTTTTTCCAGTTCCAGGTTTTCCTGAAAGAAGGAGAGGTTTATTCATCTCCATCGCCATATCTATGACATCTTGTTGATCCTTGGATAGATTGTAAATTTTAGTTATCATTCTGTGGAATTTTAATATGTTTTATAAATTCATCTGCGAGGTTATAAATTGTATCCATGCTATTTTTATCTGCTATAGCAGCAAAATGCGTATTGAGAAGATTTTCAGCCTCGGTATCTACACTGTTAATGTTTTCTAGCAGCCAGTCTTTTACATCCGATTTACTTACCATTTCAAGTGAACCAAGGTTTGAATCATCCGTTATAGGTAGTCCTTGAACCATTTTTTGAATGCCGTCTATATTATTCGTTTCATCTTCGGTCTGAATGGCTAAAAAAATAATAGCTTGCTTACCATCATTTAACAAGCTCTTATTAGCTTCAAACAATAACAAGAAGTTATTAACCATACCATAAATTTCATCTGTAGTTTCGAGCTGGTGATGTATTGTGATCGGAATTAATAATTTAGACTTAGAAGATTTATTGAATAGTTCAAAAAACCCATTTATTCCAGAGGTCGTACCTTGATTAAAAAAAGTTTTAGCTAAATTATTAAAAAGATACTTTTGATTAGAAGGTTTGATTTCACTCACTTTTATTGAAAATCTATTTCGCCTTTCAAGTTGATTCTCTTTAAGCTCATCATTGATAATTCTGAAATTAAATAAATGAGCAAAGTCATATGAATTGAACAGATAATAATAGTATAGAATTTGGTTTTTGCCCAATTCCTCCCTTCCAAACACAAAACGACTATACTGTTCTTGTCTATTAATTTTAGAAACAAGGCTATCCTCTGAGGTAATTACTTTATTTGCCGTGGGTTTTATTAAATAAAGAATTTTTAAAATCTCTTTCTCAAATTCATAGTCGTTTTCAAATTCTGTATTAAATCTACCTTGAAACTGTTCCAAGAACTTTATATATTGTTCTTTATTAGGACATAGACTGGGATCAAAGTTTTTCTTTTTTAAACGGAATATCTTTTTCTTAGTTTTTGTTGCCGTATCGTACTCAAGCTGCGTATAGGTAAGCCCCTCAGTCCTACCAAAGGGAAAAGAACCTGCCGAATCGCCTATTAATAGGATATATACGTCGCATTTTTCTACTTCTGTCATGCATATTTGGGCAAAATCTCTATTGTCACCCTTATCATGCATATATTCCATAATTTCACAGCACTCAAATTCATCTCTTGCCACTGTATTAATAAAACCGATGACTTTCGCTCTAAATTCTTTTAAATCTAGGTAGGTAGAAGATAAATAAATTTTGGTTTTGCTCAATTTGACGAAATTTTACTTTTTGCCTTAGAATATTGAATTATTAAAATCCTTTATCAAAGCACAAATCTAGTGATTTGTTTGATTTTAAACAATTTTAATCAATCAATCGAAAATTTATTGATTTTTCCGCCATTTTGGCAGTTTAATTATTATCTTTGCTCCCCCTTATTTAAGGGATAGAGTCATGAGCGAACAGATATACCACACAGATTTATTAGAGAGCGATGTGATCATTTCTTCCAAAGAAAATGAGACTGACATTCCTGCATCTGATTCCAAGAAATACTATATCGAGAGTTATGGGTGCCAGATGAATGTCAGCGATAGTGAAATAGTCGCTGCTGTCCTCAATAAATCTGGCTATCAAGGCACTGCCGATGAGAAAGAAGCTGATTTAATATTCCTTAATACTTGTTCGATCAGAGATAAAGCTGAACAAACAGTACGAAACCGTTTGTCGCAACTCAATCATTTAAAGAAAACCAAGAAAGGTCTTGTAGTAGGTGTTCTAGGATGTATGGCTGAGCGCTTGAAATCAAAATTGATTGATGAAGAAAAGTTGGTGGACCTGGTAGCCGGACCGGATACGTATAGAGACCTACCAAGGATGATCAGCGATGTCGATGGAGGTCAGAAGTCAGTCAACGTGCTACTTAGCAGAGAAGAAACCTATGCAGATATAGCCCCTGTTCGTTATAGTTCGAATGGAGTGACAGGATTTATTTCCATTATGCGTGGTTGTGATAATATGTGTGCATTTTGTGTCGTGCCTTTTACGCGCGGTCGTGAGCGAAGTCGCTCCGCTAGCACCATAGTGCATGAGGCGGAGGAAATGGTCAGACAGGGATATAAAGAAGTGACTCTACTAGGACAGAATGTAGATAGCTACAGATGGACCGAGGATGAAAAATTGAAAGGAAAAAATTTGATAGAAGCAAAATATGAAGAAGGCGTTATCAATTTTTCTCGACTTCTAGAAATGGTGGCTCAAGTCTCACCTTCACTGCGTGTGCGCTTTTCCACGTCTCACCCGAAAGATATGAGTGATGATGTGCTCAAAGTCATGAGTCGTTACAATAATATTTGTAATTATATACACCTTCCTGTACAGAGTGGCAGCAGTTCTGTTCTAGAACGCATGAATAGAACCTACACTAGAGATTGGTATTTAAATAGAATAGCAGCTATCCGAAAATATATGCCGAATTGTGCAATATCTTCAGATATCATTGCTGGGTTTTGTGGTGAGACAGAAGAAGAACATCAGGAAACACTAAGTTTAATGGATGAGGTAGTTTATGATTTGAATTATATGTTTTTCTACAGCGAAAGACCTGGTACCTTGGCTGCAAAGAAATTTCTAGATGATGTGCCGGAAGATGTCAAAAAAAGTAGACTAGAAGAAATCATAGCCAAACAAAATCAACATGCCCTTCAACGTCATCGAGAGCAAATAGGTACAAAACAAATCGTATTGTTGGAATATACTGCTAGGCGCTCTGATCAGCAGCTTGTCGGAAGAACCGATGGCAATAAAAAGGTAGTTATAACCAAGGATGACTGGAAAATTGGCGACTATGTAGAGGTAGAGATAACAGACTGTACCCAGGTCACCTTATTTGGAAATGTATTAAAAAAAATGGACTTGTAAAATGATGGAACTACAAGCACTTAAAAATAAATTTGACATCATTGGCAACTCGCCAGCGCTAAATTATGCCTTGACCACAGCAGAAAAAGTAGCTCCAACAGATTTATCCATCCTCATACTTGGAGAAAGTGGTGTAGGCAAAGAAGTATTTTCTAAAATCATTCATCAACTCAGCCCTAGAAAACACGGGCCATTCATCGCTATTAACTGTGGTGCTATACCCGAAGGGACAATTGACTCTGAACTTTTCGGTCATGAAAAAGGATCCTTCACCGGTGCATCCGATAATAGAAAGGGCTATTTCGAAACGGTCAATGGAGGCACTATCTTCCTAGATGAAATAGCAGAAATGCCTTTAGGCACCCAATCAAGATTGCTAAGACTCCTTCAAAATGGAGAGTATATCAAAGTCGGCGCCTCACAAGTTCTCAAAACCGATGTGCGCGTGATCGCTGCCACCAATGTCAATTTGATGGACGCAGTGCAAAAAGGAAAATTTAGAGAGGACCTCTACTACCGACTAAATACAGTACCTATTATAGTACCCCCGCTAAGGGAGCGTGGCAATGATATTGCTTTATTATTTAGAAAATTTTCTGTCGATTTCTGTGAGAAAAATAAAATTAAACCTCCTCAACTATCCGAAGAGGCCAAGGAGTTAATTTTAAATTATCGCTGGCCTGGCAATATAAGACAGCTCAAAAGTGTTGCCGAACAGGTAAGCATTTTATCTGATGCTGACCACCTATATCCAGAAGATTTGATTCGTTTCATTCCAAATAATTCTACGGCATTAAACCTCAGTGGAGGCGGGGCCAGCGATTTTAATTCCATGGGAAATGAGCTGGCTATAAAAATGCTTATAGAGTTGAAGCAAGATATGAATGATCTCAAAAGGATGTTTTTCGAGCTATCCAAAAATACGCCTTCAAACTATGATAGCACTTCAGATTCAGGAGATGCGCGAATTCTTCCCACGGATAGATATTTCTCAGCTACGCGACCACTGGGAGGCTTTGCCCCAAATGTGATTGAATTGCCGGAGAGAAGCACCCCTGCTTCAAGACAACATCAAGGTGAATTGCTTCCTGAAAATCTCAATCTTGTTGATATGGAAAAGAAATTTATTATTTCAGCATTAAAAAAACATCGAGGTAAAAGAAAGTATGCTGCTGAAGAATTAGGAATTAGTGAACGCACCTTGTATAGAAAAATCATTGACTACGATATAGAAGAATGAAAAAACCATTTATATTAGCCTATCTTTTTGTTCTCTGCCTTTGTTCATCGTGCGGTATATATGGATTTTCCGGGGCATCTGTGCCAAAAGAAGTCAAATCAATTTCTATCGAATATATCCAAAATAAAGCACCGAATGCCTGGTCTACAACAGATAACATTTTCAATCAAGAACTGAGAAATAAAATGGCGCGCGATGGTGGAATGAAGGTGCTAAATGAGGCTGGAGATTATCAACTCAAAGGATATATTTCTGATTATCGCATTACGGCTCAGGCTCCGACCCCAGGAACCTTTTCGACAAAATACAGACTAGACATTATCGTTCAGATAGAATTTAAAGATATGGTGACGGATAAAAAAATTCAATGGAGAGAACCCTTTACCAATTTTGAAGTTTATGATAATAATGACATTGCGGGAAAAGAAGATGAATTTATAAGAAGAATATCGGTGAATATATCCAATGCTATTTTTAATAAAATATTTTCGACATGGTAAGTAGCAAACTTCCTTTGCCTATTTTAAAATATTTAGAAATGGAACCTTCCATGGTAAGTAGGTTAGTTGATGACTACCCTTTTTATCAATTGCCTCTTGTGGCTATGTTATTGAATAAAAATGCAACAGAGCAACTAGCTATCAGTGAGTTAAACTTCTTTGGATTTAATCGTCAAAAGCTAGATAACTATGCTCGTATATATTCTTCGAAAGATATCACAACGTCTAATCTAAATAAGGATCATGATGAGCTAGAGTCCGAAGTTTCTTTTCATGATATCCGCATAGATGTGAGCGAATCATCCCATTCTAGCCTTTTAACTAAACATACTGTAACTCAGGAGGATTTAGCCGAAAATAGTTTAGCTACATTGGATGAACCTGGCATAGAGGGAAGGGATTTAATTAAACTAGATATCGACGAAAGTCCAAACACGGAGACGAATATAGATCCCCTAGATATCGAGTCTGAAATTACCACGGGGGCTGATATGGTAGCCGATGAGCAACAAGAAAATTCAAAGTCTGAAGAAACGAATGTTCTCGAGGATCAAGCTCCTGTAAATGAAAAAACAGTTGAAACGTCTGAAACGCTAGAGTTAGGGAATCTAAATCCGTCATCGAGTAGTGAAATTCAAGACTCCATAGACATTGAATTCAGTCCAGCAGATGAAAGCATAGAAGAGGAGTGGGCTGATAAACTTAGTATGAGTAATGAAATAGAGGAAAAAATGGAGGCCTTGGACCTAAGCCAACCCAATTTTGATTTCTCCGCACCTATAAGTGCATCACTTGATTTAGAAATTGATTACAACAACACCGCATCGGACGAAGAATTAGCTGAAAAATTGAAATTGGACACACATGCTCAATTAGATTTGGAAAGTAAAGACATTGAAGGCACATCATTTAACATACAAACCAAGTCCGAAGAAAATCAACCTAATCAAGAGGCCGATCACAATCTAAGTCTCGAAATTGAGTTAATTAAAATTGACCTTGAATTTGCCAAACTGGAAGCAGATGATTCCATCGTTTTTGATGATATAGCTGAAAACAATTATATACTTCCCGCTGCCTATGAAATAATAACAAATCAGAGCCAGACGGATGAAGCACTCAACGCTGACACCACCGCGGTTTCCGCATCCAATACGAATGAGTTAGCTGAGAATAGCACAGATGCAGTCTTTTCCAT
>CAYXKX010000023.1:0-5870 GCA_964465185.1 uncultured Chitinophagaceae bacterium
TTAGATAAAGCTATTAAAATTTATTCTGATGTTCTTGCTGCAAACGCAGACAATACAGAAGCAAAAGAAAAGTTGGGCTATATATATTCAGCACCAGGGCCAAAGCAAGATTTAAACAGTGCGGATAAGTATTTTGGAGAGGCTTTTGCCTCTGGGTTTATGTCGCCTACGGCTATGCTGCGATACGCCAATTTATTACAAATGCAGAATAGCTACGATAAAGCTCGTTCAGTTTATAATTTTTATTCCAATAGAGGATATTCATCAAATTCTCTTATTAGAAGCGTCAATCCAGGCTATTTCTCGAAAGTGTCAGAGGCCAATACAGGAATCGTTGTTAAAAACATGGAGGACCTAAATACGGCTAATTCAGACTTTTCGCCTTCTTATTATAGAAATGGAGTAACTTACGTATCAACAAGAAAAAACAGAACAAAGACAGGATATAGATCAGAGGACGAAATAGTAAAAAGCTTTACTGACATTTTCAAAGCTACTCAAAAGGAAAAAGTGAAAGGAACATTCAATGAGTCTGAATTACTTTTAAAGTCTAATGAAAAATATATGCAAGGTCCTATGACTTTTTCTGAGGATTTTGGGGTAGCCTACATCACGAGGTCTACGGTGAAAGACGGTAAATCTTTTGCGAAAGATGACAAAAGAACGGTATTGATGGAAATTTGTAAGGTCAATTATTCGAATGGAGATGTCGAGAATTGGGATGATATAACTTCCGTAGTTCTTAATAGAGGAGAAGGTTATCAGAACTTTTCTTACGCACACCCAGCATTCGTTAATGGAAAAGGAGATGAAATGATTTTTGCTAGTAATATGCCAGGTGGTTTCGGAGGAAATGATCTATGGTATTCTAAGCTAGTCGGCACAGAGTGGTCTACACCGATTAATCTTGGCCCTGAGGTGAATACTTCTGGAGATGAATTGTTCCCTTTTGTTGGAAAGGATGGGACCCTTTTTTATGCCTCTAATGGTCTACCGGGTATAGGAGGTCTAGACATTTACCGAGCTACAAAAATAGACGATACCAAATACGGTCAGACAGAAAATATGGGTGCGCCTTATAATTCAAAATATGATGATTTTGGTTATATAGCCAATGAAACAGGAAGAGATGGCTACTTCTCCTCCAATAGAATAGGTGGTAAGGGCTTAGATGATATCTATTCCTGGAGAACGGATGAAACTCAATTATGTATTAAAGTTATAGAATTAGTATCCAAAGATCCTATAAAGAATTCAGCGGTAAGGATACCATGTCTTGGCAGTAAAACATATTATACAGATGCAAACGGCTTAGCTTGTATCACAGTTACAGCATTGAAAAATTGTGATGTGAAGGCCAGTGCAGACGGATTTAAAAATAACTCTATCACAATAAAAAATCTTCAAGCGAATAAGATTGTTGAAATTCCTTTGGATAGAGATCTTGAAGACCGATGTAAGGTTGTAATTATAGTTCTTGATAAAGAGACTAACCAGCCTATTTCGGGTGCCTCAGTCAATATTCGTCAAACGTCTACCAATGAAGAAATTGACGGCAATACGAAATCGGATGGTTCTATCAGAGTGAAGGGTATCAGTATGAACGAATTCTATGAGATAAATGCCTCAAAAACATTGGCAGATGGTACAAGATACATTGGTATACCTGAGAGTGCTATTTGCAAAGGTTTGAGAAATGGCGACTCTATTGTGAAGACTGTTTATCTTAGAAAGGCAGCTATTGGTATAGGTTTCGAGATAGAAAATATTCTTTATGACCTTAATAAGTGGAATATTCGTCCGGATGCCGCTTTAGAATTAGATAAAATCGTTTCTCTATTGCGTCAATACCCTACGATGGAAATCGAAATGGGATCTCATACAGACTGTAGAGCTACTGTAAAATACAATGAGACCCTTTCTTCTAAGAGAGCTGCAGCTTGTGTAGAGTATTTGATAGGCAAAGGTGTTAACCCTTCTAGATTGACTTCTAGAGGTTATGGCGAATCTCAATTGAAAAATGGTTGTGCGTGTGAAGGAAGAGTAAAATCAAATTGTTCTGAAGCAGAGCATCAGAAGAATAGAAGAACCGAGTTTAAGATTACTAAGTTTTAAATTTAGTTTTTATCATAGATTCAAGGTCGAGATTTATATCTCGACCTTTTTTTTGCCTGTATATGGCTATAATTCATTTATTTTTGACTCATGTACTTATCGAAATCCATCGAAGAATTAGTGAATGAGTTTGCAAAACTGCCGGGAGTCGGCAAAAAGACAGCATTTCGATATACGCTTCATTTTTTAAACAGCACTAAGGAGGAGAACAAGCGTTTTTCGGAGGCCTTAATTCATCTCAAAGAGAATATAAAGTTTTGCAGTGTTTGTCATACGCCAAACGATGACCAAGTTTGTTCTATTTGCTCAAATAAACTGAGAACTAAAAATTTGATTTGCGTAGTGGAATCTTACAAGGATTTAGTGGCTATAGAAAATACGAATCAATTTTACGGACAATATCATGTATTAGGAGGAGTTATTAGCCCTATAGATGGCATTGGCCCAGATAAGCTCACTATTCATTCTCTCGTAAACCGCGTAAGAGAAATGGAAGAAATGGAACTCATTATGGCTTTAAATCCAACCATAGAGGGAGATACGACTATTTACTACCTAACTAATTTATTGAAGCATTATCCAGTAAAGATTACAACTATATCCAGAGGAGTTTCATTTGGAGGTGAACTGGAATATACAGATGATCTTACTCTAGGAAGGAGTATACAAGCACGACAGCCCTACGAATTATTAATTAATAAATAAGCAGTCTCATTCAACCAAATCTCAGTGTCATTATTGTCAGTTATAATGCGAAGTATTATTTGCATTTAACCCTGTCTTGCCTAGCCAAGATGTCTCGTCCATTGGGGATTGAAGTTATTGTGGTAGATAATAATTCCAGCGAGCATGTTGTCCATTTTAATCAAACAGCATTTCCCGATTTTAAATTTATCTCCAACAATATGAACCTAGGCTTTTCCAAAGCAAATAATCTAGGTATAGAGCATGCACAATCAGAGAATATTTTAATTCTGAATCCAGATACGATTATCTCAGAGGAGATCGTTCAGCAAGCCATCCAATTGCTAAATTCAGATAAGAAAATAGGAGCTGTGGCTGTCAGAATGATGGATGGGCGAGGAGATTATTTGCCCGAGAGTGCACGAGGTTTCCCAGATTTAAAGTCTAGTTTTTTGAAGTTACTAGGCCTTAAAAAATGGTCGAGCTACTATAAAACCCAAGATACGTATGACCATATTGAAGTAATGTCGGGTGCATGTATGTTTTTCAAAAAAGATATATATAAGGCAATTGGAGGACTCGATGAACGCTTTTTTATGTATGGTGAGGATATTGATATTTCATACCAATTGCACAGAGCAGGATTTGTTATAAAGTATATTAGTGATAAAGAAATCGTTCACTTCAAAGGCCGGAGTTCTGTAAAATCTAACTGGCGCTATCAAACTGCTTTTTATAATGCGATGAAACTCTATTGGCAGAAAAATTTTCAATGGGGTCAACAACCCATCTTAAATTTTGTTTTAAATCTGGCCTTAGGTCTCTTAAAAATTTTATCCGCATTGAGACATGGATTCAAAATGGTATTACTCCCTATCGCGGATTTTATAGGTATCATATTGGCATCTGCTGTCTTTACTTACCTATGGTCAGTGTATATCAAACTGGATGTTGGATTCCTCCCACTCAGTTTTTATATGATTATATTGCCGTTGTATACGCTCACAGCTATTTTATCTATGCTCTTTGCTAAGTTTTATCTCACCGAAATAGATATTTCCAAGCTTGTGAAAGCGTCCATTGTCAATTTGATACTTTTTTTAATCGTCTATTTCCTACTACCAGTAGATTATAAATACTCCAGAGCGGTTATCGTTTATTTGGCTGTGATTTCATTTTTTGTGCCGCTGCTTATACGCTGGATATATACACGATGGTTCAAGGTCCCTCTGCTTTTCACAGATACGAAACATCTAGAGGCAAAAATTCTTCCTGATAACTCAAAGGAGGAAGCTATAAAAGAACTAATCAATCGATACTCGAATTACCAGTTGGTGATGTCAGCTAAGCAGCCAGAAGCTTGCATTCTTGATTTAGCCCAAACAACCAATTTGGAGCTTCTTCATTCGATTAAACACACAAAACAGAATGGTACTATTTGGATTTATTCAGACCATGGCCAATATCTCATGCGCTGCCATGGAAAAGATGCTTTAGGATTCATCATAGCGGCGGACGAGAATTTTGCAATTTATGAATGGACCCATCAGGTTCGCAAAAGAATACTAGATATCTTTTTTTGTATTATAGCTCCACCGATATCCTTACTTTCGAAGCACTCTTTTTTTCAAATAATAAAATCTTGTCATCGAGTGCTGTTTCGCGGCAGTTCGTGGGTGCAATTAAATGACAAGGCTATTTATCAATTGTCGACAGAGGTTTCAGAGAATTATCTAAGAAATTATAGTCTGAAGGATGATATTTACTACTTTTTTAGGTATATGTTTATATCCTAATCTCCATTTTTAATTCAAATTGACTTTATTTGTCTTTTAAAAATTTCCAGCAGAGAGATAGAAAAGAATTATGTCCGAACCAAATAAAACCCTTCATGTCGACGACCTTTATGAAAAGTGGTTTCTAGAGTATGCCTCCTATGTCAATCTCGACAGGGCTATCCCGCATATACAGGATGGTCTGAAGCCTGTGCAGAGAAGAATTCTGCATGCCATGAAAGAGCAGGATGACGGCAGATATACCAAAGTAGCTAACCTTATCGGGCAAACCATGCAGTATCATCCGCACGGAGATGCCAGTATTGGGGATGCCTTGGTCAAAATCGGACAAAAAGAACTGATGATAGACACCCAAGGAAACTGGGGGGATGTGCGGACGGGTGACGTGGCTGCTGCACCGAGATATATTGAAGCCCGGTTGACACCTTTTGCCTTGCATGCGGCTTTTCACGATGATAATACAGAGTGGCAGCTGAGCTATGATGGTCGCAAGAGAGAACCGGTAAAGTTACCTATCAAATTCCCTTTATTATTGGCTCATGGTGCCGAAGGGATTGGTGTAGGATTGAGGTCTTACATTCTACCTCATAATTACAATGAACTTTGTCAGGCTTCTATTGCAGTGATAAAAGGAAAAAAGTTTGAACTATTCCCTGATTTTCAAACAGGAGGCTATATCGATGTGGGAAATTATCAGCAGGGCTTGCAAGGAGGCAAAGTCAAATGCAGAGCTAAAATTGAAAAAGACGGCAAGAACTTAAAGATAATTTCAGTTCCATTTTCGGAGACTACGGGCAGTCTGATAGACAGTATTCTAGCTGAGAATGAGAAAGGGAGGATAAAAATAAAAAAAGTCATTGACAACACATCGAGTGAAGTAGAAATTCTTTTGGAACTGCAGCCAGGCGTTTCTCCTGACCTCACTATAGACGCACTCTATGCGTTTACCAAATGTGAAATATCACTGAGTCCACTCGGTTGCTGTATTATAGGGGATAAACCTACCTTTCTCGGAGTAGATGAAATGTTGCGAATTTCTACACAGAATACAGTCCAACTCCTGCTCCAAGAACTTCAAATTAAACAAAAAGAATTAGAGAATAAGTGGCACTATCTCTCGTTGGAAAAAATATTTTTCGAAGAGAAAATATACAAAGAATTAGAGAAAAAACACGGCGACTGGGATGCTGTGCTCAAAGCGATAGAGAAGGCATTCAAGCCTTTTCTGAAAGGATTGAAACGCGAGGTCACCCAAACTGATTATGAAAAACTGAC
>CAYXKX010000023.1:5880-43587 GCA_964465185.1 uncultured Chitinophagaceae bacterium
TCGACGAATATATAAGCTGGACATCGATGATCTCCAAGATAAAATCAAAAAGCTAGAAGGAGAAATAAAAGAAGTCAAACAAAATATTGCGACGATTGACGACTATGCGGTGGACTACTTCAAAACCTTGATGACTAAATTTGGTAAAGGCAAGGATCGCAAATCGGAGATTAGAAAGTTCGAGCAGATAGAGGTGAAGAATGTGGCCGTCAATAATCAAAAGCTCTATGCTAATTTTAAAGAGGGCTTCATTGGTCATGGACTCAAGAAAGAAGAATTTATCTGCGATTGTACTGACATGGACGATATCATCGTGATACGCAAAGATGGCAGAATGTTGGTTACCAAAATTTCAGATAAGAAATTCGTGGGCAAAGATATTCTACATATAGGGATATGGAAAAAAGACGATGAGCGCACGATTTATAATCTCATCTATGCGGAGGCTAAATCGAATAAAAACTTCGTCAAGCGATTTAATGTAACAGGTGTTACCCGTGATAAAGAGTATGAAATAGCCAAAGGAGAGAAATGCAAAGTTATCTACCTGACTGTAAATCCAAATGGGGAAGCGGAAATCGTTACGATAAAATTAAAAGATGACAGCAAAGCGCGTATCAAGGTTTTTGATTTCGATTTTTCCAGCGTGATGGTAAAAGGGAGAAGCAGCCTTGGCAATACCCTCTCGACTTATCCTATTCACAAAATAGAATTGAAGAAGGCAGGAACATCTACGCTAGGGGGTGTGAAAATATGGCTAGACAGAGATGTTGGGCGTATTAATAAAAATAGATATGGACAGTATCTCGGTGAATTTTTTGCTGAAGACATGATATTGACTTTACAAAAAAATGGCACCTATGCACTGCAGAGTTATGAAAATATCGTACGGGTCGATATGGATTTGTTGCAATCGATAGAAAAATTTGATATCGAAAAACCCATCTCAGCAGTTTACTACGATGGTAATAGTAAAAACTACTATGTCAAACGATTTTTGATAGAGACCAAGGAAGATGGCAAAATTCACAGTTTTATCTCAGATCATAAAGATAGTAAGCTGATATTTGCGTCCACCTCAGAGAACCCTCTGATTCAAGTGGAAATATTCAAAGGAAAGGCCAAAGTAAAAGAAATACTCGATATAGATTTAGTAGAATTTATCGATGTCAAAGGATGGAAATCATTGGGAAATCGGCTAACTCAATTCGACTTCAAAGGTAAGCTCAAAGACTTCAGTACATACGATGTGCCTGTAGAAGAAGAAAAAATAGAGGAAGAAAAAGAGAAAAAAGCCAACTTTGATGAACTCCCTAAACCCAATTTTAAAGACGGGGTGCAGGGAACGTTGTTTTAGTAGGTAGTGGTCAGTTGTCAGTAATCAGTTGCAGTTGTTAGGAGTTAGTCGTCTGACAGGTTTGTTATTTGCTCCTTTGTTGGGGTCTTATAGTCCAACGAATACGCCCTCACCTCGCGAGCGTCAAGACTTTCGAGAAGTGTTTCCCCCTTTGTTGGTCTTATTGACCAACAAAAAAAATGATACTGAGGTCAGTACATGTTCTGTCGAGAAGACAAAAACTCGGAATTTATAGGGTTATAGACTGAGCCCATTGCCTACCTTAGCGTTTTTTGCGAAACCTTTGCACCTTACAGCGCTATTCGCACTACTTTTCGCTCACCACCATTCCATACCTGAAGCATATAGATACCCGGTGTGAGGTGACTGAGGTCTAGGATTTCGCTATGACTAGTGGTATTCTCAGTATACACTGGCTTGCCAGTATAGTCAAGTACTTGTATCGATGACACATCCGCAGAAGTGTTTTTTAGCAGTAATTGATACTGTTTGCTTTCCGCATTAGTCAATGGATAAACTATGACTTCAAAGTTCTGACTAGCCTCTTGGGTTCGCTTAGCTACTATAATTTTAGAATATTCAAAGCTACTTTCCATATCTACCTGTCGCAGTCTATAATACTTGATAGGAGCTAAATCCATATCTCTATACGAATAACTCAATAAACTCGCACTATTACCCGCAGCAACTATATTCTCCGATATGGTCTTAAAGTTTTTTCCATCTTCACTCGCCTCTACTTCGAAATGACTTGTATTCTGCTCGCTGGCTGTATGCCAGATAAGCTCAGTAAAATCAGTTTGCACACTCGCATCAAAACCAGCCCAGGTGACAGGGAGGCCAACGCCGCCACCACTGCTTGGCCCAAAACCAAAACCACCACCACCGCCTGAAAATGACTGAATACCAGAAAACTCAACATAGCGTACACCATTTAATGTGCCATAGGTAGGGCTGAGTTTTATATGGGCTACGGTCATTCTATTTCCTGTAAACATAGATGGAGCATACGGTGCACCAGTATTGTTTTTTACCCATTGCATAGACGTTGTGGTGTCCGCAAGGGTGTTGACATTCGAGGCTTTAAGTGCTAAAAAACCGGCACGCATCGCATTATGGGCAGCCGCGCTATCTGCTGGATCGTAGAAGAAACGAACAGACACACCACCATTAGTAGTAGGCGTGCAGCCACCGCAGTTCACATTCCAGTAGCGCTTCATCAAATAACTCGCATGCTCTTGATTCGCTCCATTACTTGATTTAGAGGAATCAACGGCAGTAGAGGAAACGGTGATATCTACAGTTGGTGTTAAAGTGTTTCCGTTTTTATTGATAGCGAAATAATAGTTAGTTCCATTGCCATAATAATTCCATACCCCATAACCTGGACACTGAACTGTATAATTATATGTCCCAGGGGTACTTTGCGTTGCTACATTTGCTTTACAATTATCGCAAAAAACCTCAACATCATCAAAAGCAACATTACCTACATCTTTGGTGTAAGTAAATTTAAATTTTATCATTCCTTCTGGTAAGGCTGGTGTTGTTGAACTAGTGTAGGTTTTAATCGTGCCAGTAGTCGGGAGGGTGGTGATATTTTGAATGGTAGTCCAAGATGTACCATCAAAGCCTTCAATCAATAGTGCGGAAGCTCCGCTTGTCCCATTTCCTAGATGCCAAAATGCCAAAGATCTAGCACCATTAGTCGTCGTTGGAGTTTCGAGGAAATCTCCTGTTGAATTAAATTGGGCAGAATTAGGAGACAATCCAGAACTAGCAGTTGTAGTGTAGTTACTGCAACCACTTCCAGACCATCCTGAAGGCGCACCACTAGTAAAGCTATTAAAATTTTGAGCTAAACACGGACCATCCGTAACTGTTAAAGTAGCAGCATTTGAATTAACCACATTAGTACAAGGACTTGCAGATGTAACGACGCATCTATAGGTATAACCACTCATTCCGAGTGTAGCAGCGGTTATATTTAGTGTGTTAGTAGTCGCATTGCTATAAACCCCACCATTAGTGATATTTGTAAAACCTGAGCCAGGGTTGACCTGCCACTGATAAGTAGGAGAATTAGTAGCAGTCACTGAAAAGCTTGTATTCTGACCAGTGTTTATTGAACTATTAGAAGGATGAGCACTAACAGATGAATTTGATTGTATTGCGGCTACTGTAGATGAAATCGTACCAGTAGACCAGCAAGAAGTTCCATCGTAAGCTCTAGCATGCCAAGTTCCAGTTGAGGTTACATTCAGAGGCGAGCTAGCTGGATTGGCTGTCGCTGTTCCTGTAGCAGAGGTTTGCCAATAAATATTTGTTGGTGTACCAGAATAAGCTAAATCTACACTTCCGCAGTTAGTTGTTTGAGCGATAGATCCTGCTGGGTTGGAGGGTGGGGTGCATGATGTACCAGTAACGGAAATGTTATCGATGGCAATACCTGAGCTACTACCTGATTGGGTGCCTCTCCAAGTTGCCCATCTTATCTGGACAACACTTTGATTATTCGCAGCACTTGGCAAGGTTAAAGAAGGACTTGCTATAACTCCTGGACTACCACCTGTCTGGCTAGCTGGGTTATTCGTGCCTGTTACTGTAGTCCAAGACCCAGATGTTCCAATTCGATATTGTAAGACAATTCCAACTGTCCTAGGTTGAGCAGAAATTATTTCAACATCATAATTAACAATAATATTGGATAGTCCTGTTGTATTTATTGCTAATGCAATTTGATTTGCTCCATTTGTTGTATTAGAACTTGTTTGAATATACGCTCTACCATTTGATGCAACAGCATAGCCATATGTGCCACCTGTCGTTTGCGCTGCAGTAGCAGTAATTAGCGTGGCATTACCAGAAGGTGTAGTGGCTTCTGCGAGAGTTTGCGTTGAAGTAGTGCTGCCATCTATTCCATTCCAGAATGCAATTCCAGCGGGAGTTGCAGTAAATGTTGTAGTTCCAAAATTTTGACTATAAGGTAAACTTTGTGCCGTAGGATTCGTCTGCCCCCACAATCCCATCGGTAACAACACTAAAAGTAATAATTTTCTCATAATAAACGTATTTTCAATTTAAAACTGCAAAGATAATTTGATTTATATTTTTTGAATATGAAACGAATGTTAACTTTGTCTTCAATTCAATTTAGCATAGCTATCAATATTTATTCCAAAAGGACTAAAGGAATAAGTTTATTTTTGCAGCCTAGTAATTTTTATAATTTTTTAGATATATGAATTTTGATTTAATCGTTTTAGGATCTGGCCCAGGGGGCTATGTGGCGGCTATTCGCGCAGCACAGCTAGGTATGAAGGTAGCCATCGTAGAGAAAGAAAGTCTTGGGGGCGTTTGCCTCAACTGGGGATGTATCCCCACCAAAGCCCTCCTAAAAAGTGCACAGGTTTTCGAATATATTAGTCATGCTGCTGATTATGGCATTACGGTGGGGGAGTCAAACCCTGATTTCCCTAAGGTAGTTTCCCGCAGCCGCGGGGTGGCCGATGGTATGAGTAAAGGGATTCAATTTCTCATGAAGAAGAATAAAATAGAGGTTATCAATGGTACAGGGAAACTTAAAAGAGGAAAAGTCTTAGAAGTGACCTCCACGGATGGTACGAAAAAAGATTATTTAGCAAAAAACATCATCCTAGCTACAGGTTCTCGCAGCAGAGAGCTCCCTAATCTAAAGCAAGATGGCAAAAATATCATAGGCTATAGAGAAGCGATGACCCTGCCTAGCATGCCGAAATCTATGATTATAGTCGGTACAGGAGCTATAGGCGTCGAGTTTGCATATTTTTATCATAGCATGGGCTGCGAAGTGACTTTGGTGGAGTTTCTACCGAATATAATGCCTAGAGAAGATGTGGATGTGAGCAAGGAATTGGAGAAAATATACAAGAAAAAGGGTCTAGGTATAATGACCAATGCTTCAGTAGAAAAAGTGACAGTAGGCAAAGGAGGTTGTGAGGTAGAAATCAAAACCGCTGCAGGGGTCGAGAAGAAAAATGCAGAAATTGTCTTGTCTGCAGTAGGCATTCAAGCAAATATTGAAAACATAGGTCTTGAAGATTTAGGAATCAAAACAGGGAAAGGAAAAATCGTCGTAGATAATTTCTATCAAACGAATGTAGCTGGAATTTATGCTATAGGAGATGTGATCGATACGCCTGCTTTGGCTCACGTGGCCAGCGCAGAGGGCATTACTTGTGTAGAGAAAATAGCGGGTATGCATGTAGACGCCATAGATTATTCTAATATCCCAGGTTGTACGTATTGCTCTCCAGAAGTAGCTTCTGTGGGTATGACAGAAAAAGAAGCGAAAGAAAAAGGCTACGAACTGAAAGTTGGCAAGTTTCCTTTCTCTACCAGTGGCAAAGCGAGCGCCGCAGGAGCGAAGGATGGTTTTGTCAAAGTAATCTACGATGCTAAATACGGTGAACTCCTCGGTGCACATATGATAGGTATGAATGTGACGGAGATGATAGCGGAAATGGTAGTCGCTAAAAAGCTAGAAACCACAGGGCATGAAATACTGAAAGCCATTCATCCACACCCTACTATGAGCGAGGCCGTGATGGAAGCTACTGCTATGGCTTATGGAGAGGTGATACATTTATAGTGTTCAGTAGTCAGGGGACAGTCGCAGTCCCGATAGCTATCGGGAGTAACAGTGGTCAGTGAAATGTGCTTAGTCATATCTCAACCTATAAACATCTCAACCCTAAACTTTTCAACCATTCTTCATGGAACTAAAAATATATAAAGATGTCTTGATGCGAACCATTCATTTTATGCGTTTGCATTATTTCCAACTATTGCCTTTTTCATTTGTATTGTCTATTCTTTTAGCCTTTTCAGTCTTTGTAGCTAAGGCTTCAAATATTGCATCATTATTGACTTTTCTTTTGATCAGTCCAATGTTGTTTTCTTTTGCTTTTTATGTTCACCGATTGGAAAATTTCAATGAGATTACTTGGAAAAACTTTATCAATATATACGGTAATATCATAAGATTCTATAAAGTTCAAGGCATTAAATATTTGATGTTTCTTATAGCTTTATTGCCTATGATTATTACCCTTCAATTTGAATTGGCAGCTTTTGGTTTTGATCAAGAATTGTTTTATCAGGCTCAAAAGGCAGGAAGCTATTCGCCGTCTCCATTTTTATATCTTAGTGCTTTTTTTAGTATAACTTTAACTATGCTTTGTTACCCCTTTGTTATTTTTCCTGAGTATTTTTATATATTAGAAAGAGTTAGTATCAAGTCCGCATATAAAAAATCGTTTGATTTAGCTAGGCAAAATTACTTCACCTTGCTCTTCCTAATGATTATTCAGATTGTGATTTTCTCTACAGGAACTCCTATTTCCTGCGGATTTTTGTTTGTGTTAGCCCTGCCTTTCTTCAGCATTTTGACTTATTACATCTATGCAAGTGAATTAAATCCTAGTCTATCTAAGTCTCAATTTTAAAGACGAGAGGAAAAGTAAAAAATTTACCCTAATTTATTTGAAAATCAGTACTTTTGCACCTTTTTTAACGGACGAGTTATAGTAGTGAATTAAAATGATATACAAGGAATACAAAGGTTTGAATCTGCCAGAGATAGAAAAGGATGTTCTCCAGTTTTGGGAGCAGAATGCTATTTTTCAGCAATCTATAGATTCCAGACCAGAAGATAAATCCTTTGTCTTTTATGAAGGACCGCCGTCTGCCAATGGTCTCCCAGGTATTCATCATGTGGTAGGTCGCACAATCAAAGATATTTTTTGCCGATATAAAACGCTTCAAGGTTTTCGGGTAGAGCGCAAAGGTGGCTGGGATACGCACGGACTGCCTGTAGAGCTGAAAGTAGAACAAGAATTGGGCATAACCAAGGAAGATATTGGCACCAAGATATCTATAGAAGAGTACAATGTCAAATGCCGAGAAACGGTCATGCAGTATAAATCTCAATGGGATGACTTGACGAGAATCATGGGTTTTTGGCTCGATTTGGATCATCCATATATGACGTTTGAAAATGGCTACATCGAATCTGTCTGGTATATCATTTCAGAGATTTACAAAAAAAATCTGATGTACAAAGGTTATACCATCCAGCCATATTCCCCGGCAGCGGGGACTGGGCTGAGTACTCATGAGTTGAATCAGCCAGGATCCTACCGCGATGTGACAGACACGAGCGTTGTCGCTTGTTTTGAAGTGAAGTCTTGTTGTATAGATAAATTGAATGTGGCATTTAATTCTAAATTAGAAGATGCTCATTTCCTTGCATGGACGACGACTCCATGGACCTTGCCTTCCAATACAGCCTTGACAGTAGGAGCTAAAATTGAATATGCTTTAGTGGCTTCTTTTAATCCATATACAAAAACACGTCAAAATTTTATACTCGCCAAAGAGTTGATATCTAAATGGTTCAAACCTGAGCAAGAAGTTCAATCTATTGAAGAATTGGCTGTCGATGAGAAGACCATTAATTATTGCATTGTGGGGACTTCTTTGGGTTCTGCGTTGAAGGGGATCATGTATCATCAACTACTGCCGTTCGAAGCGAATAGCGCAGATAAGATAGAAGGAAATTCATTTCAAGTGATCACAGGAGATTTCGTCACCACGACAGATGGTACAGGGATAGTGCATACGGCTCCTTCTTTCGGGGTAGATGATAGAAAAGTAGCTAAAGAGAATGGAATCGGTAGCTTGACAATGGTGGATTTGGAAGGGAAATTTATCCAAGGAATGGGCTTTCTTTCGGGTAGATACGTCAAAGATTATAGAGATGAAAAGGACTATAAAAGTCCTGATATAGACATAGCGATAGAGTTAAAAACAAAAGGGCTTGCATTTAACGTGCAGAAGTATGTGCACAGCTACCCTCATTGCTGGCGTACAGACAAGCCTGTGATTTATTATCCTATGGATAGCTGGTTTATCAGCACCACGTCGGTTAAAGATCAATTGATAGCCAATAACAAAAAAATCAACTGGAAGCCAGAGAGCACGGGTACGGGGAGATTTGGGCAATGGTTGGAAAATATTCAAGACTGGAATTTGACGCGGTCTCGTTTTTGGGGCATTCCTTTACCTATATGGAAATCAGAAAATAGTGATGAATTATGCTGCATCGGTGGTCAACAGGATTTATTGACGCAAATTGATAATGCCAATGAAAGTGGACTTTTATCCGCTGATGAGGTCATAGAAAATGAAAAATTTAAAGCAGACTTCACCGCTGGAAAAGGAGATTTACATAAGCCTTTTATCGATAGAGTCACACTAGTACAAAATGGCCAAGTTCTCAAAAGAGAAGAAGATGTCATCGATGTATGGTTCGATAGTGGTTCTATGCCTTATGCGCAGTGGAATTATCCTTTCTCCAATCAGGATAAATTTAAACAAGCTTATCCTGCTGACTTTATTGCAGAAGGAGTAGATCAAACAAGAGGATGGTTTTATACCTTGCATACGATTTCTACTATATTATTTGACCAGCCGGCCTATAAAAACGTAGTGTCAAATGGCTTGGTTTTAGATAAGAATGGAGAAAAAATGTCTAAACGAAAAGGCAATGTCATCAATCCGTTTGATGCCATACCTAAATATGGTGCGGATGCGATTCGATGGTATATAATTTCGAATTCTGCCCCTTGGGAAAATTTGAAATTTGACATCAATGGAGTGGATGAAGTCAAACGCAAGTTATTCGGAACTCTTTATAATACCTATTCCTTTTTTAGTCTATATGCGAATATAGACCAGTTCGTTTTAGATGAAATGAATGTCACACCAATTAAGGAGCGAACAGAGTTGGACCGATGGATTATTTCCAAATTGAATACCTTGAAAAAAGAAGTTCAGGAGGCATTAGAAAATTATGAACCGACAGATGCAGCGAGAGCGATAGACACCTTTGTCGATAGAAATTTATCGAATTGGTATGTGCGACTTTGTCGCAGAAGATTTTGGAAAAATGAAGTCTCAGAAGATAAGAAAGCTGCCTATGAAACCTTGTTTGAATGTTTGATGACTGTAGCTCAGCTCATGAGTCCTATTGCACCTTTCTTTAGCGAATGGTTGTATCAGTCCTTATCTAATCCATTGCGAGAAAGTGCGATAAAGAATAACACTCCTCTTCGTCATAGCTCTGTCCATTTGACCACATGGGGACCAATCGAAGAAAAGTATATGGATACCAATCTCGAAAGACGTGTAGAGTTGGCACAGGATGTATCTTCTATGATATTATCATTGAGAAAAAAAGAACAAATCAAAGTTCGTCAGCCATTGCAGAAGGTTATTGTACCTGTTTTGAACAATCAGGACAAAGCGCTTTATCAATCTATCGAAGATATAGTGAAGGCAGAGGTCAATGTGAAAGACTTCGAATATGTCGATGAAAATTCGGGATTATTTGTCAAGAGTGCTAAGGCAAATTTCAAGCTACTTGGGAAGAAACTCGGGAAAGATATGGCAGCAATAGCAAAAAAAATAACCGAATTTGATCAGAATCAAATCAATCAAGTAGAGAGAGAGGGCAAAATTAATATAGAAGAAGGTGGAGTGAATTACGAGCTGGTCAAAGAAGAAATTGAAATTTCCACTTCTGATATGCCAGGCTTTTTAGTTGTATCAGAAAACGGAATAACCTTGGCATTGGATATCAGTATGACAGAAGATTTACTGGATGAGGGTGTAGCTCGCGAACTCATCAACAAAGTGCAGAACTATCGCAAGGACCAAAACTTCAATGTCACGGATAGAATCAAGATAAGTTACGCTCCTGAATCCAATATGGATAGGGTCATTAAAAAATTCGGTTCATTTATTTCTACCGAGGTATTGGCAAATGAAATCGAGACTTCAGCTTCTATGCAAAAACCACTAGATGTAGAATTAAATGAAATAAACACACAAATTGAAATTTCTAAATTGTAATAATCATGGCAAAAAAGGTAAAAAAATCAACTAAGCCAGTAGCTAAAAAAGCTGCAACAAAAAAGGTAAATGCAAAACCAACTGCAAAGAAGGCTGCTCCAAAACCAGCACCTAAAAAAGTGGTCGCAAAACCAGCGACTAAGAAAGTTGTAGCAAAAAAGGTCGTTGCAAAAAAACCAGCGGTCAAACCAGTAGTAAAAAAGGTTACAGTAAAGCCAACAACTAAGAAGGTTGCTTCGAAACCAGTTGTCAAAAAAGTAGTAGCAAAAGCAGCGCCAAAGAAAACGGCTGCAAAACCAGCAGCGAAGAAATTGGTAGCAAAAGCTCCTGCAAAAAAGGTAGCGCCAAAGAAAGTTGCCGTAAAACCTGCTGTTAAGAAATTGGCAGCAAAAGTCCCAATAAAAAAAGCAGCGGTAAAAAAACCAGCGACTAAGAAAGTCGCAGTAAAAGCAGTACCAAAGAAAACGGCTGCAAAACCAGCAGCGAAGAAACCAGTAGCAAAAGCTCCTGTAAAAAAGGCTGTGGTAAAAAAGGTAGCGCCAAAGAAAGTAGCAGTAAAAGCAGCGCCAAAGAAAGCAGTTGCAAAACCAGCCGCAAAGAAATTAGTAACTAAAGCTCCTGTAAAAAAGGCTGTGACTAAGCCATCAACAAAACCAACGGCTAAGCTAGTAGCAAAGAAAGTGGCTGCAAAGGCAACCCCATCTAAACCGGCTGATGCCAAGTTAAATCTAACTTTAAAAGAAGATAAGTCGGCTAAACTCGCCTTGAGAAGAAAAAAGATTCAAGAGATCAAGAATAATTATGAGAGCCCATCGAAGAACGACGAAGATAACTTTGATAATTATCGTTTACCAATCATTGGAAGAACGAGATTTAATGATGCTGATTTGAATGAATTTAGAGCAATTATTAATAAAAAATTGGCGGAAGCACGCGAGGAGCTTAATTTCTACCAAGATCAAATGAAAGAGAGCGAAATGAATGACGATGATATAAAGTTTTCTGGGATGGAAGATGGAGGTCATACTAATGACAAAGAGCATTTAAGTGCCATGGCTAATCGTCAGGTGAAATTCATTCAAAATCTCGAAGGAGCCTTAGTAAGAATTGAGAATAAGACCTATGGTATTTGTAGAATGACAGGCAATCTTATTGATAAGAAAAGATTGCTGGCTGTGCCTCATGCTACATTAAGTATGGAAGCTAAAACAGGAACTAAAAAGAAATAAAATTTATTTAGATAACAGTCTCTAGTTGCTAGTGAATAGCTAGCAACTAGCAACTTGTCGCTAGCAACTTGTAAAAGTATGAATCAAAGGAAAAATTATGCTTGGATATATTGGCTTTTTGTCATTATTCTAATAACTATAGATCAAGCATCCAAAATCTATGTGAAAACTCATTTCTACATGGGAGAAGAAGTCATGGTTATTCCTACTTGGTTTAGACTAGTATTCACTGAAAACCCAGGCGTAGCTTTTGGCATGGAATGGGGAGGTACGATAGGAAAATATTTCCTTTCTGTTTTTCGTATAATTTTCTCAGTAGTCATAACCTTTTTCTTGTATAAAAGTATTCAAAAGAAAGAACACAAAGGTCTTTTGATAGCAGGCGTCTTAATACTGGCTGGAGCTGTAGGGAATGTCATCGATGGCATTTTTTATGGAGCTATTTTTTCTGCCAGTAGTTATCATTTGTCTAATGTCGCAGAGTTTGTTTCTTTTAGTCAAGGTTATGCACCACTGCTTCAAGGCAAGGTAGTGGATATGTTTTACTTCCCTTTATTTGATGGCGTATTCCCAAGTTGGATTCCGATTTATGGCGGACAACCTTTTTCTTTTTTCAATGCTATATTTAATGTGGCGGATGCTTGTATATCGGTAGGATTAGTATTACTACTGATTTTTATGCGAAAGTATAAGGAAGAAGCTCACTAACGAATTAAATTGATATCTCCTTTTCGGATGACCTTTCTCCCATCGAGATAAGTCAAATCTAAGTGGTAGTAGAAAACTCCTGTCGTAAGTAGTTCACTTTTATATTCTCCATTCCATCCTGTGCGGTGAGGTTCTGAGGATTCATACACTTTTTCTCCCCAACGGTTATATATAGCCAAAGTAGCTCGAAGTATATTATTCGAGTAGATTTTGAACGTTCGATTTTCAAGTTGGTCTGATAAAGGATAGAAAGCAGAAGGTATATACAACTCATCTTTTGACTCCACGATAATTTTCACTCTATCCGTCACTTCGCATTCGCCCGCATACACTATGTCTAAGACATAGGTTTCTGTGCTATAAGGCGAAGCTACAGGTGCGGCGCAGTCACTACAACTGAGACCCACACTAGGACTCCATCGTAGGTTTTGTATTTGGCTAGAGTCTCCTTCTATAACTTTAAACCCAAGCTGAACTTGCTCACCCAAACCTATGGTTTGATTATTGGGCTCCAATTTTATTTTGATCAAATTTTTCAGTCCAATAATAACAGAATCCTTGGCAAGGCAGAGATTTCTATCGAGCACTGCCAACTTGTATTCTCCTGATTTATGTATGCGAAATAAACTATCTTTTTTATAACTAGCTCCACCAGATATGCTATATAGATAAGGTTTAGTCCCTTCCGTGGCTAGTATTTGTATTTCTCCATTATCATTACAGTTTAAATCTTCTTTAGAAGAACTTATTCTGAGTTTTTTTGGATCTGTTAATTGGACTGGGGAACTATCTCTACATTGATTTCTATCTTCTATAGTGAGTTGGTATATTCCCTCTTTCAGTTTATCAATGAGTTGAGTAGTTCTGCCATTACTCCATTTATAATAGTATGGCTCATTACCCCCACTCGCTATAGCTTTGATTTTGCCTAAGGTATCGCCAAAGCAAGGATTAGGGTACTTGATCGTATCGAGCAGAATCAGTGGGCTAGGCTCAAATAGTTCTACCCTATGCGGTTTGAGGCATAGACTATCATCTCGTACGGTTACAATATGAATCCCGCTTGCTAGTTTATCTGCCAGCGAATCAGTACTCGGATGTCTATCCCATACATAGCGGTAAGGCCATATACCTCCCGCTACTTTCACTTCAATTTTTCCCGTATTGTCATTGAAACATTTTAAGTCAGATTTTACAATGGTGCGAATAGAAATAGAATCCGGTTGCTCTATAATAAAGGCCCCTGAGAAGAGACATCCTTTGTTGTCTTTAATTGTATAAATCGCAGAAGGAGTAGCCGATAAATTTTGAATGATGTTGGACGATGTATAATTATTCATGGCAGTAACCTTATAATTATAAGGGGCATAACCATTCGCGGCTTGTATATTTATTTGTCCAGAAAAATCATTATGACATCGTAAATTACGAACTGTGGCACTCCCTGTCAACTGACTATTTTGAGTATCTACTACTACTGTATCTCTTGCTTGACAGCCAGTGATGTTATTTGTGACTAAGAGATCGTAAATCGTTTTACTGGTCGTTTTAGAATATGGATTCGCAATACTAGCTGACTCCAGACCTATGTATGGTGTCCATAAATAGCTATAAATGGGATTTGGATTCGTACCAAGTCTAACACTGTCACCATCGCAATTCACTCTGGTTATGTCTGCACCTGCATTGGCTATTGGAAGCGGATTTACTATGAGATTTAAGGTAATGAAGCTGTCACATCCATTCTTATTTACTAGGGTATCATAGTATGTTCCTGCGGTGGTTTCACTTCTTCCTTTAAATGTATAAGACTGCCCTTGGCAAATGTTAATTGTTATTGTAGACGAAGTCGTTGGATGTACGAATAAATTAAGTATGACAAAACTGTCGCAACCAAGACCATTTGAAAAGGTATCGCGATAAGTTCCTGTTGTAGTTAAATTTCGACCCTTGAAAAAATATGTTTTGTTACTACAAATGGTGTCTTTTACTATTAGCGTACTATTATTGTATACTAGTAAATTCAACGAAACAAAGCTATCACAGCCCACAGCATTTGTTAGGGTGTCTCTATATATTCCTGTCACATCTCTCCACTGACCATTGAATAAGAGAGGTTGATTTTTACATATGGTATCACTATAGACATATCTGCTGGTATCTTTAAAAGCTAGAATTAAAGTGGCAAAACTATCGCAACCCTTCGAATTGAGAAGGGTATCTCTATATGTGCCGGCAGTCATACGATTTTGTCCTTTGAAGAAAAATGATTGACCTCGGCAGATGGTAGTATCAATCGTTCTAAACGAAAGAGTATTTACGATTAGATTTAATGTCATGAAACTGTCACAACCCCGAGCGTTCAGAATCGTGTCGCGATAAGTTCCCGAGGAGTTTCTATTTTGCCCTTTGAAGAAATAGGATTGGTTCGAACAGATAGCGACGTTGAATGTAGAGCTAGAGGTAGGTTTGACAACTAAATTTAAATAGACAAAACTATCGCAGCCTTTTGCATTGATCAATGTGTCCTTGTATATTCCTGTTACATTTCTATTGACTCCATTGAAATTTCTAAATTGATTACTGCATATCGTATCATATAACTGACGTGAACTAGTATCCTTGACATGTAAGTGCAGATAAAGGAAGCTATCACATCCTTTAGCATTAACCAAAGTGTCTTTATATATTCCTGTTGTATTCAGAAGATTCCCGTTGAAAAATCTAGTAGAGTTTTTACATATCGTATCTCGAATAATATTCGTGCTCGTATCTTTTATAGTTAGATTTAATGTAATGACGCTATCGCATCCTGCAGCATTAGTCAAGGTATCTAGAATGGTTATATTCGTACTTCGCGGCAGTCCTTTGAAGAAGAAACTTTTTCCTCGGCAAATCGCAGTATCTATTGTTTTAAATGTTTTGGGAGAGACCGTTAAATTGAGAATGACAAAACTGTCGCAGCTTTTCGATGTAGATAAGGTGTCTCTATAAATGCCGGCTGTGGTTCGCGGGATTCCTTTGAAATTGACAGCTGTCCCTTGACAGATAGTGAGATTTATATTCGTAGTAGGTGTTGGGTTTATTGTAAGATTCAACGTGATAACACTATCACAATTTTTCGAGTTCAACAAGGTATCTCGATAAGTACCTGTAGTGGTTCGATTTTGACCTTTGAAGAAAACGGATTTCCCCTGACAGATTTGGGAGTCGATCGTTTTGGTCGACGTATTATTTACAGTGAGATAGAGCACGATGAAACTATCACAACCTTTGGCTGTGGTGGCTGTTTGAAAATAAGATCCTGATGCAGTCCGTGGGGCGCCATTAAAGAAATAACTTTGTCCTGCACAGATACTTGGTCTGAGTGTATCGAATTTTTGAGGATGTACCTGAATAGTCACGGTATCGCGAAGGATACACGTATTGGTGCTATCAGCTACAGTTAGGATATAGGTATAATTTCCAGTGCTCGCGCTATTGAAGTTCGGATTCGAAATGGTTCCAGAACTCAATCCTGCTGTAGGATTCCATGAATATGAAATTTTATTCTGCGCAGCCTTACCAAGTGTGAGCGAAGCATTTCTACATATATTCGTATCTCTTCCTGCAGCATTAATAGGCAGAGAATCTATGACTACGTTTGCAGTATCACGAGCTATACAACCTTTGCTATCTGTTACCTGCACTACATAGGAATAGGTTCCGTGTTGAGTATTGGTGAGGAGAGGATTAGCTATGGTATTACTACTCAAATATAAATTGGGCGTCCAAATATAGCTATAGGGTCCAGTGCCTGAGCTAGCCGTAGGTGTGCCTCCAAGACTCTGACCTGTAGCACCTTTGCAGGTTCGAAGATACTTGCGGATAGATGCATTTACTGTACTTGGCAATACATTAAGAGTCATTGTATCTCTCAACTTGCAGCCAGTGGATGTTAACGTGACTTCTAAAATATAAATTGTAGTCGATGTAGGTTTAGCCCATGGTTGTGCTACAGTATTGGAGCTAAGTCCTGTATTTGGTAACCATAAGTAGGAATAGCCTGCTATAGTCGCCGCACCTATTCTCACACTATCTGTCGAACAATTGACTCGCGAGGTATCTGGCCCTGCATTGGCTATAGGACTTGCTTTTACCAATAGATTTAGTATGACTAAACTATCACAGCCCACGGAATTAACTAATGTATCTCTGTAAATACCCGTTGTCGTTCTCTGTAATCCTTTAAATAAAACACTCTGCCCTTGGCACAAAGTATCAAATAGGTTTCGCGTAGATGTGTTTTTTATTGTTAAGTTGAGTGTAATAATACTATCACAATTGGGGGATGGATTTACAATCGTATCTCTGTAAGTGCCTGCTGTGGTTCGATTCTGTCCCTTGAAAAATATGGATTTGCCTTGACAAATGGCAGTGTCTATCGTTCTAGTTAGAGTCGGAAATACATTTAAATTTAAAACAATAAAACTGTCACAGTTAAAGCTAGTTTTTACAGTATCCCTATAGGTGCCAGAGATCGTTCGATTCTGTCCTTTGAAAAAATAGGAATTTCCTGTACAGATCGATATGTTTAAGTTGGTCGTATTAATCGGAAGAACTGTGAGATTGAGCGTACTAAAAGAATCGCAGCCGCCTATATTGGTTAAGGTATCTCTGTATATGCCAGAGGTCGTTCGGTTTTGCCCTTTGAAGAAAATGGAACTACCTTGACAAATATTCGAATTGAGATTCGTGCTACTGGTATTTTTTATTGTTAGATTTAGAATAGCAAAGGAATCACAGCCTTTAGTGTTAACCAAGGTGTCACGGTAGGTACCTGAGGTGGTTCTATTCTGACCTTTGAAGAAATAACTTTTCCCTTGACATATACTGGTATCAATCGTTTTGGATGAAGTCGTTTTTACGTTTAGATTGAGAATGATAAAACTATCGCAATTCTTAGTGGTGACAAGCGTATCGCGATAGATACCAGATGTCGTTCTAGCTAACCCATTAAAAAATATAGAGCTTCCTTGACAGATGGTGTCGAATCTAGTTGTAGTAGGAGTCGGGTTGACTGTGAGATTTAGGGTGATGAAGCTATCGCAGCCATTGGCACTAGTGAGCGTATCTAGATAGCTGCCTGTGGAGCTACGCGCTACTGCATTAAAAAAAACAGACTGTCCAAGACATATTTGGGTATTGAGCGTACTGAAGCTATGCGGTTTTACAGTTAAATTTAAAACAACGAAACTATCACAGCCTGCGGAGTTGATTAATGTATCCCTGTATACTCCTGTGCTAGTCCTTAATTGACCTTTAAAAAATATAGATCCTCCCTGGCATATTGAAGAATTTAGGTTTGTGGTACTCGTAGTTTTAATTGTCAGATTGAGAATAACAAAAGAATCGCAGCCTTTGGAGTTGATTAAAGTATCTCGGTAAGTGCCAGCCGTGGTTCTGTTTAGACCTTTGAAGAAAATCGATTTCCCTATACAAATGGCTGTGTCTATCGTCTTAATGGATGAAGTTTTTACATGAAGATTGAGAATGATAAAACTATCGCAGTTTTTAGAAGTGAACAGGGTATCATTATATACACCTGAAGTGGTTCTAGCTAGTCCGTTGAAAATTCGTGAACCCCCTTGGCAGATAGTATCAAAAATAGAGGTGGTTGGTGTAGGATGGACGGTAAGGTTGAGCGTGAGGAAACTATCACAATTATTGAAATTGATCAAGGTGTCTAGATAGGTTCCAGAGTTCGACCTCGCTAACCCATTAAAGAAAATAGACTGGCCTTGGCAAATTTGAGTGTCTATTATTTTCGTACTTGTGGATCGAATGGTGAGATTGAGAATGCGAATACTATCGCAGCCATTGGCTTTGACCAAAGTGTCTCGGTATGTGCCTGCCGTCGTTCGATTTTGTCCTTTAAAGAAAATGCTCTTTCCCTGACAAATACTCGTATCGATGGTAATGGTCGAAGTCGGTCGAATGGTAAGATTAAACGTTCGTATTGAGTCGATGATGTTGAGGGAATTACAAACCTTGTAAGTGGTGTCTTTATAGGTTCCAGCGGCGGTTCTGGGTATCCCTCCGATGATGATACTCTTACCACTGCAGATAGAAGTATTCAATGTGACATTTTTTGTGACTACGGGCGTATCGACTCTAAGTTCATAAGAGCAGTTGGAGCCATAATTGCCATTGACGAGAATGTAGATAGTTTGTCCTATACTCAATCCTGAAACCGTTGTATTGAAGGTGCCTCCTGTACCAGAAGAACAACCTAAGTAGCCGAGAGAAGCACAAGTTCCGGAAAAGTAACTAATGTGATATCCACTAGATCCAGCTGCTCCCGATCCTCCTATACAATTCATATTGGTAAAGTAAAACCTAGCGAAGGTATCGCAGGTTAAAGTATGCTTATACCACCGTGATTTTTTAAGCACTCCTGCTACACAAGTATTATTAGGCTCTTTAGTTGGATCATGTGTGTAGCAGGAAGTATTATAGGTGCCAGAAACATAGGGTACAGTGATAGCTCCAAGGCAGGTATCGTCCGCAGGTCTTGGGTTGAGTTGTCGACAGATCTGAAACGTTCCAGTGTCTTTTGTCCAAAAAGTAAAAGTATAACATGTATTAGGTGCAAGCCCAAGTCCCTCTGTATTGTATGTCCACCCAGTCCCACTTAGGCATTTATAGGAATCACTTATATAACCAATCGGAGCATTAGAAGCACATCCTGTGTAAACTGTTATTTCCAAATTACCAGTTAAGGTAACAGGAGAAATCGTCAAATTAATACAACTGGCGTTGCTATCAGTACATACCTTGAAAACTGAATAATTCCCTGAACCAGTAAATCCCGTTGTACTGCAAAATTGTGCCCAACCTGCATAAGGGCCTACTCTGTAGGTGGAGCATGCCGAAGTTGTCGTAGGCTTAAATGAGTCTCTATAAGTGCAGGTAGCCTGGGATGTCTGATAGACACTTATTAAAAAAATTAGTAGAACTAATCTTTTCATGTTAATATAATTTGATATTTAATGGTCACATGCAATGCCCTACATATACACATTAGCTTTGGGTATTTGAGCAATAATGGGCATTTCATGGCGCAGTATATTCAGTGACGACGCGTATTTTTCTTCCTTGATACATCGTTTCTTGTACAGTAGTCCTCGGAAAGCTATCTTTATTCCTTTCGGCACTGGGACGATGGTTTGTATTGATGAGTTCTTTTCTATTTATTCTAAGAACCGGGACACTGTCTACTATACTATCTAGTTTTGTCTGCGAATATGCAGAAAAGACAAGAGAAGTGCAACAAATGACTAGTAGTATGCGCATAGGTTGACGCAAATATACTACAAAAACTAAGAAATTTAAACTTTAAATAGAAGAATTTAATAGCTCTACAATATCTAAAACCTTGACTTCATCTTGCTTTTCAAATGACTTGACGCCATCTTCGAGCATGGTGGTACAAAAAGGACAATTAGCTACTATGATGCTTGCACCTGTGTCGAGGGCTTCTTTCGTTCTATTCGTGTTGATGCGCTCAGTACCATTTTCTTCTTCTTTAAACATCTGTGCCCCGCCAGCTCCGCAGCACATTCCTGTCTTTTTACTGCGGCCCATTTCGGCCAAATCAATATCTAGTGCTGCCAAAACAGCTCTAGGGGCTTCATACACATCATTTGCGCGACCTAAGTAACAGGAATCGTGATAGGTCACTCGTTTGCCTTTGAATTCAGAGGCATCGGAGATTTTGATTTTGCCTTGATCGATTAGTTCCTGCAGCAATTGGGTATGATGAATGACTTCATAATTTCCACCTAACTCTGGATATTCATTTTTCAAGGTATTGAAGCAGTGAGGACATGCTGTTACTATTTTTTTGACCTCGTACCCATTCAAAATTTGGATATTTTGATAAGCCATCATTTGGAAAAGAAACTCATTCCCTGCGCGGCGAGCTGGATCTCCTGTGCAGGTTTCTTCCTGACCTAGAATAGCGAATTTAACTCCGCATTTAGTCAATATTTCTGAGAATGCCTTTGAAATTCGTTTCGCTCTATCGTCAAAACTCCCAGCGCATCCCACCCAGAAAAGGATATCAGGGCTTTCTCCAGTGGCGAGATAGTCTGCCATTGTTTTTATTTGTGTCATAATTTACTTATAATATCAATAAATTCATTCATGTTTAAAGTTTGCACTTGAGGAAATTTAATATCCTTAAGTATATTGTAATGATTGTCTTGTGTCACAATAAAATCAGAATTAGAACATATGGCTAAATCTACAAATTTATTATCGTCAGGGTCTATGGATATGAGTTCAAATTTGAAATACGGCTCTTGTAAAACTACATTATCCAAATTTAATATTTCATCAATCACCACTTCAGCAAACTCATTTGAATAAAATTTAGACAGCAATTCATAATATTCTGTTAAGACCTCATTAGATACAATTAATTGATATTTACCTATTCTTAACGCATCATAAACAGTCCGATATTTAGACTTTAAATGAACCGAGACTAAGAGTATGTTAGTGTCTAAAACAATCTTCAATTAGTTTCGTATTATATGATTGTTTAAAATATTATCCATTTCTTCTTGAGATAATTTTTTTTCCTTCCATAATTTATCGGACAGCTCATCTACTTTTTCAGCAAAAAATTTACTTAGAAGTTCCTTGACTTCTTTCAGTTGATTTTCTGATTTCGTATATTTAAACATATTCAATAAATGAATTTGTGTTTCGTTAAATTTTGTAGTTTCTGTCATTATATAATCAATTATATGTCCAAATATATAAATTTTCATTCAATAAATATATTAAAAGCTTAAATAGATTTCGCTCTATCATCAAAAGAGCCTACCCAAAACAAGATATCAGGACTATCTCCATCAGCTAGATACTCTACCATTGTTTTTATTTGTGTCATAATTCTTCGATATTTAGTTGTCTCATGCTCATTTCGAAAGCAGTTTTAAATTGAATTAAATCTTTATTTGCATTAATAAGAGTTTTTTGTTTGTTTTGAACTTCTAGAATGATTGGTGTTAAGTATTTTTCTCTAAAGTCAACAATAGGCTGGTAGTTTAGTCCAAGTATATCTATATCTTCTTTTATATGCTTTTGATCTGCAAATTCAAGTTTTGAATTAGGGGTAAACAAGTGCTCTTCAAAATCGTATTCTAAAAAATGAAATGGGTCATAATCTTCCTTGTCTGGTTTTAAAATGGCGTTCGGTGTTTTAGCACCTTTAACTCTAGTAGAATTTGTATTTTTATCTATGACAAAAAAATTAGACCATTCCCAGCCATATTCGTTCTTTCTATTGGGGTTGTAATGATCTAGATCTCCATCTATTTCAATTTTATTGAATCGTCCATCAATCCATTTTTCAGGAGCTACTCGGTCTGAGTTAATAAGAAACCGTTCAGTATATGCACATAACCCATTTTGTACCCACAATAGATTTGCAACTATGTCTTTATAAAATTCTTTTTGACTGTCATAGCTGGGATGAAGACTTGTACCTAAAGAAGTTATCCAGTCTTTATAAGCAGTAGCTAAATCAAGTGTTTTGTCAATTTTTCTCATGTTTAAAATACCTCAAAACCCTTGTACCCTAGTTGTTCTGACAATTTTTTATACTCATTAAATAGTTTGATGAAATTTTCTGAAGCAGTCTCGCCTTTATCTCTCATTTTCTTCAATTCATTCTTATACATTAGGGCATCACCAATTTTGTCAATACGAATTTGATGAACTGTTTCTTTTAAATCAAAGACATTTTTGAGCATAGTATCATAATCTAAATACTGCGGCACAATACTATAATTATCTACATGCCTTTCACCTTCATAATACAAATCTTGATAGACATGTCCATTTTCATCGAGCTTTAGCTCTACTATTTCCCAAGGCTCAAAACTAGAAGCTATTATAGGTGAGTGCGTGGCATAGAAAAACTGACTATCTTTCGTCAAACTAGAGTAGTAATCAATAATCATCCGTTGCATATCTGGATATAGCGAACGTTCTGGCTCATCGAAAAGAATGATGGTATCCTTTGGTTTTAATAGATATAAAGGCAAAGCCGAATATAATAACTGTCTTGTGCCTGTACTCCAAAGGTCAAAAGGCACTTCTTTGCCATTGAAATCTTCTATTTTAATGAAGCCGATATCTTCCTTTTTTGTAAATTCAAATTCTCTTTTTACTCTTAAATTGAAAGCTGCCAATAAAAAGTCAAGACAATTATCAGCTATGTTAATTATTGGATTATTTGTTTTAGATTTCCAATTTTCTAACTCAGCAACTACACGTTTAATTGTTTCTATATCCGAATTTTGCTCTATAACATCAACAATTTTTTGTCTTTCCGTTATATAGATTTCATGATAGTATTGCACATCTGACAAAATGGTATTCCATATTTTTTCGACACCTATTTGTTCAAAATCCCAGACTCCACGTTTCGGTCTAAAATCATCAATCTTATTTTTTTTCAAATCCAAATTAGAAGGAAAGTAAATAAGGGAACAATTGTGGTTATCAAAGTAGTTATTTACCATTTTTCTATGGATTTCATCTAAATCACCACCAGATAGAAAAGTTCTCTTAAAATTTAACTCCATTTTGTTTGTTGAAATAAAAGGAGTAACTCTTATAAAATCAGATTGGAATTTTAGTTCTATTTTTATATCATTTGGAAACAAGAAATTATTACTATTTAAGAGAGAATTAACTATATCAGGATAAGGTACTATAAATCCACCAATAAATTTTAATAATGTAGTCTTCCCAGTGCCACTTTGCCCTATAAAGCACACCTTATCTAAAGGCTGTCCTTCTTTAGTATGTCCTTTAGGATAGGTTAAGTCTATATCAATATCATTAAATTGATTAAAGTTCTTAATTGCTATTCTTGTGACTTTCATTTATTCAAAATTCAAAACTAATCATTAAAAACTACTTCGCCCAATTACCTCTCTCACTCTGCGCAAATTTCCACGGTGCACCATTATTTTCTATATTTCCAAACATACCATTCCACTCTTGAGGAGAATTTGACTCTTCCATGATGAGGTTTCTGCGGAGTTGTACGATAATATCTAGTGGAGAAATATTGATAGGACATTCTTCGACACAGGCATTGCATGTAGTGCATCCCCTCAATTCTTCTACCGAAATATAATCGTGAAGAAGGGATTTTCCATCCTCTTTCCACTCATTGTTAATGGATTCCATTAGTTTACCTACTTCTTCTAGTCTATCACGGGTATCCATCATGATTTTGCGAGGAGAAAGTTTTTTCCCAGTTTGATTGGCAGGACAGGCAGAGGTACATCGACCGCACTCAGTGCACGCGTATGCATCCAATAAATTTTTCTGCGATAAATCGAAGATATCTTTCGCTCCAAATTTGGGAATCGCATTGGGGTCAGAAGCCTCTACCGGTTCACCCATCATGGATTTGATTTAAAATCTCCGGCATATACACTATGTGACCTTTGGCATTGGGATTGCTTAGATAGGCATTCGGAAAGGCTAAAAGGATATGTAAATGTTTAGAATAAGGTAGATAGAGAATAAATCCAAAAATACCTATTAGGTGCAGCCACCATCCTAGCTGTGAGAGTATGTGCAAAGTATTCGGTGACAAGGAAGTGAAAAGGCCAGCAAAGACGCTACTGAGTATGAAGTGATAGCCAGATTCATTCGAAGTAATTAACCATGCTGACTCAGCACTATTCATTAAAAATATTCCAAAGACCAATAAGATTTCACCCATTAAAATAATATTGGCATCCTTCATCGGCCAGCCTTTCAGTTCAGCCATATTCAATCGTGGCAATTTCAATAAATTCCTTCTACTGAGAAATACAACCGTAGCGATGAGGGCCAAAAGAGATAAGATTTCTATGGTATTGATCAACGAAGTATATAGCCAGGAACAACTGGAATGCATGGCATGTCCAAGGATTCTATGGGAACCAGTAAATCCATCGATCAAAATTTCAATCAACTCCAACTGCGTAAAAACAAAGGCTACATAAATAAATAAGTGGAAGATAGCGGCTATTGGCCTTGAGAACATTTTTTTTTGACCTAGAGCTATAAGCGCCATATTTTTGAATTTGGCAAACGTGCCGTTCGGATTTGAGTAGGTCTTGCCTAACTTGATGTTGGAATAAATTCGCTTATATTTCTTGATGGAGAAAAAGAGGACTATTGCTAGAAGCAAACAAAAAACCAGAATGGAAATCATTTATACCCTTTATGTATTAAATATTTATCAAATAATTTTGGTATAATATCGCGCTAGAAATAGATAGCTCAATCTCGCAAGTAAAGTATTGACCTATTACTTATTTCTTATACGGTATTACCCTATTTCAACAGCTTCTTTTGAAAGCACCAATTCATTTCTCTCCATAAATTCTTTGTCTACGCCAAATTTGCCATCCTTGCTTCTCACTATTCGGGAGAATAAATCATATTTAGGATTAAAGATGAAATTGAAAAAAAGCTTGACCCAAGAAGTATGATGAACTAAATTTACATAATATTCTGGGGCAATTTTTCGCAACTCCGGCAATTTATTCCAAGGTATACTAGGAAAATCATGATGCTCGTTATGCAAACCTACATTGAGGCTCATCATATTCAATCTACCCTCATAGTTAAATGATTCTTGTGGATTGCCTTCTGGGGTATAGTGCTCCTGTATCCAGCGAGCGCCTAAAGGGTGAAGACCGATGGAGAAAGCAAAGCTGAGAAACATATAAAGCACTCCATTCCAGCCAAAAACATAACCTATCATGAGAGCATATGAAAACGTGGTAATGACATTGAGGACTACCCAAGGATTCCACATTTTTATATTCTTGAGTCTGAAGGGTCTCAAGCCCTGTACTATCGGGAAAAATAACAACCATACCATTTTGAATAATGGATTATTTCCGATGGTGGTAGCCTCATGCTTGTAAGGAAGGTCGGCATCAAACTCATAGTCGCCTTGGTGAGCATGATGGCGTATGTGGTATACTCTAAATCCCTCAGCAGATGGGAATACATTGACTAGATCAACTAAACAAGCGGCAAGTCGGTTGAGCACTTTTCTGTTAAAAACGGCGTTGTGTGAAGTTTCATGGATGATGACAAATGTAGCATGATTAAAAAAAGCGCCAAAACAGTAGGCTGCAATCAATGATAACCACCAATATTCCATGCCCGCCATACCAAGAAAAATGGCAAAAAAGCTTTGAAAAATGACAATCTGTAATATGATAATCATGGTTTTAGGCTCAGCGCCAAAAAGTCCTTTAATTTGAGGAAAAGCTTGCAGCATAGCTTTGGCTCTCGATGGATGGGGTTGATTTTTATCTGTGTAGAAAAAATCTGATTTTGGGTTGGTCATGGATTTTTTTTAGATTGAGCAAATATAACTCAGTATTATTAAAAATATACCATAGAATAATGGTGAAATTAAAACCAATAAATATACCCATGCTTACCCATTGAAATGAGGGCTATTGCTGATAAAATAAAATCTTGTTAAATTCTACAAGCCCATTTTAAAACCAAAATTAAAGGAAAGGATAAATTTTTACAATTTTAATTCTTAAATACTATCTTTGGTCTTTAAAACAATTTAACCTTAAAGTATATGAAGTTAAGATATACCTATTTATTTTTTATAGCTGTAGCCGCTTGGGTGCTTTTGAAGAGCAATTCTGCTGGAAGAGTCACTACTGGTACGCCCATGCAGGCTTGTGGGAGTGGCGGTTGTCATACCGCAGGGGGTTTTGGCAACACAACCTCTGTTGATAGTTTTTTAGTTTATGATCGAGTGACCAATCTGCCAGTTACTCAGTATATGCCCGGCCAATCCTATCGAGTGGCAATTTTTGGAAGATTAACGAATTTATTCGCTACGCCAAATTTTCCAAAGTTTGGTTTTGCGGTTGATAATGGCGGTAAAGGAAGTTTTTCAGGTGTTGCATCAGGATCTACAACAGCCTCTTCAGGTCGATATTGGGGTCACAATGCCAAGAAAGACAGCTTTTTAAGCATCCCCGCATTGCGAACAATTATATATATTGATACGTGCAATTGGACGGCTCCTGCTGCAGGTGCCGGAACAGTGACGTTTAATTCCTTACTCAATGCAGTAAATAATAACAATCTATCAACGGGAGATGTTTCCAATGGAACAGCGTTTGCGCGAAGCATCGCTGAGTTTAACAATATAGCAGGCGTCTCTATCACCATGGTGGGTGGTACGGCCCCCTTTTGTGCAGGCACTTCTAAAACATTTTTAGCTACGCCGACCAATCCAGGAACTACCCCTGTCTATCAGTGGTTTGTGAATAGTACGCCCGTAGGTACTGGGGGCACATCCTATACCTCAGCTACTTTGGTAAATAATGATAGTGTTTGGGTGCGGATGACTTCAAGTA
Source organism: uncultured Chitinophagaceae bacterium (assembly GCA_964465185.1). Classification (GTDB taxonomy): domain Bacteria; phylum Bacteroidota; class Bacteroidia; order Chitinophagales; family JADJOU01; genus CHPMRC01. The sequence continues at coordinate 32,601 of CAYXKX010000023.1, forward strand.
TTTCTGGCATTACCAATAACCCTGCTAATTCAACCAAAATCGGCGTAAGAGTTAATCCTGCCTTCAATAATAATGCAACCATTCTCGGCAATAAAACGACAGCATGCGCTGGAGATACTGTTATATTTACAGCTACGCCGGCGGCAGGTTCTACTACTCCACAATACCGATGGTATAGAAATATGACCCAAATACAAGGCCCTGGCTTTTTCCCAAATCCAGCAAATTTAACTACCTGTCAAGTGATTGGGCTTACTGCGGGAGATTCCTTTTCATGTCGTGTTCAGGTGATGAATGCCTGTGCAACCCCTGCCAATGATACTTCTAATTACTTAAAAATAACGGTAACCGCTTCTCCTGTTATCACGGGACATATAAATGATACGATTTGTACTGGAGATAGTTCAAAATCTACCAATTGGATGAGCAGTATACCTGGCACCACATATACCTGGACTAATAGTAATCCTACTATAGGCCTACCTGCAAGTGGTACAGGACCTGTTCCGAAATTTAAAACTCCCGATGTGATAGCAGGCCCACAAATTACGGGGACTATCACTATTCGATCTTTTGGAGGGGGTTGCGCAGGGGCACCAGTGACCTACAACGTTTTAGTTCGAAGAAAACCTACAATTGGTATCGCAGGGCTTCAACGGTTTTATTGTGAAGGGGCCTCTGGTAACATTACAATTAGTAGCACAGGTGGGGGCAACACCTTTAGTTGGACCAATGACAATACTGCAACTGGTATAGCCGCTAGTGGTACAGGTGGTTCAATAACTTTCACTGCCGCTAATACTACATCTGACTCCATCGTATCCAATATTACAGCATCTGTTTTCAATGCTGCCAGCCGATGTACAAAAGATACCTCAATAAAAATTACAGTTTATCCAAAGCCTAATGTCAATGCAATCTCCAATATAGCTCCATGTCAAGGAAATACGGTGCCAGCCTTCAATCTTACTTCTAGTGTGCCAGGTACCACATTTACTTGGATCAACACGAATACAGCTATCGGCCTGGGAGCAAGCGGTTCAGGTAATATTCCTTCTTTTACTGCTACCAACGCTACAAGTGGACCCATTAGTGGAACTATAACTATTAGTCCTGCATATAAAACATGTCTCGGTACCAATCAAATATTTACGATAACGGTAGAAAAAAATGCAGCTCCTTCGGTATCAATCTCTACCAGTGCTGCTAATCTTTGTTCTGGGGGCTCTGCATTTTTTACAGCAACACCAAGCGGTGGGGGTACATCTCCTTCTTATGAATGGACAAAAAATGGCGTTACAATATCCGGCGCTACCAAAGACACCGTGACAATTACTAATGTTCAGAATAATGATAAAATCATTTGTAAATTGGTTTCTAGTTCACCATGTGTGACTACTCCTAATGCCACTTCAAACGAATACTCAATAGTGACTATTACCAATCTGGTGCCGAAAGTGACCTTGAGTACAATTAGTGACACTACCTGTGTGGGATCTGTCTTAGTGATTAATACCACAGTCGTAAATGGAGGGGCATCACCGACTTATAAATGGTTCTTGAACGGTAATCCTATATTTGGTGCCAATTCAGATGTATTCTTCTCGAATTCTTTTGTTATGGACGATGAAATTACATGTGAGATGACATCGAGCTCGGGGTGTGCGAATCCGAAAACTGTATTATCTAATATTAAGAAAATAAAAGTATTTAAGCCTACACCTACTACGATTTCCCTAACCAAGAGTGCAAATTCTATTTGTTCCGACCAATATGTGACTTTCACTGCTAGTTTTACTGGCGGAGGATTAAATCCAAAAGTGAACTGGACATTGAATGGACAGCAAATGAATACGAACAAGAAATTTATTACCATTCCTATTACCAGTATTTATGATTTTGTAGAATTGAATGTGAAGTCTAGTGAGCCATGTCCTAGTCCTCCATATCCAACACTCACTATTTCTGTAGATACTGTTTCTCAAGGACCTATTGTTAATGTTTTGCCGAATCCTTATCTTGCATTCTGCCAAGGTGACTCTGCAGAAGTCAAAGTGCTAAATGGCTTACCAAATTATTCCTATAAATGGAGTAATGGTTCTAGTGCGATGAGCTTCTATTCCAAGGTGACTAATTCATATACCTTGACTGTAACTGAATCAGGCAATCCTTGTCCTAGATACTATGGTCCGTTAACAACAGTAGCCAATCCATTGCCATTTAAGCCTTCAGTTTATGTTGAAAATGGCGTATTGATATCTTCTGCATCTGATCGATATCAGTGGCAGCTCAATAAGCAAGACATCGTTTATGCGGATAGCATTCGATATAAGCCAATTATTGCAGGAATGTATAGGGTCAGAGTGACTAATAATGCGGGTTGTATAGCCTATTCTGATGAATTTAATTCCGCTAGTTTGGGGGTCTCCGTTATTTCTACTTCAGACAAGTTTGTCGTATATCCGAATCCTTCCAATGGTATATTTACTATCAGCTCTAAGGATAAGCGTATCGAAGAAATCATGTTGTATGATTTGATGGGTAAGTTGATTCATCAATCTGCGGTGAATGACACGGAAAAAGAAATAAGGCTTAAAGATCTGCCAAAAGGGGTCTACTTCCTACACATACATTCGGAGAGCCAAAATGTGATACATAAGCTGGAAATAAAGTAAAATAGAATGATATGGGGAGAATGCAAAACATTCTCCCTTTTTTATATATATGAAACACAGAACCGCTCTCTTATTGATGTTAGTGTCTGGTTTGCATACTGTCTCAGCCCAGACGGATTTGGTTACCTATGGATTTAAAGGAAGGGTAAGAGCCGTTATATACCGCATATACAATGAAGCGAAATTTGATTCGTTCGGGAAATATATTGATGAGAGAAAGCAACCCTATATAGAAAAAGCGATTTATTTCGATAAAATAGGCAATATAGATTCTGTAGTAGAAGTGCTCTCTGAAGGTCATTTTTTTGAGAAGTATATCACTTATCATACCCACAGTGGCAATAAAATCCGCTCCACGATTAAGTATCGATACTACACCAATGAAGTGATAGAGGAGACAAAATATACCTGGTCTGAGGGAAATTCTAAGTGTATTTTTAAAGGGAAGGGCATCTTGACTCTTACTTCGGGATTTCGAAAACTAAGCTATAATCATAGAGAAAGCAAAGGGGAGTATAGCCAAGAGACAAAAAAAGGAGTCATCTTACTAAAAGAGGCTTACAAAAATGAATTTGACGATCATTGGAATCTGATTAAAACACACTACAGTAACGATGCAAAAGGCTTCTACACTATAGTCTACACCTATGACGAAATGGATGAAACCGGCAATTATCAGCAGGTCAAACTTATGTACGAGGATACAAAAAAACTTCAACGCTTTATCAAAAAGGAGTTTATCTACTACTAGGGTTTTAGTTAATTAATTAAAATTTAACAGTTTAATTAGATTAAATGATAGGTCACACTTGACAAAGCGTGGTCGCAACCCTTATATTTGCCCGCTCTTCTAAAAATAGCAAATTACAATAAACAGAAAATCAAAAAATTATGTCTGAAGTTTATAAATTAAGTAAGTTTGATTTCCCTCTTACCGAAGAACACATAGCCCTCTATCCACCCAAGGAAAGAAGCGATTGTAAAATGATGGTTGTTCATAGAGATACGGGTAAAATAGAGCATAAAAAGTTTAATGATATCCTCAACTATTTTTCAGACGAAGATCTCCTACTAATTAATAATACCAAGGTGATACCAGCTAGAATGTGGGCTACCAAAGAGAAAACAGGAGCCAAGATTGAGGTTTTTTTATTGAGGGAACTGAATGCAGAGCAGTTGGTTTGGGATGTGTTGGTAGACCCTGCACGGAAAATTAGAGTAGGCAATAAATTATATTTTGGTGACGATGAAATTCTAGTGGCCGAGGTCATAGACAATACAACCTCACGTGGACGCACAATTCGCTTTTTATATGATGGGGATCCTTCTGGATTTGCGGATTATTTATTTAGCTTCGGCGAAACACCATTGCCGAAATGGATACAGCAGAAAAGAGGGTTAGACCCTTCGGATAAAGAGCGCTATCAGTCTATTTTTGCCAAGGAAATTGGTGCGGTAGCGGCACCATCATCGAGCTTGCATTTCACCAAGGAAATCATGAAGCGTTTAGAGATTAAAGGTGCTGAATTCGGTGAAATGACTGTGCATACGGGCTTAGGATCTTTTAGAACGATAGATGTAGAGGATTTATCAAAACATAGAGTGGATGCGGAGTATGTACATATCCCAGAAAAATTAGCTGATAAAATCAACAAAACCAAAAAGAAGGGCAACAAAGTATTAGCTGTAGGAACTTCTATCATGCGAGGATTAGAAAGCTCAGTAACAAGCACTGGAGATGTAAAGCCTTATGATGGGTGGACCAATTTATTTATCTATCCGCCATTCCAATTTAATGTAGCCAATTGTCTGCTGACCAATCTACATGTACCTAAATCCAGCCTTCAAATCATGGTCTGCTCATATGCTGGATATGATTTAATCATGAAAGCCTATGAAGAGGCTATGGCGAAAAATTATAAGTTCTTTACTTATGGAGATTGTATGTTAATTTTGTAGTTTTACTAAAATATTTAATTATGAAGTATTTAGGTTTCGGTTTTTTATTAGTGCTCATCATTGGTGGTGGCTTTGTTTATTGGAATTATTTTTTTGTATATAGTGATGGCTATAGAGAGGGCGTGCTAAACAAATTCTCCACGAAAGGGACAATATTTAAAACGCACGAAGGAGAGCTTTTGATGCCAGGTGTCGTGCCGACTATGAATCAGCTTTCAAATAATTTTTTTTACTTCTCTTCTACAGATCATAAAGTGACGGAGCAGCTCAATGCGGCCATAGGCAAGAAGGTAAAGGTGCATTATGTACAGTATAATTCTTCACTGCCATGGAGAGGAGATAGTTATACGGATAAAAATAAAGAAACGGGTCAATATATTGTAGATAAGATAGTCCTTGAGCCTTAATATAGATGTCAAGAGAAGAGACTTTCTACTTTAAACTCTCCACTTTCAACTGATTTATGTCCATAGTATATAGCGTCACAGTAAAGCCAGATCAAGATATAGAGCAGGAATATGTTAGATGGCTCCAAGAAGAGCATATTCAAGAAGTGGTTACTACAGGTTGCTTTGATGATTTTCGATTCTTTAAGGTACTCGCAGAAGATGAACGCGATGGCGCATCCTATAATATTCAATATCTGACAACGGAAATGTCTCGCTATTTTGATTATATCAATATTCACGCCCCTCTTATGCGCACCAAAGGTAAGGAAAAGTTTGGAGAGAAATTTCATGCTTTTCGGACTGTTTTAAAGCAACTTTAATTCACCCATCATGATTATCAATTCTCTAAAAAATATTACGATTTACACTTCTACCTATCCTCATTTGAAAGAAGCGGTAGATTTTATTCAAAATATAGGATTTGATAAATTAGTCAGTGGAAAAAATGAAGTTTCAGACAACGTCTATATTATGAAAAATGTAGGAGAAAAAAAATCTGACTTCGAAGGCGTCTTGGAAGTTCATAGAGACTGGATTGACATTCATATTCCGCTGACAGATGATGAAATCATAGCCTTCAAAGAAATCTCGGAATGCAAAAACTTGTCTAAGGAATACGATTCAGAAAATGATTATGCGCTCTATGATGAAGAGGATATTTCTCAAGTGACCTTGGCTAAAGGTTATTTCGCCATTATCGATACCACTATGGCACATATGGCTATGCTGGGAGAAGGCAGTTTGGCTAAATTAGTTTTTAAAATTAGAAACTAGTCGCCACGTATTTTCTGCAGCTTTCTTAACTTAGAATTAAAAACCCGATTCTCCTTTATTGATTATATTTGCTAATTATTGTAGACGGCTGGGTCATAGAACATGGGACTCATATGGCGGAGCTGTAAGCAGTATAGAAATAGTCTAAATTTTAATCAACCTTGACGGAGAACTGGAACGCTTTATATCTCAAGCCGAGAACGGAAAAAAAAGTAGCTGAACGCCTATTTCAGAAAGGTTTTGAATTCTGTCTTCCGCTCTGTGTAGTGAAAAAACAATACAGTGATCGGTGGAAAAATGTGGAAGAACCACTTTTGAAATCTTATATCTTCGTGGCTGCAGAAGCTTCAAAGAACCCAGATATACTCAGAACAGACGGAGTCATGAATTATGTGCATAGTTCGACCACAGGAAAGGTAGCCATCATAAAAAAGTCTGAGCTCGATGCAATTCAAGACTATCTCAAGCAAAAGGTGTTTGATGAGAGGGAATGGATTAATTTAAAATTGGGAGATACCGCGCTGATGACCAATCCTGCCTTTCAAGGCAAGCAAGCTACCGTGATAGAAATTAATAAAAACACGATAAAACTAGTTATAGAAGATTTAGGATTTGTATGGGAAGTGAAGAGATAGAAAATAAAAATATGTATAACGATGATTACTGGGATCTTGTTATAGAACCCCGGTCATCCTTGTTTCAGATAAATTTAAAGGAGATATGGAAATTTCGCGATCTCCTGCGCATGTTTGTCAAGCGTGAAATCGTACAATTTTACAAGCAGACGATTCTCGGTCCGCTTTGGTTTTTTATTCAGCCTTTACTCACAACGATTGTCTATATGATTGTATTCGGACAGATAGCCAAGCTATCTACTGATGGCAAGCCACAAATTTTATTTTATTTATCAGGGGTTGTTTTGTGGAATTATTTTGCCGATGTCTTGAATAACACAGCTGCTACATTTAGAGAAAATGCACAACTTTTTGGCAAGGTTTATTTCCCGCGAATTATAGCTCCAGCTGCTAAAGCTATTTCCAACCTGCTCAAACTTCTAATACAACTCGGATTGTTTTTTGCTATTTATATTTATATGGTAGTCACAGGGCAGTTTGAATTTTCTATTAATTGGACTATACTATTACTACCTATATTGGTTTTTATTTTATTCAATTTAGGTTTAGGGCTTGGTATGATCGTCACTTCGATGACAGCCAAATACAAAGATTTAATTTTCCTAATTACTTTTGGAGTGCAGCTATTGATGTATGCCACGCCAGTGATCTATTCGCTTCAAACTATTGAAGGGACTCGATACTATCCATTCATAGCTTACAATCCACTATCGCCGGTGATAGAGATTTTTAGAAATAGTTTATTAGGTGGAAATATAGATTTTTTAATGCTTGGGTATTCGCTCGTTTCATCACTGGTCGTTTTCATGTTAGGTCTTTTGATATTTAATAAAACGGAAAAGACTTTCATCGATACGGTGTAGTGGGGGTAAGGGTTGAGAGGTGAAGGGTTTAAAGTTTAAAAGTTTAAGGGTTGAGAAGTTTAAAGGGGTAGGGTTTGAATAGTTTTAAAAATGTAATTATGCGAAATTTTGAGTAACAAAATCGCTAGAATAAATAGTTTTGACTTGATTGAATTTGTTGAAAATTTAGACTAAAATATAATGAAAGATTTTGTTTCTAACCAGCTTGCTACTAAAATTAAAGAATTATTAATTTCTGCAAGAACAAAAGTCTTACAAACTGTTAATCATACTATGGTTTTGACCTATTTTGAAATAGGAAGAATGATAGTCGAAGAAGAACAGAATGGGAAAAATAGAGCTGATTATGGTAAACAAATTATTAAAACACTTTCTGAACGATTAACAAACGAATTTGGAAAAGGTTTTTCACAAAGAAATTTAGAACAAATTAGACAGTTTTATTCTGTATTTGCAAAAACGCAAACACTGTCTGCGGAATTCAAAAAAAGTCAGAAAGTATCTGACGAATTTAATCTAAGCTGGTCTCATTATCTGAAATTGATGATGAAAATGAAAGGAAATTTTATGAAATTGAAGCATTTAAAAACAAATGGAGTATACGAGAACTCAACAGACAATACGATACAGCATTATTTACTAGGCTGGCTTTGAGCAAAGGCGAAAATGAAATTTTAGAACTTTCACTAAAAGGTCAAATAATAGAAAAACCGCAAGATGCAATTAAAGACCCCTATATTTTAGAGTTCATTGGTCTACCAGATAACACAAATTATTCTGAAAGTGAGTTAGAACAAAAATTAATAGATAAGTTAGAACATTTTTTATTAGAATTAGGAAATGGATTTACTTTTGTAGCACGACAAAATAGAATTAGCTTTGATGACAAACATTTTAGAGTAGATCTAGTTTTTTATAACAGAATTCTAAAGAGTTTCGTACTTATTGACCTGAAAATAGGCGAACTAAAACACCAAGATATTGGACAAATGCAGATGTATGTGAACTATTTTGACAGACAAGTAAAACTTGAAGATGAGAATAAAACAATAGGTATAATTCTTTGTCAAAACAAAAGTGAAGCAGTTGTAGAATTTACTTTACCAGAAAACAACCAACAAATTTTTGCGAGTAAATATTTGACAGTTTTACCTAGTAAAGAAACATAGATAAAGTTATTAAATAACAAAGAAAGATAAAACTTTGTAGACCACTCAACCCTCAACTCTACACTCCCTCATGCTCGCCATAAAAGTAGAAAACATCTCCAAACAATACCGCCTAGGTCAGATAGGTACAGGAACCCTGAGCCATGACTTGAATCGATTCTGGGCTCGACTGAGAGGTAAGGAAGATCCATATTCTCAAATAGGTGCAGCCAATGACCGCACACAAAAAGCGAATAGCGACTATGTATGGGCGCTCAAAGATATCAACTTCGAAATAGAACAAGGAGATGCGGTAGGTATCATAGGCAGAAATGGTGCAGGTAAATCTACCTTACTCAAAATACTAAGTAGAACGACCTTACCCACCACTGGCTCCGTCAAGATGAAAGGACGCATAGCTTCCCTCCTCGAGGTAGGTACGGGCTTTCATCCGGAGATGACAGGGAGAGAGAACATCTATCAGAACGGCGCCATACTAGGAATGACCCACCATGAAATCACAAGAAAGTTTGATGAGATCGTGGACTTCAGTGGCTGCGAAGCCTATATCGATACCCCGGTGAAGCGCTACAGCTCGGGCATGTATGTGCGTCTCGCATTCGCAGTAGCGGCACACCTTGAGAGCGAAATACTCATAGTAGATGAAGTCTTAGCCGTAGGCGATGCCGAATTTCAAAAAAAATGCCTCGGTAAAATGAACGACGTAGCCAAAGGGGAAGGAAGGACAGTGCTTTTTGTGAGTCATAATATGGCGGCGGTGAAGAGTTTGTGTAATAAGGGGATTGTAATGTCTAATGGCTCTTCTGTTTTTCATGGAGAAATTAATAAAAGTATTGACCATTATAGTGGGTTGAAAACTGAGTTTCTAACATCTAGGGATTTTGAAAAAGAAGAAACCCTTAAGTATTCTACGGATTTTATTGATTTATTAGCATACAAGCTGTGTGATAAAGAAGGGAAAATTATAGATACGTTTTGTATATATGATGAGGTTATTGTTGATATAAGTTATCGAATTAAAGATAGTAAATTTGGAGTCTATCCCAATTTACACTTTTTTAATCGAGATGATAATTATTTATTTGTCGCTTGTGCTACGAATCAAAACGTTGAGAAAAAGACTGGACTTTATTCAGCTCAATTTGTATTACCTCCGTATATGCTCAATGTAGGGATAGTAAAAATAGGAATAGCATTTACAATTTATCCTGGCACCGATGTTCAATTTTTTATCAATCCAGCTATAACTACGGAAGTATATGAAAATGATCTAACCCTAAGACCATTTCCTTTCACAGGTGCAATTCCGGGTTTCACCAGATTAAGTCTTGATTGTACTATAAAAGAGTATACTGACGTTGAAATCGATAAATCAATTGATCACAAAATATTGATATCTGTGGCACCTGATGGTTATTTAAAAAGAGTTAAGTAAGAATGGAAAAACAACCTTTTTTTTCAATTGTTATTCCTACAAGAAATAGATTGGAAACATTAAAGTATAGTTTAAAGACCGTCATAGACCAATCATTTAAAAGTTTCGAAGTGGTCATTTCTGACAATTCATCTAATGATGATACTAAGCAGTATATCAAAGATTTGAATCATTCCAACGTAAAATATAACAAAACAACTCGTGAACTCAGCATGAGTGAGAATTGGGAATTGGCATTAAACTATGTACAATACTACGAAAATGCTATTGAGGAAGGGGAGCTTAATTCAATGTTGATTTTAAAAAAAGTTTTAGATTGCAAATTGTCTGTACATGCCTTGCCTCATATATATAAATCATTTGTAAAAACTGAAATTGTATATAAATTAAAGCTAAAAAATTCTGTTTTTTTTCAAACTACAATACCCGATATATATTCTGGAATACTATTTGCCAGTCAGAATTTAAATATAACTAATTCTAATAAATTTATCGGAATAAGAGGTACTTCTACTAAAGCCAACGGATTTGCGTTTTCACAAAACAAGTTAAACGAAAATGAAAGAGAAAAAATTCAGAAAGATTATTTAAAATTAAATAGTAAGTCTAAATTTAAGTGGAATGAAAAGGTGCCTTTTATTAGCGGGTTAATGTATACCTTCGCTATTGAATCATATTTTCAGTATTTAGAAAATTGGTTAATTCCATTTAGAAAACTTGATTTTTTGATTTATAATTTCAAATTATTAAGACGGGTTTTTGAACAAAGTGAAAGTGAAATGAAAACTACGAATATTGAATTCTTTAGGAATTGGGTGCATAATAATTCTAGTATGAACTTAATTGAACGAATTATTTTTAGATCTGTTATAAAGTATCTGAGTAATAAAAAAAGAAAATGTTCTCAAATTGAAGTTGAAAGCTCAACTGACAATGTTGACAATATCATTCAAATAGTAAGTGCTAGAGAAAATAAAATTTCTAATGTGTATGATGCTTCTGTTTATTTAGAAAGATTGAATAACAAA
>CAYXKX010000024.1:0-40776 GCA_964465185.1 uncultured Chitinophagaceae bacterium
CAGATGCTGATCGGTACACCATCCAAATTTTCTATCATAGACTGCTAGGCGCGGATACCAATGAGCTCCATTAAAATGTTTTATCCCTTGAAAGTTATATGACTTCATTCTACGACGAGTATCTCCACCCTTGCTGTAATAGGTCTTAAAACCGATTTCAATTTTAATATTTGAGTTCGGTTGCATTGGTTTTCTCAGCCAAGCTTTTAAAATGGAGCCGTCAATTTCTGTTTTAACTATTTCTCCATCTACTTTTAAAGAAAGTATTTCATTTCCTTTTCCTGCCTCTTCCCACTTGCCAAATCGCACTTTATTCCCATTCGCTTCTTGTAAATTAGAGAGATAAGATTCTTTGATAAAGGCATTTTGATAGAGATTGAAAAATAATTCATTGAGTACGTGTGGCGAATTATTCGTATAAATTATTTCTACCTTACCGGAGATAATCTCTTCTTTTTCATCCAACTTAGCTTGAATGTTATAATCTACATCTTGCTGCCAGTATTCACTCTTAGTTCCTAGTTTATTTTTCCAGAAATAGGGATTAGAGGCGGATTGGAAGGTTTGAGCACCCAAAGTACCGCAAAGGAGTAAAAAAGAAATCGTCAGTTTCATTCGTTGAATTTTATGCTAATATCTGCAAAAATGAGTTTATAGCCCTAATTATGTTATTTAAATAAATAGGAATCGTATTTAATCTAACAAAGTCCATATTTTATTGCAAAAAACAAATACTATTTAGTCTCATCTTTGCGTTAAATTTTTGAACATTAAAACTCCAAAATATGAAAAAGAAAATTAATTTAACAGTCGCCATTTTCTTATCTCTCTTCGCTAGCATTGGTTGCTATAAAGAAGATATGCAAACTAACACCTCCACAAAAAAGCAATCGGCTTTGACTGATTTATTTAAAAACATCGCTCCTCCGATGCAAAACTTTACAGTAAATGCCGGACAGCAACAGGTCGTCATTGGAGAAAAGGGGACTAAAATTACCTTCTACTCCAATTCATTTAAGAAAAAAGACGGAACGATTCTTACTAGTGGTAATGTCAAAATCGTTTTACAAGAAATGTTGACTGGTCAAGCTATGATATTAGCAAATAAAACAACTACGAGTAATGGAAAACTATTACAATCTGGGGGCCAAATTTATTTAAATGCTTATTTAAATGGGGAAGCATTAGACGTAAATCAATTAGCTAAACCTAAAGTCATGATTCCTACTTCACCAAATTCTGCGCCAATGGATTTGTATATTGGGTCAGTAAAAGAAAGTGATTCTGTAGCAGGCGATACAACTATAAATTGGGATATAAAAGAAAAAGATACCGTTGGTAAATCTGCTGATTCTAGTTATTATTACTATTATAACATATATTCTTTCGGATTTTCAAATTGTGATGTGTTATATCATTATACATCTTCGAAAACTGATATTACAGTAACTACTCCATCAGGCTATGTTGATTCAAATTGCAATGTTTTTGCCTATTTTCCAATTATAAATGGCGTAACTAGTTTAGGTGGCAACTCTACAACAAATATATTTAAATTTGGATATGACATGGCTCCTGAAGGGTTGGATGTCAAACTAGTTTTAGTTGCTAGAAAAAATAACAAATACTATTATGAAATAAAATCAACAATAGTAACGACGGGAATGACTATCGCTATGACAAATCCAATTGAAGCAACAGAAACTCAAATTGCAATCGCAATAAAGTCTATGTAATAACTTTAGTTTATTCATTTTATTTTCATTAAGGAGGCCATTTTGGTCTCCTTTTTTTATATTTACAAAAATTAGAAAAATGAATTTTCTCAAAAAAATAAGCCTAACCCATTGGATATTTATTTCTATGGTCTTTGGAATCATAGTAGGAATAGTATTCCCTGAGTTTTCACAGAAGCTGCAACTCATTTCTAAGATATTTCTTCGATTAATTAAAACAATTGTTGCGCCATTAATTTTTGCCACTATCGTTTTAGGTATAGCCCATCATTCCAAGTTAAAAGACATCGGAAAATTAGGATTAAAATCAATTATATATTTCGAAGTAGTGACGACCTTAGCTTTGTTCATAGGACTAGGCGCAATCAACCTAACCCAAGCAGGCAGAGGAATACATATGCAAGCTGAAGCCAAGGCCATAGAAAAAGTAGAAGAAACCAAACAGATAAAACCCAAATCATTCGAAGAATATATTCTCGATGTATTTCCTGAAAATATTACGAAAGCGATAACCGAAGGAAAGGTTCTTCAAATTGTCATTTTTAGTATATTATTTGGGTTAGGAGTATCGATGGCACCTGCAGGCGCAAAGAATACCATGATTCACTTCGCAGATGGATTAGCAGAAACTATGTTTAAAGTCACCCATATCATCATGTATTTTGCGCCAATAGCGGTCGGGGCGGCTATGGCCTACGCGGTGGGTCATATGGGGTTGTCCATTTTACTTCCACTACTAAAACTCGTTGGGACCTTATATGGCGCTTTAGCTGCATTAATATTATTCGTACTAATACCTATCGGATTGTACTTTAATATAAATTTAAGGAAACTATGGCATCATATCAAAGAACCAGTTTCTATAGCCTTTGCTACCACCAGCTCTGATGCGGCCTTACCTAAGCTGTTTAAAGCTTTGGAAGATTTTGGTTGTAGCAGAAAAATTGTTTCTTTCGTCTTACCTATGGGTTACAGTTTCAATTTGGATGGCACGACACTCTATCTCTCTCTTGCCACTGTTTTTGTGGCACAAGCCTCGGGAATTGATCTCACTTTAGGGCAGCAACTTTCCATGTTATTTATCCTCATGCTCACGAGCAAAGGAGTAGCTGCTGTGCCAAGAGCATCTCTTGTCATTCTCATAGCTACTGCAGCTGACCTCAACTTACCTATAGCTCCTATTTACCTCATCTTCGGTGTCGATGAGTTAATGGATATGGCACGAACATCAACCAATGTGATAGGAAATAGCTTGGCGACCTGTGTCATTGCAAAGAGTGAGGGTGAGTTGAAAGATTGAAGTGATTAAATTTTTCTAGTCAAAAATCCATGTAAATATGGCTCCTTCAATTCTTTTATAAAAAACCTCTGAGTGCTTTTGATTTTGGAAATTTGATAAGGTATAATGCATTTTTGAATCATTATACGTATCTACAGCTATCTGCTCCTTAAATGAGTACAATTCTTTCGTATGATAGTGCTTATATATTGTTTCTTTTGAGCTCCATATCATAGTCAATTTAGCTAAATCGTCTCCTTGCTCAAAATCGTTTGGATGGAGAAATTTATGTTTAATTTTTAATACTTTATCTTGAATGACCTCGATGTCTATAGCCACATCGTTGGTTTCAGAGCATATAACCGCTACATAGTTTCTCGAATGAGATATAGAAAACTTTAACGGATAATTGGTGAAGTGAGGCTTGCCGAGTTCCGTTTTTTCGAGATGAAGCTGATGGTGTTGTTTAGATAACTTCTTGACCCAATAGCGTGAAGCCAGCCATTGAAGTTGTTTTAGAGGATTGACTATCGCATCAAACTCCTTTTGATCAAAGTCCGTGAAGTCAATGCCCTCTTTGTAATAATCTGCCTTATGTTCTATTTCATAAACAATTATCTGAAAAGAGGAATCAAGGTGCTCGAATAAGATTGGCATAAACTAACCCTCAAAATTTAATGTAAATACCAAAGCTCTTGGGTATAAGCCTCTGATTGCGGATCGATTTAAATCGCTTTGATTGGGATCCAAGACATTATTGAGACTATGAGAATATTTTAACTCTGGGGAGAAAATAAAGTAAGGAAAGAAGTATTGAAGACCAATTCCGTACTCCATGGATAGACTAGCCTTTCGAAGCGCAATTTTATTGGGCTCGCTTGTCGTTCTGACTTGTGGATCAATGTTTAAATCATATTTTAAACCCGCTACAACGAATACCCTCCAATCATTTACTGGTTCCGACTTAAAGCGAATATGAACTGGAAGTGAGATATAAGTAGTTTTTATGCGATTGTCCACAACACCGCTGATGGTATTATATTGTATTAATTTCTCTCCAAAGGTCATATTGGGGATGAATCGCAAATCAAAATAGCGATTGAACTGCCAGTTTCCGATAAGTCCCAGATTAAAACCGGGTTGTGATTTATCATCAATACTCAAAATAGTATCATTTGCTTCAGAGTGCGGCTGTCTATCAATTCTGAAGTTTGACGTATTTAAACCAAGAGATATGCCCCAATACAGTGCCTTATTACCTTTCTCATAAAAATTTAATTGTCCACTCAAAAGTGAAAAGTTAAAAACGAAAACTAATAGAAAACAAAATCGAAACATGCTTACTTTCGCGCTGTATATAAAGCACACATTCCAAACGTTAAAGGATAGTGTTTAGTATCATTAAAGCCCGTTTTTTTTAGGATTTCACAAAACGAATCTCCCTGAGGAAAAGCACTAACGGAATTCGGCAGGTAGGAATATGCCGAACTATCTCTTGAAAATATCTTTCCAATAAATGGAGTAATATACCTGAAATGAATATTAAAAAGGAATCTTAAAAAAGGATTGGTAGGAAATGATGGCTCTAAAATAGCTATCATACCACCTGGCTTCATAACCCGCCCTAACTCACTTAATCCCTTTTCCAAATTTTGAAAATTTCGAACTCCGAAACCGACGGTGATAGCATCAAAGCTACTATCAGCAAAACCAAGTTGCTCGCTGTCTCCCTTGACCCATTCTATGTGCTGCCCGTTTCTCTTATTTTTGGCCTTTTCTATTCCAATATCGAGCATATTTTGAGACAAATCCAAAGCAACCACTCTCTTTGGGTTTAGTAAAAGGGCCTCGAAGGCAAAATCTCCCGTACCAGTCGCCATATCCAAAATAACTTCCGGATTTACGGCTGAAATTTCCCTGATAGCCCTTTTTCTCCAAATGATATCAATTCCTAAACTCAAAAGGTGATTCAAAAAATCATATTTGTGCGCTATGTTATCGAACATAGTCTCAATTTGAGCCTTCTTCGCATCATTCGTCTGATAAGGGACTACCTTTTCTACTTCGATTTCCACAATTCTAAGATTTAAGTACAAAACTAATTGTTCATGGTTAATTGTTCCTTCTTAATTTTGAACCCATGAATATCAACTCTCGGCAATTTATTGGCTCATTTAATACCCTTTCAGAGCTACCAGAAATCGATATTCCCGAATTTTGCTTTATTGGGAGATCCAATGTAGGAAAGTCTTCCTTGATAAATTATTTAACTGGCAAAAATGATTTAGCCAAGGTCTCCTCTACCCCAGGAAAAACCCAATCCCTCAATTATTTTTTAATTAATAAAATATGGCATCTGGTAGATTTACCAGGCTATGGTTATGCCAAGCGAAGTAAAACACTTCGATCTAGCTGGGAGAAAACTATGTACACCTATTTTGAGACTAGAGAAGCCCTCGTTAATATATTTCTTCTGATTGATTCTCGGATTAAACCCATGAAAAGTGATTTAGATATGATCAATTGGCTCGGGGAGAATGGTGTTCCTTTCTCTATTGTTTATACAAAAGCGGATACCCGAGAATTAAAACAGTGCAAAATCAATATAGAACTTTTCGAAAATAAACTAAAAGAAGCTTGGGAGGAGCTGCCAAAGAGCTTTATAACATCTTCAGAAGAGCGCAAAGGAAAAGAGGAAATTCTAGATTATATTCACCAAATTGCTAATTCATAACGATATTTTAAATTACATGTCAATAGCCCAACAACTATTATCTATCCAAGCTGTCAAACTATCGCCTTCTAAGCCATTTATCTGGGCCAGTGGTGCAGAATCCCCTATTTATTGTGACAATCGAATTACACTTTCCTACCCAGAAGTTAGAAACGCTATCTGTACTGGCTTTGTAGCCAAAATCAAAGAATTATACCCCCAAGCAGAAGCCATAGCTGGTGTGGCCACAGGTGGAATCGCTCACGGTATGCTCGTAGCCGATAGACTAGGACTTCCATTTGTCTATGTAAGAGATAAACCCAAAGGTCATGGGAGGGAGAATACCGTAGAAGGATTTTTGGAACCTAATTCAAAAGTAGTAGTCATCGAAGATTTAATATCGACGGGAGGTAGCAGTTTAAAGGCAGTAGAGGCTCTTAAAGATTATGGCGCAAATGTATTGGGTATGTTTGCCATCTTCACCTATAATTTTCAAAAAGCAAGCGATGCATTTGAGGCTGCTAAATGTTCTTTAACTACCTTAACAGGATTTAAAGAATTGATAACTTTGATTGAGAAGGATACGAATTACAGTGCAGCTGATATTGAATATATGAAAAACTGGTATCAAAAAGGAATTTAAAAAGCATGAGTGATTTATATTTAAAACGAGGTGTTTCCGCCAAAAAAGAAGATGTACACAAAGCCATAGCCAATTTGAGCCAAGGCGTTTATGAAAATTTATTTTGTAAGGTATTTCCTGATACACTGGGTGGTAGCGATGACTATGTCAATCTAATGAGCAGTGATGGCAGTGGCACCAAATCTATTATTGCTTATTTATATTGGAAAGAAACTGGAGACACATCTCTTTTTAGAGGTATAGGTCAAGATGCCCTCGTTATGAATTTGGATGACATGGCTTGCGTAGGAGCCATAGATAAATTTCTCTTCACATCCATTATCAATAGAAATAAAAATCGAATCCCTGGTGAAATCATCAAGGAAATCATAGATGGAACTCAAGAATATATTGACAAACTGAATGATAATGGCATTGAGATAATCTATACTGGGGGTGAGACAGCTGATGTAGGCGATGTCGTGCGCACAGTATCTGTGGATGCCAGTATGGTAGCTCGAATGAAAAAATCGGACATTATCCAAACAGGAAATATCAAGTCAGGACAAATTATTGTGGGCTTGGCGAGTTATGGAAATTGCATTTATGAAAATGGCTATAACGCCGGAATGGGAAGCAATGGTTTGACTTCTGCAAGACATGATTTACTCTCTACTCACTATAAGCAATATTCTGAATCTATAGAAGAACTCGTAGACCCATCAGTTCAGTATATAGGAAAGAATAAACTAACGGATATTGTTTATAATGATTTAACCCTAGGGAAATTAATTTTATCTCCAACGATGAGTTACACACCTATTTTGAAAAGAATTTTTGAAGAATTAGGTAGAGATAAATTGGCTTCCATTGTGCACTGCACAGGAGGGGCAGCTTCAAAAGTTTTACATTTTGTAGACAAGGTGAGAATTGTAAAAGACAATTATTTACCTGTTCCATTTTTGTTTGATTTCATACAAGAGCAGAGCCAGACAGACTGGAAGGAAATGTTTCAAGTTTTTAATATGGGGACACGTCTTGAGATTTATTTAGAAAATGAAACTATGGCCCAAGAGATTATTTCTATTTCAAAGTCATTCGGAGTGGATGCGCAAATAATGGGACGAGTGGAAGAATCCAATATTGGAGAGGTGATAGTTAAGCACCGTAATTCAGAATATATTTATAGAAAATAATGCGCGTAACTGAATTAGAATTTTATCCTCCATATTACTCTGAAGCATACAAAAAACTGGCTCAGGATATTCCTTTATTACACCTCTTGGATCAAAGGCAAAACTATATAGATTTTTATCGCGCCATCCCTGAATCGCAATGGGCATATAGCTATGAAAAAGACAAATGGAGTATACAGAAAATAGTGCAACATTTAATAGATGCAGAGTTAATTTTTTGTTTTAGAGCCTTATCCGTAGTGCGGGGAGAAAAAAAACCACTGATGGGTTGGGATCCAGATGAATATGCTGCGACCATAGTTGAAACTAGTTTAACCAAGGAAAAATTGCTCGCTTCCCTCGAACTGCAGATGAAATATACGCATAATTTATTCTCACAATTTGGCGCAGAAGACTTAAAAAAAATAGGCAATGCTAATGGGTTTGACACGGAAGTTGCGGCAATGGGGTTTTCAATTATAGCTCATGAAATACACCATAGACAAGTCATACAAGAACGATACTTAAACAATTAATACCGTAGATACCTTATAAATTGAATAATATGCTTAACTTAGCTCGACCACTCGCTTTTTTTGATCTTGAAACAACAGGCCTTGATATAGCCAAAGATAGAATTGTTGAAATTTCCATTCTAAAAATTTTTCCTGATCAAAGTAGAAAGACTCTTTATTATTTAGTAAATCCAACCATTCCCATTCCTAAAGAAGTAGCGGCCATACACGGCATTACAGATGAAAGAGTCAAGGATGCCCCTAAATTTTCACAAATAGCCATTGAAGTAGCCGAATTTATAAAAGATGCGGATTTGGCAGGTTATAATTCAAATAGATTTGATATCCCTATGTTAACGGAGGAAATGCTGCGCTGTGGGCTAGACCTTTTTTTAGAAGAGAAGGACAATATAGATATTCAGAATATTTTTCATGCGAAAGAGAAACGAGATTTATCCGCGGCTTATAAATTTTACTGCGAGAAAGAACTCATCAATGCGCATACTGCAGAGGCAGATGTAGAAGCCACTTTCGAAATTTTCAAAGCACAGTTAATTCGCTACCCAGATATCATCAACGATATCGCCTATATCTCCAAGACCTATTCTAATACATCCTCTGGTCATCTAGACAATGCTAAGCGTATCTTGAAAAAGGACAATCAATTCTATTTATGTTTTGGCAAATACAAGGATATGCGATTTCAAGATATCTTTGAAAAAGACAGAGGTTATTTCAAATGGATGTACAATGCGGATTTTGGGCTTCATACCAAGGCTAAATTGAAGCAAGTTTGTGATGAACTAGGCATTCCACTTGGTTAAGATAGTTTTTAGTTCAAAACACATTTAAAATCTAAACTATATTTGTAAGGTGAATGATTGTCTAGTTATAATTCCAACATATAATGAGCAGGATAATATTGTCCCCATGATAGAGAAAGTCTTTTCTCTTCCAGTGGATTTTGATTTGCTTATTATTGATGACAATTCACCTGATGGTACAGCTGAATTGGTTAGAGAAATGCAGAAGAAATATCCAACCAAGTTGCATATGATTCAACGTTCCGGAAAACTAGGACTTGGTACGGCTTATATTACTGGATTTAAGTGGGCCTTAGAAAAAAACTATACCATGGTATGTGAAATGGACTGCGATTTTTCACACAACCCTGAAGACCTCCCTCGTCTGCGAAAGGCAATCCTAGAAGGCGCTGATGTGGCGGTTGGATCTAGATATATCGAAGGCGGTGGAGTATATAATTGGCCAAAACGAAGAATCTTGTTATCTAAAGGAGCTTCCTTGTATGCTAGATTGATTACAGGTATTCCTGTCCAGGATACTACTGCGGGTTTCGTTTGTTATCGAAGAGAGTTTTTGGAAAACTTAAATATGGATAAGATTGTTTTTAAAGGATACGCATTCCAAATTCAAATGAAGTACGCAGCCTATTTGATGGGATATAAAATTAAAGAAATTCCTATTTGGTTTAAAGATAGAGAAGAAGGTGTATCTAAAATGTCTTCCAATATTATTCAAGAAGCCATTCTCGGAGTATTAAAATTGCGATGGAATGCCATTTTCGATCATTATCAGAAATAGGTTTCATGCAGAGTTTTTGGGAAACTGACCAACTTAGCATCATTGATTTTTCTATAGTTGGTGGTGGAATTCTTGGATTATTTACTGCATATGAACTTTCATTAAAATACCCCAAAGCTAGAATAGCCATCTTTGAAAGAGATCTTTTTGCTGCCGGTGCTACCAGCCGTAATGCTGGCTTTGCCTGTTTTGGCAGCGTTACCGAAATAGCGGCAGATAGAAAACAATGGGGCGATTCTAAAACGCTAGAAATAGTGAATAAACGCTGGAAAGGAATACAGAGAATTCAATCATTACTCGGAGATAAGATTAACTATGAAAATTATGGTGGTTATGAACTTTTTATAGATAAACCGATACTGCAGCAAGATTTGGATGAAATCAATTCCTACCTAAACCCAGTTTTTCAAGAAATCGTATTTAAACAACAACCTGAAAAAATTAAAGAATTTGGATTTAGCGCCAACACGCAGAGTTTGGTATTTAATCCATTTGAAGGACAGATCCACAGTGGAAAGTTAATCTTAGCCATACATGAATTATTGCGTGCTAAAAATGTTCATTTTTTCGCGAACTCTGAGTTGACTTCATATGAAGATGGATCACCAATCGAATTTATAATCAATAACAAACATAAAGTTCAAACTGAAAAACTAATTTTTTGTACAAATGCCTTTCCTCCTATAAATCAGTTACAAATAAAACCAGCGAGAGGTCAAGTTCTCATCACCAAACCAATACCTAATTTAAAACTTCGAGGCTGCTTCCATTTTCAGGAAGGCTACTATTATTTTAGAAACGTAGATAATAGAATACTTTTTGGAGGAGGGAGGCACTTAGATATTCATGGCGAAACGGATACTCGATTTCTACTGAATGAATTGATTCAAAAGGACTTAATAGAAAAGTTAAATACTATCATAGCACCATCTCATATGCCAGATATTGAACAACAGTGGTCAGGTATAATGGCATTCACAGACAATAAACTTCCTATGATAAAGTATATAGGTAAGCATGTCATCTATGCAATGAATTGCAATGGAATGGGTATTTCTTTAAGCCCTATAACAGCTCAAGAAATCACAGAACTGCTATAATTGGACAAAAAAAAGGGATAGACGTTAGTCTATCCCCCCACTTAAACATAAATTAGTATAAAACAACTATCTTTCGATAGTTATTTTCTTATTAAACTGTTCCGTCCCATTGTCCAAATTTAGAATATAATTTCCACTTGGCAACTGCGTACAGTCAATGTCTTTAGTAGTTTCAAATTTGCTTATTGTTATAAATTTAACCTCTTTTCCTAATAAATCAAGCACCCGTACTTTGATATCTTCTTTTTGAGTTTGACGAGTACTTATAGTCAAACGACCGTTTGAAGGAATTGGATAAATTTCAAAATTAGAATTGTCTGTCGATTGGATTCGACTTCCCGCTTTTCTTTGATAATGGAAGTAGAATGTACCCCCACTTTTTTCACTAACCATATTATTGACCTCCACAAATGCAATGCTATTTTGATAACCCATTGTTTTATTTGAAACGATTTGATATGGGAAATTGATAGGAGATTTTGTTTGTCCCAAAATTAAATCACTCGTCATTTCACTTCGTGTTGAAGTCACAAAAGAAAGTTCACTTAATGGAAGGTCAGTTGAGAATTGATTTGTAGGAGTTAAAGCATTCCTTCTAGCCTGAATTGTGCTTAAGAAAAGTCCTTTTTCTGAAGGCCCTTCATTGTAGAAAAATCTTACAGAATATGGAAACTTGATAGTATCCATTCCATTAACCTTAATCGAAAACATCCTAAGACCCATAAGAATTACCTTATTTTCTGGTGCTACTGGCTCTAGCTCTTTTATGTAACCATTTGTGAATCTAACATCTGGAGAGAAATTTACATTATTCCCATTCTTTTTTATGGCTAGTAATAGCTCTTGTTGATTACCCTCATGCGCATAATACGTCCAACCAGTATTGTCAGTACATTGCTCCAATAAATTAAGTCTATCACTTATGGCCAATTTTATCATGTTATTTGGATTCAATTGTCTTACCAAGACAGAATTCGAGGGCTCATCTGTACAATAAGGATTTCTTACATGAGCTCTATATACATCTGGCGTGAATGTCAATGGACTTATGGTATAATTGCTATCTGTAGCACCTGGAATCATTACTCCGTTTTTGTACCATTGATATGCTGTGGCATTTTTTCCTCTCACACTCATGGTATGTGAAGTTGCAGAGCAATTCGAATTTGGCATAGGATGCACTGTCACTGACTGGCGAGTATTCAGAACAATTTTTATTCGCTTAAACAGGTCTTTTTCTTGACAATCGCCCAATATACTTGGGTCTTTATAAAGAATTAAATTGTAAAATCCCGGAGTTGTAGAATCAGCATTGGCTATTATAAATCTCTTATAAATAGCTCCTTCTAGAGAGTCTTGGGTTCCATTTGCATTCACCTTAAACCATTGGTATCTATGCACACCCAATGCATCTACTTCCATAATGGCTGAGCCTCCTGCACATGCATTTAATAAGGTATCCGTTTGTTTTAGCAATATAGGACACAATGTAGGTTCAACCAAGAGTAATCTGCTTCTCAATGTATCTAGACAAGGAAGAGTTGTATTAACGATCACTCTGTAGGCTCCTGAATCTAAAAAGGCCTTGAATTCATGTATTTTTAAGCTATCTGTATTTTCTCCAGGAATAATAACCCCGTCCTTATACCACTGGTATGCAAATGGACCGTCACCACCCACTTTTATTCTCATCACGTGAGACATACCTGGTCCAGTTGGTATTTGAGCTTTATCTCTTAATTTGGCCCCTTTTGGAGTATCTATGATATATGCTCTTTGTCTCACAGCAAGGTGATACGCATTGGTAATCGTGTCTCTACAGCCTATCGAAGCCCTAGCCAAAACTGTATATAATCCTGTATCTGCAAGGGTAACGCCCATTTTAGTATAGTTAGGAGTTCCAATAGCAATAACCGAACCATTTCTTCTCCAAACCATTGTCGCATTATTCACCGTTGCAGTTAAGTTCAAATCTCCACCGAAACACAAAGGAGAAATGGTACCCGAAGGGTGAGACACGATGACTGGTTTTGCATTTACACTAACTATACAACTTTGAATATTAACGGCCCCTGTGACTTGCTCTTTGATTTCACATGTGTAGGTTCCTGCCTGTGAAAGAGAAATCATTGATATCGTAAAACTGGCCATGTTGCCACCGACTACATTTCCATTGTGTCTCCACGTATAGTCTACAGGATGATCGCTCGTCAAAGAAATATTTAAATTTAAACTATTTCCTTCACACAATGTAACATTCGATAAAGGGGTAATTACATTGATAGCAGCATTTGTACAAATAGCTACTAATGTTAAAATTAGGATTGAAATCGACCTCTTGAAAAAATTTGGATCAAGTATAGTTTTACTCATCTCGGTTTAGAATTTTTAATATTGTATGCGCAAAGATATAAAAAAATGTAAATTGGTAAGATTTTTATTCAAAATGACATCGATTGTAACCTTTTTAACCTTTGTATATCCTATAGTCGTAAAAGTTTTTAATTCGCAACAATGAAAAAAAATATAATACTCTCAGTCCCAACCGCCAAGATACAGATAGGCAATAAAGCGGCCATTACACTCGATACTGCATCTACCAATGGTAAAAAAACAATTCATATCAGTATAGCAACAGAAGATGATAGCCTAAATAAAGCTATTGATGAAATTGCTAATGATGTTAGTAAAGAAATAGAATCTGCAGCCACTGAATTAGTTGGGGATAGAAAACAAGAGTATTATGAAAGTCAAGTAGAACTTGAAAGGGTTAAGAACGAATCACTTACAGAGCAAATAAGCGTTTTTATTCCAATTATAGCCATTATAGGTGGGTTTAGTTATTTGGCTTTTAGGTCATATCAAAAAAGAAAATGGAGGGAGGCTTTATTAAACAAAGGATTCAGCTTGGACGAAATCAATCAATCTGAAAATGATAAAAAATTGATAATTGGCTCAGGTCCAGATGAATTAGCCAACTATGATAAACGAAAAACGATGAAATATTCTATCGTATTTGGATCTTTAGGTATTGCTATCTTGTTTGGAACCATCATGAATGATTTTGGCTACCTTATTGGCATGCTATTTGTACTTCTTGGCACTGGATTCTGGTATTATAATGATAAAATAAGGTAGTCAAATTTAAAGATTTTACCCATCTAAATGACTGATTTAGAATATATTTCTTTAATATTAAAAGGAGACACCGCTCTTTACAGGCACCTCGTAGATCGTTATGCCAAAATGAGTTTTGCTGTGGCGTATAGAATCGTAAAAAATAGTGATGATAGTCAGGATATAGTTCAGGATGCCTTTGTTGCAGCCTTTGAAAATCTTAAGAATTTCAAAGGTGAATCTAAATTCTCAACTTGGTTCTATAGAATCCTTGCCAATAAAGCGTTGGCTTTTAAAAACAAACAAAAATATTTCGATGAGGTTGAGGATATAGGCAAACAGGATGAAGAATATAATGAGGAACTAGATATAGCCACAGAAGAACTACTCAAAGAGGCATTGAAAATATTAAATGACAAGGAGCGTTTGGTTATAGACTTATTTTACTATCAAGATCAGAGTATTAAAGAAATAAGCCTAATAACGCGTACGACAGAGGTCAATGTAAAAGTAATCCTTCACAGAGGCCGAAAAAAAATGAATGAATCCATTCAAAATTCGATTAAATTTGCACACAATGAGTGATTTAAAAAATATTATCGACCAAGAGATAAACCAGATGATACCTTCAGGATATTATGAAGATATCAGAAATAGGGTCATGCAATCTATAAAGGTTCCCAAAAGAAGCCTACAAGTTTCATTTTCTGATAAAAAAGATAATTTGATTCTTTTCTTTACTGTGATTTTCTGTGTCTCTTTAATCTATTTTTTCGGGTATAGTGAGGATTATAAAATCAGAGTATACGTATCTAAAGAGCTTATATTCAACATTTTTACTTCAATTATTGCTAGTATATCCGTATTAATCTTTTTAGTCAATGAATTTTTTGATAGAAAGAAAAAGATTTTGATTTAAAAATTAATTTTTATATTTGCACTCCCAAAATTTGAAGATTCAGAGATATGGCAAACACAAGAAATGCAAAAAAAGCAGCTAGAAAAGCTGTAAAGAGAAGGTTATATAACAGATACTATGCTAAGACTACGCGTAATGCAGTTAAAGCCATACTAAATGAAGGCGACAATAGTGCTCAAAAAGAGAAGCTAGGTAGTGTTATATCCTTGGTTGACAAGCTAGCGAAAAGAAATATAATTCATAAGAATAAGGCTTCCAATATGAAGTCTAAGTTAATGAAAAAGATTCTTAAGGCTGCATAACCCACATTTATTCACTTAATTTTAACATACAGAGCAGGTTCAAAATGAACTTGCTTTTTTTTTGAAAAAAAAATTACATTTGCGAAAATTTAAAAACACAACCTTTTAAAATATACATATGACAAAAGATAATGGAAGAGGTAAAGCTTGGATCATGTTTGCTCTTGGTACAATAGCTTGTTTAGCTGCACTTGTCTTGGTTCCCCAATGGGTTTGGATACCACTACCATTCGCTCTTACAGGCTTGGCAATGGGATTTGATGCTATCTAGGCCGAAGGGTAGATGAAGATATACACAAAATCCGGTGATGATGGAACCACTGCTCTGTTTGGTGGCGATAGAGTCAAAAAGAGCTACATACGAGTTGAAACCTATGGTAACATTGATGAATTGAATTCATTCTTAGGTTTACTCATTGAAAGCATCGGAGATGGAGATATAAGAGCCTACTTGGAGAAAATACAGCACATCCTGTTCAACATAGGGTCTGTAATTGCCACACAAGATGAAAAATTCATTACTAAGCTTCCTAAGCTCTTGCCTTCAGATATAACGAGCCTAGAAAATCAGATGGATCAAATGGATAAAGATTTAGCAGCTATGACCAATTTCATTTTGCCTAGTGGCCACGAATCTGTAGCTAGAGCCCATATATGTCGCACGGTTTGCAGACGAGCGGAGCGAAGTCTCGTTGGACTTTTAGATTCGGAAACCTGCCACCCATCCTTGTCAATGGCTTTACAATTCCTAAACAGACTGAGCGATTATTTTTTTGTTTTATCCCGAAAGTTGACACAATTAAATAATAAAAATGAAGTTATCTGGAGAAAAGAAGTAACACTTTAAGCTTTAAAATAAAATTTAATTAAATCACAAAAAACGAAAAACTATGTATTGGACACTTGAATTAGCCTCTTATTTGGAAGATGCCCCATGGCCAGCTACTAGAGATGAACTTATTGACTATGCTATCCGCTCTGGGGCACCCGTTGCTGTAATAGAAAATTTACAGCAATTAGAAGATGCCGGTGAGGAACAGTATGAAGGCGTTGAGGACATTTGGCCCGACTATCCAACTCAGGACGACTTCTATTTTAATGAAGACGAGTATTAAACGAATCGAATTCAAGAAAGCCTCTCCTTTGAGAGGCTTTCTTATTAAATCTTATTAGAAATATCGTTGGCACATACCGTAGCACTGGTCCAGGCATTTTGAAAATTAAATCCACCTGTTATACCATCGATATTGGTAACCTCCCCTATAAAATATAAATTGGGTATCTTCTTGGATTCCATTGTTCGGGACTTCAAATCTTCTAAATCGATGCCTCCGGCAGTGACAAATTCCTCTTTAAACGTAGTTTTTCCTTTGATTTCATATACACTATGAAATAACAATTGGATGAGCTTATTGCAATTTTTCTTCGAAAGTTCTGACCATTTTTTATCTGCTTCAATATCAGCCATGACCAATAGGTATTCCCAAAATCGCTGGGGAAACTTTTCAATTTTTCGATTTCTAACTTTAGCTTGTCTGTTGTCCTGTCTTAGAATTTCAATTTCATTCCTTATATCCTCCTCAGAGCTATCCCCCATCCAATTGATTGCTATCTGAAAATGATAGTTATATTGATTTAGCAAAAAAGCTCCCCATGCTGACAATTTTAAAATCCCAGGACCACTCAGTCCCCAATGGGTTATTAAAACAGATCCTGACTCTTTCATATCTGTCCCTACTATGCGAACAGAAACATCCTGCATAGTCAGGCCCATAAGCTCTGTTAGTGCTTTATCGTTGATTTTAAAAGTAAACAGAGAGGGAACGGGATCAACCATCTTTAGAGACAAGGGTTTAAAAATATCTAAATCCCTTGGTTTTTGTGCCCCACCAGTCGCAATGACTAAATAATCAACAGTGATTAGCTTATCATTGAATTTTAGTACAAATTTGTGATCTTCAATGACTATCTGTGTAAGTTCGTGTTCAAAACATATTGCCACGTGATGTTTCTTCAATTCTTTTATAAAACTATCGATGATGGTCTGAGAGTCATTGGATACAGGAAATATCCTCCCATCTGCTTCCGTTTTGAGTCGAACGCCTCTTTTTTCTAACCATTGAGTCATATCATCTGGTGAAAAGACATCAAAATTTTGCTTGAGTACCTTGGAACCACGAGGATAGTTTTTGGAGAACTGGGCTTGTGATACAAAATGGTGAGTCACATTGCAGCGTCCGCCTCCACTGATTCGCACCTTTTTCAGTAGCTCGGTGGATTTTTCAAAGATAGTGACCTGACAGTCCGATGATTCCCTGAGCTGAATAGCACAAAAAACCCCTGCTGCCCCTCCTCCTATAATAGCTACTTGTCTTCTCATCAAAACTAATAATCTACAAAATTAGGCACAAGGTAAGAATAAAAAAGAACCGTTTACATTTAAATGTTACAAACATTTTAGAATCTATTGTAAATTTGCTTCGAACGAAAAGAAATTGAATCGCACACAACGTATTTTAGAGAAATTTAATCGTCGTTTCTCCAAGGAGTTTTACATCGGATTGGGAATATGGACGATTAGCTTCTTTCTGCCTTATATTCTACTAGGCTATGATTCCTATATAAGGGTTCATGATACATTGGAGGGAGAACTTGTTTGGCTTCATATTCTAAAAAAATCCGGCTACATGCATAGCCTATCCAATGAGGTAAAATTGTCTACTATCATGGATGGCTTACCCCGCAATGTACTTCCTTCTGGCTTTACCTTGATAGCCAATCTATGTAATTTTTTTGATATTTTCTACGGCTATATTCTAGGTCATTTTATATTTAAGACAATAGGATATGTATCTTTTTATTTATTTATAAAAAGATACATGACTCTAAATTATTTATATGAATCAGGGATTGTTTTCGTTTGTCTTCTTCTGACTTCTATTCAATTTTTTACACCTTTTGGGATATCCATAATGGGCATGCCGATTCTAGCCTACGGTTTTGCTAGATTGTATTATCAAGAAGATTTTGGCATTACTGCTCTGATATTTTTTGTTTTTCCCTTCTGTTCGTCTTTTGTCTGGTCTGGCATAGAAATTATTGCATTGTTCAATATTTATTTGATTTATTTATTTATCATCAAACATGATCATATTACTAAATGGTTGGCAGCATGGGGTTCTTTTATACTCGGCACTATCCTAGCCAATATACAATTTATTTACGGTATGTTATTCCTAGAAGATGGGTTTAGATCGCATAGAGTAGATTATTATCAATTTAACGATGTTCCCAATATTCAAGCTAGCTTGACAGAGTTTTTCTCCTTCTTTTTTAGCACACATTATCATGTTTCCATATTCGTGTCTACCTTGATTTTTGGAATCTTCATTTTAAGTTATTACGGCATCAAAAAGAATCCATGGTCCAAAAGAATCTTTATAGCTATAGTCTTTATTGTTCTATGGCAAGCCTTTTATAACTATATTGAATATTTCACACAGAGCATAGTCTTTATAAAATCATTCCGCTTCAACCGTTTTGGCTTTTTACTCCCCTTCCTTTGGTTTTTAATTCTCCTTATATCACTAGATACCATAGCACGTTTCAGACTGCTCAGTAAGACAATTCCCCTTATTTTGAGCACACAATTCCTCATCCTCTTTCTTGCAAATGATGAAACACAGCACAACTATAAAAAACTTTGGGGCTTTGAGGATACCTTTCCGAGTTATAGAGAATATCTCGCCTTAGATCAGTTTAATGAAATAAAAAAAATCATTCCCAACATAGAAGAGAATAAAATCATCTCACTTGGGTTGAGCCCCACAATAGCTCAATACCACGACTATGCTACCCTTGATGGTTTATTTTCCGTATACAATCTAGCCTACAAAATTGAGTTTCGCAAAATCATAGAAAAAGAACTGGAAAAGAATCCGCTTATACGTGAAAAATTTGATAACTGGGGAAACCGTTGTTATTTATACGCTGACGAACTCGGTGTAGAAAATGTACAAAACTGTCAAAGTTCACACGACTCCAAGAAAATTTACAATCTAGAAATCAATGCAGTCCAGATTAAAAAACTAGGTGGTCGCTATATCTTCTCTGCATGTAAAGTAAACAACGCTCCTGCTCTTGGTCTTCAGCTTGTAAAGAGTGTAGGAAGTAAAACTGATTTTTGGAAAATATATCTCTATAAACTATGACGGCACGGAAAGAAAAATTGTTTTTCTATTTAATTATCCTCCTTTGTATTCTTTCCTTAGGATTGACCTTCTACACCTTTGTCATACTGCCTAAGACGAATATAGCATTGGGGTCGTTTTTTTAAATTAAAACTAAAATTCTACTTTACAACCTTCCATAAACCTAATTTATCATGCCAGATAAACTCTATTTTGACAATTTATTTATTGGAGAAATTGAATTTAAAGATGGAGACTTCCCATGGCTAAGTGGTAGTTTCAAATTAACTTTAGAACCAACTGATAAGCTATCAGAACATATCCTAAATTACATCGATTATTCAAAACTTAGATCCAGAAAATTTGAATTAAGTGAATTAGACCCTAATAATAATTCCTATGAATTTGATGACAAATTGGCTAAAGAAGAAGAAAAGTATATTGACCTTATTGAAACTGATAAATGGAAAATTGTTTCCCAGAATGGCACTATAGAATACATTCTCATTCCAATTTTTCATTGTGACGAGAAAATTGATTGGAGGTTAAACTTTTCTACTTAATTTTTATGTTTTTTTCATTTAACTCCTCTTTAATCTTCACATAAATTCACTGTCTAATCTTCATTTTTCATTATATTTGTAGCTTATAGCGATAGAGACATAGCATGTTTGAGAAGTTACAAGAAAGTATAGAAGCTTCCCTCAAAACCCTCAAAGGGCAAGGGAAAATCAGCGATATCAATGTGGCGGCTACCGCCAAAGAAGTACGCCGGGCTCTGGTAGAGGCCGATGTCAGCTACAAAGTAGCTAAAGATTTTACAGATAAGGTCAAAGATGAAGCCATAGGAAAAGGCATACTCACCGCAGTATCGCCTAGTCAGATGTTTGTCAAAATCATGAATGACTCCCTGACGGAGCTTATGGGAGGCAGTCAGCAGGAAATCAATATTACTGGGACTCCACCGATAATACTCATAGCTGGATTACAAGGTTCTGGTAAGACGACTTTTACCCATAAACTAGCCTTTTATTTAAAAAATAAGAAGAAATATAGACCTCTTATGGTCGCAGCGGATGTCTATAGACCTGCAGCTATGGAGCAATTGAAAGCGCTGGGAGAGAAAATCAATGTGCCGGTATTTGTAGAAATGGAGAATAAAAATCCATTGGACATAGCACAGAAAGCTATTCTGTATGCGAAAACGAATAATTGCAATATTATCATAGTGGATACCGCTGGGCGTTTGGCAGTGGATGAGGTAATGATGAATGAGATTTCTCAACTAAAGAATGAGTTAAAGCCTTCGGAAACCCTCTTCGTCGTGGATTCTATGACGGGGCAAGATGCAGTCAACACCGCTAAAGCCTTCAATGATAAAATAAATTTCGACGGAGTCGTGCTCACCAAAATGGATGGCGATACGCGCGGTGGAGCGGCACTTTCTATTCGATATGTAGTAGATAAGCCTATTAAGTTCATATCTCAAGGGGAAAAAGAAGATTCCTTAGATATTTTCTATCCCGATAGGATGGCCAATCGAATCCTCGGTATGGGTGATATCGTGTCGCTCGTGGAGAAGGCTCAGGAAGTCTATGATGAGAAAAAAGCAAGAGAGTTATCCAAAAAAATTGCCAAAAGCCAATTTGATTTTAACGATTTCCTAGACCAGCTGGGTCAAATAAGAAAAATGGGAAACATGAAAGACCTTATGAAAATGATTCCAGGTATGGGTAACGCTATGAAGGATGTCGATGTAGATGAGACGCAATTCGTGAAAATAGAGGCAATCATACAATCTATGACACCGAAAGAGAGAGCTAACCCAGACCTACTCGATATGAAACGAAAAATGCGCATAGCCAAAGGGAGCGGAAATAGCATAGAAAAAGTAAATGCCTTTATCAAACAATTCGACCAAATGAAAAAGATGATGAAGCAAATGCAAAATTTCACCCCCGGGAGAAGGTAGATGATGTGATGATACGATAATTTGTTGATGTGATAATGTAAAATTTGAAAATGATGCAATTTGGAAATTTGAAAATGTCTTGCGATTAATAACAAAAAAAATACTGTGACTGATTACTGCGACTCCTTAATACAGACAACTATATTAAACTATACACACTAAATAAACTATACAAACTTGTCCTATGGCAGAAAGATTAAATTTACCGAGAATGAGCGACACCATGGAAGAGGGTGTTATAGCCAATATGCTAATTAAAGTAGGTGACGTCATCAAACCCGGCACAGTGGTAGCTGAGGTAGAAACAGATAAGGCCACCATGGATTTTGAAAGTTTCCAATCGGGCGAGGTGCTTTATGTAGCTGCCAAATCAGGTGATTCTGTGCCGGTGAATGGCCTCTTGGCTATTTTAGGTAAGAAAGGAGAAGATTTTCAAAGTCTTCTTAGCGAAACACCACCAGCGACTAGCCCTGCCAAAGAGGATGTGAAGGAAGAAGCTAAACCTGCGGTAGTTGCCGAGGTTGTATCTCCTGTAGTACAAACTGTTTCCTCATCTGATCAGCGAGTAAAAGCCAGTCCTTTGGCTAAAAGTATAGCTAAGGAAAAAGGAATTAATCTTTCCAATCTGTCTGGAAGTGGAGAAGATGGTCGAATAGTGAAAAAAGATGTGGAGTCATACCAAGGAAGTGGAGCTCAAGATAATGGAGCTAACTTGCTTAAAAATTTACCGATAGGTCAAGAGTCATTCGAAGAAATACCACTCTCTCAGATGAGAAAAGTGATAGCAAAAAGACTCGCTGAATCTATGTATACTGCACCACACTTCTATCTGACTATCGAAGTCAATATGGATAATGCAAAACAGGTAAGAGAACAGCTGAATACCATGTCGCCAGTAAAAATATCATACAATGACATGGTAATAAAGGCTTGTGCGCTAGCCTTAAAAAAACATCCATATGCTAATGCTTCATGGTTAGGTGATAAAATTAGAATTAATCACCATGTGAATATTGGTATGGCGGTAGCAGTACCCGATGGATTAGTCGTTCCCGTGATAAGAAGTGCTGATATGCTCAGTTTAAGTCAGATAGCTGCTAGCAGCAAATCCTATGCGGAGAAAGCAAAGAATAAACAAATACTGCCGGATGAAATGAAGGGCAATACCTTCTCCATATCCAACCTAGGTATGATGGGTATAGAGGAGTTCACTGCAATCATCAACACTCCCGATGCATGCATACTAGCCGTAGGTGCTATGAAGGAAATAGCTGGCGTGAAAAATGGCCAAATAGTTCCGACTTCTGTTATGAAAATGACCTTGAGTTGCGACCACAGAGTAGTAGATGGTGCAGTAGGATCAGCCTTTTTAGCAGATGTGAAGAAGTATATAGAGAATCCAGTAACAATGCTGGTCTAGGGAAAATAAAAACGATAGTAGCCAAACTATCTTTAGAATTCGAAAAGAGATTGAAAAGCATAGTTGATTTTCTCAGGTTTAAAAAATTGGACTGGTATATATTGAAGCAATATGTAGGTCCATTTATAATCACGTTTTTATTAGCCTGGTTTGTCCTCATTATGCAATTTTTATGGGTATATATCGATGATCTAATTGGCAAGGGTATAGATACGGAAAATTTGCTTCGCTTCGTCTGGTACACCTCATCTACCCTAATTCCTAGTGCTCTACCGCTCGCTATACTTTTAAGTAGTATAATGACAATGGGCAAATTTGGTGAAAATTCGGAATTGACATCCGCTAAGGCGAGTGGAATTTCCCTTTTTAGATTTTTCAAAAGCACCATTATCTTCTCCATATTCGTATCTCTTTTTGCGTTTTATTATTCTAACTATATATTCACAAAAACCAAAGCAGTGGCCATTACCATGCTGAGTGATATACGCAACTTAAAGCCCACATTGCTCATTAAACCTAAACAATTTTATAATGGGATAAGTGGTATAAGCATCCTGGTGGATGGAAAAAATGAAGAAACAGGGACGCTCTATGGTCTGAAAATTTATGATCACAACCAAGGCAATGGAAATCAAAGCCTCCTTATAGCTAGGTCTGCACGCATGCTTCAAAGTGATAATGGCAAGGTCCTCATATTTAGGATGGATACGGGAGTTATGTACAAAGAAGTGGCTAGCAATTCATACGATAATCTCAAATATCCCCATTATGAATGGAAATTTTCCAATTATGATAAACGTTTTGATTTAACGCAGTTCAAATTGGCGGAAAATTTATCTAAAAACCCAGATGATGCAAGATTTTCAATGAATATGGCGCAGTTAAATATTCAAATGGATTCGTTTAAAAAAGAAATGGCAACAAAAAAGACAAATTTTGACACGCAGTTTCTTAGACTCAATCCTAGTTTTATGCTACTGCCCAATCCTAATGAACCTATTCGACTAAATGATAGTATAGCCAAATTGACAAGTGATGAAGCGACCAAATTTAAGATTATTACCAGCAATAGACTTCGAAGTGTAAAAAATAATTTGTTTAGCCATAACTCGGATATCAGCTATGTTCGCAGCAATAATCAACTCCTCAAAGTGGAGTGGCATAGAAAATTTACCTTGGCTATTTCTTGTTTGGTTTTGTTTTTTGTTGGAGCACCTTTGGGAGCCATCATTAAAAAAGGAGGCATAGGACTTCCTATGTTTATTTCCGTCATCTTATTTATTATATACTATATGTTGACAAAAATATCCAGTGAATTTGCTCAACAGGAGAAGGTTGCCCCATTCCTAGGGATGTGGTTTAGCACCATGTTATTTTTACCACTAGGAATCTTCCTCACATATAAAGCTATGAATGATAGTCAGATGATGAATATTGAAGGATTTGCAAATTGGGTTATAGAAAAATTTTCGAAAAAAAATGTTGACAGCCAATAGAATTTTTTTCTTCTTTTTAATAGCCTGCTATGTTATTTTGATGCAGAGTTTTATTTTGATGACCAATAAGGGCTGGGAAATTCTCTATTTTTGTTACCATAGAAAAACATTTTGGACAGAATTCTTCAAAATAGTTACACTCCTTGGTGAATGGTTAGGTTTAGTTGGGTTAGCTATTTATTTATTGATCAAAAATCGAAGAGCGCTGATTAGTGCTTTACTGGCTTTTGTTCCTATAAATATTTTTTTACAATATATCAAGAATGCCATGGATTATCCAAGACCGCTCTTATATTTTAAACAAGGAGAGATAAGTTCGATTCCAGATTACATACCCTTATACAAACATAGTATGCCCTCGGGACATACCTTTACGGCCTTCTACTGTATGACTTTTCTTATCTTTTTTTATAATCTAAATAGATCCTGGCAGGCGCTTTTGTTTCCGATAGCTATCCTAGTAGGTGTATCTAGGATGTATCTTATGTGTCATTTCAAAGAAGATGTATTTGTTGGTAGTATTTTAGGTATACTTGCAGGCGTATTATCCGTTGTAATTTACGAAAAAGGGTTAAAGAGGATATGAATTTTGAACAAATCAACCATCTGATTCAAGATGATATAAATGCTTTGAATACCCGAATAAAAGCAGAACTAAAAAGTGATATTCCGCTATTAAACCTCATAACAGATTATCTTTTAAAATCAAAGGGGAAACAAATCCGACCTATGTTGGTTTTCTTGTCTGCTAGGATGCAGGCACCTTCCAATGAGTCCACTATAATAGCCGCCACCATGATCGAGCTACTCCATACGGCTACTTTGGTGCATGATGATGTAGTCGATGAAGCTGAAACGCGCAGAGGCTTTCTTTCAATTAATGCCAAATGGAAAAATAAGGCTGCCGTTTTGCTAGGAGATTATATTCTATCTAGAGGTCTGCTCCTATCGCTAGATAATAATCAATTTCAGCTGCTTCAGATAGTATCCAATGCTGTAAAAGAAATGAGCGAAGGTGAACTCTTGCAAATCGAAAAAGCAATGAAGCTAGATATAACAGAGGACATTTATTACAACATTATATCAAAAAAAACGGCCTCCCTCATCAAAACAGCCTGTTTAGCTGGTTCACATTCAGTGACCAACGATGCGGACAAGAATAAATTACTGGGAGAAATAGGGTTGAATATCGGCATGGCTTTTCAGATAAAAGATGATTTGCTGGATTTAGGTAAAGATGAGATTGGGAAGCCCTTGGCTATCGATATTAAAGATCAGAAGATGACTTTGCCTCTTATTCATACCATACAAAATTCGACATGGTGGGTAAAAACCAAACTCCTCATGTCTATACGATTTAGACGAAAAAATCCTGCAACCATTCAGAAAATAATAACAACTATTGAGCGCAATGGCGGATTAGAATACGCTGAAAAAAGAATGCTGGAATACGCCAATAAGGCTAAGGAACTTTTGATGAATTTTGAAGACAATATCTATCGTCAAGCATTTTTATTTCTAATTGATTTTACTGTTCAGCGAAAAAAGTAGACAACCTAGATTAGAGTAAAAGACAAGGTATTCTGATTTTTATCAGAATGATTATAAACTATAATTTTTCCTACGAGACATACCCAAGGTTTTATATATAATCTTTAGCATCAACATAAGGGCGGCGCAAGGTGTACCATAATTGCTTATCACCAAAAGATTTCTCAGATAAATAAACAGATGGTAAATATCTTCAAACTTGAGAAAAACCGGGGTAGCATTCTCCGGCATTATGTCTTTCACTTCCATATTTTCAACTAGTGCCACAATTTTCTGACCTTCAGACCAAATGACAAATCCGGTGAAAAATAACCCACAAACGATGAATACTTTGAGGTAGGTAGTTTTAAATAACAACACCTGATCATAGAATACAAACCAGCGGACAAACTGAATCAATAAAACAAAGGATACTAATCCTAGTGGAAGAAATTTAAACGGGATTACACTATGTATTGGATACCAAACTATCCATGCGACTAAAATGCTGATACCC
Organism: uncultured Chitinophagaceae bacterium; assembly: GCA_964465185.1. GTDB lineage: Bacteria > Bacteroidota > Bacteroidia > Chitinophagales > JADJOU01 > CHPMRC01. The sequence goes on from CAYXKX010000024.1 coordinate 26,206, forward strand.
CAAATTAATATTTCCCTTGCGACCTCCTTTATCATTAGGCAAAGGTAACTGAGTTGGAACCAAAAGAAGGTAAATTTTTTGAGCTTTAACCTTGTAAAATTATTAAAATCAAATAAAAAAAAATGTCAAGGCCATTTCTACCAAACTTCTTACTTTTAGTCATTAAATATTAATTCAACCTTATATGTTTTTAATAGCAGAAAGTGGTAGCTCCAAAACTCAATGGCGTATAACAGGTGACGCTGCAACAATTGCCATAGAAACTAAAGGCATCAATCCTTTCTTTGCTTCGGAAGATTTTATTATAGGCGAACTGCAATCCTCTGCACTTTCTCAATATCGGAATAAAATAAATCGTATCGTATTTTATGGTTCAGGATGCTCCCATGAGGAAAGAAATAACTATCTTAAAAATATTCTTAAAAACTACTTTCCCCTCGCCACAGATATCCTTGTGGATCATGATTTGCTGGCGGCTTGCATAGCCTTGTTTGGCAATGATCATGGAATAGCGTGCATTATAGGTACCGGATCGAATAGCTGTGTCTATACAGATGGCGAAATAACCCAAAATGTGCCCGCCTTGGGGTATATTTTAGGTGATGAAGCATCCGGTAGCTATCTAGGAAAAGAAATATTAAAACACTATATATACAAAACCTTGCCAAAAGATATCCATGATTATATAGTTTCAGAATACAAAATAGATAAAGAAGATATATTTGAAGCGGTCTATAAGCAGCCTCTGCCAAATAGGTTTCTCGCCAGTTTTGCCAAGATAGCTAGCCAATTTAGGAACCACTCCTTCATTCAAGAAATTCTCCTTCGTGGATTTGATGAATTCGTTCGCTATCACATCGCGTGCTATCCTGAAGCTAAAGAATACCCCGTAAGTTTTGTAGGTTCAATTGCTTCTGTTTTTGAAGATGAACTAAGCACAGCTATGAAAAAACACGGATTGACCATTTCTAAAATAGATAAAAATCCAATTGATGCTCTCGTTAGATACTATCATAGATAAAGTTCAAGGGCACACCAGCCCAATAACTGGATTAGCTTTTACATATTGCATTTTTAAAAAGCTTTAAATATAGACTACGTAAGCATTAAATCATTCGTATGGAGCGCACGTCTATGCACAGAGTCCCATGAGAATCTAGCTTCTTTGTTGAAAATATAGTCAATCAGAACCATAACTAGGCCTCCAATGGCCAACGCGTAAAAATGTGCAAAGGGTAAATTCAAATTACATCCTAATACGTGAGTAATTAGAACAATAGACAAAGCCCATATAAGTCTTCCAATTCTGCTATTAGGGCTAGATAGTGGGTCTGCGACTAATATGAAACTGTAAATTAAAAACCAAACATCATTTAACTGAAATGATTCAAAAGAATATCCAAAAAACTTATATACAAAACCTACCAACAAATTCAGTACAAAATAAAACACCAGCATATCAATTTTTTTGGCATCGCTTCGATACAAAATTCCTACAACACCCAATACAGTGCCCGATATAACAATGAAATCGGTCTGGTGGGTAGTGATGAATGCCTGGTGAGTAAATAAGATCATAAAGATGAGGCCAAAATTCGCAGGATTGAAAAGGTGCTTGCCATTGTACTGGAAAATATACTTAGAAGAAACGGCGAAAAAAGATACCATACCACAGATAAAAATAAACTCCGTACGAATCATCAAACCCAGAAGCATAGTGGTAATAATAGTGCTGATGGCAGCGTTGACAGGTATTTTAAAGGCAAGACAGAAAAGTGTCTGCGTTAATAATCCAAAGGATAATATAGCCACTAATTTGGAGAAATCGAAATCCCAGTGCAGTATACTCCAGCCATATAAATAGACAAAAGCTAAAAGTAATATGAGTAATAACCGATTGTCTAAACGCATAATTAAAATTTAATAAGATTGTCCGTCTTCTTACAACAATATGTAATATTAATATATTTACGAACTAGCATATTAGTTTAAGTACAAAAATAGTCAGAACCGTTTTTCTTTAAGTGAAATAAATGTTATTGATTCTTTTGAGAAATTTTTATTCCTTGAAATCTAATTAAAATGAACCAATTTTGATGTAAAGAATCTATTTTTACCTCGAGTATGAGCCAGAAAATAGATAGACTAGAAAAGCTGAATAAGGCTTTAGATATAGAATTTCAGCATGATAAAACTATCTATGAAGAGACTTTAAAAAAACTATCTGTCAAAGAATTAGTCGAGAAAGGACTCACGTGGTATCCACTCAAAATCAATGAAACAGGATTTACAGTAGGTGAATATCCCTACCTCACGTTAGAGATAGCCGAAGATAAACTCGTATCCCACCAGTTTAAGAGTGGTTCTATGATACGTTTTTTCCAGAATGTAGATGGCAATATCCATACCCACTCCGTGCGTGGGAGTGTTTACTATGTTTCGAGCAATCAGATTAAAATTATATTAGAAGAAGACGATTTCCCTGATTGGTACCAAGATGGAAAAATAGGTATCGCTTCCGATTTTGATGAAAAATCTTTTAAAGAAATGCGCATCGCACTGGCTGAAGTCGAGAAAGCGGGAGACTCCACTACATTAGCGCATTTGAGAGATAAATTCTATGGACTGCGAGCGACATCTCCTATTCAATCTGTAAAATTTACCCCTCGAAATACTGCCCTCAACGTAAGCCAAATCAATGCCATAGAGCATATTCTGGGCATGGAAGATTTTCTCATTATTCACGGACCTCCGGGAACTGGCAAGACGACGACGCTCATAGAAGCTATCTATCAACTCAGCAAAAAAGAAAGCCAAATTCTCGTCTGCTCACCCAGTAATAGCGCCACAGATTTATTGGTAGAGAAATTATCTTCCATAGGTCTGAAAACACTGCGTATAGGCAATATTTCGCGAGTCAATGAAGCGGTATTATCTCAAACGCTCGATGCTAAAATCGATGCAGCTCCCGAAATTTTAGAAATCAAAAAGCTGAGAAGAAAAGCCGATGAATTTCGAAAGATGGCAAATAAATACAAACGTCAATTCGGGCCAGAGGAAAGAGAGCAGCGCAAACTGCTCTTACAAGAAGTGAAGGAAATCCATAAACATATCCGATGGATAGAAGATTATCTCGTCAAAAAAATCTTAGAAGAATCTCAAGTCATCTGCACCACCTTAGTCGGTAGTCAGCAGAACTATCTCAAGGATATGAAATTTCAGACTGTAGTAATAGATGAAGTCTCACAAGCTCTCGAACCTGCCACTTGGATTCCAATTCTAAAAGCCGAAAAAGTCATCCTTGCTGGAGACCCTTTTCAGCTGCCTCCGACTATCAAGAGTCATGAAGCTGAGAAACAAGGCCTATCCACAACCCTTATGGATATAGGATTTCAGGTGAAGAATAGAGTCTTCCTTCTCGATACACAGTACCGAATGAAAGAAGAAATCATGGGATTTAGCAATCTCGTATTTTATGAAAATAAACTACAAGCCGCACCCAATACGAAAGAACATTATTTTCAAATTCGCGACACCCTCTACCCTACCCTGCAGTTTATCGATACGGCAGGCTGTGGCTTCGATGAAAAAAAGCAAGACAACTCCGACAGTCTCTCCAATCCAGAAGAATGCAAACTATTATTTGATTATCTAGGAAAACTGCTCCTCGAACTAAAATACCAATACGATCACTTGAGCATAGGCGTCATAGCGCCCTACCGAGGGCAGGTGGAGTATATGAAAAACTACGACAGAGAATTTTCTCAACTCAAACTGAACTACAACATCGATATTTCCACGATAGATTCTTTCCAAGGTCAGGAGCGGGATATCATCTGCATCAGTCTCGTGCGCTCGAATGACGAAGGGAGTATAGGCTTCCTCAAAGACTACCGGCGTATCAATGTAGCCCTCACCCGCGCGAAAAAAATGCTCATCGTCTTCGGCGATAGCGCTACCCTCTCTCAAGATGATTTTTACAACCAATGGCTCGACTACTGCCACTCACACAATGCGTATAAAAGTGCGTGGGAGTTTATGGGGGAGTGATCGAATGTATATTTAACTTAAAAACAACTATTGCGATTTTAGACATATAATTATCACTTTATATTTAGTTTAATATGTACATTTGTAGGTAAGTGATAATTATTTTAAATAGCACATATGCAAGAACTTGTACCAACTTCAAATCAAAATTTACCAGCCGAGTTTAATCTTGAAACATTCAAATCTCTTTATTATTGGATAAACGCTAGACCAGATACTCATGTAAAATTATATGAAGATGAAAAAATTGTTTCTCTTGAAGATATTTTACGATTAAATGATAAAATTCAAAAAAAAATTGAAAATCACGATATTTTTACAAATATTACTTCTATAACTTTGTCTTTTGATGATGGAGAAATTCAGTCTTTCAATGCATGGCAAGCTTTTAAAGAATACCAATGGACAATTCCATCTAAAACAGAAAGTATTAGTTTACTATGGGACATAAGTGTAAAATTACCTAACTATCAATTAGCTCAAAAACACACACTAAAGGTAAGAATTGGTTCTTCCTTAAGACCAAACGAACTGTTTCATATTATGACTAATAGTGATGATATTTTAGAAATAAATGAAACTGTATCATTTATTGTATGTAAAGTTGATTTTATAAATGTTGTTCTGTCAAAAGAACTAATATTTAATGTGACTGAATGGTATAAAACATTAAAACCAGTAGAACAAGAATCTAAAATTTTAAAATTTGTTTCTAAGCAAAATCAGAATATTGCAAGAGCTGGGCACTACTTAACAACTTTTATTGGATTATGTCTTTTATACTTAGCCTTCAGAATACACTTTCATTATATAGAATTTGATAACTATTCACCAAAACAAATATATTTAGATGCCTTCCTATGGTTGCTTTTAATCTTTTCAGTCTATTTTGTATTTAATTTATTAGGTTCAATTTTTGGTCAAAAAATTTATACTAAAATAAATAGTTATAAGAGTAGACATTGTTTCCACGTAACCACTGGAGACCAAAATGAACAAGCAAAAATTGAGGCAAAAAACAGAAAAATATCAAGTAATTTATTTTGGAATTTCCTAATAAGAATAATCATTTCAATATCTACATTTATTGCAAACAACTTTATATCAAAGTAAATATAACATCTCAATCGTATTAAAGATTTGTTTTCAAATACCACCATTTTGGTGAAATCCAAAAAAACAGGTAAGCCATAAACATTTAAGATTGTTCAAAGTTGCTTTTCTCAGATGTTGAGCAATAATACCAAAAGAGAAAAAAATCATTCTGCAAATAAAAACCCTACTATAAAATAAATACATAAACGTATGTTTTCATTTTTCATCAATCTCTTTAAAAAAAACGACATAATTAGCAATGATGATTTACAGGCAAAAAAAGATACTGTAATTTCAATCAAAGTTGAAATTGAAACAAATGAGATTCCAGAAACAATTTCTTCAATAGATGAGATTATGAAAAATTATGATATTTCTGAAATCAAAAAACAATCAACACAAATTAAAGACAAAGAAGGAATTTTGGCTTCAATAAATTTTATAAAAGACTTTGTTGAATCTAACAGTATTGAATTTCATGAACTTGTTTCGCTGCTAAAAAAAGTTATTCCTTATATGAAGAAGGAAAAGACGATATCTGAAGAAGAAATAATAACTTATATCACTCTTCAATTAGACAAAATTGTAGATAAAGATAAGGTAGAAAATCTGACAGTCATAGCAGATATTCTAAGCCAAGTATCCAATCAACACGGATTAGAATATTTAAAACTCAAATTAGGGGAAGGTGAAACCGATAATGAGAAAACGCTTTTATTTTTTGAACCATTAATCCTCTTAAGTGATTTTTACTTGGCAGACAGACAAGGAGACATGGCATTTATTACAATTCGGAGAGCTTCAATGTTAGTAACATATTTCGCCGAAAAATTTGACTATTTATTGAAAAGAAAAATAGAAGCAGCAAAGTTCGCCAATGTTTGTCTTAATGAATATAAAAAAGCTAATTATGCAGGATATATTCATTATGAAATAATTGTTTTTATTCTAGAAATAGCTTGTGATGCAATAGCCTTCCCTCATCTATCAAGTTTCTACTACAGGAAATCAATTTGTTTTAAAGAAGGCTGGTATTTTGAGTCGAACAAAGACATGGACAATGCTCTGGAATACTTAAATATTTTAAAATATAAAAAGGAGTTATTAAACGAAATTTATAATTTCGCTTTTAATGAAGTTCCTTTAATGATGGGAATTCCTGAAGAATGCATTCATGAAAATGTATATGATTCATCTACAAGTTTATCAAACTATTTCAAGAATAAACGTCTTAATTTAAAAGATATAACGGAATCATTTGAGATTCTAAATAAAAGGCCATTAGACCTAGTTGACAATATCCATGAATTTTCAGCGAAGGTAGTGAAAAAATATTATGACCTAGAAAACGCAGGAAGATTACAATAGTATACTCCAGTTTTACCATCCTATATAACATGAAAAAAAATGGAAACTATTAAAGAAATAAGAGAATATAATTTTTCAGAGCACGACACATCAAAAGTAAAAGATACAAAAGATAATATTTTGAAGTTAATGGAAGACGTGAGTGAAGTATGGCAAGAATGGAGCTCTTATTCAAATAACAATGAGAATGCACTAAATTTAGAAATTGATTTTGACTTTTATTCTGCAAATAAAGAATTGAGCAAAAAATTTCTAATTTCAGCTGAAAATGAAAACTTCAAGGTTGTTTTAAAAAGTATAAGGACAATGATTATATTTAAAGGATACGAAATTCGTTTATCAAAAAGACAGCCTTGGACTTTGCAGAAACTAAAAGAAGAATTGGAAAGATTAGGTCTTATAGGGCGAAAATATTATTGTCTTATTGAAGGATATGGAGCATTAGTAAAATAAGGTTTCTGAAATGACAGTGGTCTTTTCTTATTAGACGCTCAAAGTCATATCAAACCCCCATCTCCTCCATAATCCAAACATCTCCATCGCGCATGACTTTGAATAGCCAGCCATTATCTATGCAGCGCTGAACTTCTTTGCCTATCATTTCCGCCTCGTGGTGGTCTGAATCATAATGAGGAAGAATGCCATAATCGAACAAGCCAAGACCTTCCCATATATTTTCTTGCATTTCTGGATATGGGAAATCATTCGGCATATCTACCTGTGAAATATATTTCAAAGAATCACATAAAATACACACGCCTGCGCTATATCCTCCCCAGAAAAAGTTTTTCCGATAGCGGAGTTCACGCTGATAGATGTCATCAAAACCACTCAAGCGCATAGCCATGCGCAGAATAAAGGTATGCCCACCCGCCAGCCATATACCATCTAGCTCAGACAATTTTTTACTCAAGGCTTCTTGCTTACCAAAATAATTTTTTAAGTCCAAATGTTCATTCTGAAAACCTAAATCATCTAAGAATTCCATTTCCTCTTTTAAATGCTTGGCTCGTATTTCAGAACTCGCGGTTGTCCAATCTTTGGAATTATTGATATGCCCTATGCGTGAACCTTGTGGAAGCATTTTTGAAAGTTCTTCGACCTTGTTTCCGAATTTGAAGGAAGAGAGGTAGTAGTTCATACAAATACTTGAATGGATTGCAGAAAATATTACTCTTGTTTTAAATCTTCAATGGCTTTCTTTGCTCTGGCTTGAGCCTCTTGATCGCCATGCCTTATGATTAACTCATAATACTTAATTGCATTTTCCTTATCTCCTTTCATTTTAAAACCTTGAGCCAGATTATTGAGGACTATAATATCTTTAGGATTTTCCTTCTCAGCTATTTTAAGATACTCTATCGCTTTATCAAAGTTATTTGTCAATAAAAGCGATATTGCGGTTAACGATAAAATCTCAGTTTCCTTCGGATGATACCTTAGCGTTGCTTCCCCTAGTCGGATAATATTTGAAAGTAAACTATCTTCCTCCGTATTATACAATTGTTTCATATAGGCATGCACCGTGCCTATAAGCATATCTTTTGTTTCCGGTTTATTTTCAGTCCAAAGCCATTCATGATTTATTGTACCTGAATATTCAATAGTTTGAATAATTTCATTTGTAAAATTCTCATAATCTCTTAATTGCCCTAGCAAATAGCATTTCCCAAAGCGAATGTCCAATCTTTTTGGAAATTTTTCTATTGCTGTATCGATAACATTCATAGCCTTGATTACATAAACGTCATTATATGCAGTGGATGACCCTAAATAACCTGCCACCTTTCCCGATTTATCCAATAAGGCGAAATTTTCTCCATTTGGCCGCTCTGTTTGAAGAGATATTATCTCCTCCTTAGCTTTAAAATAATAATAATTGAATGCCGACGTATAATATTCTGGATCATTTGCGATGGAGATTCTCCAATCATGCAGCAACTTAACTATGGCTGTAGTATCCTTGTTTTTACTTTCGAAAAGAGACCTAAATTTCTTATAATTACTGTTCTGTCCGAATCCAAGGCATGAATATGAAAGCAATAGGAGCATCAAAAGGCTTTTTTTAATCATAGGATTAATTTTTAAATTCAGTTCTCAATACAAAAACAACGTAAATCAAATATAATCTAGTTTGGAATAAATCTGACTGATTTACTTCACCCCTTCACATCCAGCGCATCTCTCAATCCATTTCCCAGTGCATAAAAAGCAAGAACCGCCAGAGTGATAGCCAAGCCAGGAAAAAAGGCGAGGTAAGAAACATCCGTCCCCAAGTATCCGTAATATTCACGAAGCATAGAACCCCAAGAGGGCGCTGGTGGCTGAACCCCTAGACCTAAATAACTCAAGCCAGATTCCATCAAGATAGCCGTAGCAAAATTGGAGGCAGTAATAACGATCAAAAAAGGTATAGTGTTAGGAAAAATATGCCGGAAAATAATGCGTAAATTCGAAAAACCCAATGCTCTAGCGGCCTCCACAAATTGCCTTTCTCGCAGCTGCATGAATAATCCTCGTATCAATCTAGCGGTATCTACCCACATAGTGAGTCCAACTGCCAAAAACACCAACCAAATCTGGTGCTTGGTATTTGAATTAAAACTCATAAGCAAAACCATAGCCAGCAAAATGGTGGGTATGGCCCAAAAAACATTCATCAACCAAAGCACGAACGAATCAATGACCCCACCATAAAAACCAGCCATACTGCCTACAAACACACCAATAAGGAGAGATATGAGCACGGCTATAATTCCTACCTGAATTGAAACCTTTGTACCCAAGACAAGCCGGCTAAGCACATCTCGACCGAGCGCATCTGAGCCCAGATAATAAACAAATTCATTATCTGCATTCACAGGATGACGCATTCGATCCAATCCTTTGGCACATTTTTTTGTCACACTATCTCTGCAGTGTATAGCACCGTTTTTATAATTCATTAGCCAATCAGATGCAGGAGTCAAGGTGTCATTGATGACAGAGGACTTCTTCTGATATCGATAACCCGGCTTTTTGAATCTATGGGTCAGGTTCTGGTGGTTCGCATGCTCCGACTTATCGAGAGATATACATCGACCAAATAGTGACAATAGAAATAAAAACAAAATATAAATCGCTCCCCAAATGGCAAATCGATTGCGACTGAAACGCTTTAGCAAGATTGATTTTAACTCAAACATGAGGAACTATCTTTAGTTCAATTTTATATTTATCCATTTTCTGCCAAAAGTTTTGGTTAGATTCCTGTATATCGACACTTCGGTCTGTCCAGGTTCGTAGGAATGACAAAGTGCATACATCAAATTTAATTCCTGATGATGCAAAGCCCTGTCTGCCAAATAGGCAGGGGAATTCAGGAATCTTAAAATAAAATGTCGTCAATGAAATAATAATGAAGTTGTGAAATAGTCTAATTTTTAATCGTAAAAATACTACACTTACCCATCTTATTGTGAATTTTTAATGAAACTACTAGTCTGTAAATGAGATTTTTTGAGTTATTTTGCATATTCAATTGATACGAAGTATTTTGAAGCAAATTTTAGCTTTTATTTCCACTATAGTGATTCTTTCCTTAAAAGCTGGGGACTCCCCCAATAAGGAAAATGAACTATTGGCCCTTATTGAAGCAGAATTCCTAAAGGCTTCAATCAACTACAATCATAAAGATTCACTACTATTTAATGATTTTGAAGAAGTCTTGGTATCCTTGGCTATTACTGACCAGTTCACCACAGAAACTAAACTAGATTATTATGACTACCTCTACCTATTGATCAAGGATATCAATAACAACTTATACGCGACGAAAAAAATAGAAGACCATGATTTTAGAAGGGCTATCCGAATGATGCCTTCTATTTTTTATTATAAGCAGCAAGGGCTTCTTGTAGAATATCTCAAACAGAATCATCAAGATGCAATACGTGCACTTCCCTATATTTTTAAAGACCCAGATGCAAAAAAATTTCTTGTCGAGTATGCAACCGATAAGCCCAAACTTTTTTATGGTCAAGTGGAAGATTTTGCTCAACTGGGCGATTTACAACAATTGCTCAATTTAGTTATCAGTTATGATCCAGTATCATGGGTGAAAATGCTGGATAAACACCAATTTCTCTCTGACTTGGCAGCAAACTCCAATAGCCAGTTGGTAAAAAAGGTCTTAGAGATAAAATCTAGGATGGGAGTGAATTCCGAATTATATTATTTATTGGATGACATAATCAAAAATTCGTTCAATGATTCTCATGAATGGGAATTCAAACAAAACCAATTCATTCTTACCAAAAAATTATTAGCTGCCTGTCTTGATCCAAATGCCTATGCTCGAAATTCTGCCATGCAATTCTTGTCGAAAAAAGGAGAATGGGTATTGGACGATTTTTTTGACAATGGTCCCGGAGGTTTGAGTCAGTTTAGCACCAAAGAAATAATGACGCTTTTAGTTTTAACCCATGAATCCTCCAATCCGTCGGAGATAATAGCTATACTTCAGTATTTAGCTAAGTATGATGATGATTTGACTTCAGTTGAGACTTTGCAAATATTGCCCGCCGATATTATCAAGAGTTTTGTTCAGAAAATTTACAAAGCCAATCTGGAAAATGAACTAAAAAAATCTTTGACTGAATCTGCTTACAATTATTGCCTTGATTTAGCGAATAATAACCAGACAAAACTCAGCCCCAAAAATGAAGATTGGTTCAAGAGAAAATACACCTATGAAACTGAAATTAGACAAAAAAAACAAGAGTTATCTAAGGCCATCACCACTACGTTTCATCTAAATAAGACGCAGCTCTCCCTGCTATCCTGGGCGCGAAATATAAATAAAGTAGATAGCAATTTAAACTCGATTCTAAAAAGTCCTATAGGCAGTAGATTCATAGATTACCTCGCAGCCTATCATCCTCATATTATATTAAAAAATAAAGAAACTTTGAAGACTCAGCCTGAGTACCCCAACATTATAAATAAACTAGCCTACTTTTCTCCCAATTCTATTAAAAAATATCTAGGCAACCCAGATCATCTGCTGACAAAGCAAATAATGACCTCAAACGAACCCATACCTAAAACACTGGTTCAAATTTTTAATCAATATCAGTTTAATACAAAATCTTACTCATTAATCCATAAAATTTTAAATAGAGAGCTGACGCTAGATGAAGCTCACCGAATAGGACAGTCGGATGTGCAGTATTTAAAAGCACTGATGCATATAACCGTGCAGAAGAATCCGATAGGTTTGCATAGTGTAGAAGAAGAACAGAACCAACTTTCACTTAAATTTATTCGGTCTATAAATGATAACCCTTCCCAGTCGCATCCTAATTTGAAAGAAATAAAGCAATTCAATGCGAAGGAAATTTATTCACTTATGGTATTGGGCAAGGAAGAAATTTTCCAATTCGCATTTGACAATTGCTACTATGTTTTACTGCAAAATTTAGGGGAAACGAGCTTGATAGACTTTCTGCCCAAAGTGAACCATTATAAATTCAGGGAGTTTTCGTCCCTCTTGGCGACTTTTCATAAATTCCCTGAGCTTTTTTATAGAAATAGTACGCCCGAATCGAGGCAAGAATTTTTAGAAAAATTGACCAAAATAGATTTTAGCGATATCAACTGCATTGAAGAGGCATCGGTACTTTGTGAGTTCATCAATAACTGTGAGCACGCAGAGATACAGTCCTCTATTCAAAATATTATAAAATCAGAATACGATCTAGCCGAACTTAAAAAAGACCAATTGGCCATGGCAGTATATAGTCTGCTAGCAAGCAATATAGGTCAGCGCGCATTGGTTCATCAGGATTGGTTTAAAAATAAAAAAGAAAATTTCGCTAAATACTCTCTGAATTATATCGATGTAGCAGAGCTTAAAAGCAAGCACAACAAAATTATTGAAGTCAATTTTTTCTACAATGATGGAGATGGTATAGCCTCATTCAATAATTATATTCAACTATTTCGCTTAATGCCTAAGTGGTATATACAGGATTTGGGTAGCTATTATTATATATCCTCACTAGAAGGAAATGACTACGATATCTTTGCGAATAAACCGCAACACGAAGTCTCAGGACAACAAGCCATTCGAGATTATTTGGTTTACAATAAACTGGAACCATCCATCATCGTGCACCGAGGACACAGCTATCACAGTCAAAAAACGATCGATCAAATGGTCGGAAGCCCTAAGTTTATTTTTATGGGAAGTTGCGGAGGTTACTATAAAATCTCTGAACTATTGGTTCGATCGCCAGATGCTCAAATCCTATCTACCAAACAGGTAGGAACCATGAATATCAATGACCCCATGCTCAAATCGATTCGAGAAATCCTGCGAAACAATAAGAATCTGGATTGGCCAAGCTTCTGGGCAGACCAGGAAATAAAACTACGAGGAAATAAAGACTTCAAAATGTACATACCCCCGCATAAAAATAACGGAGCCTTATTTGTCAATGCCTTTTTTAAGGTGGTGGGGCTGTAATACCAATGTGATTTGGTCATAGACCAAAGCCTATCCCGCACGTGCGGGAGTATATACCGATGTGATAGATTTTCAGACCAATAAATTGGTCTGTTAAAGATATCCATTCGGTATAAAACTGCTTTTTTAATACGTTTTTACTCATTCTAGTAAAGACATAAACGAAGGTGTCTGTGCTATTTCTGCACACAATTTACTATAAACATGGGCACAGATATCGTCCGCGATAGCTATCGGGACTAATATCTGCCAGACGGGAATTATCTTCAATCCTCTTTTGTAAGTCTATCTAACTCTTTTAGAATCGTTGGAATCCGAAAATTTCCTCTCATATTTTTAATTTTATTGGACATCTCATCTATATCCGTTCCGATGGCAGATACAAATAGCGGTTGTCTACTTTCTCCCCTATAAATGGGAAAAGATACTTTTTCTGTGTTTATAAATGAGTTTTTAGCAACCCCAATTACAGGAATTTTCTCTTTCAATGAATGATGTAAATGTCCTCCTAACCCTAATGTTTTGTCATTATTTACATATACATGGCCATCTACAATAATATACTCCACCTTATCTAAGTCAATTTGCTTTAAAAGTTCTAGAATACAAGGCAGTTCTCTTTTGTAAAACTGCCCTGATTCATATTCTGCAACTTCTTTTACAATAGTTGTAATGATTTCTTTTGGGGTTTCATCATCCCAATCAAACAAGACCCCAACGGCTTTGGCATACTTTTTTTTATAATGTACATCTATGGCTTGTATCATTATTTAAGCCTTTCGAGGTACGATTATTTTTACTTTTTCGCCTTCTTTCCAGATAGAATGATACAATAGATTGCCTTGTTCATCCCATTCTCTCCAGTCACCTTCTGGCTTTGCAAAGTATTTAAAATATTCAGATTTCATTTGTCCATTTTCGTAGTACTCTCTTTGAACTCCACCTATATGTCCATCGGTATATTCTGCTTCATCTTGCAAATTGTCATTATCGTAAAATGCTTGAATAATTCCATTGAATGGTTTACCTTGATAATGAAAAACACAGCCCCCCGCATTATCTACATCTACAAATTCCAATAATTCATCTACATCTTTATCATTTATTTTAATCATATTTTTTATTTTATATAAGTTACACCATAAGTTAAATAAAAGCAATCTGCACAAGTGTGCTGAATACCTGGTTTAAAAAGAAAACTATTATAGCCCATAATTCTATTGATAGCTTCTTCGCCAAGCGTTCCTTTCGGGTCTATTTGTTTTAAAATATCGTCCAATGCTCTAAATTCCGCATGTGCATTATCCGTAGATTTCCAAGCAAATTTATAAACATCTGGCTCATCTAAATTTAAACCTGAACCGTTTTTCCCCGCTCTTTTTATATGTTCGGTCAATCTTTTTTTGAGAGTAGGATGAAGTTCATTTATAAAATCTAAATGTTTTCTTAAGTAGATTTCTTTTCTAGTAAAATTAGAATAAACTTTTGATACTTTACCCAGTTCGGCGGAGTCTCTGACTGCGTCGCTGTGTACTGAAATCTCTGATTTC
>CAYXKX010000025.1:0-7005 GCA_964465185.1 uncultured Chitinophagaceae bacterium
ACAACGATTTGTTCTTTTAATGATGGTTGCGTAATGAGGTTGTGTATTTGCAAAGCTGAATAATATCCGATGTAATGTTTGGCCTTATTCACCATGTTTTCCGCAATCAAATGCCAGTCGGGCATAAAGGTTTCCGCATTTTGCTCGTATGGAATGATGTAATAAATACCATCTTTCAGACGCATCAACAAACCTCTCTTTGTCATGTCGCTTAGTAACTCTCTAACTGCACTTGCCTTAGAGTCTGGAAGAGCTTTATAAGCCAAAGAATAGTCAAAGCAATTCCTGTTCTGTCCGTTAAAATAGGATAGAAGTTCGTTTGATTGCGTTGATATGTATTTATTCTTCATAGTAACGATGTCAGGTCAAACCTGACAGCAATGATACGAAAGATAACTCAATTTTATAGACTTATTTTGTGAAAATATTATTATTTATAGTCGAATAGTCAGGATAAGCCTGACAATATAGATATGAAACATCATTATTTATGCGTGTCCCGATAGTTATCGGGTGCAAAAAATTGGCTTCCCAAAAAGTAGGGACAGGCTTTTTGGTTTTGCGATGTGTATTTACACGTGCGGGATAAGATTTATATCTATTGGCATAAGATATAAATCACATTGGTATTACTTGGAAATATAATAATAGATTTGTCTTATGTTAAATTTACAAATGCGAATGTATCAATCGAAAGAAAACAGATTTAAGCATCCTATTTTGGGCTATTTCCCCTTGACTCTTTTATTATTTACGTTGTTTTGGTTTGAAACGCCTCTTTTAGCACAAGAAACGAGCTTCAAAACAAATGGTCCTGATGATTTCAGAGAGAGCCATTACGCTTTTACCCATGCTACGGTATACAAAGATTTCCAAACCATTTTGCCAAATGCTACCGTTGTGATTAAAAACGGAAAAATTGTCGATATCAATACTAGTGGAACTTTCCCGGTCGGAGCTGTGGTTCGTGATTTGAAAGGAAAATTTATTTATCCTTCCTTTATAGATATCTACTCAGATTATGGCATGCCTAAAGTCAAAAAAGGAACCAAAGAAGAAGGAGTACAATACGAATCCAATATAAAAGGGGCTTATGGTTGGAACCAAGCCATACACAGTGATTTCGATGCTAGTAGAAATTTTATAAAAGACGACTCGGCTGCTATGGTTTATCGAAAGCAAGGTTTTGGTACCGTAGTATCGCATCAGAAAGATGGTATAGCCAGAGGAACAGCCACTCTCGTGCTACTGGGCAATGAAAGAGAAAATGTATTGATAAAAAATAGCCGAATGGCTTCGGTATTTTCATTTGATAAAGGGAGCTCCACCCAAGAATATCCAAATAGCTTGATGGGCTCCATAGCCCTGCTTCGCCAAACACATTTAGATGCCAATTGGTATTCAAAATCGTTGGCCACCAAGGAGTACAACATCCATTTAGAGGCTTGGAACGAGAATAAAAAACTCATTTCCTTTTTTGATGCAGGAAACTGGGAAACTATTTTACGAGCAGATAAGGTTGGTGATGAATTTGGCATTCAATATATTTTTCGAACCGATGGGAGCGAGTATCAACGTATAGAGGAAATCAAAAATACCAAAGGCAAACTCATCGTGCCACTCAACTATCCAAAGGCCTATGAAGTGAGCGATATATACAAAACACAATTTGTCGATTTAATTGAGATGAAGCACTGGGAGCACGCACCTGCTAATTGTACTTATTTGGATAGAAATAAAATTGATTTTGCCATTACATCGGATCAATTGGAAAAGCGCGATGATTTTTTGAAAAACCTTCGAATAGCTTTGAAATACGGTATATCAGAGTCTTCATTGCTCAAAGCTTTGACCTATAATCCTGCGCAATTTTTGAATATTTACAACGAATTTGGAAGTATAGAAAAAGGGAAATGGGCGAATTTCTTTATCTCAGATAGAAATATATTTGATGAGCGCGCGCAGATAATAGAAAACTGGGTAGGTGGGAAAAAGTATATCATTCAAAAATCAGAAGACTATGATATCCGGGGCAGCTATCGGTTATCGACCCTCGCAGGAATGCCTTCCTTATCGACTCAAAAAATGATTTTGAGCGGGGAAAGAAACGCACCGAAAATGCAAGTAATCTTTACCGATACCGTCAAGATAGATGTCAAACTGGAACGCAATGGCAAGGATATAGCTTTTTCAATGATTCCTTTTCCTTCAAACGAGAACAAAAAGTATTTTTTCACAGGCACCATAGATCCAGCAAGCCACAGCTGGCAAGGCATAGGGAAGTACCCAAATGGCTCTGAGTTCAAATGGATAGTTCAGCGGGATAGCAGCTACACGGATACGAGCAAGCGAAAAATGGATAGTGTGGCTATCGCATTGCTCAGTAAAATAACCTATCCTATGCATGGATACGGATTTGAAAAACTACCGATACATGAAAATGTCTTATTCAAAAATGCGACGCTCTGGACGAATGAGGCTGAAGGAATTTCACCGTTATCCGATTTAATAATAAAAAATGGAAAGATAGTCCAAGTGGGCAAAAATCTATCCTGTGCAGATTGCAAGATAGTGGATGCCGCAGGTAAGCATTTGACAGCAGGTATCATTGATGAGCATACGCACATAGCTCTGCGTGGGGTCAATGAAGGATCAAAGAGTATCAGCGCTGAGGTGCGTATGGGCGATGTTATCAACCCTACTGACATTAATATATATAGACATTTAGCTGGAGGAGTTACAGCTGCCCAGTTGCTTCATGGCTCAGCCAATGCTATAGGCGGTCAGTCTGCCTTAATAAAAATGCGATGGGGCTATACTGGAGATCAAATGAAGATTGAAGGTGCCGATGGATTTATAAAATTTGCATTAGGAGAAAATGTTAAACAATCCAACTGGGGTCCCAAATTTAATACTCGTTATCCGCAAACGAGAATGGGTGTGGAGCAGACTTATGTCAATTATTTTACCAAGGCTCAAGAGTATTTGAAAAATTTACAAACGGACCCTAATAATACGAGAAAGGATTTGGAGCTTGAAGCGATGGCTGAGATTTTGAATAAGAAAAGATTTATCACTTGTCACTCTTATGTTCAGTCTGAAATCACTATGTTGATGAGGGTTGCTGAGCGCTTCAATTTTAAAGTAAATACATTTACTCATATTCTGGAAGGATACAAAGTGGCGGATAAAATGAAGGACCATGGGGTATATGCCTCTTCATTTTCAGACTGGTGGGCCTATAAGTTTGAAGTGATCGATGCGATCCCACAAAATGCAGGTATTTTGACTCGAATGGGTGTCACGACCGCTATCAATTCCGACGATGCGGAGATGGCGCGCAGGCTCAATCAGGAAGCAGCCAAAAGTGTGAAGTATGCCAAAATGAGTGAGGAAGATGCCTGGAAAATGGTTACCCTCAATCCTGCGAAAATGCTTCATTTGGATCATAAAATGGGGAGTCTTAAAGTGGGCAAAGATGCCGATATAGTGCTGTGGTCAGATAATCCACTGTCCATATATGCTGTAGCAGAGCGCACCTATGTGGATGGCAAGTGCTTTTATTCATTAGAACAAAGCAATACCTTGAATGAACGCATCAAGATAGAGCGCGCCAAACTGATTCAAAAGATGACCGAGGAGAAAAAAGCGGGTGCAGAGACGCAAGAACCCGCCAAAAAACAAAAATATTCATTTAGCTGCGGCAATGAATCTGAATGTTTACATTGATACTTTAAATAAAATAAAAAATCGACCCATGAGATGTCCGTATATTAAATTTTTATTTCAATTCGTTTTAATTCCGTTGCACGTTGTTTCGCAAGATATTCCAACTCCAGCGCACAAGCAGTCTGAACAAATTTGCATTAAAGGTGCTACTATTCATATTGGTAATGGTCAGGTTCTAGAAGACGCCTATCTAATTTTTGAAAATGGAAAAATCTTAGATATCTATTCCGCCAATTTTGGCAAAAGAAAAGAACCAACATGTAAAACGATTGATGCAGGCGGCAAACATATTTATCCTGCATTGATAGGTCTAAATACGCAGCTCGGCCTAGCTGAAATAGAGGCGGTGCGCGCTACCAACGATGGAGTAGAACAGGGAAGTCAAAATGCAAATGTCCGTTCTATCGTATCCTATAATACGGATTCACGCGTGACCCCTACTGTGCGGAGTAATGGTGTCTTGTATGCCCAGATAGTGCCCGGAGGCGGCATTGTCTCAGGCACTACTTCTCTGGTGCAGCTCGATGCTTGGAATTGGGAAGATGCGGCCATAGTAGCAGAAGAAGGAGCTGTATTAAACTGGCCTAGATTATTCAACAAGTCGGGTTGGTGGGCAGAGGCCAAAGGGTTTGAAGTGAATAAAGATTATGAGCAGCAACGTCAAGAAATCATAGACTATTTCATGGAAGCGAGAGGTTATTCGCAGGCAGATTATCCAAAGAAGAATTTGAGATTTGAGAGTTTGAAAGAGGTCGTTCACGGCAAACGCAGACTATACATCAATGCCAATCATATCAAGGAAATACTGCATGCAATTGACTTTGCAGAGCAATTGGGTTTGAAGATAACCTTGATTGGCGCAGCCGATGCCTATCAAATAGCCGATCTGCTAGCTAAGAAAAATATACCGGTGATACTCGGACGAACACATGAATTGCCGAATTATGCGGATGAAGACATCCACCAACCATACAGAACTCCTGCCGTTTTAAAGAAAGCAGGGGTACTCTTTGCTATCAGCAATGAAGGTTTCTGGCAGGTGCGAAACCTCGCATTTCAAGCAGGGCAGTCCGTTCCCTTTGGATTGACCAAAGAAGAAGCTATTATGGCTATTACCCTCCATCCGGCTAAAATTTTAGGTGTGGAGAAAAGATTAGGTTCCCTAGAGATAGGCAAAGATGCGAGTTTTATCATCTCGGATGGCGACGTGCTAGATATGCGCACATCCATTATATCTAGTGCTTATATCGAAGGCAGACTGGTGGATTTGGGAAATAAGCAAACAGACTTGTACCATAAATATTTGCAGAAATACGGCCTCGAGGTGAAGGGAGAATAATATTGACTATTTTTTTACAAGAATCGATTAAATAGGATTCTTCAACCTTCTGCGTCTCCATGTTTTTTATTATAGGAATTAGCCTTGTTTTGAAGTAATTTAACACTGACAGATTTCATTTTGTATTTTCTTTTTTATAGATTTGCCAAGTTGTAAGTTTTGCAGCTAATTCAAATTAGAATTTTAAATTAATAATTTTTATAAATGAGCACAAAAGGGCTTTCTTCATTGACCAAGAAGTACATCATGGGACTTTCTGGGATTTTTCTCATCCTATTTCTCATCGTTCACTGCGGATTAAACTGTTTGGTCTTTTTGCGAGATGGTGGAGTTACCTTCTCTCATGCGGCCCACTTTATGGGAAGTAATATCCTAATGCGAACGCTAGAATGGGGATTAGTAATTGGTTTTCTGGTACACATTTTTGACGGATTCACCCTTTGGTATCAAAACGCCAAGGCTCGCCCGCAAGGATATGCTAAAGTCGATGCTTCTAAAAATTCACCTTGGTATTCTAGAAGTATGGGCATACTTGGTAGCCTGCTCCTCATGTTTTTAATTATTCATGCAGGTGATTTCTGGATTCCAAATAGACTGAGTCAATTTAATACGGGTCAAGAAAAAGATTTGTTTGCTATGATGAAAGAAGAATTCAGCAGTCCTTTTATTGTATTTCTCTATGTAGCTTCATGTTTCTCCTTGTTTTGGCATTTATTGCACGGGTTCAAATCAGCTTTCCAATCCTTGGGGTTGAATCATAGTAAATATAATGGCGTGATAGAAAAGGCAGGAATTGCATTCTCTATTATTGTACCAACTCTATTTGCTTTGATGCCTTTAGGTTTTTATTTTGGAATTGTAAAGTAATTTATTGAATTAATAGAATAACATAGATATGTCATTAGAAAGTAAAATACCAGCAGGAAATATTTCAGAAAAATGGACTAATTTTAAGTCTAACTGTAAATTGGTTAATCCATCAAATAAGCGTTCGATTGATGTCATAGTTGTAGGAACAGGATTGGCTGGTAGTTCGGCTGCTGCATCCCTAGCAGAGATGGGTTATAATGTCAAGGCATTTTGTTTTCAAGATAGTCCTCGCAGAGCCCACTCTATAGCTGCACAGGGGGGTATTAATGCCGCAAAAAATTATCAGAATGATGGAGATAGCACCTATCGTTTATTTTATGATACTATCAAAGGAGGAGATTATAGAGCAAGGGAGGCCAATGTGCATAGATTGGCAGAAGTGTCCGCCAGCATAATCGATCAATGCGTAGCGCAAGGGGTTCCATTTGCACGTGACTACGGAGGATTGTTGGACAATCGTTCTTTCGGGGGCACACAGGTTCAGCGTACTTTTTATGCAGCAGGTCAAACAGGTCAGCAGCTTTTGTTGGGGGCTTATTCGGCTCTTTCTCGTCAGATAGCTAAGGGTACTGTAGCTATGTACAATAGACATGAAATGCTCGATATAGTCATGATAGATGGAAAAGCTAGAGGTATTATCGCTCGAAATTTGATGACAGGTGAAATCGAAAGGCATTCGGCACATGCAGTGTTGCTCTGCACAGGAGGTTATGGGAATGTATTTTTCTTATCGACCAACGCTATGGGCAGCAATGTAACAGCGGCTTGGAAAGCATATAAAAAAGGTGCTCATTTCGCTAATCCGTGTTATACACAGATACATCCAACGTGTATTCCCGTGAGTGGTGACCATCAGTCTAAATTGACCTTGATGTCCGAATCATTGAGAAATGATGGTAGAATATGGGTTCCTGCAAAACTCGAAGATGCCAAGGCTATCCGTGAAGGAAAATTGAAGCCTACTCAACTGAAAGAAGAAGAACGAGATTATTACTTAGAGAGAAGATACCCCGCTTTTGGCAATCTGGTTCCGAGAGATATAGCTTCCCGGGCAGCCAAAGAGCGCT
>CAYXKX010000025.1:7015-36210 GCA_964465185.1 uncultured Chitinophagaceae bacterium
ATGCGGGCTTTGGGGTCAATAAAACAGGTGAAGCGGTATATCTAGACTATTCAGCTGCCTTCGTTCGATATGGAAAGACCCAAGCCAAACTCAAGAATATAGAAAACCCGTCGGAGGAGGAGATATTGGCACTAGGTAAGGCTGTTGTGAAAGAGAAATATGGCAATCTTTTCCAGATGTATGAAAAAATCGTAGATGAGAATCCATATGAAACGCCGATGATGATTTATCCAGCGGTGCATTATACGATGGGCGGTCTTTGGGTAGATTATCATTTGATGACATCTATACCAGGTTGCTATGCACTAGGAGAAGCCAATTTCAGTGATCATGGAGCGAATAGACTAGGCGCTTCGGCTTTGATGCAGGGATTAGCCGATGGCTATTTCGTGATTCCATACACGATAGGAGAATATTTATCCAGTGAAATCAGAACGGGACATATTTCCGAAGATGCCCCAGAATTTGTAGAAACAGAGAAGAGTGTTGTCGATAGACTCAATCAATTTGTAAATAACAAAGGAAGTCATTCGGTGGATTATTACCACAAAAAATTGGGTAAAATCATATGGAATGAGTGTGGTATGGCTCGAAATGAAGCGGGTCTCAAAAAAGCAATTGCGGATTTACAAGCCTTGAGAAAAGACTTCTGGGAAAATGTTCGCGTGCCTGGGAAGGTCAATGAACTCAACCCTGAGCTAGAGAAAGCGGGCAGAGTAGCAGACTTTATCGAACTAGGCGAACTCATGTGCCGTGATGCACTTATGCGAAATGAAAGCTGTGGTGGACATTTCCGAGAGGAGTATCAAGACTCTGAAGGAGAAACGCTGCGCGATGATGAAAACTTCAAATTCGTAGGAGCTTGGCAATTCAACGGAGTAGAAGTTGACCCAACTCTTCATAAAGAAGAACTCGTCTATGAGAATATTAAGATAGCGAGTCGAAATTATAAGTAGTTACATAGTGGAAAGACAAAGGTTAAAAGTTTAAAGTATTAAAAACTAATTTTCGCACCTAGAACAATTGCTACTAAACAAAGTGTAAAAGTTCCAGCGGAATACAATAGCACTTGTCCCCAAGAGCCTGAATTCATTTGCTGTAAGACTTCATAACTAAACGTGGAATAAGTGCTCATGCCTCCACAAACTCCTATAGCAATGAGGAGTTTTAGCTGATTGTTTTCATTTTGATGACTGAGATAATTCATCGTTATTCCTAATAGGAAACATGCTAAAACATTAGCGGTAAGTGTATAAATAGGAAGGACGAAATTATATTTATGAAGCAGTAGGGATATACCATATCGAATGCATCCCCCAACCCCACTGCCTAGAAAAACATAAACGAAATTTTGCACTAATCAATGCTGGATAATGACTTTTCAATAATGCTAACAGCTTCTATGATTTGAGCTTCATTAATGACAAGTGGCGGTGCGAAACGAATGATATTGCCATGAGTAGGTTTTGCTAGTAAGCCATTTTCAGCCATTTTAATGCAGATATTCCATGCGGTCTTACTTTCTTGGGTGTCGTTTATTTCCAATGCATTAAGCAAGCCTCGTCCTCTTATATCTTTTATCCACTTTGACCTCACTTTACAGAGTTCTGCTCTAAATAGCTGCCCCATTTTTTCTGCATTATCGGCTAGTTTTTCCTCTATCACTACTTTTAGAGCTTCGGTAGCTACTGCACAAGCCAATGGATTTCCACCATAGGTAGATCCATGTTCACCAGGTTTGATGCAGAGCATAATATCGTCATCGGCAAGTACTGCAGATACTGGTAGCACTCCACCTGACAGTGCTTTGCCTAGTATGAGCATATCGGGCTTTATTCCCATATGATCACAAGCCAGCATTTTACCGGTACGAGCGATTCCTGTCTGAATTTCGTCAGCTATAAATAGAACTTTATTTTCTTTGCAAATTTGCGCACAAGATTTTAGATAATCATCTTCTGGAATGATAATCCCAGCTTCTCCTTGTATGGGTTCTATAACGAATCCTGCAATGTTTTTATTAGTTGAAATTTCTGTTTTAAAAGCCTCTAAATTGCCATATTCTACCACTTTTAGATTGGGTAGATAAGGCCCAAAATCATTTCGGCTACTAGCTTCGGTACTCGCCGAAATGATGGCTAATGTTCTACCATGAAAATTTCCAGTAGCAAACAATATAACAGCTTCATTTTGAGGAATGCCCTTTTTGAGATAAGCCCATTTTCTGCAAAGCTTCAAGGCCGTTTCTACAGCCTCAGCACCAGAATTCATAGGTAATAATTTGTCGTATCCAAACAACTTGGTGACAAATTCTTCGTATTTCCCGAGTTCACTATTGTAAAATGCTCGAGAAGTCAAGGTGATTTTTTTTGCTTGATCTGTCAGAGCTTTTAAGATTCTCGGATGGCTGTGTCCTTGGTTGACAGCGGAATATGCTGAGAGAAAGTCAAAATATCTCTTACCGTCTACATCCCACACATAAACACCTTCACCCCTATCTAGTACAACCGGAAGTGGGTGATAATTATGTGCTCCATATCTTTCTTCTATGGATATTAAATGCTCACTTAGAGACATAGCCTTTTGCATTTTTTTTGTATTAAGTATTATTAATTAGGTATTAAGGATGAAACTTGAATACAAAGTAATCTACTTAACATTTAAAATTTATAACTCAAAACTTTTTATGGCCAAATACCCATCTGAGCATAATCACTACCTACCTTGTTTAGAGCAACTATAAATGCAGCAGTACGCATATCATATTGACCATTACCGTCTTTCCATTGTTGACGAATCGTTGCGTAGGCCTTTGCCATGGTATCAGCCAAGCCAGAATTAACTAAATCTACCTCTTCAGGTCCTTTAGTGAACATTTTGCGCTCCATTTCATCCATTTTCTTGCCTGTCATTTTTTCTAAAAGAGCAGCGATATCTGCATTGTGTTCTTCTTCATGTTTCTTTTGCATTCTGCCAAATCGAACGTGCGATAAGTTTTTTAACCATTCGAAATAGGAGACAGTAACACCACCCGCATTGATATACATATCAGGAATAATCAATACTCCTTTTGAAAATAATATTTCTGAAGCCTCTGCTGATACTGGTCCATTAGCCGCTTCACCGATCACTTTGGCTTTGATATTTTCTACATTCGCCATAGTGATTTGATTTTCCAAGGCTGCAGGTATTAATATATCACATGCTAATTCTAAAGCATCAGAACTCTTAGCCATATTGGTAGAACCTGGGAAATTCAAAATAGATCCTGTCGCTTTTCTATGCTGAAATACGGCTTCGACATCAAGACCATTTTCATTGTAGATAGCACCTTCATATTCTGCGATGGAAACGATCTTACAGCCATACTGCTGCATAAATAGTGCTGAGTAGTAACCTACATTGCCTAAGCCTTGCACCACAACAGTTTTTCCTTCTAGTCCTGTAGTCAAGCCAAGCGCTTTCATGTCATCTTCATAGCTAAATACTTCTTTTAATGCGTAAGAAACACCTCGACCTGTGGCTGCTGTTCTACCCGCTACACCACCTAGACTTACTGGTTTACCTGTGACACAACCTAGTCCATCTAATTCACCATTGCTAAATGTCATATAGGTATCTACTATCCATGCCATT
Organism: uncultured Chitinophagaceae bacterium; assembly: GCA_964465185.1. GTDB lineage: Bacteria > Bacteroidota > Bacteroidia > Chitinophagales > JADJOU01 > CHPMRC01. Next base: position 10,652 of record CAYXKX010000025.1, read on the forward strand.
TCTCGTTCTCCTGAACCATAATCTGGCGCTGGAACATCTACACCAGGACCTATAAAATTTTTCTTGATAAGTTCAGAAGTATATCTTCTAGTAACTTTTTCTACTATATCCGCAGGTTCGTTTTTAGAGTCAATTTTTATTCCCCCTTTAGCACCACCAAATGGTACATCAACTAAGGCGCATTTATATGTCATAAGTGAAGCTAAAGCCATGACCTCTTCCTGATCTATATGCATACTATATCGAATACCACCTTTGGTAGGCATTCTGTGATGACTATGCTGAACTCTGTAGGCCTCGAAAACACGTACCTTCCCGTCCTCTCCTTTCACAGGAAAATTTAAACGAAGTACATTGTTACAAGTTTTGATTTGTGTTAATAATCCTTCTTCCATATTGATAAATTTGGAAGCTTTATCGGTATAGTATCCTACACCTTCAAAAAAACTGAGTTCTTTTTTTGCTGACATGTTTTGAAAAAATTATTTTTTTAGTTGTTTGGTTATATGTAATAATGCGGAACTAATTCCTAGGAAAATAATAAATAAAACAATCACCACGACGGCGAATTTATCACTATTAACTACCCATTGATTGAGACTTTCCATTTTTCTCGATTATTACAAAGTATAAAGAGGCAAAAGTAAGCCTTTTGACATGCTAATTGGAATCTTTTTTCAACAATAGTAGTTTATATTGTGGAATTTCAGGATGTTATATTGAAATTAGAATTTGCACGAATAATAATACTCAAACACGGATAGACTTAGCTTTAGAGCCAAATCATTGGGACATTATGCTTATTGGCGGCAAAAAATGATTTGAATTTTTCACTAAACGTAGAGGTCATAGTTTAAATATTGGGTTTGTTAATTAAACCTTAACGTATTTTGCATTATCTTAGAATCGTAATTAGTTAAATTAATCAATATATGAAGAAGTTATTTTTAGTATTAGCCCTTATGACAAATGGTATAGTATCCCTTATGGCGTTTCAAACTGCTCCAGCTCCGGCTGGGACAGCCCAAGAAAGAGCCAAAAAAGGCGCAGACCGTATGTCTAAGGAATTAGGTCTAAACGATGACCAAAAGGCAAAATGGGAAGCAGCTGCTCTGGAGAGAATCACTGCCAATGCACCTGCATTTGAGAAACTGAAGGGAAGTACGACTCCTCAAGAAAGGAAATCTATGCGAGCTGCCATCAAATCAAATCAGGAAAGGTTTGATGCTACGGTAACGGCTTTTTTAACCGCCGAGCAAAAGACGAAATATAATGCAGTGAAGGAATCTATCAAAAAGAAAATGATAGAAAGAGTCAAGCATAGAAAGAACCAAGAAGGTGCAGATTTAGACTTTTGACAAATTTTATGTTTATGACAGGTTAGTCATAATTCCAGCGTTAGGCGAAGTCTATGACTTCGTCTATGTGTTCGTAAATTTGTAATTTATATAAATAATACTAGTATTGTAAAGTGATTTTCGAAGAATCAGCTATGATTAGCTCTCTGAGTCCCTTTGCAGGAGACTCAGAGGGGAGAGATGAACTAAATTTCAATTATACGATGTATTACATGCTCTGGGTATAGAAATTGTAATCCTTTAAGACTGTTTTGATAAAGTCTATATCATTTCCAGATACGTTTTTACAGCCGGTTACTTCTTCGATTTTCATGCGAAGCTTGCGAAGAGTTTCCGTATCCAGCTTCTTACTAGCTATCGTAAAGGAATTTTTAATAATGCGCGCATCGTTGTCTGAAAGCTTTACCACCAGAGGGTAGACAGGCTGATATGCCTCCCCAATATTCTCGAGGATGGTGCTGTCTATGGTGTATTTATTTTTTAAAGAAATAACGGCAGTGCCCGCTGCCATATCGCCAAGTCTCTGTGAATTTTTACTAGAAACGATGGCGATAATACCTACGATGGCACTATTAGAATATATATCTACGAGACGCATGACCCAACGAATAAGATAATCGCCAAAACTGGCCTGATAGCCATCAATCTTGACTACCTTGGTTTTCATTACCCGCTTCCCTATCGTTTGGCCTTCCAATATAGTTTCTAGAAATAGGGAATAGAAAATGGCTGGGATAAAGAACACGATGTAAATAGCCATGATAGACCATTGGTCCATATCTCCTGTAAAGTCCAGATAGGATAAGAGCAAGGCTATAGTCAAAATATAAGCAAATTTGATAATCTCATCGATGAGATAGCCCAGCATCCGATCCGCAAAGGAGGCGAGGTTGAAATTAATGTTGACATTTTGTGTAGTGTTGATCGCTACTTGGTCCATGATTGTATATGGGCTTTGTTTATCGTTTTACAGACTTTGAAGTCGTTTTTACCGTCGGTAAATATAGTGACTATTTATAATTCGTATTTTAATTTAGTAAGACTCTTGTTACAAGAAATATTTTCCTTTATATTTGTGCCAATACCAAATGAGAGAAGTAGCTTTTATAAAACAAAACAAAACCAAATGGGAGCAATTTGAATCTGCCATCATGGGAAGGAGTCTCAAAGGTCCCGATGAAATGGCTCAGCTCTACATACATTTGGTCAATGATTTGTCTTATGCCCAATCCTATTATCCCAAAAGCAATACGACTAAATATCTGAATTATCTGGCTTCACAGATTTATCAAAGAATCTATCAAACCAAGCGACAAGAAACTAATCGATTAGTCTATTTTTTTAAGACGGAGGTTCCACTGCTCATGCATCAATATAGATTCATTACATTATTTACCTTTATTCTTTTTTTTACCTTCGTCGGTATCGGGGTGATTTCTGCTATTTACGATCCTGATTTTGTGCGGTTGATACTGGGAGATAGCTATGTAAATATGACTCTAGAAAATATCGAAAACGGAGATCCCATTGCGGTTTATAAATCAGGATCCAACTGGGGAAGCTTTATAGGAATTACCTTCAATAATTTATATGTAGGTCTGCGATGCTATGTCTACGGCGTATTTGGAGGCTTAGGCACATTTTATGTTTTGTTGTTCAACTGTATTATGTTAGGTTCGTTTCAATATTTTTTTTATGAACACAACGTATTCATTGAAAGCATTCGCGGTATTTGGGTTCACGGCAGTATGGAAATTTTTGCAATAGTCATCGAAGCTACATCAGGATTTATACTTGGATCCAGTATCCTATTCCCTAAAACCTTCGCTAGATTTAATTCATTTAAAATCGGATTTCGTAATTCATTTAAGATTTTGCTGAGCACCATGCCATTTACATTTTGTGCCGGTGTTTTAGAAGGGTTTATCACACGCTATGCCTTGGATATGCCCTTAGTATTGAATTTATTTATTATACTTGGTACCTTAGCTGTTATTTCATTTTATTATTTGATATATCCGTTTATAGTGGAGAGAAGAGTGCGAAGAGCAGGGGCAGAGGGGTTGAAGATAGAGGGGCTTGACCTTAAGTTTTAGAATAAAAATAGTATATCTTTTGACTACTGTGACGACAATTTTATAAAATACAGAAAAGTAAATAAACAAACAATCTATGTTCCAATTATATAAAAAAAGAGGCTTTAGTGATTTTCTCAATGACACCTTTGCATTTTTGAAGCTCAACGGTAAGCATTATTTCAAAAACTATACCATCCTTTGTGGTGGGTTTCTTTTAATATTGACCATATTGGCATATATACTGGGTAAAGCCTATGTGGCTTTTATGTTTAGCGCCATACAAGGAAAATTTAGATTAGAGGGTCTGTTTGGTGGAAATATTGCCTTGTTTGTAGCTATTGTCATTCTATTTGTCATCATTATAATCATCTTTAGCTTTCTCAGTTATCTCTACCCTATGGTATATTTGAGGCTATATGATGAGCACGGTCATGCAGCGTTTGAGACCAAAGTCATTGGCGATCGATTGAGGGCAGGTATTGGACGAACAGTTAAATTTACTCTTCTGACCTTACTCTTCACTTTTTCTGTAGGATTATTGTTAATGGCTATCATAGTGCTACTATTTTTTACAGTCATCGGTATACCCTTTGCATTTATAGGCCTATTTGCTCTCGCTGGGGTTTACAATTTGGCATTTTTTCTATACGTCAATGATAGGGGTATGGGTTTTATTGATTCCTTTAAAACGGCTTTTGAATTCGTAAAAAACAATTTGTGGCCTGTCGTCGGTTCTAATTTTGCCATGTCTATGTTGATACAAATCATTGGCTCTGTTTTCGCGTTGATTCCTTTCATTATTGGAATGATTTCTTTGGTGTCCAGCCTTGATAAATCGGGTTCTAATATACCAGAAACAGCCGGTTTTGCTGTAGCTATGGGGATTACCTTTGCCATTTCTTTGCTGGTTAGTTATTTCTTGCAAAATCTCTTAATATTAAATAACGGTATGATTTATTACACGATGCAAGAAGCCAATCATAGCCATTTTTCTAAAAGTGAAATAGACCTCATAGGGACAGAAAGTGAATTTTAAAAGCTTACAATTTATTCTTCTATTATTTTTTGTCTCCTTGATTGAGGCACAGGAGAATGATTCTGCCAATATGGAAGAATCCCAAATTGCTGTTGACACCAGTTTCTACGAAGAAGATGGAAAAGTTATCTCCTATGTCCATCCAGAAGATATAGAGCGGAGATATTTTGATTCTAATTTTAAGTCTAGATATAATACAGATCATTTTAACTATGAACCCAAGGTGCAAAAATTTACTCAATGGGAGCAGTTTAAACAATGGTTAATGCGATGGCTTCAGGATTTCTTCAATCTGCAAGACAAGAATGCGGCCTCCAAATGGTTTGAATATTTACAGAATTTTTTAGCCTTTATCTTAGTCGTCGGAGTTGTCTTTTTTATCGTGAAGGCTATACTCAATAAAGAAGGAGGGTGGATTTTTGGGAGAGATAGCAAAGCGGAAACGATTGACTACACTAATGTTGAAGCAAAACTCCAATTAGCTAATTTTAGTGAATTGGTCGCAAGTTCCAGAAAAAATGGAGATTATCGATTGGCCATTCGTTTTTATTATTTATGGCTTTTAAGAAAAATGTCGGATAATAAACTCATAGAATGGGATATCAATAAGACCAATATGGACTACCTCTATGAGATAAAGAATAAAGGATTGCGGGAGCGATACAGCTATCATTGCTACGTGTATGACTATATATGGTACGGAGAATTTAATTTAGAGGAAGAGGAGTTTCGAAAAGTGGAAAGGAGTTTTAATGAAACATTGAGAAGCATAGATGGATAATCGATTGAAGATATATGTTGCTATCTTAATTCTGATTTTTGTTGGAATTGCCTTTATCGAGGTTAATAGACCGCAAGAGATAGACTGGAGACCCCATTATACCACCAGTAAAAAGACTCCATATGGTCTATATGTGCTGGATAAGGAATTGAAAAAATTATGCAATGGAATTTATATAGAGAAGCTGAACGAAACTCCTTATGAATTTTTTGATAAGCAATACGATTATGATTCTTCCATCGCAAATTACACCATTCGCGGCACTTATTTCTCTATAGAAGAAAATTCTAACTTGGATGAAGAATCAGCAAGTGAAATACTTCATTTTGTATCCAAGGGCAATGAAGCTTTTCTAGCTGCTAGTTCTTTCTCCCAAACTATTTTTGATTCTCTCAAAATAAAACTAGATTATTCCTATGACTTCAACGATACAGTTCAACTAAAATTGGACTATGTGGATACGAATACGTGCTACTTCAATAAAATTAATTACTTGTCATTTTTCGACTCGTTTGATACGAGCAAAGTAACTGTGCTAGGTCATGTTCAGGTTAGTTTTGGGGATTCTATTAAGAGTCATGTGAATTTTATCCGAGTGGCTTACGGGGATGGGTTTATTTTCCTACATAGTTTGCCTAATGTATTTACCAATTATCACCTACTCAAGTCGAATAACCACCTCTACACGTCAGGAGTATTGTCCTTCATACAAAATTCGCGGCCCATCTACTGGAATACCAATGAATATGATAGGGAAAATAGGGCAGAAACACCCCTGCGTGTTATACTCGAGCATGCTTCTCTCCGCTGGGCGTGGTATTTTATATTAATCGGATTCTTAGTTTATCTCCTATTCAATGCTAAACGCAAACAACGCATCATACCCATCATACCACCTGTATTGAATACGACCGTGGACTTTACAAAAACGATAGCGAATATGTATTTTCAAGAAGGACATTTTAAAACGGTCATGGAAAAACGGATCATCTATTTTCTGGAGAGAGTGCGCTCAGAGTTTCATCTAGATACCCAAAAACTGGATGATAAGTTTATACATAAACTTCAATTGAAGTCGGGAAGACCAAAGGACCTTATAGAAAAAATAGTCAAAAAAATAACGAATAAAAAAATGAACCGATATTTGTCAGAGAATGACTTGGTGGAGTTGAATGGACTTTTAGAAGATTTTTGGACAACTAAAACATATAATTAAATATAACATTATGGACAATAACAATGAACAATCCACACCCATGGAACAGTCAGAGCTCAATTTTAAAAATAGAATTGATCTTTCGGGTCTGCAAAACGCCGTTCTTGGTATCAAGGCTGAATTAGCTAAAGTCATCGTCGGTCAGGATAGAATGATTGACCGAATATTAGTTTCTATTTTGGCGAATGGACATATTCTGCTAGAAGGGGTGCCTGGTGTAGCGAAAACGATTACTGCTAAATTGATATCCAAGACCATAGATATTGGTTTTTCTCGCATTCAGTTTACGCCTGATTTGATGCCGTCAGATATTCTTGGGACTTCCGTTTTTAATCTAAAAACGACTGAATTCGAATTTAAAAAAGGCCCTATTTTTTCTAATTTGATTTTGATTGATGAAATCAATCGTGCCCCAGCGAAAACCCAGGCAGCGCTCTTTGAGGTGATGGAGGAACGACAAATAAGCATCGATGGTCACCAATATATTATGGAACAACCTTTTTTGGTTATCGCTACACAAAATCCTATAGAGCAGGAAGGTACCTATCGTCTGCCAGAAGCACAATTAGACCGATTTTTATTTAAAATTAATATTGACTATCCTAGTTTGGAAGAAGAAGTCAATATCTTGATGCGTGAACACGAATTGCAAAATGATGATAAACTAGATCAAGTCAACAAAGTAATTAGTGGCGCCCAATTGCGAGAATATCAACATGCCGTCAAACAGATTCAGGTGGAGAAACACCTTATGGAGTATATAGCACGGATAGTGGCTAATACTCGTGAGAATTCATTTTTGTATTTAGGTGCTTCGCCGAGGGCTTCTATCGCTATTCTCAATGCAGCCAAAGGGTTTGCCGCTATCAGAGGAAGAGATTTTGTGACTCCAGATGATATCAAGGAATCAGCCATACCTGTTCTGCAGCATCGTGTGGTCGTAGCGCCTGAAAGAGAAATGGAAGGCATGACTGGACAGGAAATTATTTTACAAATTTTGGAGACAATTGAAATTCCTAGATAGTGGTCAGTTTTCAGTGGTCAGTCGCAGTAGATTATATACATGAAGTTTTTTAGACAGCTTTATTTAAATCAACTTTTTTTCGCTTGCATCCTAGTGATCATTGTAGGATTTGCAGTATCCTTTATATTTCCAGCACTCTATATGGTCGTATGGTATGCCTTCTTTGCATTGATGACCTTTGTGTTGCTAGATGGTTTAATTTTATTTGGAAAGGGGAGAGGTATCATAGGACATAGAACTGTGCCTGAAAAATTCTCAAATGGTGATCAAAATGATGTTCTGCTGACCATAGAAAATAACTATACGTTTAATATAACTACTAATACTATTGATGAAATTCCCTTTCAATTTCAACTCCGAAATTTTAATATAAAGCAAAAAATTAAACCGAGAAAAGTCATAGATTTCTCTTATACATTGCGTCCATTGGAACGCGGAGAATATGTTTTCGGAAATTTAAATATCTATGTTTCTTCGCCCCTTCGACTCGTCGCAAGAAGATTTACCTTCGGAGCCAATGAAATGGTCCCCACCTATCCCGGTTTTCTGCAATTGAAGAAGTACGATTTACTGGCCTTTTCTAATAACTTGCATCAATATGGTACAAAGAAAATACGGCGCGTAGGTTATTCGATGGAGTTCGAACAAATCAAAGAATATGTCCAGGGTGATGATATTCGTACCCTAAACTGGAAGGCTACTGCGAAGAAAAACGCCCTCATGGTCAATCAATACCAAACCGAGCGATCACAGACGATATACATGGTTATAGATAAAGGGAGAGTCATGAAAATGCCCTTCAATGGTTTGTCCCTTTTGGACTATGCGATTAATGCCACCTTGGTGTTAAGTAATATAATATTGAAAAAAGATGATAGAGCGGGGATGCTCACCTTTTCAAAAAAAGTGGAGAATCGAGTAGTAGCAGAGAAGAGAGGTTCGCAAATGAATAAACTATTGGAAGCGCTATATAATGTAGAAACTAACTTTCAAGAGAGCGATTTCGGGCGATTGTATATCGATATTAAAAAGCATATTCAGCATCGAAGTTTAATCATGCTCTACACCAATTTTGAAACAATGGATGGGCTCTATCGTCAGCTTCCATATTTGAAAGGAATAGCTAAAAATCATCTATTGGTTGTTGTTTTTTTTCAGAATACCGAGCTTCATGATATGGTGAGTCAAAGGGCCAGAAATGTGCAGGAGGTTTATGATAAAGCGATTGCTGAGAAATTTATTTTTGAGAAAAAACTCATTGTCAATGAGCTCCGCAAGTATGGCATTTACTCCCTTCTCACGCGACCGGAAGACCTGACGGTAGATAGTATCAATAAATATTTGGAGATTAAAACGAGGGGGTTGATATGATGTGATGATGTGGTGATGAGTTAATGTTAAGATGAATTTGAAAATGAGATAATTTGTCCCGATAGCTATCGGGATTGAAAATGAGTTTTTCATTAATAGACAAATTTGTGAAATTGATAGGTTTTGGAATGAATTTACTTCTTTGTTTACTTTGCGATTTCCTTTGCCTCTTTGCGTTTATACGTTTACTGAAATCAATTTTCCATTTTCCATTAGGATTCTCTTCATAGAAATTTCTTTTAAATCTTCAATATAGTGATCCGTTACAATGATTCCTTTCATTTTACTTTTTTCGACAATCAATTTTTTAATAGCTTCTTTATGCAGTGGAGCCAGCAGGGAAAAAGGCTCATCCAAAAGAATAAACGGATGCCAAAGATGAAGAATCACAACAATCTCAATATAACGGGCTGCACCATGGGATAATTCACTCAATTTTTTTAATGAATAGTCTGCCACATAAGGCATAGAAAATAAAGGTTTCTGATTCTCATGTGTCTTAAATAGCATAGCTATAATTTCACTCGGGGTCAGATCTCTGGGAAGAAAACTATCTTGCGGTAGCATAGCTATAAGCTTATTTTTCGGCGAGGGTTTCCCAAGTGGTTTAGAATCCAATGACCACTTTAATTGATCCGATTTGTGAGTGCCAAATAAAGCTTTCATGAGCGTAGACTTGCCACAGCCATTGACACCGGATATAGTCAAAATGTCCCCAGTTTGAACGGACAAAGAACTATTCTCAAGAAGTCTTCGTTTCCCTTGACTTATGCTTATGCTTTGAACATTAACTTGGTGCATTGAGCAAATGAAAATAGGATGAAAGAAAAAATAGCATTGACTAGGATGGTTTTGGTCATAAGTTCATTTTTTGTATAACCATAATTGTAGTAAAAATAATATTCATGTCCTTTGTGATACTGGTAAGCAAGGAAAGATACCAGACTGCCAAATGTGGCAAAACAAATATAAAAATTTCCCGCAAATCCTACAATGATGGAAAACACAAGATTGTAGATAAAAGTATCTCGGTAGTATTTGAGGAAGAGACTGTGCATATTTTTTTAAACGCAGAATAAATTAGTCTAGTATTAATCGATTTTTTTAAATGAATAAAGTATATCTATTTCTGAATCTGGTAAGAAATTTAGCTAATACTTAAATGTAATAGAATGGTCAATGCAAATAGTATTTGCCAAAACCTTATTTTAACTTAAAATAAGTCAAAAAGTATGTTTCTTAAAATATCTTAAATTTACCGTTTACAAACCCAAACCGACCGTTTACAAATCCAAACCGACCGTTTACAAATTCTTGCTTGGATTTCTTGTTCCAGTTTCGCACATTTGCATTAGATTTTTCAATCTCGAAGTTGACGAAGATAGATAGGGGGACTAAAGGGGTCTTAGTGCTATCGAAAGCCTTCCAATGAGTACGAAACGTTGACTTGTCCGTTTGCTGTATGGTAGAGAAGAAAAAGATCTATGAAATAAAATTTTTAATTGTTAACTTTAAACCTTGAAGTGTATAGGGAACTTCGTAAAATTATGAAAAAGTTATTTTTTATTTTATCAAGTTTGATGTTTCTTGATATGTATTCACAAGAAAACATAACCCCAAATCCAAGCAATGGTGATGGCCAATTTGTTGATGTTACTCTTGGGTATGAAGTTGAAGTTGAAAGAAATGGACACACATATAAGGTTTGTTGGCCATGGTTCTCGGTTTGTAAAATTAAATTAAACAGTATTAAGGTTGATCCTAACGGAGACCAATTAAACTATGCAGTTTATAATTCTGCAAGTAAAAGTTTTATTATGACATTACAAAATCAACTATTTTCGCAAGATGATTACGATAAGTATTTGTCAGGATCTATATTCAAAGTTGAGTCCTATAATGGTTCTATAGGGTACGAACTTCCTGATGAGGTAAAGACTGCATTTGGATTAATAGAGGGGATTATCCACGTAGGAGAATATTCCCTAAATAGAATAAAACCAGGACAAATAGAAATAATTTTTAATAACGTAAAATAATTGTAAAAATGAAAAGATTAATAATTTATTCGAGTATAATTTTAGCAGGTAATTGTTTGAAGGCACAGCAAGTGTGCAATCTAAGTGTAGATTGGGGTGTTTATTGGGAAGATGAAAAAACTAAAAAATGGGCTTGTGATCCTTTTACTTGGGTTTGTAAAATTTCACTTTTAAGTGATCGAGACGATATTGCCGATGACATAAAATATGTTCTCACAAACGAAGAAACTGCTCTTCATCTTACCTTTAAAAATACTATATTGAGTTCCGCTGATTATCAAAGGCTTTTTGGAGATGATTTTAATTCTGGAGGCAGATACGCCTTTTATACATTGCCGAACGATGTTTGTGAGAAGTTAGGTTTAGAGTTAGGATTTAAAATTTTTCCAGCTAAGTATCTACTTGACAAAACCAAAACTGATTTCACTACTATAATTTTTAATAAAAATTAATGAAGTCATTTTTTAAAGTAATATGCGCAATAGTTGGGATATTTATCATCTTAACTATTGTGTTTGTTTTTGTTGTTTCCGACAATTCAATAAGGGATGCATTCAATAGAAAGGGTTTAAAACCTAACGATTTAAATACTATTGAACCTTCTAAGGTCAAAATTAAAAAAATTAATTTTAACCAAATTGACTCTATTCTAAATACTACAAAAGGTTATAAACACCTTTATCTATTTTCATATTATTGTAGTCCTTGTAGGGAGAGTATTAAAAACAACAAATATAAATATTCAGAGGTAGGCGATAGCATTATAAGTATCGAAAATACTTTTCTAATTAGTTGTGATAGCTATGGCGTTATTGATAAATTGGAAAAATTAATGCATTCTTCAAAAATTAAAGAAATGTACATTTTAGATAATGATAGTTATATTAGTTCAAAATTTAATAATTTTGAGAGGCTTAAAATTTTCTTATCTAGGCATTATTCTGGCTTCTATGATGAAAATTTCTATGCCTATCCTTATAACCTAGTATTTGACTCAACCAATAGAGTTATTTCTTCATATCCAGGAGGCATGAAATAGAAACTATTGCACGGATATTAGCCTAAGCAGTATCCGTGCTTTTTCCTAAATTGTTTTTTAAGCAAATCTTATTGATGCCTACTTGCATCTATATGGTAACTCTTTCTCTCTTAGTTGATGTTATTCAACAACAAACACTAGCAAACCACAATCTTTAACCATTCAAAATTAATATTATGATACTATTCAATATAATCTCCATCCTTCAGGTGGACCAAAATATAAGAAAATTGAGTGGGGAGGCTTCTAAATTAATTATCTTGTGAATTATTATTGCTTCTAAATTATAAAATTAATGAAATGAATTCAAGTAATTTAAATTGTAAATTTCTTATAGGCTGCTTAATTGTTTTTGTCCCTATGATTTTAGTTATAATAAATAATTTCAAACTATTAGCTGGATTTGATTTAACGACTCAAATCATTTTCTATAGTACAGCATTAGTAATTCTTATAGTATTGTTAATTTTAAGTCTATTTTTTTATAGTACGCATAGGTTTAGAAAGCACTTCTTAGTTGCTGAACTATTTGCAGTTTTCATAGGATTAGGTTTTAGTTTAGTGTTAGAAAATACTACTCTGTTAATGATTACTCTTTTTTGTCTAAGTTTCTTATTTATAATTAACTTGATTATAAATCGATTTTTACCTAAACAGTTAACGAGACAATAGACATATTGTTAAATGCAATAGCGCGGATTTTGGTATAAGCAATATCCGTGCTTTTTTTCCTCTTCATAAACGCTAGTACTTATTCTTATTTTTTCAGGCTCTGGGGGTAGTGGAGGAGGTCTTCCGGGAGGAGGCTGGATAGGTGGCAGTAATCAATCAAAATAAAGATAACTACAAAGTGTAATACTTGGGAAAATAAAATTACATATTATTAATTTAAGGTATTTTTGTTTTCCCAAACTATACACGAAATTTCCAAATTATTATTTTTTAAATTTATCTCATGAAAAACTTTAAATATGTCATTGGCCTTATAGCATTAACAGGCTATGTTTCCAATTTTATTTTAAAAAAGTATGGCATACTCAATTCCAACCAATCATTGATTTATAATTGTGTATTTCTTTTAATTGTCACATTATTATTTATAAAATATTTTAAGATTAATTGGACTTCAAAAGAATCAAAATCAAGTCTCATATTTCTTGTAATTGCTGTCTTGCTCGCGACTTTTATGTTTTTACGCGGATTCCTAAAGTAGAGAAGCTTTTCTCAATGCACGGGTATTAGCCTAAGCAGTATCCGTGCTTTTTTCTAAATTATCTTTTAAGTAAATCTAATTGGTGCTGACTTGTACCTATTTGATAGCTCATTCCCCCCTTTGTTAGTGTTATTCACCAACAAACACTAGCAAACCACAATCTTTAACCATTCAAAATTAATATTATGATTCTATTTAATATAATCTCCATCCTCCTCACTCTAGGCACTTCGCCAGACTGCGATGGCTTCGGTATGTGCATCCTAGAGCAGCAAACAGAGGCCAGTAAAGAAATCTGTCAGAAATACGACAACTGCCTAGAAGCGGAGATAAGCTATGAAGAAGAGGAAATCAGCTTCATTGTCTCACACAAGCATATGAAAGACGCAGTGTATCTCAAGCAATTCACTACGGAGTATTTTCGTATGGACAAGGATTTTGCTCTACCAAAACCTTTTTTTAACTTAAAATACGTCAAAAAGTATGCTTCTTAAAATATCTTAAATTTACCGTTTACAAACCCAAACCGACCGTTTACAAATCCAAACCGACCGTTTACAAATTCTTGCTTGGATTTCTTGTTCCAGTTTCGCACATTTGCATTAGATTTTTCAATCTCGAAGTTGACGAAGATAGATAGGGGGACTAAAGGGGTCTTAGTGCTATCGAAAGCCTTCCAATGAGTACGAAACGTTGACTTGTCCGTTTGCTGTATGGTGGAGAAGAAAAATATCTATGAAATAAAATTTTTAATTGTTAATCTAAAACCTTGAAGTGTATAGGAAACTTCGTAAAATTATGAGAAGATTATCGATATTAACACTTATTATTAGTTTGTTATCGTTTAGGCTTATGTCACAAAATGAATACAGCGATGGCCTTAAACTAGCAAAATTAGTTGATGGAAACTACGTCTATTTAATGGAGCGCAATGAACTTATGCGAGAATTAGAGCTGCGATGCAATCTTGAATCTAATTCTATTATCGATTTTGAGATTCTGAGGTCCAATGAAAACTTTTTTCTAAATATGTATTTAAAGGACGATATAAAAGTTTCGACCAGTATTGTGATAAATGATGACATAGTAACAGCAACGCTGAGAGTAAAATGCACAACAACCGCTTGCTATAGAGATGCTGGCAACTGTCAACCTCAATATGGAGGCACCTGTTCAGAATGTCCTGGAGGAGATTGTAAAGCAGAAGCTGTAATTATAAAGCCTTTTAATAACAATAACGAATCATCAAATTAAATTATTTCACATGAAAAAAATACTTTTTATATCAGTTTTGACGTTAGCAATTAATATGTCCGCTAACAAACCCATTATTGAGCCAATAAAAATTGGAGAAATTCATTCTGATGAAAATATTGAGCTTCTAGTAGATAAGCAGAAATTAATTAACTCATTTGAAAATGCCTTGGCTATAGAGATTGGCGCTATAGAAGACGTAAAGATTTTAAAGTTTCGCGAAAATATTTATTATCTTTCGCTATTAATGAAAGGAGATCGCACATGGAATTTCCCTTTAGTTAGAAACCACAATGACATTAGTATTGACTTTAATGCGGTTGAAACAACTTGCTCTGGGGTTAGGTGCAATGGTTGTTGTCCCATCGTTGAGGTTTGCACTGAATGCGTTGAAAACGGAAGTGATTCGCCGGGAACTTGCACTAGGTCTGTTATAGGGCCTATTATGAACTATTTCAAAGATATTTTAGATAAATAAATTAATATGAAGGATTTAAGAATAATATTTGTTTCTAGTTTTCTAGTTTTAGTGGCTTTTGAGGATTGTTATTCTCAATTTAGATTAAAGCAATACAAAGACAGCACAATAGCAACTGTTAACAAGAAGGGATTTCCTGTCATGATAACAATTAAAAATCAGCTTCTGAAAAAATTGAATTCCCAAGATTATTTATCGAGAGCGGATAGTTTGGCTGGTTATTACACTTATCAAGATTGTCAAATTCAGAAAATTAATGGGCAGTTTGTTTTCAAATTAAGTTCAAAAGATGGTGAAACCTATGTCACTCTAAATCAAAAAAATCGAAACTTAGTACTAGGAAACGTTGCATGTTATTCTAAATCAGGAAAGTTCTGCAAAGAGAGGTGCATTCCTATCTCAGACCAATGTCCTTTTTGCGATAGTTGCCAAAAACTATGCTATTAAGTTAGCTTATAATCCCATTAGCACGGATATCAGCGTAATGATATCCGTGCTTTTTTCTAAATTATCTTTTAAGTAAATCTAATCGGTGCTGACTTGCACTTATATGATAGCTCATTCCCCCTTTGTTAGTGTTATTCACCAACAAACACTAGCAAACCACAATCTTTAACCATTCAAAATTAATTCTATGATTCTATTTAATATAATCTCCATCCTCCTCACCCTAGGCACGAGTCCAGACTGTGATGGCTTCGGTATGTGCATACTAGAGCAGCAGACGGAGGCCAATAAAGAAATCTGTCAGAAATACGACAACTGCCTGCAAGCGGAGATAAGCTATGAGGATAACGAAATCAGCTTCATCGTCTCACACAAGCATATGAAAGACGCAGTGTATATCAAACAATTCACTACGGAGTATTTTCGTGTGGACAAGGCTGTGGCTATACCAGATGATATAGCTACTGGCATTGGCTGTCCTACGGGAACTATCATCCCTGCGGGTAAATATCCTGTCTATGAAGAAGGGGGCAAAGTAGTGGTGAAGGTGAAACTATAGTGGTTAATTTTTTTGTAGCACCAAGCCTGCCTCGTCGGCAGACAGGTCTCACAAAGTTTTAGCACTAAGTTCCTCTAAGTTTTTTAAACTGAGGTTTGTTCTTTCAGAAATCTACATTGTGTAACTTCGTGTTCTTAAATTTATGTAGCACAAAGCCTACCTTGTCGGCAGACTGGTTCCGCAAAGATTGCCACAAAGTTTCACTAAGTTTTTCAGAAGTCTACATGGTGTGACTTTGTGCTAGAACTTCGTGACACATTGTGCTCCTAATTTTTTAAATCTATTTTTCAATTTTAAAATTTATTCTATCAAAACAATTTTCAAACTTATAGTTATATTTTATTTAAGTGTAGAGGTTAAACCACTTATTGCTCAGACATCATCTATGTCCAGCTCACCTCAGTCGACTACGAGCGTGAATTCGCGAGATTTTTATCGCAAGTATGAGTTTATCCTAGAGTGTCCTATGTATCGCTGCGATCTTGAAGGAGCTAAAATAGACAATGATCGACTCACCGCTCAGATAGGCTCCAAGTTTCTTCTGATAGAGATGAAGCGAGATACTTGTATCATACGATTTATTCTACCTTCTAAAAAGCGCAAGGGAAAAAGATTGAATTTTGAAGATGATGACATAGAATATTACAAATATTTTAGAATCACGAAAGCCCAACTTGATTATAAAGCCATCCCATCTAATACCCAGAAGTATGCCTTCACCCTTGGCAGTGTGATTACGCCTATCAAGCTGCGTTTCGGTCCTTTTGATTTCTCTAAAGACTTTACTATAGGATCTACTTTTGGAGTGAAATACACTAAGAGTGATTTTGCACCAGTCAGCTTTAGTGGTTTGATCGGGATAGGAGTTTCAGGAGTCACCCTTGATAGTTTTTCTACGAATGGAAAAGTGAGAAATCGTCAAGAAACCATTGCATTCACGCCATCTATCGGTGTTATGATGGAGTTCGGTAATGCCCAGATAGGCTTATTTACAGGAATAGACATGCTCAGTGGGAGCAATCCTATTTTTGATAGTTATATATACCGAAACAAACCATGGCTATCTATAGGACTGGGTTACTCGATATTCACTGCAAATGGCAGGAGGTAGATTATAGTAATCTGCCTTGCCTTTCAAGCCATTCGTCTCCACACCATGCATGTCCTTCCGACCTGCACAAAATAGAAAACGTGTTCTCCTCCTCTTCAAAATATACCACCTTCAAACAAAGCAATAGAAGAATCAGACACGGAAAAATGATTAAATTTGTGAATATAGAGATTGATAGAATATGATAAGCCAGTAGGATTAAAATTGCATCAAGGTGGAATCATCTTGATGGTCTGATATATTAGAAAAAACTGTAATTTGACCAAATAAAAAAAGATAATGAGTACGAAATCAAAAGTGTTTAATAGATTTTTCATTCCAGCATTAATTTCCTTATCATGGTTTCTCTTTCCATTATACAAAGAGCACCTAATAAATTGGATTCCTTTTGTTTGTGCTGAAAGTTTTTACCGTTTACTGCTGTTCAATTCACTATTAATAAGCATTTCTGTTGGTGAGTACCTAATAGGCAAAGGCAAAAAAATCGCTTTATATTGTATACTATCCATTATTGGATTTGTTTTTGCTATCCTATTAAGCTATATCAATACTAACTGTATTTTCATGGAATTAGCAAATGGTATACCTTTGATTTTCTTGTTTATCTTTTATCGCAACCGATTAATAAACTGAATTTCTAAACCGTGTAAGGTCTTCCAACCTTTGTTGGTCTTATGACCAACAAATAAATTATTCTAAATAAGAATCAAAGTTTTTCGTCAAAATTGTTGTTGGTGAAAAACACCAACAACGGTATAATAGTTATATACCGAAACAAACCTTGGTTGTCCATCGGGCTGGGATACTCGATATTCACCGTGAATGGCAGGAGGTAATCTTAGAATACTATTAACTTATCACTTAAAATTGATAACTTATAACTAATTCTATCCCTTCTTAGTCAATATAATCTTTATTTTATTAAAATCTGCTGCAGCGTTGATGACATTTTTAAATGCAGGGTAGTCTGATTTGGGATAATTGGTTTTAGAGTAAAATTCTGCTACGTCAATATATAGGATATTTCCTTCCACCTTATAGTTTGAATAAAAGGCAGAAGATACCTTATTTCCTTCTTTGAGCTCATGGGACATGCTGAGTGCTTCTAGATTATTGTATTCATACTCTGCTGGAATTATGACTTTGAAATGTCTTTTATAAGTATGCGGGAAAGGCATTTCTATAGGCATGGCTCTGTCTTTCTCTTGATAAAGCTCATCTTGCGAACCTATGGATTCACCTAATTTTAAAATTATATTCTCCCCATTCTTTTCTAACAACTTATTGCTGCTAAATTCAGCCGAAACTATAAAAGGCTTCTGACCTAAGTTCTCTTTGCCTCCATTTTCATGCACATATTCTAGGTCTGTTTCTCCAGAATAATTTTTAATATAAGATTCTAACATTTCTTTTTTCTGCTTATCATCGACAAAGCTAAAGGCAAATTGAAAATTCTCTGCATCATGACCAAAAAGAGTTGAGACGATTTTTGTCTTTGGTTGGCTCATAGATTCTGTAAAGTCATAGGTAATGTCTAGCGAATCCTTGCCATAATCGGATGGCAGTTCTATCTTTTTCAATTCCTTGACAACGAGTTCCGTGCCTCCTATATCTTGAGTTTTTATGAGCAGGCCGTAGTTGGATCCATATCCGTAGGGTATATTGGGGTAGCGCGACGACTGAGCAGCGGGGCAGAGAAATTTCTTGGTATCTGGGAAATAACCAAGGAAGGCCTCGAGCTGATTTACATTTTCAAATTTATGATCAAAAGGATAATTGAAGCGATTGTTTGTAATAACCACTTGTGATTTTATCCCTAATTGTTTAAATATATTTTCGTAGAGAATAGTGAGGTCTTGCTCATTGGCTTTTTTCGTTTGCAGCATCTGGGCCAGATTTTCGTTTTCGGTTGGCATATCTTCTACATATACGATATCTAGTTTAATAGCATGTTCAATAATCTTGATAGAATCATCCAAGGTGCTATTCTCGGGAAAATTAAACTTGGAGATATATTCTTTCAATGCTTTATCAGACTTTTTGTCTAGCTCCTTATGCACAATGCCATGGAGGGTTTCTGCTATGGAGTTGAAGCTATTGAGATTAAAACTATTGGCTGCTTTATTAGCTATGAGTTTATAGGCTAAATATTTTAGATTGGCATTGTAGTTGCTATATTTTTCATCTTCTAGCTCTTCGATCGAATCAGCGATTATTCGATGAACGATTTTCTTTTCGTAGAGCGTATCATCAATAATTGCTTTTGGTAATCCATTGTAAGATTTGACTTCAAATTTTAAAAACGATGGATAAATAATTTCTATTTCTACATTCTTCTTATAGTCACTCGTTTGAACAGGGATTATTTTACCATTCAGGCTGGCGGATGATTTGGAGACCACTAGTTCTTCTATGATACTTCCTATTTCTAGACCTTTTACAGCATAGTATTTGTATTTTGACTTGGTGGTTTCATCCACAGCTTCCTGTATATCCTCCTTGGTCAGCTCTACTATGGTTCCATTAGGATTGATGACGCGAAGTTTATTCACAAGTATTTCTGTGCGCTTACCTTCATAAATATAAACTCTATTGCTCTTTTCTATACCGTGATCTGTATGGACCTTTTTTATAGTATGTTTGAGTTCAAAAGTGATGACTCCTATTTTATCAACCACTAACTCAGTCACACGTTTTTCCTTTAATACCACCACGGGTTTTTTGGATTCATATTCACTTAACTCAAATTTTTGAAGGGTATCCTTCCAAGTATAATTATAATATTGGAATCTTTGTGCATGGGAGATAGCTGTGCCGGCTATAAAGGTCAAAAGAAGAATTATTTTCATGTGACGTGAGGTCATATTAGTTTAATTTTTTAAATGAAATGGTTTCCGAAAGGAGGTCTAAGACCTTGTTTTGATAGTCCTTCAGCGTTTTGTATTTAGACTTTGGTAGTATGATAAAATCATGGACGAATTCATAGTAAAGTTTTATTTTATCTTCCTTTACATCAAGTTCTGAGGTAAAAAACAACTCGTCGTACTCTATAAATTCATTTTTAGGTTTATATTTTACTTCATATCCACTCGGCATTTCTATTTCCAAATCAATCGATTGTTTAGATTGAAAATCCATTTTTATATCGGAAATTCTTTTATCATTGAGGTCGTCCGTGCTACTATATTTTTCTAAATATGGATTGATGAAAATTTCATCCTTAATCTTGGACACATAGTTGAGAATAGCAAAATCAAAGGTCACGATATAGGGACTATCTATAGCATCAATATTGAATTCTTTATGATTTTGAAGAATAAATTTATTGTTACCCAGTTGTACAAAATTTTTCAAATACTGGAATCGGTCATTGCCTTTGAGATGATCTGTCCGCATGATAAAGTAGTCTTTCAGATAGCCTGTGAGTTTTACACTGCCACTTCCCTTTAAGGTATCTCCAGCTATTTTAGCCTTGACTTTGATCTCTTTCAGATTTTCTTCATCTGCTACAGGTGCTATCGTTAGTATTTCAAATTCAGTAGGACTCAGTCCGATAAAGGCCTGCTTGGTCTGAATAAAGCTGGAAGGCAATCCCCATTTGGTATACGAATTAGTAGCGTCCAAAATATAAGTTCTACCTTTGTGTTTCCATGTGGCTATCATGTGATTGAATACACCCGGACAGGGGAATTCTTCGATCTTATAGGGAATTTTATCTGAGCCTATCCAGGTGAGATAGACACTGTCTAGCTTGGCATATTTAAAGGATTTATGAATAATATTAGCCATATCCTTGCAGTCTCCATATTTCTTGGTAAAAATATCATCTGCATCTCTAGGAATATAACCTTGAAATCCACTTTCAAAGGCTATATATTTTATATTTTTCTGCACCCATTGATATATCTTTTTTGCTTTGATCTCGTCATCATCAATGCCTTTTACTAAGGAGTCTATCGTTTTTTTATACTCGGAGTTGCTGCACTCTTTGAGATTGGCTACAAATTGATAATTGAATTTATATAAGTCTGCTGGTGTTTGCAGCACTTTGATGGTATCCTTATTTTTACCAATATAGTGAGAAATAAGAAATCGAAGGTGAGGAGCGAAATATAAAAAATCACACGATGCGCTTTCAGACTTATACTTCGGCAGGTTTTTAAATCTCCAGGTATAAATGGTTTTATTTTTTTCTACCTTTTTTTCAAATTCAAATTTTTTATCTTCGAGATAGTACTCTTTGAAGTTAATAGCTATTTCATTGTCTACTTCTAGCTCTACATCATACTGCTCTATAGGCGATTGACTCATTAGTATGACATAGTCAAACATTTGCGGCAGTTCAAACTCATAGTTGGTCCTCAGACATCGTTTAGCTCCTCTTTTTAGGTCCGTATAGTTGAAAACTTTTTCCTCTTGATCATCATGAAAAATAGCATTGTCGAGTTCCTTCTTTGTTTCAAATTTGGAAACTTTTATTTTCTTATACTCATCCTTGACAGGGGTCATGGTCCATGCCTCAATATCTGTCAGTTTCCTAAATTTGGAATATCCCACACTACTTTCCCCTATTCCACGAAGAAAATCATTCATGAGTATAGTTTCAGAATAACTCTCGAGAGAGACTTTCGGACTATTATTTTTTAATTCTATTTTAAACCTTTTTGTTTCTTGAAGTGTAATAAAGTTTTCCTTTGGATATTTGGCTTCCAATTTCTTCACATATTCTTCTACCTGTCCTTGAAGCGAGGAAGAAATAAGGAGAAGTGCGAATGCTAATTTATTCTCCCATTTCATAGGCTATATTTTTTCTGTAAATCAGGTTGACTTTAGTATTTCCTTGTTCGTCCTTGACTATGGTTCGACCATGAACCTGGTCAAATTTAAATTCTTCCTTGATGACCAATGAGCCGTCTAGTCTAAAAAAGGTTTTTTCTGTGAGTTGACCTTTATCATACTTGTTAGAGTTAAGCAATTTTCCATTGGTATAGTAAAATTCTTTCTTGGTATCGTTCCCATTTTCTTCCCCTTGATAGATGTATAGTAGCTGTCCCTTTTCATCGTAGTACTCTGAATTCACAAGATTGTCTAACTTGATATATTCTTTGACAGCAATTTTCCCATCTTTATAATTAGCTTCGAATTCCAATGTTTCATTTTTGGCCTTTATCGTATCAGTGAGTTCTCCCGAGCTATTATTTCGAACTATACCATAGAAGTATCCTAGTTTGAAAATCTTTTGTAGAACCAGCTCTCCATTGATTCCATAAATATTCTCGAATCCGTCTCGATTATCATTGATATAGTTTCTTTCTAACCATAAATTTCCATTGTAGTAGTATCGGGCATATTTGCCATAATTTACACCTAATACATTATTTTCAACAGAAAATAAGGTGCCATCGTGATAGAAGGAAGAGTCGGTGCCATCCTTATTATCCAATAAGTAGTTTGCCGATACATATTTATTTCCATTGCTATAGTAGTGTGTGAAGAGGCCATGCGTTTCTCCAGCTAGGTAGTTGCCTCTAAAATCATAAACCCCTGGCACAGGTTCACTGTAGGTTTCACCTTCGTTTAAGCCAAATATTTTTTCTCTTTTATAACTAGCGAAATTCAATTTGGAACATGGTTTCATTTCCGTTTTCGTTTCTGATATAGTCACTTTATTGAGCTCCTTACCTTCTCTATCTAAGTTGGTATAAGAAATAAATTCATCATCTTTGTAGTTGTAGTAGGCTATAACTTTTCCCTCTGGATCGTATTCAGCATGTTTTCCTTCTACGTCACCATCGACATAATATACCTCATTTAAAATAGTACCATCGATATAATATTCATACCAAGGACCATTTAATTTCCCCTCTACATACCAGCCCTCTGATTTTAACTCTCCAGTAGTATAATAAGTCCTATTATAACCATGGTTTTCATCGTCCTTCATAACATATTCATTCGTCAGGATACCTAGATAATTATACTCTCTTTGAAGACCATTTTTAATGCCTAATTCGTAATTTGATTCACTGTCTTTCGTACCATTGATATTATAAAAGACCCATCTTCCATGCCTTCTTCCCTTTTTATAATTTCCCTGCATGGATCTATTGTTTGTGTAGAACCATTTTCCGACAAACTCGTCATTTTTACCTATGGATTCTTTCTCCAATTCTTCCCCTTTCTTATCATAAGTAATTACCTGCTTTAGATAGTCGTTTTTAAATTTATAAGTGGTGGTATGGTTCCCATCATAGTCATACATATCCATGGATTCTAACTCCCCTTTTTTATAACCATACTTGGTATATAAGGCTCCACTTACATAGTAGTCTTTTTGATCCACGAGTTCGCCATCTTCATACTTCGTTTCTTCTTTCAAAACTCCATTGATAAAATATTCTTTATGTTCTCCTATTCGTGTGCCAAGATTAAATTCTCCTTCATTCTCTTTATTTCCATTCAAATGATAGGTTTCTTGTTTGCCATCCAGTTTACCATTTTTATAGTTGAGTTTCGATAACATTGTTTTCCCATCTATGGCGTAGGTGGTATATTCTCCTTCAAATAAATCCTCTTTGTAGTTGAATACCCCCTTTGGATTGCCATTTACATAATAGGTTCGCCATTCGGAATCATATTTATTATTTATGTAATTTCCCTTTGTTTTTAGATTTCCATTCATATAATATGCTTTGGACTCACCATCCAAACTATCCTCTACATAACTCCCTTCTTCACGCAGTTTTCCATTGGGATAGTATCGTTTATATGGACCATTCTTATTATCGTCCTTAAAGGTATATTCTGCGCTTTTCTTCCCATCAGCATAGAAGTACTCCCATACATTTGTTGCTTTTCCATTTTGGAGTTCTCCATATCTATTTAGATTGCCATTGGTGTGAAACACATACCAGACTCCTTCTTTTTTATTTTCATCATTGAAATTACCGCAGCTTTTTATCCCTTTTCCAAAATGACAAGCTAAATTTAGCTTCTTGTCCATAATAGTTATATCCCTTCTGTTGACCGTCTTGGCGAGCTTGATACCTAGCTCCTCTGCAAACTCTAATACTTCCTTTCCTCGTTTGCCAATAATTCTTTGTATTTGCGGATCATCAACGCTTATGAAAATGATATCAATAAATCGATCAAACTTACCATCCTTGGCCAACTCTTTGTAGAAAGGTACATAATAAGTATCAAAATAACCATTTCCTGGTTCATAGTTTTCTAATTGTGCAAAGAGCAGGTGCAGTTGTCGCACAATTGGGTAATCAATTTCCGTATTGATTTTATACTTTTTTTGGAGTGATGCCTGTGTTCTGAGCAGATTTTCGATATCAGAAAATTGATCGCCCTCAGCACTGAAGACAATGTTTTTTGGATTTTCTTCGATTTTTTTTGCCGCCAGTTTATTCATTTCTGATAGAATGGATAAGTGGCTCTTCGTACCTATAGAATACAATAAAGCATGACTATAGGCTAAAAGAGCTTGCGTTAGAAATCCCTCTTCCTCGGCCAACTGGGCTATGGCTAACTGGTTTTTGATATACCCCGAATACTCTACATTGACTTCTTTAAATAAGTCTAGAGCCTTTTGATATTCCTTCGACTTTTTATAGACCATGGCCTTATTGTGCTGTAGACTGACATTTTTAGGATATCTGACCAAGGCGTCATCAAAATTTTGCAAAGCCTCCGCATATTTTTCTAATTCTGATAAAGACTTGCCTCGCATGATCACGGCACTCTCATACATATTAGATTCGCTAAATTGAATACACTCTGTGGAGTAGTAGACGGCAGAGTCGTAATTTTTAGCTTCGAAGAAACTTAAAGCTATTTCATACAAAGCGAGCGGGTAACTCGGGTCATTGGGGGATACTAGC
Source organism: uncultured Chitinophagaceae bacterium (assembly GCA_964465185.1). GTDB lineage: Bacteria > Bacteroidota > Bacteroidia > Chitinophagales > JADJOU01 > CHPMRC01. The sequence goes on from CAYXKX010000025.1 coordinate 35,545, forward strand.
TTGTATGATTCTATCGCCTTTTGATATTGTTCTTTGTCATGCTGCACTACACCACGGAAAATCGCCGAGTCAGGAGATATATACTCTTTGATTCTTTGAGCATCAGCTTGAGCACAGATCGCTAATAACCATAGTAATAGCAATTTTGGTTTCCACAATAATTTGTTCTGCATAATATTGGAATTGTTCGTTTTTTATTTGGTACAATATAACCCAACAAAAATATGAAAATCGAGTAAAAACGCATTAAAAAAGCGCATTTACAGCCCTACGACCTTAAAAAAGGCATTGACAAAAAGGGCTCCATTGTTTTTATGCGGTGGTATGTAGATTTTGAAGTCCTTATTTCCTCTTAGTTTTATTTCCTGATCTGCCCAGAAGCTAGGTCAGAAAGTCTGGCAGAAATTAGTCCCGATAGCTATCGAGGATGGTTTCTGTGCCTTTAACCAAAACAAATAACAAAATGAAAAGCACAGACACCCCTGCTTGTGGCTGACAAGACTTCGTTCATGTCTGCTCTGGTGCTAGTTTACGATTATAAGTAAAATTGATTATTTTTGTAATATGATATGAGTCGAAAATATTTTATCATTTATTTAAATTAAACCACTCCGCTATCGGTAGTTTGTGATTAAATGCTAGTGCAATAGTTCGGCGGTTGTTTGG
>CAYXKX010000026.1:0-26473 GCA_964465185.1 uncultured Chitinophagaceae bacterium
ATCCTGAAATTCCTTTTGTTTTTCATTGCTTAGAATACTATGATTCAAAGGAGTTTTTTCATCTATGGTTGCCTGCACTTGTTCATTTTTATCCAGACTCAGAAACCAAAATAACTCTCCTTGTGGGGTATTGGATTTAATTCTCAATCTGTAAAACCCTAAACCTTCAATAGGCCCTTTGAGAGTAAAAATTCCGTTCTTAATTGCAGAACTATCTACCATTTTTATTTCTGTATGAGAAATTCTTTCCAGGTATATTGAATTTGCACTTGAATTGTTTAATTTACCTTTAATTACATATTCATCTCCTCCAATCGCATTGCAATTAGTTAGTATAATAGTTAAAAAGGCTACTAGTATTCTTTTCATCTTTTTCGTTTTTGAATTGATTTTATCTTATTTGACTTCTTTTAGGTTGATCTTGGTACCATAGAACTTGTGAGCCGATTTTTCAAAATTTTTAGCTAAATCTGACACTATAAATTCATTCTCCTCCAAACGTTCATTGCATAGTAGGTTCTCTTTTTGAAGAATCATTTTCAACTTTTCTGCCACTACAGGACCGGAAAGGAGAAGCTTCACTTCACCTTGATAATATTCTGAAATATCATCTGCGATTAATGGATAATGCGTACAAGCAAGGACCAAAGAATCAATATCATCAAGAATTGCCTCGCTTAGATATTTACTGATAACGGTAGAGGATATATCATCGTGAATAAAATTTTCTTCGATCATAGAAGCTAAGAGAGGAGTAGCCAAGACAGCATATTCCTGATTTGGCGCCCGTCTATTGAGCTTATCTTGATAAACATTAGATTCAATAGTGCCGCGGGTGGCAATTATCCCCACCTTCTTAAAATGGGAGGCTACGATCAATTCAATCATAGGGTCAATAACATTGATAATAGGCACCTGACCCTCATAAGATTTCTTCAAGTGACTGTATGCTATAGCTGAAGCTGTGTTACAAGCTATTACAATTGCTTTACACTTCTTTTCTTCGATAAGGTATTTAGTAATTTTCGTTGAAAATTCCTGTATCAACTCAGGAGACTTTTCCCCATAAGGCATGTGCGCAGAATCTCCAAAATAAATTAAATGCTCTTTTGGGAGTAGGCCAGAAATAGCATTGGCGACCGTAAGGCCGCCAATACCACTATCAAAAATTCCAATACTCTGAGAGTTCAAGGAAAAATATTACTTTTTCTTAGGAGCCATACTTGGCATACCCGCTGGTGCAGATCCAGTAGGAGCTGGTGTCGCATTAGCAGGAGTCAATGAAATGCCCATTTTTGTTTTGGTAGCATCGGTAATATCATCCCCTTTAGGAAAAACAATCATACCTCCTGCGGAAACGTCAAACACATGCGTGTAACCTCTTTCAGAAGCTACTTGTTCTATCATTTTCTTGGCTTTTTCAAGAATCGGCACCGAAAGGGTTTGCTCCATTTGCTGTACTTCTTTTTGAGCAGACTGCTCAAATTTTTCAATACGCTTTTGAAGATCCTGCAATTCAGCCACTTTAGCTTCTTCTATGGCTGTCATTTTTTGCGGATTGATTCCTTTCAACTCAGCCATTTTAGTCTCATACTGTTTGTACATAGTCTCTAATTGCTTGCTCAATTCTGCACTTTTCTCCTGAATCTTAGCTTGTAAAGATTTAGTTTCAGGCATGCTCATCACTAATTCATTTGAATTGACCGTGGCGGTTTTCATCTGTGCGCTAGCAGTCATAGAAATAAATGCTGCCAATAAAATTAAAATTGTTTTTTTCATTTATGTGTATATGATTAATTGTAAATATTTTAATGCAATAATAAGGAAATAATCTAATTTCCCATGGCTTTTATGACTTCTTCACTGATATTCAATCTAGGATTGCTGTATAACACAGTATTGCCACTACTTTTATCTATGACAATGTCATAAGATTTAGCTTGAGCTATTTTTTGTATCTCTTCGACCATACGATTCATGATAGGCTGCAATAACTCCTGACGCTTTTTAAATAATTCTCCATTTGGACCAAATCGCTTTTGTTGCAGCGCAGCCACTTCTTTTTCCTTGGCTTCAATTTCTATAATTTTTTCTTGCTTCATCTGCGCTGTATACAAAGATTGTTCTGCTTGAAACTTTTTATATATAGATTCTAATTCGCTCATTCTATCCTCAATATCCTTTTGCCATTCCTGGGATTGCTTTTCTACTTTTTCATTGGCAGACTGATAAGATTTCAACTTTGAAAAGATATATTCAGACTCTACGAAGGCAACTTTCTGAGCGTAGAATGTGGAACAAAAAAGCAAGGCTACAATGGATAAAAATAATTTTCTCATATAGTTAATTTTTATATTTAGAGACTCAAAATTAGGTAAGGTTTAGTTTCTTCTAATTAAAAAAATCTAAAAGCTATGGTACAATAAACTTCCTTGTTTTTCGGGAATGAGCACTAAAATATCCCAAAACCTCGCCACCAGAGAAATTTGAAGGTGGATTAGCTGGGGCTGCACTTTCATTCCCTCCGCTCACGGCTGCTTGATTTTGAACCAGAATATTCCAATATTTAAAATTAGCTTTATCGATACCTAGGAAAACAAACTCTCCCGAGTCGCCTTTTTTATGCTCCTCGCGAAAGGCTGTAAACCGCCACTTGGATCCATTTATTAATTTATCGTCAGAAACATACTGGAATTCAGCTGCTTTTCCATTCTTCCTTACAAAATAGCGATAATAATTTTCGTCAGAAATTGGTTCATTGATGACAATAGTCGGGTTTATATTTTCTTGAGTTAAAAAGAAGAAGAAATAAAAACTATCGATTGGTGGGCTAGAGTTTAATTTAGATTCTGCACTATATGTTCCGCTGGCATCGTTTACAGTTAAATAATAGGTATTTCCTACTTTGCCTTGAAGCGTGGTTGTTTTATATATTCCATCTCCGTGTTTGATGAGTGAATCTCTATTGCCAACATTATCAGAGATAATAATCGAATTTGGAGTATGCGGAATATATGTCAAGGGATTATTGAAATTTGTCGAGCGTGATAGCTTGACATAATAGGGACCAGGACCATCATGGACTTCAGCCTCTATAATAAGTTTATTCACATTTTCTGCTAAGGAAAGATCAATTCGCTCTTTGCAAGACAAGAGTGCGAATAGGAATCCAAATGGTATAATTAATCGGAAATTCATTAGTCGACAATTTATTTATTTTCTTTAGAAACAGCTTTTTTGGGCTTAAATTTAAAATTATACGTGATGGATGGAACCTGAGCGAAGAGATAGGTCTTTTCGGCATAGGTAGTCGCCGAAGGGTTGTCATATAGAAAATCTATTTGGAATGCATTCCTAGCGCCTAAGACATTGTAGATCGAGAAACTGAGTTCATGTTCCCAGGTTTTGCCTTTCTTCAACATCCAATTAAGTGCAAGATCCACACGGGTATAGCTAGGAAATCTATCCTTATTTCTTCGCTCATAAGATGTGTAAACTAACCCTGGATCAGCAGGATTGGCTGTGATGTCTCCAGAAATAGCATACTTACCCGTAGGATAATTGGTAGCGTTTCCTGTATAGTAAACAAAAGTTCCTGATATATTGATTTTTTGTGATAGGTCATACATAGCCACAATACTAATGTCATGCGTGCGATCATAACGGTATGGGAACCATTCGCCTCCATCTATCCCATCAAAACTTCTATCCGAGCGAGCGAGCGTATAGCTTATCCATCCTGTCAATTTTCCGACTCTTTTTTTCAAAAAGAACTCGGCTCCGTAAGCTCTCCCGACGCCATTTACTAGGTCTTTTTCTACAGTCTCGTTTGCTCTAAGCACAGTCCCAGGTTTGTAGTCAATTTGATTTTGCATGTATTTGAAATAGCCCTCTATCGAAGCCTCAAACATATCGTCAGCAAAATTGAAAAAATAGCCTGCTGAGATCTGATCGGAAATAGCGGGACGGATATTTCTAGTACTCAGAACCCAACGATCAGTAGGAGATCCTGCGCTGGTATTGCTCAATTGGTGTATGTACTGGACATTTCGAGAATAGGCCAATTTTATGGCTTGTCCTTCTTTTATACTGTAATTCACAGAAAAACGTGGTTCTGGATTAAAATAACTACGATCCAATTGACGGTTTTTTAAAATCGTGGTATCTAAAACCTTTCCTGATTCATCAAATGAATAAAGGTTATTGCTGCCAGCTACCGTAAATAACGAGAGCCGCAAGCCATAATTGATTTTCAATTTTGGACTTATCGTTTGTTCGTTTTGAATATAAATTGCATTTTCCCAACCATTGCTTCTATTCAAACCTCTCTTGGCTATGAGGGTATCGGTGCTTTCAATATCTCCTGGGACCACATTGTACCAAGTGCTGATTCCCCCTACCTTAATTCTATTTTTTCCATTCAAGAAATAATCATAGTCTTGTTTCAAACTGTAGTTATTCAAGATCGAGTTGACTTTTAAGTCGAAATTATTGAGTCCTATTTTGACTTGATAATTGAAGTTATTGTATATAAATGAAGTGTTTGAAAATAACTTATCATTGATAATTCTATTCCACCGAGTAGTAGCGGTTACGTTTCCATATTGGATACCGAATGCATCAGCTAATCCAAAGTGATCATTTCCAAAATATCCCGAAAAATAAATTCTATCCTTCTCGCTGATTTTAAAGTTGGTTTTGAGATTCAAATCATAAAAATACAAAGTACTTTTCTTAGCAACAGAATCGGAAGCCAGAAAAAGAAATGCATCTGCATAGGTTCTCCTTCCTGATACAAAAAATGAGCTCTTGTCTTTTTGAATAGGACCTTCAGCATAGAGTCTTGAGGCTATAATACCAATTCCTCCCCCAATTTCATAGTTCTTATTATTGCCTTCTTTCATTTTCACATCAATGACTGATGACAATCTCCCTCCATATTCCGCTGGCATATTTCCTTTGTATAAGGTTAAATCTTTTAGTGCGTCCGAATTGAAGGTAGAGAAAAATCCTAAAAGATGTGATGCATTATAAACTGGAGCCTCATCCAATAAAATCAAATTTTGATCGACTCCACCTCCACGAACAATAATACCAGAAGCACCTTCTTGTTGGGGCATGACACCAGGCAATAATTGAATGGACTTTAAAACATCCCTTTCCCCGAGAATAACTGGAATCTTTTCAAGTTCTTTTAAGTCCACTTGTATTTTCCCCATTTGAACTTCCTCGGTTATTCTTTGCTTCTTTTTACCGGATACGGTGACTTCTTTTATCGCTTTTGCTTTCTTTCTAATCGAGAAATTTTTCTTTGTATTTGTTGAGATTGTGATATCCTCATATTTTTCTTCATATCCTAAAAACTTAGTTTTTACTTTGTAGGAGCCTGCAGGTAGTGATAGAGAATAAAAACCATAGGCATTAGTAGCAGTGCCGATTCCCGGTAAATCAGGAACGGAAACTATAGCACCTGTGATCGTTTCCCCACTTTCTGCATCTGTAACAGTTCCGCTAATATTTACATTCTGAGCTTGTATATTAAAGGAAAAGAGCAATAAACTTAATATGAAAAATAATTTAGCTGACATATGGTAATTAAAGCAACAAATTTAAGACGAGACTCTCGGAGTGCCTGAGTAAAAATCTTTAAGATTTTAACAATTAGATTTTAGGTAATTTAATATCTCTAAATGTGAGTTAAATGACTTAAAAACCATAGAATTATATAAATCATTGGCCTTATTGTGCTCTTCGGGTAACCCTAGAATTTTCAATCCAGCAGCATGTGCAGCTTTGACTCCATTCATACTATCTTCTATCACGATTAAATTTTCCTTTGGTAGTCCTAAATAATTTATTGCTGAATTATAAACAGCTGGATTGGGTTTGCCCCATTCCTCATCATAGGCAGTAAATTTTCGTTCAAAAAAAGTCTCTAGTCCTACGAACTTAACAATATGTTCATATACATACTGCGATGAGGAGGTCACTAGACATCTTCTCCAGCTTTTTTCTACTATCCAGTCCGTTATTTCTTTCAATCCAGGCATAGGTTTGCCCTGCTCGTAGACGAGCCTCACCACTTCTTTTTCTATTTCATAACCTATCTCTACTAAGTCGCAGGTAAACCCATACTTCGACATATGCATATTGACGACTTCTGTGGTCTTCAATCCGGTGCTTTGATTGACATCTTCTTCGCTTAGTTCTATATTAAATCGCTCTTTGAATATTTTATGCTCAGCCTCTCGCCAGAAAGGCTCTGAAAAGACCAGAACACCGTCCATATCAAAGAAAATAGCGCGAATTTCTTGCATTTGTTTTTTTTGGATAAAGATATTGATTTTCGTTTAAATGTTTGTTTGGTTGCTTTTTATAAGTATATACAACAAAAGAATATCTATTGCATCTATCCTTTCTGATAGTTTAACCAATATGTATTTATAATGGTAAATAATATTGAAATCATAGCGGATATAAGGTATATACCATAAAATCCGAAAGTTGAATTAAGTGTTATTTCGCTTAAAAATATAAACAACACAACTATCCAAAACTTGCTGAAAATTGAGTTTTGAATATTATTCTTTTCAATTTTGAGTAGGATAAAACTAAAAACAACTGTTTTTATAAGCTCAAGGTGAATCAATGGTGAATCAACTACATTAAGTTTTTTCCAATAGTAAATGATACCTACATATGATAACCAAAAAATTAATGTAGTAATTGGCTCAATTTTAGACTCTTTTGTTTTTATGAATTCAATTACTACTCCAAATAGCATTAATGCTGTTACTATAATATCATAATTATTGTATTTTATACTTATTACAATGATTGAACTTAAAATTAAAGCTAATCTTAATAGATTTCTCTTGTTAATCATAGTTAGTCAAACTTCTTTTGTTAGTTTTTTTCCCCCTTTCGACGCAGTCTCTGACTTCGTCAAAGTGCCTCAAAATCTCTGATTTCATTCTATAATTCATTTCACTCTCATTTTCAGTTTACAAATCTAGCCTTTTTTATTGCCATTTATAAACTTTTCATTTCAAAAGGCTAGGAAGTTTTAACACACTTCAAAAATCGCCAATTTCCACTCAAGTCTTTTTGTTTTTCGATTTGGAAACCTTGATATTCTTCTAACTGAATCGTTTGACTGGTTTCGAAAAAGACAAGACCTTTTGGATGGAGGTGGGAAGTGGCAAATTTCAAGATTTGCTTGTAAAAAATGAATGGGTCATTTTCTACGAATAATGCTAAATGCGGCTCGTAATCTAAAACCGAAGTAGTCATATCCTTTTTTTCTTCCTGCGGAATGTAGGGTGGATTGGAGACTATAATATCATAGTTCCCTAACTGAGACCATTGCTTTTTATTCAACATATCTAGCTGTAATAAATTTATATTTAAATCAAGATGAACAGAATTTTTTTGAGCTATTTCTAGTGCCGCACTGGAAACATCTAATGCTGTTACTTCTGCATCTAATAATTTAGATTTTAAGGCTAAGGCAATACAACCACTGCCTGTTCCTATGTCTAGAACTTTTAAACCAGACCTCGTTTGATTCTCTTTTAAAATGAGTTCGACCAATTCTTCGGTCTCTGGGCGAGGAATTAAGGTATCCTTGCTGACTTCTATTTTCAATCCATAGAAATAAGTGTAACCGAGGATGTAATCTACGGGTTCGCCTAGGTTTAAGCGAGAGATTATTTCGTCAAAAGGAGTCGTCGGATTTTCCCTTTCTATATATCGTAAAAGAAAGCTTTTTTCGGACTCGGAAAAATTGTCGGATAGTAGTGCCATGAACCTGTGCAGACTATTTCGTCTGTATTCACGAATTAAAATTGAATCTTTTCATTATCCAATTTTCAAATTAATTCATTTTCAAATTGACTATCCTGCCTTCTGAGCTGCTTTTTTGCGCTCATTTTCATCGAGATGAATTTTACGCAAACGCATAGATTTCGGTGTTAATTCCAAATATTCATCTTTCTCTATGTATTCCATAGATTCTTCTAATGAAAAATCAATCTTAGGAGGAAGTCCTACGTTGTCATCTTTACCAGCTGCACGGAAATTGGTCAATTGCTTGGCAGTACATACGTTAACAACTAAGTCCCCAGGTCTGATTTGCTCACCTATCACCTGACCAGCGTATATCTGATCTCCTGGCTCGATGAAGAATCGACCTCTATCTTTTAATTTTTCCATTGAATAGCCCGTAGCCATTCCTGTTTCTTTAGATATCATGACTCCATTGATTCTTGCAGGGATATGACCTTTCAGTGGCTCATATTCTTTGAATCTATGAGCAATAATAGCTTCTCCACCTGACTGAGTCAAGGCAGTACTTCTAAAACCATTCAATCCTCTTGTCGGAATTTCAAACTCTAAACGCTGCATGTCCCCTTTGGTGAACATCGCTTTCATCTCTCCTTTTCGCTGAGAAACCAATTCGATTATTTTCCCAGCAAATTCCTCTGGTACATCAACCGTTAAATTTTCGATAGGTTCGCATTTTTTACCATCTATTTCTTTAATGATCACTTGTGGCTGACCTACTTGTAGCTCATAACCCTCTCTGCGCATAGTTTCTAACAATACAGACAAGTGAAGAATACCGCGACCATAAACCAAAAAAGAATCTGGAGAACCTGTATCATGCACTCTCAATGCTAGATTTTTCTCTAACTCCTTAGTCAACCGCTCTCTTATGTGACGTGAAGTCACGAATTTTCCTTCTTTTCCAAAAAATGGGGAGTTATTGATGGTGAATATCATACTCATCGTAGGCTCATCGATTTTGATTCTCTCTAATGCTTCTGGAGCCTCAAAATCTGCTATTGTATCACCAATTTCGAAATCTTCAATACCTGTCACCGCTACAATTTCACCCGCTTCTGCTTTGGAAACCTTTACCTTGCCCATTCCTTCAAAAACATAAATTTCTTTGGTTATCATTTTTTTGATAGAACCGTCCGCTTTAATCAAAGAGATAGGTTGATTTTCATCTAAAGTTCCTCTTTCTATTCTCCCTACTGCGATACGACCAGTATAACTAGAGAAATCTAAGGATGTAATTTGCAATTGTAAATTACCCTGGCTTATTTTCGGACAAGGAATTTCGCTAATGATCGTATCAAATATTATATTGACATTATCCGTTGGCTTATTAAAATCATCACTCATCCAGCCTTGCTTTGCAGAACCGTAAATGGTTTTGAAATCCAATTGGTCTTGAGTAGCTTCTAAATTGAAAAATAAATCAAATACATCTTCATATGCCTTTTCTGGAGTACAGTTTGGCTTATCTACTTTATTGACAATCACAATGGCCTTTTTACCTAAAGCAAGTGCTTTTTGGGTCACAAAACGCGTCTGAGGCATAGGGCCTTCAAATGCATCACATAGCAAAAGAACCCCATCAGCCATATTCAATACTCTCTCTACCTCACCCCCGAAATCCGAGTGACCTGGCGTATCTATAATGTTGATCTTATATCCTTTCCAATTGACGGCTACGTTTTTCGCTAGAATCGTAATCCCGCGCTCACGCTCTTGGTCGTTGTTGTCGAGAATCAATTCATTCATCTGCTGATTATCTCTAAACAACATAGCTGCATGCAGCATTTTATCTACAAGGGTCGTCTTTCCGTGGTCAACGTGGGCTATAATAGCAATGTTTCTAATTTTATCTACACTCACTTTTACTAATTAATAATGAATAATTGGCAATGAATAATTCTACAATTACTTGTAACTAAGTGATTGAAAATTAAGAATTACCTTTTTTAATGGGGTGCAAAAGTAGCTTAAAATAAATAGAAAAAAGGCTAAAAGTTAAAAATTTACGAATCCTTAATGAGCCAAATCGTAAAATAGGTTAACAATGCTTCCTCAAAATTTCGATTGCCTTTTGAAAATCTCTGGGAAATGGAGACTGAATATCGACGACTTCTTCTGTAAAAGGGTGGTAAAAGCGCATAGTCTGGGCATGAAGGGATAAACGTTGAATAATAGAGCGCTCCTCGTCCTTTCCTTTATAGTTTTTGATCAGGCGAGAGAGAAAAATACCATTTTGAGGATTGTAAATAGGGTCATAACCCAATGGACAGCCTAAAAACTGTGCGTGAACTCTGATTTGGTGGGTTCTGCCTGTTTCTATTTGAAAAGCTACTAAGCAGTTACGTTTGAATTTTTCCTCTATTTGATAATGCGAAATAGCTAATTTCCCCTTTCCCTGATAGGCTACGCGATATGTGCCTTTGACATTAGGGTGCTCATCGAGATAGTTTTCGATAGTTCCACTATCCTCTTTCGGAATTCCTGCTAAGATCGCTTTATATTCTTTAAAAACAGTATGGTGCTCGAAAAGTAAGGACAAACTGCGCTGTGCTTCTTCTCCTTTGGCAAAGATTAAAACGCCAGAAGTTTCCTTATCAATACGATGTACCAATCGCAAATCGTCGTATTTGGCTTTGAAAAAAGAAAAAATATCTTCTTCCAGTCCTGCACGAGGAGGTATAGACAAAACCCCACTCGGTTTATCGACTGCTAGAAAATATTCATCTTCAAAAAGGATGGAAATGGGTTTCATTGGTGCGAAAATACAGTTTTTTACTCTAAAACAAACAATACCTTAATGGGTAACATTTAATATATGGTTGCTTAAAAAAAAGGGCAGTCTCGTTTAATTGAACGAGACCACCCTTTAAGACTACTGACTACTGTCAGCTGATTATTTGATTCTAATATCTATAAGCTTCTGGCTTATAAGGTCCGTGCACTTTAACACCAATATACTCTGCTTGATCTTGGTTTAATTCTTCAAGCTCGACACCAATTTTTTCTAAATGTAGGCTTGCTACTTTCTCATCTAAATGCTTAGGTAGCACATAGACTAAATTATCATACTTGTCAGAATTGGTCCATAATTCTAACTGAGCCAAAGTCTGATTTGTAAATGAATTAGACATAACAAATGATGGATGGCCCATAGCACAACCAAGGTTGACTAATCTACCTTCTGCCAGAACAATAATTTCTTTACCATTGACATTATATAAATCAACTTGTGGCTTGATTTCTATTTTACTAGAACCATAAGTTGTATTTAACCAAGCCATATCTATTTCGTTATCGAAATGACCTATGTTACATACGATAGCTTTATCTTTCATTTTCAAGAAAGCATTTTTTGTCACGATATCTTTGTTTCCTGTAGCAGTCACGATAATATCAGCGTCTCCTATACAATTTTCCAATTTCTTTACTGCAAAACCTTCCATTGCTGCTTGAAGTGCACATATAGGGTCAATTTCAGTCACCGTAACTCGCACACCTGCACTCTTCAACGATGCTGCAGAACCTTTACCTACGTCGCCATAGCCACAAACGACTGCTGTCTTGCCAGCCATCATGATATCAGTTGCTCTTCGGATAGAGTCGACTAGAGATTCATTACAACCATATTTGTTGTCAAATTTAGATTTCGTTACTGAGTCATTGACATTGATGGCAGGCAAAGGCAATTTTCCATTGCGCTGTCTGTCTTGAAGTCTGTGAACGCCAGTGGTCGTTTCTTCTGATATACCTTTTATGTCTTTTACCAACTGAGGATATCTATCTAAAACCATATTCGTCAAATCGCCTCCATCATCCAAAATCATATTTAGATATTGACCTCCTTCAAAGGCATTCAATGTTTGCTCTATACACCAGTCAAATTCTTGTTCGTTCTGGCCTTTCCAAGCGAAAACTGGAATACCTGCAGCAGCTATTGCAGCAGCAGCATGATCTTGGGTAGAGAATATATTACATGAAGACCAAGTCACATCCGCTCCTAGTTCTTTTAATGTTTCAATTAATACCGCCGTCTGTATGGTCATATGCAAACAACCAGCTATTCTAGCTCCAGCTAGTGGTTTTGATGTGCCATATTCTTTTCTTAATGCCATAAGTCCTGGCATTTCAGCTTCTGCCAATCTGATTTCCTTTCTTCCCCATTCTGCGAGGGTAATGTCTTTTACTTTGTAATTCATAGCACCAGTAGTTGATTGTGTTTGAGTTGTCATTTATTTGTAATTTAAAATTTACGACCACAAAAATATAACTATTATGATTAAAATAGAATGAAAATTAACAAAAAAAGGACATTATAATTATTTAGACTATTTTTACGCCAATTAACTTAAAATTTGTATATGAAATTAGGTGATAATCTAGCGATATAAGTAAAAGTTAATAATGATTATTAAATGCTTCCCAAAGATTCGGGATGCATATGACAATTTAAAAAATTAAACCATAAAAACATGAAAAAATTATTCTTAGTTGTTGCAATTTTTGGCTCGACCGCCATAGTAAATGGTCAAAACTCCTTCAATGCGATTAAAACTTCTAATCGGGGAGGCATACTAACCACATTAGTCAACCCAGCTGATTTAGCAGGAATGCCTCAAAAATTTGACATCAATCTGATTGGATTTGACATGAATATTTCGAATAATGTTATCAATTTCACATCAAGTGAGTTGGGAAAATCAGACGATATAAAAGACAGGTTTCTAAACACCTCAACAACTTTAGGATTCAACATGCGTGTGGATGCGGATGTCATTGGTCCTTCATTAGCGATAGCTTTAAATAAAAAGACAACCATAGGGTTAATAACCAGAGGTCGATTATTTTTAAACTTGAATAATGTGGATGTGGCTTTGGCTAAATCTCTTATCGATGGATCTGTTTCCAATAATTTGACTTTACCATACAATTCACCGAATATAAATAATATGTCAATGAATATGGTTGGCTGGGCTGAAGTAGGATTAACTGGTTCCAGGGAAATTTTTAATGATAAAAAGCACTCTTTAAAAATTGGAGGTACCGTGAAAGCACTTTTTTCAGGACTCTACGCAAACGTTTATATGAATAATTTTAAATTTAGTATTTATAAGAATTCAAGCAATAGGGTTATGATCAATAATGCCTCCGGTCAAATGGGGGTGGAATATAATGGTTCCGGTGACCCAACGAATAATATTTCTAGCAATTTGGTTGGAGGTCCTACAGGAGTAGCATTTGATGCAGGTATTTCTTATCAAATTCTTGACGAAAAACCAGGTGAGTATAGGTTGAAACTAGGCGCGTCCATGTTAGACATAGGTTCTATGAATTTTAATTTAAACAGAACCAATTCAAGACAGTTTATATTAAATCCTGGACCGCATGATCCTGCTAAGATACAGCTTAGTAGCATGGATGCATTCATAGCAAGTGTCAAAACAAACAATGTAGCGAGCGAGATAGCAACGGATAGTAATATTTTGGTAAAACTACCAATGGCTTTTAATTTTCAAGCAGACATCAAGGTATGGAAACCATTTTTCCTTACACTTAACTTAAATAGAAGAGCCACTAGCTCAGATGATCCGAGAAGTTTACAGGCCTTGAACTATCTGACAGTAACTCCAAGACTTGCCTCAAGATTTATTGAAGTTTATGTGCCATTCACCTTTGCGGACATTCAAGGGACCACTGTAGGCGCTGGATTTAAGCTTGGCCCGTTGTATTTGGGTTCTAGTAGTTTGATTTCCGCCTTGGCCTCAAACAATAACAAGGCTATAGATGTTCATTTTGGATTAAGAGCTGGATTTGGAAAAAGATTTAAATAATCTAACTCCTAATTGTCATTCTTAAAAATAAATGAAAAACTGAACTCGAGATTGAAAATAAAAAAACCAATCTCGAGTTTTTCATTTTAGTTAAATTATATATTATGCATAAAATAATCTCTTTCATTTTCATTTCGACCATCTTTTTCTCCTCCTGCAATAATACAGAGCAGAAAAAATTAATAGTAGGTAAGTGGAAATGCGCAGAGTGGCTGGTCAAAGGAGAAAACCAACTTTCTGAAAATACGAACGTTTCTTTTCAATTTCTAGAAGATGGAAAATATGCCTATAATAATCAAAGCCTCAATGAAAAAGGCACGTATAAAATTCAGGGTGGGAGACTTTATTCTACTCCTGATAATGAATTAGAAATAGCGGTAGACATTGAGAAGTTAACTGCAGATACGCTTATATTCAATATGAGTCGCGCCGGAGTACCCGAAACTATGCTTTTGATAAAGGAAAAACTTTAAATAGCTGCTATCCTAATTAAATCGACAATTGAGGGATCAATAAGCGTAGTTATATCCCCCAGATTGGCTGTATCACCTTCGGCAATTTTTCGCAAAATTCTTCGCATAATCTTTCCGCTTCGGGTTTTTGGTAGTCCAGGTACAAATTGAATTTTATCTGGCTTGGCGATGGGTCCTATTTCTTTTACTAATGTATCAATGATAGATTTTCTTGTGTCCTCATTCGGCTCTGCGTGACTTTCTAAAATAACGAATGCATAGATTCCCTGCCCCTTGATATCGTGCGGATAACCCACAACAGCTGTCTCTATCACTGCAGGATTTTCATCTATTGCATTTTCTATTTCTGCAGTACCAAATCTATGACCAGAAACATTGATCACATCATCTACTCGACCAATAATTCTGTATCTTCCTTCTTTGTCTCTATAGACTCCATCACCAGTGAAATACTTATTCTGATAGGTGGCAAAATAATTGATTCGACATCGCTCGTGGTCTCCATATGTTGTGCGAAGAACAGAAGGCCAAGGATAGTCAATACACAAATATCCTTCGACATCATTTCCTTCTATAGGCTTTCCCTCTGGCGTGACTAGGCTTGGCTGAATTCCAGGCATCGGATAACCTGCAAAACTCGCGGGAGATTCAGTCACTCCTGCCATAGTTGTGATCATGATGCCACCCGTTTCAGTTTGCCACCATGTATCTACCACTGGACATCTGCCTTTACCTACGTGATTCTCAAACCAGTGATAGGCTTCTTCATTTATCGGTTCACCTACGCTGCCCAATTTTTTCAAAGAAGATAAATCACACCTAGCTAGGGGCTCCACTCCAAAAGCCATCAACGAACGAATAGCCGTTGGTGCGGTATAGAATATATTGACTTTATGTTTGTCACAAACTGACCAGAATCTATCGATATCAGGATAGGTAGGAATACCTTCAAACATCAGTGTAGTAGCGCCATTCAGTAGAGGTCCATAGATGATATAACTATGCCCTGTGACCCAGCCAATATCTGCCGTACACCAATGAATTTCGTCTAGTTCATATTGAAATACATTCAAAAATGTGTAAGCAGCATAAACCATATATCCTCCACAGGTATGTACCACGCCTTTTGGTTTGCCAGTAGAACCTGAAGTATAAAGTATAAACAACATATCCTCACTATCCATTTCTTCTGCAGGACATTCATTGGAAATGCCTTGATTGGCTTCATGATACCACACATCTCTATCTGCGACCATATTCACGCTACTATTCATACGATTGACAACGAGAATTTTTTTGATAAAATCTACTTTATCCAATGCGCCATCTACAATTTCTTTTATGTTCATCGCCTTAGCACCGCGACTCATACCATCGGCGGTTATGATAAATTCCGCTTTGGCATCGATCAATCTATCCGAAATAGCACTCGAAGAGAAGCCCGCAAAAACCACGCTATGAACTGCCCCGATTCTCGCACAAGCTAATACTGCAAAAGCTAATTCAGGAATCATAGGCAGATAAATACAAACTCTATCCCCTTTATTCACTCCTATTTTTTTCAGTACATTGGCCATCAAACATACTTCCTGGTAGAGTTGCCTATAGGTATATGTTTTATATTGTTCGCCTATTTCATTCGGCTCCCAAATAATAGCGATCTTATCTGGCTGAGTCTCTAAATGTCTATCTATACAGTTTTCTGTTATATTTAATTTGCCATTAACAAACCATTTCACATTCGGTTCAGTAAAATTCCAATCGAGCGTTTTATCCCATTTCTTTTTCCATTGAAAATTGGAAGCAATTTCATCCCAAAATAATTCAGGAGTCTCTATACTTTTCTTATACACTGCTTGATATTCTGCTAGAGTTCTTATTCGCATGAGTACTAATTAAATTTTTAAAGGACTTTTTCTCCATTTACCCCAACCAATGATAGCCAAAATAAGAAATACGACATATTGAATAGAAGTTATAGTATAGCCTTTGGCATAGAAAAGATAAATTGCTAAGGTATTACCCACTATCCAAAAAAGCCAATTTTCGATGCGTTTATGTGCCATTAAAAACATTGCTACTAAAAACAAAGAAGTACAGAAAGCATCTATCCAATTGATAAATGGAATGTTTTGAATAGAGTCGTACTTGAAATAATAGATTCCGATGACAAGAATTAAACCTCCTACTAAGCAAAAGGCCATTTGTGTCAGAATAAAATCTTGTTTTGAATTATTCTCATTAGCTTTTTCATCGTATTGCAGCCATGCCCACCAACCATATAAACTCATTAAAGTATAATATGCATTAATTAGCATATCGCCATAAAGTTCCCATTGAAAAAGTAAATAGGTGTATAATGCCGTACTAATGATACCTACTGGATAAACCCAAATTCGTTTGAAAATAGCGAAGATAACAGATAAAATTCCCGTAAATGTAGCTAATATTTCCAAACCTATTTGCAGGGATGAATATGTTTGATAAGGTGCGAATAGGTTATTGAGTAAATCCATACATTTAAAGGAAAACAAAGATAACTGAAATTTTGAACCCCCTCATAATTTAGAACCAAAAATTATCTAACAATCTTTCGATGTTTATCTTGAATTCTGTAAATTTGTATAAAACAGCAAGATTATGAATGAGATGATTCCTTCCAATAAATCAGAGACCAAGAAACGAAGTCAGTTTAGACTCTTTTTTGATATGATGCGTGACCACTTCAATAAATCCTATACTGGGTTGTCGCAGTGGACGATTCTATTGATGGTAGTAGCTATTATTTATGCTATTTCTCCAATAGATATTATTCCAGATGTACCAATCATTGGGTATATTGATGATGCAGTTGTATTGGGTTTTGTTTTAACTCAAGTAAAAAAAGAAATCGTAAAATATCAAACTTGGAAATCGAATAATTAAAGATTGAAAAAAGTATTAGCCTCTTTTTTTCTCATCATATTAGCGCTCCCTCTCATGGAGCTAGTGGGTTTGCGCATTGAAATTAAAAGCCTCAAAAAAGCCATAAAAAAAGAACTACTCAGTCAGTTTGACCCTTCTCAAACCACCAAACTAGGATTTAGCAGACACGATCTAAACAATAGAAATGATATTATTTTTCATACCCAAGACCATGAGATAGAAATCGAAGGAAAAATGTACGATATTATTTCTGTGGTTTCTAATTCGGATTCTTTGATTTATACCTGCTACCCAGACCATAAAGAGTCCGAACTAAAGCGAAAAATGTATGCAAGTTTAGCCAACTTATTCTCGCAAAATCCCATTCAATCAGAATCCACCAAATCCCTATTTTTATTTCTTAAAAATCTAATATTCGAGGCGATTGAGCCCATTCAATATTTCAAATCTACTTTTAATGAGACCATATTTCACAATAAATATATTGCAGTAATTCGCAATGGGCATTATCTCTTAGATTCGCCTCCTCCCGAGCTCTAGCTACTATTTCTTTTTATCCCCTATTTTAAAATTTAATTCTGCCTTGAGTCATAGTACTCAAGTGCAATTACGTTTATAATTTACATTCAAAATGAAAAAAACAATTATATATATATCAACCATATTTCTATCCATTCAGTCCTACACACAGGAATCGAAACAAATAAAAGAGATCGTCATCTCAGGAGCCAAGAAAGAAACTGAAAAGCAGGAAATATCGCAAACAATCGATATCGTCACAAAAAAAGAATTGAAATTCAATTCTGCTGGGAATACAGGTGACGCCCTACAAAATACAGGTATGATTACTGTACAGCAAAGCCAGAACGGCGGGGGTAGTCCTATAATAAGAGGATTCGAAGCCAATAGAATAGGCATCGTAGTAGATGGAGTCAGAATGAATACGGCTATTTTTAGAGGAGGACACTTACAGAATGTCTTGCGAGTAGATAATGGACAATTGGAGCGTTTAGAAATATTCTATGGCGCCGGCTCTACGCTCTATGGTAGCGACGCACTAGGAGGTGTGCTCAATTTTATGACTTTAAAACCAAAACTAGGTAAAGGGCTGACAGGCGAAGCATTCGTGCGTTATGCCAGTGCTCAAAATGAAAAAACAGGTGGATTTACGTTGAATTATGGTCAAAACAAATGGGCATCAGTCACTAGTTTTACCTACACCGATTTTGGAAATTTGATGGCAGGCAATATTCGAGATCCTCAATATGGCAGCTGGGGCAAGCGAATGTATTATGCTGAGAGAAAAAATGGTGTAGATGTGATGACAGCCAATCCAAATCCGAATGAGCAAATAGGTTCTGCGTATTCTCAATACAATATTCTTCAGAAATTTTTGTTTCAGCCGAATGAAAACATCAATCATCTTTTGAATTTTCAATACTCGAACTCTAGTGATGTTAACCGATATGATAGACTCACTGAGAAAACCAATAATACCCTAATTGATGCCAATCCATCATCAAATAAATTTTCCAGCGCAGAATGGTACTATGGTCCGGAGGCAAGATTGATGGCAGCCTATACGTTGAACTATAATGGAAATTTCATTTATTCAGATAATTTCAGACTCACAGTTGCTTATCAGAACTATAAAGAAAGTAGAAATACTAGAAACTTTGGGAATAACAATTTTCGATCGCAAAGAGAGAATGTAGATGTCGCTTCTATCAATTTCGATCTATATAAAACCGTGGCTAGGCATCAGCTCACCTATGGTCTAGAACTCAATAACAACTGGGTAGCAAGCTCAGTCAAACGATTCAATATAGTCAGTGGCACTGAGAGTTATGCCTCTACACGCTATCCCGATGGAGGTTCTCGTACAGGCAGTTATGCAGCTTATGTGCAGGATATATGGCAGATTTCAAAAGATTTAGCCTACTTCAATTTAGGCGCTCGATATTCTCTGAATACAATTTCTTCTTCGGTTACAGATACCAATAGAAAATATGGGTCCTTTGATGTATCCAATCATGGTTATTCTTTGAATGCAGGACTGAGTTTCCTACCTACGACTAAGAATAAACTAACCTTAAATTTCAGTACAGGATATCGATCCCCTAACCTAGATGATGTAACTAAAGTATTTGATAATGTCAACTGGATTCAGGTCAATGATCCTAATGTGAAACCAGAATTAGCCATGAATTACGAAATTAATTCTTGGAACAAATTAGCGGAGAATTGTACAATAGAGTTTGGAGGCTATTATACGCGTGCTCAAGACTATATTATCAACGAACCGACGACAGTCAATGGTCAGACTTCTGAAACAATTAATGGGATAAAGTACACCTATCAGAGATTGGGAAATGCTGCTACTGCCAATATATTTGGGGCTTATGGTGGTTATAAATTTGCTCCGCATAAAAACTGGGAACTCAATGGAAATATTAATTTTACCTACGGGAGATTTAAGTCCAATGCCACTGCGGTAGAGCAACCTTTAGATCACATTCCCCCATTATCTGGACGATTTGCTCTAAAATATATACATGAAAAGGCTCAAGCTGAAATTTCTTTGATGATGAATGGAGCTAAAAACACAGAAGATTATAGTACCACTGGAGAAGATAATATAGACAAGTCTGCAGACCCCATCAAAGGGTACACACCAGCTTGGTATATATTAAATCTTCGTACTAATTATGAAATTTCCAAAAACATATCAGCACAAGCTGCCTTAGAAAACATATTTGATGCGCATTACAGAGTATTCGCCTCAGGTATATCTTCGGCTGGACGATCACTGAGATTAACACTAAGAGCTAGCTTCTAGGCTCTTAGCGATTTTTAGATTTAGAATTATAGAAACCTCTCAATATTTCAATAATATTGGGAGGCTTTTTAGCTATTATTTCGTATACTTTTATTGTAGATTATATAACATCCATTGATTTATGAAATATTCTAATTCAACAGTTTAGCCAATTTGGCTTATAAAAAAATACGACATCAAGCAATATTTCAACTATTTATAAACATTTGGTGAGAAATTTTGTTTATTTTTGTGCACAGTATCTGATTAGTAAAACCTACTTTTTAAAAATGACCAATACACACCTAAGAATTTTTGCTTGTATAATAGCATTTATTATTATGAATGAAGATGTTTTATCTCAACCTCAAATCTATCAAACTGGATTTTCAAATGACGAGAGGCAAGAAATCATCCAGAATATTAGTAAGCTAGAGCCTCTATTTCAAAGAGACCCAACCAAGGAGATGGCTATTCAACTCGCTGATGCTTTTTTATACATCAAAAGATATAAAAAAGCGATTTCATATTATGAATATGCACTAGAAATAGAGCCTTTGAATGAAAAAGATATGGCTAGTTATTTTGCGGCATTATTTGAATATGGAGACCTAAATTTAGCATTGAGTGTTTCAAAAGATTTTTATGTCAAATTTGGCAAAATGCATCTAAAAGCCAAGATGGATAGCTTAGAAAAGCTTAGCAAGGCAAAACCCGTCATAGTAGAAAATTATATGGCTATGAATTCCAAAAACAATGAATACGGACTGTATACTTTGTTTGCAGATTATAGAATATTAAACAGTGATTATCAGCCTGACCAGCGAAGCACAGCTATAGCCAGCAAATATATGAACCCATATGCGGTGAGTCTCAGAACACAGGACGATGAGAATTCAAAATTTTACACCTTGATTGAAAATGACAAGTATCTGTATACAATCACCCATTTTGACCCCGTAGATCGAAGAGTATATATCACGCAGAATACAGCCATACGATTTAATTTGAACAATATTCTAAACAGTGCTTCGACTATGAAAATGTTTACAGCAAAAATTGATGCACTATTCAAGCTAGGGCCACTGGAAGAATTTAAATATAATAGTGCGACTCATTCTGTAGGACACGCTTGTGTTTCCAAAGATGGTCAAACCTTGTATTTTGTATCGGATATGCCGGGAGGATTTGGAGGTACAGATATATATCGTTGTATGAAATTAGAAGATGGTAGTTGGGGAGCTCCAATCAATCTCGGTAAAGATGTAAATTCCACCGGAGATGAAATGTTCCCATATATTAATTCAAAAGGAAATACCCTTTATTACTCCACGTCGGGTAATTCTATTTTCGGCGGACTTGACTTAGTAAAATCCACTCGATCCAGAGCAAATGTATTCAGTAAGCCTTCCAACCTCGGAGCACCATTCAATAGTAATAAAGATGATTTTGCTATTATTTTTACGGATGAAAGTGGGGATGAAGGTTATTTTAGCTCAAGCCGCATGGAAGGATTGGGCGGCGTAGATATATATAAGTTCAAAAGTGAAGTTAAAAAAACGCAACCCACTAAGTCGGCTGTCAACTCATCAAATCCCAATAAAAAGGTTACTACTATAAAGGCATCTACTGAAGACCAAATAGAAGAGGACAGTAATCAAGATGATTTTGTTGATTTCTCATCTAAGAAGACAATGCACTCAGAGACGGATAGTAAAGATAATAAACCTTCAGAATCTAAGAAGACGGAAAGTCCAAAAAATTCATCTAACAATAGTGGTGAAGAGGAATCTATCGATTTTAGAAAAAAGTAAATTTTTAATAAAAACTAAATCCCAAAATGAAAAAATTTGTTTTAAGCCTTACTATACTTTTCTTTTGCACATACAGCAATGCTCAGCTTGAAAATAGAAAAGGAGAGTTTGGGCTAGAAAGAGTTAAGCACAACAATACGATTTTGAATTTGGAACCCGTATATCAACGCAATCCAACTAGGCCCGTGGCTTTAGATTTAGCCGATGCATTTTATTTTATTCAAAAATATGAGAAAGCACTCATGTATTATGAGACAGCTATATTAGAAGGACCATTAAGTGAATCTCATACCCTAAACTATTTCTCGTCTTTATTTGAAAATGGAGATATGGATTTAGCTCGAACTGTCGCTACAGAATACCTTACGCGATTCAAAAAAAATGAACTCATAGCAAAAATGGATACAGCTGAAAGAATGAAAAACTCTGATCCTGTTTATTTCGAAAAAAGTGTTCATTTCAACTCTACAAACAATGAATATGGAGGGATTACCTATTTTGACAATTTCAAATTTGTCAATAGTGATTTCACCTATGATAGAAAAGCCATAAAGAAATCATTTGCGCCTTACGTCATAGATTTTATGGACACTGGCAGAGGCAGACCTAGATATGTTAGCATAGGACCAAAATTGCCAAATGAATATGATGTCATATCACATTATGATCAGGTGGAGGACAAAGTATATATCACAAGAACACTTGTTGATTTAAACGGATTAAAAACTTCACGGATTGTGATCGGTAATTTAAATGATAATTTTCAATTATTAAACATTTCCGAATTTCCTTACAACAATCCAAATTTCTCGGTCGGACAAGCCTGTGTGTCTCAAGATGGAGAAATGCTCTACTTCGTATCAGACAAACCAGGTGGAATCGGCGGAGCAGATATATACAGATGTATAAAATTGGAGGATGGAAGTTGGGGATTCCCCATCAACTTAGGCAACAAGGTGAATACAACAGGCGATGAACTATACCCTTATATTAATCCTCAAGGAACCACCTTATACTTCGCTTCTAGTGGACACTCAATAATGGGCGGTTTAGATATTAATAAATCTGAAAAGACACGATCTCATGCTTTCAAAAAGCCTATTAATTTAGGCGCACCATTCAATAGCCATGACGATGATTATGCTTTGACATTTAGTGACGATTATGGTACAGAGGGCTTTTTCTCTTCGAATAGAACTACTGACGGTAAAGGTGGTGATGATGTATATTCCTTCAGTTATGAGAATAACAAGGTCTGTAAAGATCCAGTCAAAAATTTCAAAATGATCGTTGTAGATAAAAAGACTCGAGAGCGCGTTGCGAATACCAACTTAAAAATGACGGTAAAACTCGATGGAAGAGTTTATGAAGATATTAGTGATGAGAATGGAGAGGTACATTTATTGGTAGAGGGATGTAATGATTTCGATGTAGAAGCCACCCACGACTTCTATCTAAATAATCTTTTCTATTACGATGGATTTAAAAAAACAGTAGTTATTGAGCTTTATAAAAAGGAGCTAGACAATATTATCGGAATTGACAAAATTTATTACGAAATAGGAAAATATGAAGTCCCGGCTTCTGCAGTATCTCAACTGACCAAATTAGCTACTTTGCTAAATCGAAACAGAGATATAAAAATTGAGTTAAGCTCACACACAGACAGCAGAGGCGAACTTGATGCTAACCAAATGCTATCTCAAAAAAGGTCAGAACATATTGTCAAGTATCTTACCAATGCAGGAGTAGGAGCATATCAAATGATAGCTAAAGGCTATGGTGAAACCAAACTATTGAACGAGTGCGTTGATGGCGCTACCTGTACAGAAGAACAACATGAAAAAAATAGACGTACCGAATTCAAAATTCTAGAAATTTTGAGTAAAACAGGAAATAAGATTGATATGCCAGCTGATTTTAAAGCCAAAGAGCCAGAGCCGAAGGAAGAATCTAAAATAGAACCTATAGAAAATAAGCCTCCAGTTAAGAATCAACAAAATGTGAAAAGTCTACAGGTAGAATAAATATTAAATACTATAAATTTGCACCTTAATACCAATTATGAGTGTAGATGTATTACTCGGACTCCAATGGGGAGACGAAGGCAAGGGCAAAATAGTTGATTTTTTAGCCGACAAATATGATTTCATAGCCCGATATCAAGGAGGACCCAATGCAGGTCACACCATTTATCTCAATGGAGATAAATTCGTTCTTCACACGATTCCTTCGGGAATTTTCCATGATAAAATTGGGAATATAATTGGGAATGGAGTGGTCATTAATCCAATTACCCTTTTAGCCGAAATAAAGAATCTTGAAGCCGCAGGTGTGGATGTTAAAACTCGCTTGTTTATAGCAAAAAAGGCCAGCCTTATTCTTCCTACTCACATAGAGCTAGATAAAGCCTCCGAACAAAAACGAGGTGATGCCAAAATCGGAAGTACCCTTCGAGGAATTTCTCCAGCATATATGGACAGAACAGGCAGAAATGCTGTGAAAATTGGAGAAATCTTTAGCAATAACTTTAAAGATAAATACGAATCGTTAAGAGACAAACATATAGAGATGATAACATCGATGGGCTATACCACTGATTTATCTAAAGAAAAAGAATGGTTAGAAAGTTTAGAAGCATTAAAGGCATACACCTTCATAGACTGCGAACAATTCGTCAATGACAAACTAAAAAGTGGCAAGAAAATACTAGCCGAAGGAGCACAGGGCGCGATGTTAGATATAGACTATGGCACATATCCCTTTGTTACTTCCTCCAATACCATCGCAGGTGGAGTATGCGCTGGACTAGGAGTCGCTCCACAGAAGATAAAAGAAGTCTACGGAATTACTAAGGCATATTGCACAAGAGTTGGTTCCGGGCCATTTCCTACGGAGCTTCACGATGATATTGGCGAGAAATTGAGAAAAGAAGGCGGCGAATTTGGTGCTACGACAGGGCGTCCTAGAAGATGTGGCTGGATAGATTTTGTAGCGCTTCGCTATGCATGTATGCTCAATGGTGTGACGAAACTCTGTATTACGAAAATCGATGTACTGAATAATTTTGATAAAATAGGCTACTGTAATCAGTATAGAACCCATTCAGGAGCTACCGCAGACATGCCTTCCTATTTGACCGATGATATAAAACCTGAAGTAGAATTTGCCAATGGTTGGAATACAAATATAGAAGTAGGCAGCGAGTTCTCATCTTTGAATGAAAATGTCAAAAACTATGTCGCTTTACTTGAAAAAAATATTGGAGTTAAAGCAAATTTAGTCTCCGTAGGACCGGGAAGAGACGAATTATTTGAACTGGTTTAATTTTTATAAATTTATTCAACAATGCAGGTATTAAACGGACTTGAATTATCAAAAAAAATCAAAGGCGAAATCAAAGCCGAAGTAGATGGATTAATTAGTCAAGGGCACAGACCACCGCATCTTGTAGCTATACTGGTAGGTGACGACGGAGCCAGTCAGACCTATGTAAATAATAAGATAAAGAGTTGTAAAGAGTGTGGATTTAAATCATCTGAAATACGTAAAGATGCTTCCCTAACTGAAAAGGAATTAATCGACATCATAGAAAATTTGAATAATGATAGCGCAGTGGATGGGTTCATCATTCAACTTCCTCTTCCAAAACATATCGACGAGAATAAAATTCTTCTGAAAATCAAACCGGAAAAAGATGTCGACGGCTTTACTCCTCATAGTATAGGCTTGATGACTTTAGGCTTGGACGGATTCAAACCCGCTACACCATATGGTATTATCAAAATGCTAGAGCGCTATAATATTGAGACCAAAGGAAAGCGCTGCATAGTAGTAGGCAGAAGCAATATCGTAGGCAAACCTATCGGTATTATGCTTGGACAAAATAGTCAGGTAGGCAATTGCACCGTCACAATTTTAAATTCTCATACGAAGAATATAGAGTCGTATACAAGAGAAGCGGACATCTTAATCGTAGCCATAGGTAAACCTAAGATGATAACCGCCGACATGGTCAAAGAAGGAGCTGTAGTAATCGATGTCGGAATCACTCGTGTATCCGATAATTCCGAAAAAGGGTTTCATCTAGAAGGCGATGTAGATTATGATGGGGTAGCTCAGAAATGCTCCTACATAACGCCGGTGCCAGGAGGAGTAGGTCCTATGACAGTCACTATGCTTCTATTTAATACATTGCAGGCTAGAAAAAAAACCTTAGCAGCAAATAATTAATCTATACCAAGATACTTGTGGGTCTGTAACGAAAGTCTCCACCTTGGATTCCCTTTTATAAAATCAATACATAAAGGTTCCATTTCCTTTCTGACTTCCCATTCAGGTTGAATATATAATAAAGATTCTTTAGACATTTTTTCTTCCATTTCTTTGGACCATCGAAGATCATTCTTATGTGCGATAATCATTTTGAGCTCGCTGGCGTTATTATTATATTCGTCTAAATACTTCTTAAATCTTTTTGGCGAAAAACTAATCCAATCCCAAATCCCTGTCAAGGCATTCGTACCCGATGTTTCAATATGGGTCCTCTTACCCAAACTTTTTATCATAGCGGTCAACGGTGCTAAATCATATAAAGTCGGCTCACCTCCCGTAATTACCACTATTTCTGCTGGACAATCTAGCAGCCATGATTTCATTTCATCTATTGAGTAAAAAGGATGCTTTGTTCCGTCCCAACTCTCTTTGACATCGCACCAAGAGCAGCCCACATCGCAGCCTGCTAGTCGAATAAAGTAGGCTGCACAT
>CAYXKX010000026.1:26483-36105 GCA_964465185.1 uncultured Chitinophagaceae bacterium
GATAGGTCACCATAGGGCGTTATTTCTTAAACTTTCTTCGATACATCATACTCATCAGTGCACCAATGGTCATAAGTATGCATCCTAGCCATAAAATTTGAATATATGGGAACTCCAATACTTTAAGAATAATCCAGTCATTCTGGGAAGCACTATCTTCGACAGAAAAATGAAACTCTCCAGAATCTGGCACTATATTGACTAATTTCATTTTCAGCTTACTGTCCTTTGACAGGGCTATTGGGTTTTCCATGCTGCGACTCATTAGACTCAGTTTATAAAACACTTCTAACGGCTCCTGATTTCCGTCCAGATCGCAAAGTCTAAGTATAGCTTTTACTTCAATATGCTTCTTCGAGTTATTTCCACTCGAGACCACCTTATCAAAAACCACAAATCGATCGCCAGAATAAAAAGTATCCTTTATCTTGACTTTTTTAATACTGGCTTTGCCTTTGGATTCTGAATCATCTGGAACTGAACTCACATGAGAAAATATATCCTTGTTCCAAAAATGCACAATTCCAGGTTCTGGATTTAGTCTATTGTTCTCCCCTTCTTTTATAATTTTAGCCTCTGGATATATAACAAATGAATCCCCAGGATTATTCTTAGATTGGAATAAAACATTATACTTCTCGCCTTTAAATACCTCAGATTTCCCAATATAGGTCACCCAGTATTTCCCCATAGCCTCCCGCTTATTTCTCATCAATAGCGTATTACTGGATTGTTCCTCTACACTAAATTCCTTACCCAAATCTATTCCCGCTTTGTTCATAGAAATAGCTTGTTTTTGATACTGAGAAATAAGCGCTCCTAATACTAAAAGTCCGAAACCTATATGCGCTATGCTCCCGCCCCAATAAAGTTTACTTGAATTTTTCAATTGAGAAAAAACATAATATATAGACCAAGCTATCATAGTCAAACTCGATAGGAAAAGGAGTAAATAAGTTGAAATAAACTTGACTGTTAGCTTGTATTTTTTTACCTCTAACACATATTCTTGGAATGGAAGTATATCGCATAGATACAAATGAATCCCAGTAATAACAAGGCATATCAATAAAATGAGTCCTAATATTCGTATCTGTTTGATACCTTTTGTCGCTTTGTATTGCAGCCAAAGTGACACAGCCATGAGTGAACAAACTAAGGTAGTAAACCAAATTTGAATACTATTATAATGCTCATTTGCATTAATTGGTGGCGCGAGTTTCTCCTTTAAATCAAACAACTTATTCCAAACAGGAATAGAGGTGGTAAACGTCACTTGAATAGCAGAGACCACTATAAACAAAACACCTAGAAACATCCAGAATTCTCGACTCTTAGTATGTTCTTCCTCTTTAATATCCGGAATTCTCGACCAGTTAAATGCCAATAATAAAAATACTGGAACAAGCAATAAGGCTAAAAAAACCAACAATTGACCCGTCATCCCTAGGTCTGTAAATGAATGTACAGAACTATCCCCTAAAATACCACTTCTCGTCAAAAAGGTTGAATACAATACGAAGCCAAAGCCGAGGACTAAAAGAATATAGCTAGCCTTCAAACTATGACCAGTAGATTTATATATGAGTAATGTATGCAATCCTGCTACTAAAAATAACCACGGAACTAAGCTGGCATTTTCTACAGGATCCCATGCCCAGAAACCTCCAAAACTCAAAGCTTCGTAGGCCCATCGACCACCCATTAATATACCACACCCTAGTGCTGCTACCGAGAAAAGTGTCCAACTATTGACCTCTTTTGTCCAGCTTGTATAATCTCTCTTTAATAATGAAGCTAAAGCAAAAGAAAACGGAATCGAAGCACTGGCAAAGCCAAGAAATAATATTGGAGGATGAATAACCATCCAATAATTCTGCAATAATATGTTCAATCCATTGCCATCTTTTATTAAAGTGAGATAATTTGGATTACTCAAAATGGGGATACTCATTTCATCCCTTAATAATATAAAAGGATTCATGCCTATGAGTTTCCCAAAAATATCTACCCCTAGTATCATGGTCAAAAGCAAAACCTGAATAAACATGAGAATAGAAAGTGCCCCTATTTTAATTTCCGAAGTCTTTTTCACTAAGAAAAAGCCCAAAATAGCTTGCCACATTATCCAGAGTATAAAACTCCCTTCCTGGCCTTCCCACATGGCGGAAAGGATGTAATACCAAGGCAATTCACGTGAGGAATGCCTCCAAATGTAGTGATATTCAAAATACTGCCCTTTGAATAGAAAAATAAGTAGGAAGAAAATCCCTAACACTGAAGCTAGATGTATCCAATAGAACACTTTGGTCTGCGCCAATTGGGTTTCATTTTTTTCTTTGGACAGGTAATAGTTTAATCCGAGGAAAAAG
Organism: uncultured Chitinophagaceae bacterium; assembly: GCA_964465185.1. Lineage (GTDB taxonomy): Bacteria > Bacteroidota > Bacteroidia > Chitinophagales > JADJOU01 > CHPMRC01. The sequence continues at coordinate 28,856 of CAYXKX010000026.1, forward strand.
GCGAAAAGAGCGGAAACAAAGGCTGTAATAACTAACAGCTCACCAAGGTGTCCGAAAAAAAGATGTTCGTTTAAATAGAAACTATTTGAAAATTCTCTCACTATTAAATTTTTGTATTTTAATTTCTTTTAAACTTTTGTATCTAACCAAGTTACCAAGAGTCTTTTTGATGGTCGCAAATTTAACATCTTTGGCAAAAATCAGATTTAATTAAACATTAAAAAATGCGAATAAAACCAAGAAAGACCTGCTAGAGAGTCTAAATGTTTTTTAAGATGCTAATGCATTTTTTTTGCAACAAGATTAAATACCCATTTGGATATTTCACCGTGTGCACTAGACTCATAGTCCGCTTTGCTACATGGATAGAATCGGTCTTGGGCACTATCTCCTAGAGGCAGCTCTACCCACCAATTGCCAGATAATTTACTTTGCCAAAATTGGAAAGGCCTGGATTCAAACTCAGAGTGCTCTACCATAAACACATTGAAATTATCAAACTGATCGGTTATTTCAGGCGATTCGTCCGTCCTGTATGTATATCCTTCTATAAAATACCATAGACTATGTGCTACCATCTGTGTCGTCAGGTGTCGAATATCAAATTGCGGATTTACTTCATAAATACCTATAGATTTAACGTTTGGACTCATTCCGCAAAGACGTGTTATTTGACATAGTTCATCAGACTGAAATCCATTGGGCGACTGCATACTTCTTCCTGGAGCATCGCTTTGTTTTACACATGACACATCAATACTGACCATATCGGCCATTTGGAATACATGACCCCATTGAGGCACATTGTATCGTGCCTGTCCTAATCGTATGGCCTCATACGACATCGAATCAATTACATCTAGTACATTGTAATTGGTATAATAGGATTGATAACCGAATAAGGTCAAATGGAACAACTGAGGCTGACTACTTGCCAATAAATGCTGTATAAAACCATCGGAGGTTATGGCATCTTGGGATTTCAACAAATCAATGCGTTCATCCACTATGGCAGCAGATACGCTATCTTGTATACTTCCTAAGCTAGAAAACTGCGAAACCGTATGGTCTTGACTACCTCCAATGATAATTACCGGTATATTGTTTTTGTATATATACCCCAGAACAGCTTCCAGTTTATCATAAGTATCAGCTACTTCTTCTGCATCCAATATATTCCCTAAATCCAACAATCTTGGCATTGGATTAATAACATTCAATCTATAAAAATCCTTGCGTATTTCATCCGGAGCCATATCACAACTGAGATTTTTAAAGCCTGCTGCTCTAGCCTCTTTCACGCCAAGTATAGCTATATCATATTCGGCAAAATCATAGATATCGTCTTCCAAAAATTTCACATGAAAACCAATCTCATATTGATGATAATTCTTCTCATCACTAATGTATGCCAAATCCGGCATTTCCAAATATTGCGAAAGCATAAACAAAATTAAGTCTAAAACCCCATTTCCAGTGAAATACATTCATAACACCTGTCTAAATTATGCTCAAAAAAACGAACACAAAAAGCCTTCCCAGTAAAATGAGAAGACTTATAAGTACCCGCAACTAGAATCCCTGTCTGCTTGTTCGCAGAACAGGAAGGGAACCAGCATAAAAAAGCCTTCCCTTTTAAAGAGAAGGCTACAAATGTACCCGCGACTAGTACACAACCTATCAATATCTATAAGGCTTTCTGGCTATTAGGGGACATTAGGGGGACAAAAGATGACAAACTAAGGTAAAACAAAGGATAAAAAAGACCATACAAAGGGGACAAAAATCGTATATTTGAGACATAAAAACAAACCATTCAATTTATGTCAGTAACCCTTAGAAAAAAACCTAGTGCCGATGGTAGTTATTCCGCTTTATATCTAGACATCTATCACAATGGGAAACGAAATAAAGAATTTCTAAAAAATCTAAAGCTAGTCAATACACCCCGAACACCTCTGGAGCGTGAAAACAATAAAAAGATATTAAGCCAAGCCGAACAAATCAAACTAAACAGAGCCTTAGAACTAGAGGGGAACGAATACGACATAAGCGCAAAGCATAGGCAAAATATAGACTTTATTAGCTATTATCAAAACTTCGTAGCTACCTATCAAAAAGAGGATTTAAGGGTACAAAAGGCGGTTTTAGGCAAATTTCTAGATTTTCTGAATACTGAAAATATTAAAATCAATTCAAGTAAACAGATTAACAATGACCTATGTACTGAATTTAAAGACTACCTAGATAGTCAGCTAAATGGCGAAAGTCCTATGTCTTATTTTAGTAGGTTTAAAGGATTTTTGAGTTATTGTGTACGAAAGAAAATATTTAAAGAAAACCCCGCCAAAGATATTACGATACGAAATAAGCAAAACACCATTAAAAAGAATGTATTAAGCATAGAAGAAATAGGACTGCTAAAGCAAACGGACTGTAATAATAGTGAGATAAAACGAGCCTTTTTATTTGCCTTGTTTACAGGTCTTAGATTTTCAGATGTCAAAGTTTTGAAGTATGAAAATATAGACTACTATAATCAATTGCTAACTATCAAACAGGAAAAAACAGGCGAAACCCTCAAACAACCTTTGCACCCTGTAGCCTTTGAAATAATGGGAGACAAACAACCACCCGAAAACAAAGTATTCAAACTACCAACTAGCGAGGGGACAAATAAAATGCTAAAACAATGGGTTTACAAGTCTGGCATTGACAAAAAAATTACATTTCATTGTGCAAGGCATTCATTTGCCACCAACCTACTTATCTATAAATCAGATATTGTAACCCTTAGTAAACTTATGGGACATAATTCTATAAAATACACCCAGATATACACCCAGATTGCAGAGGATTTAAAGCGTCAAACTATTAACTCACTACCTAATATTTAAGCTATGGACATTAAAGATATAAAATGCACTTGCACTCCAGAGCAAAGGGAAAAGACTTTTAAAGCATTTGTAAATGAACAAGTAAATAGAGACCTAGAGGGTTTTTATTACTCTATAAAACATTTAACAGATAGCGAAAAGAAAGAATTAATCAATAAAGAAATAGAAACTTATTCTCAAATATTTAGTGGTTCATTTTTAATATCAGAGCCTTATAGATATAAGTTGCATTATAAACCCAGATTAGTAAGCTATGCCAGTCACTGGCGAGAGTTTAAGTATAAATATGAAAATAGATTTATGAATGAATTTAAAGACTTTCATTTAGAATCATGTCCAATTTTACAACCATTTACCAATGAACAAGGCGAAACATACACTCCAATAAACCCTATTAGAATTAGATTGAATTTAGCTTGGTTTCCCTATGCTTATTTCTTTTATCTAAAGTTAAAGGAAGTGGCAAAGGGAGAAACTAAAATAGACGACAAACCACATATTCAAAATTTATCAAGTTACTTAAATTGCGAAAACAAGGAATCAGTTTATAAAATTTTAGTTTCAAACTATTCTAAAGCAAAATCTAAAAAAATAGCCTTAATGCTATACGCATTAAAACAACTTGATTTCATTAAGATTTCATTAACGAGTACTAACAAAAGCGAACTGCATAGAGATTTAAAGAATAGTCTAGGGGATATTGGTACACCGCAAGGATTGACTAAACAAATAAATTTATTAGTTAATGATAGCGAGTTCAATAAAAATTTGATTAAAATGGAAGTCGAATTTTTAGTTTCCAAAGTTTCAGAAACCTAACTACAAAAATAGAAACTACTTATTACGCGTCCTTTGTGGTCTAAAATAAACCATAATGGACAAAGAAAGATTACTATCTATTAAAGACCTTGCAGAATATACAGGGTTAAAGGTCAGCTACCTTTATAAGCTACATCATCAAGGAAAAATTTCTGGATACCGACCATTCGGCAAGGTGCTTAGATTTTGCAAAGATGAAATCGACACTATTTTAATGTCTAATAAGACTTTCAGTATTCATGAAACTGAATTGAAAGCGAACACCTATTCAATTCAAAAATAGGCTATGAAAGTGAGATTGAATTTAAAGCACCTCAATAAAGCTATCGAAGTGAACGGAAAGCCTATTCCGAATGAATGGATAAAATCCATAAGCCAAAAATTTAATATTAACCCTAAAAGGATTAAAAACTATGACAATAGAACGAAATAATCAATTGCAGCGTGTCATCATAGCTTTAAAGAACGAACCCCCTATGACTATGAAAGAAATAGATATAAAGCTTGGAATCATGCGAGAAAACATCTGTAGGTATTGCAGAACACTAAGGGAAACAAAGCAGCTTATCAAAGTAAAGAAACGCTATTGCACCATCACAGGACATTTAGCCTATGAATTGACATTAAACCCTCTCTATAAGCCTAAATCCATTCAATTAGACTTATTCCATGATTGACTACATTAAATTTATTACTAAAGTCAATCCAAGCGAATACGAATTAAACCCGCTTTTGGACTTTCGCCAAGCCTATTCGACTAAGACAGGCGAAATAGACACCTATAAATATACAACCTCTGGCGGGTTTACTTTTAAGCTATACGATAGCGGTCTTTTGATAATATCAGGAAGTATTCATAAATATTTCAATTTTTTGCAGAAAATTTCAGCACCTAATCAAACGACACCAAAGGAAATAGAACAAGGCTATAATGGGAACGATTTTAGCTTTCATAGCCTATTAAATAGCTTGGAACTATTCGCAGCGAATTACAAACTAAATTTAATCCATTGCATTATACAAAATATAGAAATCGGGTTAAATATTACACACCTATTCGACACCGACCAAATATTAAACGGACTGCTATTGCATAAAGGGAAAGCATTTAGCCGACCTCTGGACAATAGTTTTAGAATATTAGAACACCAAAGATATTATCTAAAAATCTATGACAAAGGCGAACAATATTCGCACCATGTGCCGACCATAAGAATAGAACTGAAATATAAAAAAATGTTTGATTTGAATATGCAAGGCTTAACGACATTGAACGACTTAAAAAATGAAAGTCTATTAATGGAACTACATAGCCTATTGAGGTGCGAATTTGCCAAAGTCCTAATCTATGATTATACAATAGATAAAACCCGACTAAATACAAAGCAGCTTAATAAAATCAAAGACTATGCGAATCCTATTTTCTGGCTTAATACCAAGCCTATTCATAGAGATAGGAATAAAAAAGCCTTAATCAATTTGACTAGTCAATATTCCAATCAAATACAAAAGGAGTTAATCAAACTAATGACTACTAAATTGACTAGCTTATTAACTCAAAAGACCAAGCGTGTAAGATTTAACCGTTTAGATAAAAGGTTACTAATTACACAAACCTACAGGACACTTTCTAAAGTAGATTAAAATAGACCTATGAATGATTATTTAAGATTAGAGATTTATAGCTTACTGCACCAGATAGAACTAGAACTTCATTATTTCATTTTAATAACAATAGTATTAATAAAAACGACCTAAAAACGGCAAATAAACGCTATAAAACAGGCGGGAGAGCTAAGGGGACTCCAAACAAGGTCACAAAATGTATTAGAGAATCAATACAAATAATCTTAGATGAAAATTTTGACCAGATTAGCAATGACATAAAAGAACTAAACCCAAAAGAGAGGATTGAGATACTATTAAAATTTGCCGAATTTGTCATTCCTAAAATGCAACGCAATCAAATTGAAAGCACCCATTTATTAATTGGTATGGATGCAGAATATATTTAAATAAAAAAAATGAATTTAAGGAATAAGACAGGCGGACGTATCAAAGGAACGCCAAATAAAGTCACAAAGGAAATACGCGAATCATATCAATTGCTTATTGAAAAAAGTTTAGATAGACTCGAATCGGATTTAATGGAATTAACCCCAAAGGAACGAATCGAAGTTTTAATCAAATTGAGTGAATATGTAGTTCCTAAACTCAATAAAATAGAATCAAACATTGATAGTATAATTACAGGAATCAATATAGTGATTGACTAGAATTGACAAAAAATGACAAACCCTAGAACACCTATAATTTACCCTAAATTGCGTTTAGGTTTATTCTCGTCTACCAATCTGAATTATCTTTTTTAATAGCTTTTAGTTTATTTTCAATAGAATTCAATTGATTTAAGAAGTACTCATTCATTTTTTCTCTAAATGACTTCCAGTCCTTTTTAGGACTGAAACTATAATTACAATTATCCATCCCACACTTAATCACACTAACTGCAATATTTCCATTAGTTCTATTTACTAGATAAGTTTCTCCCCCGTCAAAAGTTACATTTGACAATATTAGTTTATATCTATTATCCTTAATTTTAAATGTCAATTTATAAGAAACACTTTTTATACTCTTAGCACTTGAACTAAGCCTAAATATTACAGGATAAGCAATTAACCCTGCATCCTTGTCATTTATTCTACTTCCTTGACTTAGAGATTTATCGTAGTTTGACTCGACAAACTCCAAAATTGAATTATAAATTACATCTTTTGAAGTACTATCAAAAGAAATAACACGTTCATAATTAATTTGTTTGTTTTCGTCTAATGGAAATAAAGTATCATATTCAAATTCTTGTCCAAATGTAAAACTATGGTATGATAGGAGAATAAGAGTTAAGTATAACTTCATGTTATTTGATTTTCTCCAAAAATATAGCCTACTAGCTAAGTAGCTATGGAAAAGTAAATAAAGCCAGATATTTGTCCCCTATTTGTCCCCAAATTAAGCCACTATGGAAATAATATTTCATATCAGTAAACAAAAGGCTTTCAGAAAATAATCGGGGGACATTAGGGGGACAAAACCTGTCAAAACATAGGGTAAAAAGGTAAAAAATAGGAAAGTCCTATAAAGCAAAAACCCCCGAAAACATTGAGTTTCGAGGGTTTCTGAAATTGCTTAAAGTACCCGCGACTGGAATCGAACCAGCACTTCCTTGCGAAAACCAGATTTTGAGTCTAGCGCGTCTACCAATTCCGCCACACGGGCAGGTACTTTGATATTGGAGTGCAAATATATAAATTTCTTAAATTAGTATTCCTATTTCTTTTAAATTGCTTTTTCCTGTAGTTGTTTTAAAAAAAATACTAGCCCCTTATCTAGAACCAAAACAAGAATTCATTCAAAAAAAAACGGCCACCAAAATTGGTAGCCGCTTTAAACTTAAACTAAAAATTAGAATACTTTATCACTTGAAGTATACGAACGATTCATTAAGTATCGTAAGACAATTCAATGAGGTAC
>CAYXKX010000027.1:0-379 GCA_964465185.1 uncultured Chitinophagaceae bacterium
AGCTGGGATGACTGGTACTGCAGAGACGGAAGCTAAAGAGTTTTGGGATATTTACAAACTCGATGTCGTTACCGTTCCGAGCAATAAACCACTTTCTAGAAAAGATAGAAATGACCTTATTTATAAAACAAAGCGAGAAAAATACAATGCCATTATTGACCAAATTATAGCTTATCAAGAGGCTGGAAGACCAGTACTAGTAGGAACTACAAATGTCGAGGTATCTGAACTATTGAGTAGATTATTGACCGTTAGGAAAATAAAACACAATGTACTTAACGCGAAGCAGCATAGCCGAGAAGCAGATATAGTAGCAGAAGCAGGAAAAGCAGGCTCGGTCACTATTGCTACCAACATGGCCGGTCGTGGTACAGATATT
>CAYXKX010000027.1:565-31617 GCA_964465185.1 uncultured Chitinophagaceae bacterium
ATGTGTCTTTGGAAGATGATTTGATGCGTATTTTCGGTTCGGATAGAATATCCAAAGTCATGGATACACTAGGACTGAAAGAGGGTGAGGTGATTGAGAGCGGACTGATTACGAAACAAATAGAAAAAGCGCAGACCAAAGTGGAAGAAAACCACTTCGGCATGCGTAAAAGATTATTGGAGTATGATGATGTAATGAATGCACAGCGCGATGTCATCTACAAACGCAGACGCAATGCCCTATTAGGAGATAGATTGCAAATTGATATAGAAAATATTATCTATAATGTCATCGCTGATATCGTACAGCACAATAAAACCCCTCAGAATTACGAAAACTTCAATATAGAATTATTACAATATTTTGGAATAGAAAGTCCTATTTCTGAATCTGATTTTTCTGAAAAGTCAGCCAATGATTTAAACAATTCTCTGCTCCACCTCATTCAGGAAAACAGAAAACAAACGGCACACAATCTTATCCAAAACATTTACCCTGCCTTTGAAAATATAGCGAAAAACCAACCTCATATAATCAATGTCATTCTTCCTATTGAAGTGAATGGTCAGGAAATAAATATATTCTGTAAACTATCTGAAGCATTGGCTACAAAGGGTCTATCTATCCCTAGAGATGTCGAAAAATCTATTGTGCTTTCCAATATCGACGACTTGTGGACCAAACACTTGCGCGAAATGGATGAATTGAAGCAGTCTGTTCAAAATGCCGTGTGGGAGCAGAAAGACCCGATAGTCATCTATAAGAAAGAGGCCTTCGATTTATTTCAAAAAATGATTATGAATTCCAACTTCATGTTGGCTCAACTTTTGGTAAAATATAAACTAAAAGAAGAACAGAAGGAATTCAAAGCAACTACACAAGTGCAACATTCCAGTAAGGTTAGAGATATACAATCAAACAGTGCAGCTTTTGAAAATGAGGATTATGGTGCGAATGAAAATGATAGGATGGACCCTCCAAAACGGGAACCCATTCGCGTTGAAAATCGCGTAGGGAGAAATGATCCTTGTCCATGTGGAAGTGGAAAAAAATATAAAAATTGTCACGGATAGCCCTTACAAAATCTATTTTGTATGACGCTTTGAAACGATATTCTTAGTAGTATAAGAAAGTAAAGGCTAATTCAGCTTATCTAGTTCACATTAAATATACAGCCCAATTGAAATATTGTATTGTTAATGCCTCTATTAGGGCTGCTAAGATTTGCATTACTCAAGTGGCGGATACCAGCACCAATAAAAATAAAGGCCGAAGACTCTACCTTGGCAATGAGACCTATAGAGGCATTATCTGAAAAAATAAAACCTGTGTTTTGCCTTAACGGTGCATTACTTAAATAGTGAGGCCCAAGACTCAGTTGGCAATACATCCTCAATTCATCCCAAATGAATTTGTGGTGGATCATAGCTCCAATATTTAGACCTAATTCATTGCCTATTCGAGCTATGGGATCATCATTATCCAAATAAAATTCAGTCACTCCGAAATGAGGATTCAACATCAGATCCACACCCCATTTCTTTTTTGCTACTAGTTTTCTATAGTAGTTTAGATTAAAAAGACTTATTTGATATCTATAACTTACATCTAAAAGTAGCTGATTTCCGTAAGTATATGAAAAAGCAATCTTATTTTTCTTCTGCCAATCATTTTGCGCCAAGAGGTTCAACGCACCAATAAGTAACAAAAATATATATAAAATTCTCATGCTCGCGCAAATGGTAAGCAGCTAATCTAAGTCAAAAATAAAAAGGAATTAACCTAAATAAGACTTCAACAGTTTGCTTCTGGAAGCCGCTCTAAGTTTTATGATGGCTTTGTCCTTAATCTGACGAACACGCTCTCTTGTGATGCCGAGCTCTTCGCCTATATCCTCCAAACTCATAGGGTGGTCTATGCCGATACCATAATATAATTTAACTATTTCTCGTTGACGGAAGGTCAATGTAGACAGTGATCGCTCAGTTTCTTTTCTCAAAGAATCAATATACTCCATATGGCTATCTGCAAAGTCTGCATTATCATTTTGAAGTACATCTGATAGAGAACTAGACTCGCCTTCAATCAATGGTGCATCCAAAGAGGTATGTCGAGACGATAGTTTTAATGTTTGTTCAATTTCTCTCTGAGGAATACCTAAGTAGATCGAAAGCTCTTCTACACTTGGTTCACGATCGTATTCCTGCTCTAAATGAATAAGTGCTTTTCTGATTTTAGAAAGTGAGCCTACTTTATTTAGAGGCAAACGAACTAATCTAGATTGTTCTGCTAATGCCTGCATGATAGACTGACGAATCCACCAAACAGCATAGGATATAAATTTAAACCCTCTTGTTTCATCAAATTTTTGCGCTGCTTTTACGAGACCTACATTTCCTTCATTGATCAGGTCATTTAGGGTCAAGCCTTGATTTTGATATTGTTTAGCTACTGAAACCACAAATCGAAGATTGGCATTCACCAATTTCTCCAAAGCTAATTGATCACCCTTTTTTATTCTTTTGGCTAATTCTACCTCTTCTTCGGCAGTGATTAGCTCCACTCTACCTATTTCTTGAAGATACTTTTCTACCGACTGACTCTCTCGGTTGGTAATTGATTTCGAAATCTTTAACTGGCGCATTCTCTAGAAAATCGTTTTTGTTATAACAAAGGATAAACCCTCATTCATTTGAAAAAGTTCCAAAAATAAGGTATTTTATGTTTAATCAGACCTAAAAACCACTTTATAGATGACTTTCTTGTTGATTTGTTTATAACTATCATGGATTTAGCACCATAAAATTGAATTAGGTTAAACCAAAATTAATCCGATAGTTCGCAACAAAGTTGCTTCTAATGAATAATTTGGGTTTAATATTGTGACCAAGATGAAACTATTACTAATTTCTGACGAAACGATATTTCTGACCCAGTTTGAGAAAAAAGAAACCGGCTACCAATATGTCAATAATCAAATCCAGTTTATTCATTACAAAGGTATTTCTAGCCTAGATTAGATTCGTGAACTACTGATTTCAGAAAGATTTCATTTGGTTCTCTCTTGCACTCAAGCTAAATTCTCGGGTCATATTATTCAAGATTCAGTCCTAGTCAATTCAGTCAACAACTACCTTGCCTTGCATTTAAGGATGGATAAGAACAAATTTGAAGAAAAAGATATTCAAAATCCGCCTATTAGCCTTGTCAATAGGTCTACATCCTATTTCAATGTTTTTTTGGAGATTCCCAAAGCGGTAGGTATCACCACAGCACAAAATATTATTGATCTCGAACTAGCCAGACTCGATGTTATCTCTGAGACGAATTATTATTTTGCCTATTTTTTACATCAGGCGAAGTGCAACTATTATATTCTCAATTACGAAAGAGAATTTCCTTCAAACGAACTTTTGGATATTCTTTCAAAACTTGACTAGCAATAGGTTTCAATTAATTTGTTTTACCTTTTCGCATCAAATTCATCCAATAGTTAAGAATTTGTTTAACTTTGTTCTTTGAATCTAATGAATCTAAATATGTATAGAGCTGTAATAACAGGTGTCGGAGGTTATGTTCCAGATTATGTGCTTACCAATGAAGAGTTGTCAACCATCGTAGATACTAATGATGAGTGGATAATGACACGGACTGGAATTAAAGAAAGGAGAATTTTGAAAGAAGGTGCTACCTCCACCTTGGCAGTAAGAGCCGTAGATGAGTTATTAAAAAAAACAAATACCAAACCAGAAGAAGTAGATTTAATTATTCTAGCCACGGTTACACCTGACATGCGAGTGCCTTCTACTGCCAATATTATTCAAGAAAAGCTGGGATTAGTTAATGCCTGGGGATTTGATTTTCAAGCTGGCTGCAGTGGATTTCTCTTTGGGATTGAAATTGTGCAGCGATTTGTAGAATCAGGTAGATATAAAAAAGCTATATTGGTGGGCGCTGATTTAATGTCAAGCATTACGAATTATAAAGATAGAAACACCTGTATTCTTTTTGGAGACGGCGCTGCTGCTATCATGGTAGAGCCTCAAGAAAATAGTGAATTTGGAATCATAGACACACAGAATTACTGTGATAGTACAAACGGTGCTATTGAGTGTCTCAATGTCAAAAGACATGGCTCTGCTTATCCATTGACTCCTGAGACTTGCCTTCTAGATGAGCATTTTGTATATCAAGACGGAAAAAGAGTTTTTGTCCGTGCCGTCAAAGGCATGGCAGATGTAGTCGAAGAGGTCATGGTCCGCAATCATCTTAGCAAAGAAAATTTGGCCTGGCTAGTACCGCACCAAGCCAATAAACGTATAATTGATGCAGCCAGAGACCGCGCTGGTTTGACAGAAGACAAAGTCATGATCAATATTCATAAATACGGCAATACGACCAATGCTACTATACCACTTTGCTTATGGGAATATGAAAAACAGTTGAAAAAGGGAGACAATTTGATGCTCTGTGCCTTTGGTGCAGGATATACTTGGGGTGCAGCGTATGTAAAATGGGCTTATTAATTCTATACGAATATGAGATATTTAATCGTTCTTTTGATACATCTGCTGTCCATTACGGATATGAGTGCCCAGAAAAAAAAGATGAGACGGACCGCCAGTTCAGTAGCAGTAACTCTCCATATTACCCAAACTGTTCAATGGTGCGGTGGCGCAAGACCCACAGAGGAAATGGAAAAAGAATTTAATACCCCAAAGCCGTATCCTAATTATAACCTTTTTATTCGTAAGGATAGCAATAATTTATCTAAGAATCCACTCTATTCTATACAAACCAATGAGAGTGGCAAATTCACTTTAAAACTACCTCCAGGCAAATATGTGGTAGTAGATGAATGGAAGAAGAACGACTCCACTTATAAATCTACTATAGAAAAATATAAGAATGAAACTTCAAATACTGGCCCTATAGACACGAACTGTTACAAATATTTTGTATCTAGTCCTGATTTTGTCATCATCGTACCAAAAAAAAGTTCTCGGCCTATCCAAGTTAAACATAACTACCACAGACATTGTAATTGGTCAGGGGCACCATGCGTTGAATATAGAGGACCTTATCCTCCTTAGAATTTTCAAACAATTTTACTCATATTTATCATTTTTTTTGTTTTTATTCGCAAGAGTATTATCTTTGTAGATTAATGAAGAAGATAATACGTTTTATGAAGAAAATTCTAATTATTGCTTTGCTCACGATAGGATTTAAATCCAATGCATGCAATGTATACGATACAATCAATAAAGTTATTTGTCCTGAAGATAGTTTCTTGTTTAATGGGGTTTATTTAAAATCCGCTGGCACATACTATGACACATTTAATATTTCTTTAGGTTGTGATACATTCAGAACGTTAAATTTGTCTGTACATGCCACAATACCACCGACAACAATTATAGATAGTTTTTGTCCTGGTTATCCTTACACCTACAATTCCAAAAGTTACTCAATTCCCAATATATATTATGACACTCTGAGCAGTGTGAATGGCTGCGACAGTATTATTACTTTAGCTCTAACATATAAGTATAGTCCTACCATAGTTTATCCCACGATAGATAGTTTTTGCATTAGAGACACCGTATTTTTTCAAGGGAAACCATATAAATACACTACTGCAGGAAATAAAACTATAAGAGATACTCAGGTAGCCAGCAATGGTTGTGACAGTATACATATCAGATTTGTGTTTATTCGAAGTAATAATGGTCCAAGTTTTCCTTTTACTACGAAATATGGGTGTAGTAATAAGCCATTTGTCATTGGAGATTCTACATTTACAACCAACGGATTTAAGACTGTGGTATTAAGAAACAGATTTGGATGTGATAGTTCAGTCTGGTTTACTCTTCAGCTGAGAACACCGAGTACTACCACCCTAAACCGAACCACATGTTCTGATAAACCATTCTTCTTCAAAGGTCAATTTTGGGGGGCAACTTCAACTAAAGTTGATACGTTTATCATTATTGATACATTAACTCAAACAGTTAATGGTCCTGGTGGAAATACGGCAAGATGTGACAGTTTTGTCACACTCAATCTAATCGTAAATCCGGTCAAATTCACAGTCATAGATACTGTCCTTTGCGAAAATCACTTTTATTTCTTCAAAGGTCAAAATAGAAATACCCCAGGCACGTATAGAGATACTTTAGCCACATCCAAAGGCTGCGATAGTTTTGTTACCTTAAATTTAACCTTAAGAAAAACATCAAGGTATACCTATCACAGAAAATTCTGTTCCAATGAAACAGTGTTTTTCAATGATGTCTATGTAAATCAGCCTGGTATCTACAATGATACCTTGGTGAATGCAGTAGGATGTGATAGTTTCCTCACGATGGTATTAAGCAAAGACACTGCCCATAATATCACATTCAATAAATCAATTTGCAGTTACGATAGTTTTTACTTTGCTGGCAAATATCTCGATACAGCAGGTACTTACATGGCTACTTTTAGAAACAAAGATGGATGTGACAGCATGGTAACTCTAAACCTCAATGTATATCCATTTAGAACGGTTACCTTAGTACGATCCACGTTGAACAATATCAAAACGGATTCTGGCTATGTCGCCTATTACTGGTATTTCAATGATTGGAAACAGCTGAACGCCAGTGGATACGTTTTAGCAGCCAACACGACAGGTTCCTATTATGTAATAGCCGAAGATGCGAATAATTGTAAATTTAAATCGAATGTTTATGTACATAATCCTGCAGGCGTTATTGGAAATAATGCGCATGATATTAAAGTCTTCCCTATTCCTTCAAGTCATATATTGAATATAGAATCAAACTCGACCTTTGATAAAAATACCTCTATTTACCTCTACAGTATGGAAGGTAAGCTAGTTCTCGAACAAAAGATTATTGGCAAATCATCTAAATTCTCCATTGATCTATCAAGTGTGATTAAAGGACTCTACATTTTGAAAATAGAGTCTGAAAATCAATCCATTGAACGAAGAATAGAAAAACAGTAAAATCGCGGTTCACGCTATAATGCATGCTGAATATTTGATTGGCTATATTATGCCTTCGCTCATTTTGATTATTTTTTCTATTGCTGGGATAATTTCTTACCTATTTCCTCCAAAAAAAATAAATGGAATTTATGGCTATCGTACTCCACGCTCTATGAAGAATCAGGAGAATTGGGACTACGCTCAAAAATTAGGCGCTAAATACATGATGCTATTTGGAGGAATTATCTTTATTGCCCAGACTTTACTAGGATATTTTATGACTTCGCTAAATTATGAGTTAAATTATATCATTCCGTTTCAGCTGATAGCAATGATTATTCTGCTGATAGTAATGCTAATCCTATGTGAAAGGAAGTTGAAAGAGTTCGAAAATAAGGGAAATTCTCGTTAAATTTTACCCAATCACCTTCAACTCTTTTCCGACCTTAGTAAATGCTGCAACACATTTGTCAATATCTTCTATCGAATGACTAGCAGAAATCTGAACACGAATTCTGGCTTTCCCTTTAGGCACTACAGGGAAGAAAAATCCGATGACATAGATACCTTCGTCCATTAATTTAGAAGCGAAATCTTGCGCTAATTTTGCGTCGTAAAGCATAACAGGTGTGATAGGATGAATGCCCTCTAAAATATCAAAACCTGCCTCTTTCATTTTTGCTCTAAAATGTTTGGTATTCACTTCAAGCTTATCTCTCAATTCAGTCGTTTTGGATAAAATATCTAGCACTTTTATGGACGCATAAACTATGGATGGCATCAATGTGTTAGAGAATAAATAAGGTCTCGAACGCTGACGTAGAATTTCAATAATTTCTTTTTTACCTGAAGTAAATCCACCAGATGCCCCACCAAGAGCCTTCCCCAAAGTTCCGGTGATAATATCCATTTTGCCTATAACATTACAATGTTCTATAGTACCGCGACCCGTCTTACCGATAAATCCAGAAGCATGACATTCGTCCACCATGACCATAGCGCTATATTTCACAGCTAACTCATGTATCTTATCCAATTGAGCGATATAACCGTCCATAGAGAATACGCCATCGGTGACTATAAGTTTATTTCTACAATCTTTAGCAGCGATTAGCTGCTTTTCTAAGTCCTCCATATTATTATTCTCATATCGAAAGCGCTGAGCCTTGCAAAGTCTCACACCGTCTATAATTGAAGCGTGGTTCAAACTATCGGAGATGATGGCATCTTGCTCATTTAACAAGGGTTCAAATACACCCCCATTGGCATCAAAAGCCGCGGCATATAGGATAGTATCTTCTGTTCCGAGAAATTCGGATATTTTTTTCTCCAACTCCTTATGGATATCTTGTGTACCGCATATAAAGCGAACCGAACTCATCCCAAAACCATATTTATCTATACCTTCCTTAGCAGCAGCTATGACCTCTGGGTGTGAAGAAAGACCCAAATAATTATTCGCACAAAAATTTAAGACTTCTTTACCATTAGCTACAATGTTGGCTCCCTGAGGTGTCGAGATAATGCGCTCCGTTTTATATAAACCTTCGTTTTTGATAGATTCGAGTTCGGCAGTAAGTTGATTTTTAAAATTATCGGGATACATAAATCATAATTAGAATCCAAAAATAAGCATATTACCTTAAATTTGTTTTACTGAGTATGAAATGAGCATTAAAAAAAGCATCTGACAATTGAAATATTATAAAAATAACAGATGAAATCCTTTGCCGCTATATATGTCCCTTACATTAAACGAAGCCTCCTTTTTGAAGAGAGTACAGATGAAGATGCAAGTATGTATATCGAAAATTTTGGAGCAACGCGTAAACTAGTTTTTAAAAATAACCCTAGTGGTGCATTTCCTAAGTTTTCTTTCAAGGATACAAAATCAACCTCCATTTCGAATCATGTTTATCAAGATTGGGTTAAAGAATGCATTTTACAAATCCAACAAGGAAGTTTTTCCAAATTGGTAGCGGCACAAAACCAAGTGGAAGGCATAGATAGTAAAATTTTGGATTGGAATACCCTCTTTCAAAAATTGATTGAACGGCTACCCAATACCTTTGTCTATTTATTTTACCTCGAAAATGAACTATGGTTGGGGGCTAGTCCTGAGTTAGTTGGAATGGTCGAAGATTCTGTATTTACAACTATTTCACTAGCTGGTACAAGAAAGGAAGAAGACTTCACTGCTAAAGAGGTTGAAGAACAATCAATCGTTTCCCAATTTATTAGTTCGCAGTTTACAGAGAAGAATGTCAATACGGAAGAGACTACTAGAATTTTAGCTTTTGGGTCGATTCAGCATTTAGTCAATAAATATTCGTATGATGTAAATGATGCTTTTGATTTTGAAAAAACGATTCACGTTATTCATCCAAGCCCTGCGCTATCAGGAATGCCAAAAGAAAAAAGTTTAGATTTTATTTTAAGTAATGAACCTATTCAGCGTGAATTCTATTCTGGACTGGTTTCCTTAACAATAGATGAAAAAAAATATAGTTTCGCCACCATCCGCTGCGCTCGCTTTTCAGCCAATCAGGTGAGATATTATGCGGGAGCTGGCATCACCATGGACAGCGACCCCCAAGCAGAGTGGGAAGAAACTTTAATGAAAATGGAGGTTTTAAAGAAAGCTATTTTTAGTGATTGAGAATTAATTGAACCAACTGATTCGAATACCCAGCTTCGTTGTCGTAGAAGGCTGTAAGTTTGACTTTATTGTCTAATAATTCAATACTGTGCTCGTCAATCAATGCGGCTAAAGGACAATTGATCACATCAGTAGATACAATTTTATCCATTGTCAAATCAATTATTCCATTATACCTCGTATGGGATTCTAACTTTATAATATTGATCAGTTCTGGTTGGCTTGTTAGATTATTTAATTCTATTATAAATTCAGTAATAGATCCATTGATGACGGGCACTCTAAACGAAGATCCAGTAACCTTATCTTTCAACTCTGGGAAAATATTTCGAATGACTTTAGTAGCACTGGTGGTCGTTGGGATAATATTGACGCCTGCTGCTCTGGAGCGTCTGAAATCAATATGAAAGGCATCTTGTAGATTTTGATCTGCCGTATAGCAATGCACTGTTGTAAAATTTGCAAATTGAATACCGAAATTTCTATGGAAAATATCCAAAATAGGTGCTACACAATAAGTCGTGCAACTTGCATTGGATACAATTTGACTACTAGCATATAAGTTATCATTATATCCACGAATTATAATGGGAATATCATCTGTATCAGGCGGTGAGGATAGGATTACTTTTTTCACCCCGAGTGCCAAATACTCATTTAATTTAGGTTTGGTTTTATTCGTTCCGCTGCAGTTAATCGCTAAATCGATGTTTAATTCCTTCCATGGCATGTCAAGAATATTCTCATGACTTGTGTATATTATTTTCTTACTATTGATAAGAATATAGTTTTCTTGAAAAGAGATCGTAAGGGCTGATAATCCATAGGTAGAATCATATTTTAGAAAATAAACCGCCTTGTCGATTGGCATGATATCATTGATCGCCACCAAATCTAAACTTGGTGTATCAAAAATATTTTTGACCACCTTTCTTCCTATTCGTCCTAAACCATTAATTGCAATTCTCATAGTGTTATTCAATTTGTTGCCACGAACATGTGCTGACTAGTCGTCTGTATTCACGAATTATTTTTTTTCTATTCCATTTCATGCCACTAAGTCTCTAAGAGTCAAAGTAATGGTCATCGTTCCATTTTTTATTATATAAAAAACTCTGTGAAACCCTCTATGCAAAATGTCTGGCGACAAGGCAGGCTCCGTGTAATAACCTCCAGCAAAAACATTCAAATTTTCAAATTGTCTCAGTTTCAAATTGACATATCAAATATACTTCATACTCATTTCATCTCCAGATTCTATTCTCACGTTGGCATTGAGCACCAATGGTCGATTATCAACTATATGTCCTGCTGGAAAATCAAAGAACACAGGGTAATTATAATCATCCGTATGTTCTAATATAATTTCTTGATAAGTTTTGCCAAAAGGGATTTCATTGTCTTTAATATCTGTAAATCCACCAACCATAATGGCCTTCAGTCCAGTGAGTTTTCCCGCTAATTTCAATGACACCATCATTCTATCTATGTGGTATAAATATTCATCAATCTCTTCTATAAATAAAATTTTCCCATTGGTATTAAATCCTGACTTGGTGCCGAGAAGAGAATAAAGAATGGATAAATTTCCACCGATGATTTCTCCCTCAGCTGTTTTATTAGACTTATTTTTAGGATTTGCATTCCACGTTATAGAAGGGAAATTTCCGGATAGATTCTGAGCTAAGTAGTTTTTCCCTTCCTCACTCGCTTTGGGAAAGGTCAAAGGCATAATAGCGTGCAGTGTTTGAATACCATAAAACTGATTGACCTGATTGTGCCATACGGTCATATCGCTAAACCCTATCACCCATTTAGGGTTTTTAATAAACTGATCCCAATTTATACTTTCTAATACTCGAATAGAGCCATAACCTCCACGAGCAAACCAAATCGCTTTTACCTCCGGGTCATCCAAAGCGGCTTGAAAATCATGGATACGGTCTTGATCGCTTCCTCCGTATTGATAATCTTCTAGTCCAATAGTAGAACCTAGACTCACCTCATAACCCAAACCTTTTAACCAATTCCCGGCCTCTTGAATTTCTTCCAAACTTACTTTTCTAGCTGTGGTCAGAATTCGCACTACGTCTTTTGGTTTAAGGGATGGTGGTCGAAGCATATACATTTATAAAACCCAAAATTAAGGATTTATAGGAGAGTGGTAGTAATTTTGAATTCTTAATTCTAAATTTTAAATAGTTTCTCACAAAAATCAAGGGAAACATGTATATCTGAGATTGCGTAATTCCTGATGCAGCGCAGCCCTGTCTGACGAAAAGGCAGGCTTCGTGATATAACTTTGTGTCACTTTGTGCTACAAAACACTTATTAAACTTTCTACTTTTTGCGAAAAACTCTGCGAACTTTGCGGTTAAAAATTACCTAACCCGCGCTGACGAAAACGACTTTAGACGTCTTTTTCTCATTGGTTTTCTTATTGGTGACAGAGACAATCACTGTTCCTGTACCACCTTTTACTGTTATCTTGCCAGTAATTGGATCAATTGTATATACTAGATTTAATTTCTTACCAGTCATGTCGTAAAATTCAATGCTATAATCAATCTCAACTTCTGTTCCAGCAGGACTACCATATGGATTTACGATAACCAAATCACTCGGACCATCAGCTTTTAAGAAGCCGATAAAACCACATACTAAAAACAAAATAAATAACCTTTTCATATCTATATTGGTTTATTAACTAAAAAACCAAAAACTTATTGTTACAAAGATAGTAAAAAAAAATTATATTTACACAAGAAAATAATCACAGTATTTTTGAAATCTTAACAAATTGAACAAAGTGGGAGGGAAAATAGAAAAATTAGAACAACTTTATTTAGATTGTAAAAATTTAGATTTCAATGATTTAGATATTAGCGAAGTTCTGGAAATCTATGGTAAGTTTAAAAATTTTGAGACTTGTGGAAATGATGAATTAATAATACAAATAACTTCGATTTTCTATAAAGTATTTAAGCAAAGTCCTGAAAATAAAGGAGTTTTTGAAAAATTAATTGAGATAGTAATCCCAATACATGAATATCAAAAAGACTATAGTAAGTTAGGGACATGCTATAAAGATTTAAGTTATATAAAAAGACTTCAAGGAAACTATGAAGAATCTTTCGAATTCATCTTTAAATCCTTAGAAAATTACAACAAGTTTGGTGAACCCATACGCATTGCTGTAGCACTTAATTCTATTGGCAATTTCTATCTAGATACAGGAGAATTAAATCACGCTTTAGAATACTATCATAAAGCTTATGAAAATATTAAAATTTTCAATGAACAGGATGCATATTATGTTATTAAGTCCAATCTTGCTAATATTTATTTAACCTTAAATTATTTCAATAAGTCAAAGCAGCTCTATATAGAAGATTTAGATAGGCTAAAAGAAAATAATTTACACGATAGATATGCCAAAGCTTTACTTGGTATTTCACTAATCTATAAGGAAGAAAATCGAACCAAGCTTGCTTTTAAATATGCCCGATTATCTGTAGAGAGCTTTGAAAAATCGACAGATCAAGTGGGCTATGCCAATGCTACATCTACGTTAGGAAGTATATATGGAGATTTCGAGAAGTATGAAGAGGCACTGGCTCACTATAAAAAAGCCAAGGAGATTCTGGAGAAAATTCAGTATAAACTAGAACTCCTCAAACTGCACAATATGATGGGAGAAACCTATCTAAAAATGGGTGATGCCAAGCAAGCTATAGAGAATCTAGAACTAGCAAAGTCTATGGCGCTGGAAATAAAGCAGAATTTTGAACTTAGAAAAATCTATGATAACCTGTATCAGGCATATGATAAAAATAAGGAGAAACTCAAGGCCTATGAGGTGTTAAAAGATCTGACACAGCTGAATAGCAATCTATTTAACTTCTCTCTGCAGGCCAAGGTCAATGAAGTCCAAGTCAACTTTGAGCTAGAGAAAAAAGAATTGGAATATACGAAAGAACGGGAAATCAATGAGTATAAGAACAATCTATTTTCCTACCTCACCCATGAATTTCGCACGCCACTGACGCTGATCAATACGCCGTTGGAAATGCTGAAAAATGAAACGGATGTGGATACGATTCGCTCAAAAATGGCCAATGTTTCCACGCATGTGCAGCACATGCAACATCTTTTGAACCAACTTCTAGATATCAATAAAATAGAAGAAGGTAAAATGCCAGTAATGAAAAAGGCGGGAACGATCAATCCTCTTTTATGGCATATGATCCACCTCTTCGAACCTGAAATTCATGACAAGGGAATCAATTTTATCTATCACCTGCCAAAGAAAAATGTACAGGGCTATTTCGATACGGATAAAATAGAAAAAATCATTAGCAATTTATTGTCTAATGCCCTGAAATTTAGCGAGGAAGGTGGGACTATTGAATTTAAAGCAGAAATAGACCATGACCAATTGACTATCATTATCAAAGACAATGGATTAGGCATCGCCAAAGAACATCAAGATAATATTTTCAATAA
Source organism: uncultured Chitinophagaceae bacterium (assembly GCA_964465185.1). Taxonomy (GTDB): domain Bacteria; phylum Bacteroidota; class Bacteroidia; order Chitinophagales; family JADJOU01; genus CHPMRC01. Next base: position 14,728 of record CAYXKX010000027.1, read on the forward strand.
ATTCTATCGAATTCCGACCAGCAAAAATGTCAAAGGAAGCGGATTGGGCTTGAGTTTCGTGAAAGAATTGGTGCAGCTGCTCAACGGCGATATACAGCTAGATAGTGATGTCCATAAAGGCGCGAAGTTTACGATTACCCTGCCAATAGAGCGAATTGAAAAGATAAAAAAACAAGAGAAAACTTCCCAAGAGTTGGCAGAATTGAATCTTCATAAAAAGAATTCTATTCTCATAGTAGAAGACAATTTAGAGATTCAAAAACTACTGAGGGAAGTATTTCAAGATACCTATAAGGTATATACCGCCGATCATGGTAGAGATGCCGTGGCAAAAATTAAAAAGCATATCCCAGATATAGTAGTGAGTGATATCATGATGCCATTAATGAATGGAATAGAACTCTGCAATTATATCAAACAAGATGATAATCTAAATCATACTCCTGTCATTCTTTTGACAGCTAAGACCCAAGTCAATGATAAACTGCAAGGTCTTGAATCTGGAGCGGATGCTTATATTACCAAACCATTCAATGTCGAGGAGCTCTCAAAAACAGTGAGCAATATGCTAGAACAACGCAAAAAAATTCTGGATAAGTTCTCCAATAATATATTGAAAATGAATGATGAAGAACTTGTTTCATCCGATAGGGTTTTTCTGCATCAGGCTAAAGAGTTTGTTTTAAATCACATCGAAGACGAGAATCTTTCGGTTAATGATCTTGCCAAACATTTGAATGTCAGTAGATTTACGCTAATTCGAAAATTCAAAAAAGTAAACAATTCTACTCCAAATTTCTATATTCAAAAAATACGATTGGAAAAGGCTAAAGAACTGATTAAAAATAAAGTAGCTAATGTAACTGAAATCGCATTCAAAGTTGGCTTTAGTTCTACTACCTATTTCTCATACAGCTTCAAAAAGGAATTCGGTGTGAGTCCGAAGGAATTTTTCAATCAATCTGAATAAAAGTGCTTACTTTTGGAGACATTAATACAAGCTTTGAGTCAGTTAAGGTCACTAATCACTATTATTTCATTCGTTTTTTTACTTGGTTCTTGTAAAACCTACCAAAATGCAATGTTTAAGGATATGGATACTATGAAAATTAGTTCATCTATAGATAAATTGAATAATGACTACCTCATTCAACCTGGTGATGAGATAACCATAAAACTATATACTAGACAAGGGGCACAACTTATAGAAGCTATTAGAACAAGCGTTACTAATACGCAAGAAGGTAGTTCGCAAACATCTAATCAAGCTCTGTACGTAGTATCTAACGACGGGAAAATCACTGTTCCTGTTTTAGGAAGTCTTAGCGTAGGGAAACTTACCGAATCGGGATTGAAAGATCTATTAGAAAGAAAATTTGAGAAAGATTATATTCAACCCTATGTAGCTTTAAAGGTAGAAAATAGAAGAGTTTTTGTGTTTAAGGGCAATATAGCCACAGTAGTGAGTTTAAATAGAACTCCTACTAACATATTTGAAGTGATTGCAAAATCAGGCGGATTAGAAAGGCAATTGAGTACATCGGATATATTAATTATAAGAGGGGATTTAAAACAACCGACAATATTTAAAGTAGATTTACAAACTTTTCAAGGCATTCAAAATTCAGAAATAACGCTACAATCGAAGGACATAGTCTACATTCCTGAAAAGCAACGAAAATTCATTCATGCTATGAACGATATAGCTCCGGCAGTTACTACACCTTTGGCAATTCTATCAGGAATACTCTCTACGGTTGTGCTTCTCGTTACAGTTACCAAATAAAATATTCGCTTTGAATCAAGAATCGCAACCCGTTAATAAAGATTTAATTCAAGATTTCTTTGACAATTTTGATACTAAATTTATATTTTATGTAGCTAGGAAATCATTCATCTTCATAGCAATACTGCTTTTTTTAAGTCTCTTACTGCCTTTTCTATACTTGCGCTATACCACACCGGTGTATGAAACAACTGCCACCTTAATCAAGAAAAAGGAAAACACAAATTCTCTAATTGATGGTAAAGGCGTTGAATTCTTAAAATCAAATGAAGAAGATAAAATCAATAGAGACATTCAGGTAATTAAATCTGACTTGATGGTTAATAAGCTCATGGATTCACTCCATCTTAAAGTCCAATATTTTAAGAAAGGAAGAATGTTTTACAAAAGATTTGAACTAAATCCTGGTTCAGGATTCTTGGTAGATGACAATTATGAAATATATAACAAATCTCTTTACAACTCTGAGATTGAAATAGATTTTAACGATAACAAAACCTATGATTTATCTTATGTTATTAATGGAAATACAATTCAGATTAATAATCTAAGAACAGAAAAGGTATATTTCAATAATGACCTAAAACTAAAAATTGTAAAGGTAGATGCCACTATCGAGGGAGATTATATTCTAGTTTTCAATTCGAACGAAAATGTACGGAATTACATGTTATCTCAGGTCCAAGTTACGAACTCAAATCCCAATATTCACTTCTCGATTAAAAGTCCCAATCCATCTAAATCAGAGGCTTTGTTAAACAGCTTAATCAATGGGTTTTTAGTTCAAGATCAAATTGAAAACGCAGAAAAACTCGAAAACTCGATTAAATACATCAGCGACTATTTAGATACTATCAATGGTCAATTAAGAGTCAGTCAAGATCAAAAATTGAACTATGTTAAATTGAATTCGGCTTATGATCCGGAATCTCAAATGTCATCGAGTATTAGCGAAATGGAAACGTACAAGAAAGAAATAGAAGTTTTAGAATTGAAACTAAGTCTTCTAGAAAGGGTAAAACGCGAGGTCAATATAAATGCTGCACATTCCGTAGAATCCCTTCAGCTAAATGATGACAAAGATTTAGTGCCTCTAATAAAAGAACGAAATAGGTTGTTAATAGACTACAAACCTAGTCATCCCACTTTGGGTCTATTGGATAAACAAATTCAAGAGAGGGTCAAGGTTATACAGAGAGGAATTAATCATGAAATAGAAGAGGCTCAACAGCGACTAGGAATATATAGAAACAAGAAAAATGTAGTGATGTCTAACATTACAGGTTTTCCTGAAAAGAATATGGAGCTGTCCAAAATCCAGAAAGAATTAGATATCAAGGAAAAATATGTATTCGATCTTATTGAAAAGCAAATCCAATATTTGATTGTTAAATCCTCTATAAGTACAGACTACCTTCTTATTCAGCCACCCAAGACCAAGGACGAACAAATTTATCCGCGCAAAAGCTTGGCTTATATTGCAGGATTTATAGTCTTTTTATTTATTAGTTTGACTATCATCTTTATTCGTTATATACGTTTTGATAAAGTTGTTTCTATAAATGAAATAAAACGCGGAACCACAGTTCCAATACTAGGCTATGTGCCCTTTGTTCCTGAAGCGACAGATACTGCTACACTTAAAAAAAGTTCACCTGAATCACGCTTAGTAGTTTTATCAAACTTCAAGTCTCGAGTATCTGAGGTATTCAAGAAAATGCGTGCTAGCATGAAATATACCTCTGCAGGAGATTATAAAACTATTTGTTCGACAAGTACGATGCCTGGCGAAGGGAAAACTTTTATTTTAATCAATCTAGCAGCAGTTCATGCTTTATTAGACAAAAAGGTACTCATCATTGATTTGGATTTAAGAAAACCTAGAATTTCTAAATCCTTTAAATTACCGAATACCATGGGTATGAGCAACCTGCTTACGGATAAGAATGTTCAATTAGATGACTGCATACAGAAAGGTATTGATATAGAAAACCTAGATGTAATAACCTCTGGACCGATCCCACCAAATCCTTCTGAATTGATTACAAATAATAGATTTGAGGATATTTTAAATGAACTTAAGAAACGATATGACTATATCTTTATTGACACCCCTCCTATAGGCTTGGTCAACGAATCTATTGAAATTGTAAATAAAGTAGACATCTCACTTTATCTAGTAAAAATGAATCATTCGCATAAGAATTTTGTGCATATGCTAAATGAAACAGATAGATTAAAGAAAAATACAAATTTATTCTTAATAGTAAATCATTTTGGTGACGGTCCATCAAGCTATGTGAACTCAAGTTATGGATACGGATATGGATACGGATATGGATATGGATATGGCAGCGAATATCAAGAAAAGGATTCTAAGCAAGAAGGGTATTATACAGATACTATAAAATTTGAAAAACCCGAACTATTAAAAAGGATTCTTAATTATTTTGATTGGAAATTATAAATGATCATACTATTAATATTTATAAGCAGCATTGTACTATCCGTATTAATAAATTGGATTTTAATAAAATACTCCGTAAACCTTGGGATACGGAATTTATCTAGAAAAGAAGAGATTCGCTGGCAGAAGAGAAAACCTTCGGTTGGAGGTCTGTCATTTTATCTTGTGTTTTTGATTTTGTATGCTGTTGTTTCTAATCTTGTGTTTTTGAATGTTTTTGGAAATATTAGCTTTCAAATAAAAAACGATCTAAGTTTAGTAATAGTAGCTACGATGGGTTTTTTCATTGGTTTAATAGATGATGCGAAAAACACAAATCCATTATTAAAACTGTTGGGTCAAATTACCTGTGGCATAGTTTTAGTTTCTTTTGGTTTGATTATTCCAATCTCTCCCAATTTAGTTTGGAATGGCATATTTACTATTCTTTGGACTGTCTTTCTAATGAATTCAATCAATATGCTTGATAATATGGATGGACTAACCGCATCGGTTTCTACCCTAATTCTCTTTGGATTCCTTTTATATATTGGTTTCGGATTCATTATGCTTTCTTCAATAATGATTTTAACGATAATCGGTGCCCTAATCGGATTTTTGTATTATAATTGGAATCCGTCTCGTATCTATATGGGTGATTCAGGTTCTCAATTTCTTGGAATAGCCTTAGCTCATATATCTATTTTATTACTCTGGGAAAATAGAACTCTAGAAGGAGGATATTTTCAGGTCAACCAGTTTTTTCTGCCATTGATGGTCTTTACGATTCCCATATTCGACACCACTACGGTTACAATACATCGCCTATTGCGTAGGCAATCTCCATTCATTGGTGGCAAGGACCACCTGTCTCATCATTTAGTATTCTTAGGGTTGAAGGATTGGCAATCCGTTAGTACATTGGCATTTATAAATCTGGTCTTTGTTCTATTAGGTAACTTTTTAAATCAAACCAAGTACTACATTCCCATATTCGCATTGTGGCTGCTTGTATTCATTTGCTTACAATATTTTTATATTAAGGCAAAAAAGTATTCACCTATGAATGCTCAATAGCTCTCAATTGTTTTTGAATTGAATCATCTTTCCATAGCTTTGGTATCTTAGCTTGCACTGTTTTTCGATTATGAATTTCCAACCATTTTTCCATAGTGTTATTTTTTAGTACGCCTACTGTCAATGGTTTTAAAATAAGATTATCAAATCTCTTAGCATCATAATCCGAATTAATAGAACGCAAAATCTCATCCAATCTCTCTTGAAAATTGGCAAGATCGCTAGGCTCTTTGATAAATTCTATCAACCAATGGTGATGTCCTGTATTGGCACTTAAAATAGGAGCTACGGTATAATCCTTTACTAAAAAGTCAATATGTCTATTTAGCTCTGCTATAGCTCGTTCTGTATTGCTCACCATCAACTCTTCCCCGAAAACATTTATACTATTTTTTGTTCGACCGACCAATTCAAAACGCCAAGGATTCACTTTTGTTATCCTCAATAAATCTCCCATTCTGTAGCGATATAATCCTGATGAATTGGTTATAACTAATTCATAGATCTCCCCTTCTAACAACTCGTCTATGCCAATTAAAGAAGGATTTTCTAAATTGATTTCATGATTATGAATAAACTCATAATAGTTGTGTATATTGAATAGTAGACCAAAATCTTCCGATTCCCTCTCCTCTTGAAGACCAAAGAAACCTTCACTCGCATTATAGGTCTGCCATAGCTTTAACTTTCCCTCAAACTTCATAGTATAATAGGACTCAAATGGTTTAATGTTGACTCCACCATAGAAAAAAACCTCCAAATTTGACCAAACATTTTTGATAGGTTTTTGAGCGTAATCTTCTATCCTATCTATCACCACACTCATCCAAGAAGGTACTCCTGCTATCCATCGAATATCAGCCTTGGCCAATATCGGCACTATTTTATCTAACTTTTCATTCCAGTCAGCTATTGTTCCTATTTGCATATTAGGTACTCGAAAAGGTTTATACCATGGAGACAAAAAATAAGTAAACAATGCTGATACATCCCCTACAACATAGTTGCCTGTTTTTGAATAAGACCCAGTCAAAGAAAAATTTTTACCTTCAAATATCCTTGAGTGAGGGTTGGCGGAAATATAATAGCTCAACATCGTTCTTCCTGCAGTAAAATTTGATTGAATCCCAGCTTTAGTCAATGGTATAAATTTACTCCTACTGGTTGTACCACTGGATTTGGCGAAAGCTAGGATATTATCAGCACAGAGCTGGTTGATATTTTGGTCACGAATCTGTAAAATTAGACCTTCCATACTATCATATTCGATGGCAGGACAGTTTTGAATAAAGCTTTTACTGTCATGAATAGCTAGTTTTTTTAGATAATCTAAATGACAATTTGCAGCGGTGATTCTATCCAATAGTGCATTCTGCTGCAAAAGAATATCCGCTTTAGAAATTAACAATCTATGCCGATTCCATTTAAAAGCCTGATTGATAATATGGCTATACACCTCTAATACTTGTAATATATTCAAAACTATCTAATTTTCTTTACATCAATCTAAATATATTTGCAGTATGAGCACGAATAACAGTATCCATAACATATCTCCTATAGACGGACGATATCATTCTAAAACGGAGCCTATTTCAACGTTTTTTTCTGAATTTGCCCTAATTAAGACTAGAGTAGAAATTGAGATAGAATATCTAATTCAACTTTCATTGCTTGATTTGAAGGGATTTAAAAAATTTGAAAGTGAAGAAATCAATCAATTGAAAAAAATCTATATTGATTTTAGTGATGAGGATGCACTTCAAATAAAAGATATTGAAGCCACAACGAATCATGATGTAAAGGCTGTCGAGTACTTTATTAAGAAGAAGGCTGGAGAACTTGGAGTAAATTTCAATACAGAATTTATCCACTTCGGATTAACCTCTCAAGACATAAATAACACCTCCTTCCCTCTTATGTTGAAGCGGTATTTGACGACTAGTTATCTGGCCCATGTAAAGGAAATCGTTCAACTCCTGAGCGAAAAATCGAATGAATGGAAATCGATAACTCTACTAGCCAGAACACATGGCCAGCCTGCTTCTCCGACTACCTTAGGGAAGGAAATCAAGGTTTTTGTCGATCGACTGAATAAACAATTATATTTGTTAGAACATGCGGAGCATGGAGGAAAATTCGGTGGTGCTACTGGAAACTTCAATGCACATAAAGTGGCCTATCCTAAAGTAGACTGGGTAGAATTTGGGAATAAATTCTTGGGGACTCTTGGCTTGAATCGACAGCAGTATACCACCCAAATAGAGCATTATGATGGTATGGCCCATATTTTGGATACTACCAAAAGGATACAAACTATTCTAATAGACCTGGCAAGAGATATCTGGTCTTACGTATCATTTGAAATTTTTTCCCAGAAAATAAATAAACAAGAAACTGGGAGCAGTGCCATGCCGCATAAAGTCAACCCAATAGATTTTGAAAATGCAGAGGGCAACTTGATGTATGCCAATGCGATACTTGAATTTTTGTCAAGTAAATTGCCAATTTCTCGACTGCAGAGAGATTTGACAGACAGTACAGTACTAAGGAATATTGGTGTCCCTTATGCACACTTTGAAGTAGCCTATAGTTCCATTTTAAAGGGTATAGGAAAACTCAATGTGAATGAGATTTCAATAAAGAATGAACTTGAGAACAATTGGATAGTGATTGCAGAGGCCATTCAAACGATTCTCCGTCGAGAAGGATTTGAAAAACCATATGAATTATTAAAAGATTTCAGCAGGGATCACAAAAAACCAAATCAGGAAGATTTTCAGATATTTATTGACAATCTCAGAGTATCCGACGAAGTAAAAGCTGAATTAAAATTGATCAGTCCGAACAATTATATAGGATACGCCTAGTTTAATAGCAATGACTAATGTCCGATTTCAATTATGGATCCTTGTAGCTGGACTAATAATAGCTGGGCTAAAGGCATATCTATATTTTATCACGAAATCAAATGCCATTTTTTCGGACGCATTGGAGAGTTTAGTCAATATTTCAGCCAATACAATAACCCTCTACAGTTTATATCTCTCTGCCAAACCACGTGATAAAACACACCCGTATGGCCATGGTAAAATTGAATTTTTAGCTGCTGGTTTTGAAGGAAGCTTATTGTTTGTGGCTGGGATGATTACAATCTTCAAATCTATTGGAGATTATTTTTCCCAAAGTGAATTAGAACTGACAGGTTTTAGCTTGTTAGGAATCTTAGGATTGGGATTTTTCAATTATGTTTTAGGAATTCTATCGGAGAAAAAAGGAAGCCAAACGAATTCTCCTGCGCTTATTTCAGGGGGGAAGCATTTGAAGGGTGATGGATATACCACCTTAGCAATACTAATAAGTTTAGTTCTTGTATATTTTACGAACTGGCTTTGGTTAGATTCCATTATTGGCGCTTTAGCAGGTATATTTATTTTGTACCAAGGATTCAAAGTCGTGAAGAGCTCTATTTTGGATATCATGGGAACTGCCGACGAGACCATTCTTGAAAAGATTATAGCGCACCTTCAAGAAAAAAGAAAAGACCCATGGATTGATATTCACAATCTAAGAATATTGAAGTTTGGTTCAGAATACCATGTAGACGCTCATGTCACGTTGCCATATTATTATAGTAATCTATTGGTGCATGCAGAAATGAAAGATATGCACGAAGTTATTAATCAACATTTCAACTCTGAAGTTGAACTATTTATTCATCCTGATCCTTGTGAGCCATTTTGCTGTCACTATTGCGAAATGAAAAACTGTACTGAGCGAAAACAAGCATTCGACGGTCAAATAAAATGGACTCTTGACAATGTATTGAAGAATGAAAAACACGGAGCAAAATTTATTTTTTAAATGCCTCTACCTCAAAAAGACGTTAAATAAATTCACGAATGCCTAATCCTATCATTATACTGGCTATTGAGAGCTCCTGTGACGATACCTCTGCTGCAATTTGTATAGATGGCCTTGTCATATCGAATGTAGTATATTCACAAAAAATTCATGAAGAATTCGGCGGTGTTGTGCCTGAGTTAGCCTCGCGTAGTCATGAATTAAAAGTAGTGACCGTCGTGGAAAAAGCGATGATTGATGCCAACATAGATAAAAGTCATTTATCTGCCATAGCATTTACCAGAGGTCCAGGCTTGGTTGGGTCCCTGCTGGTTGGAATCTGTTTTGCCAAAGCTATGGCTATGGCACTCAACATACCGATCATAGAAGTACATCATATTCAGGCTCATGCCTTATCCAACTTTATTGAGCAGAAAAACATTACATTTCCATATATCAGTTTTGTAGTTTCAGGTGGTCATACGCAATTGATTCTCGTAAAGGACTATCTCGATATGGAAGTACTAGGCACAACTATAGATGATGCAGCAGGTGAGGCATTTGACAAAGCAGCCAAGATGCTTAAATTAGATTATCCAGGAGGACCTATGATAGATAAATTAGCTCAAATAGGAGATGAAAATGCCTTTAGTTTTGCTAAACCAAAAATAGAAGGTTATAATTTTAGTTTTAGTGGAGTCAAAACTTCGATACTCTATTTTATTCAGAAGAAGGAAAAAGAAAATCCCAATTTCATCCAAGAGAACTTAAATGATTTGGCCGCTTCTATCCAAAAAACTATTGTTGATATTTTAATGGATAAATTGCATCAGGCTGTAGAAAGTTTTTCGATAAAACAGATAACGATAGCTGGTGGAGTATCCGCTAATTCTAAATTTCGGAGTGCTACACAAGAATATGGGCTAAAAAAAAATATTGAAGTTCACATTCCCTCTTTTCAGTATTGTACCGATAACGCAGGGATGATAGCCATGGTGGCTCATTACAAATTTTTAATAAATGACTTTGCCACATGGGACGTAGAGCCATTAGTAAGAGGATACCACTTGTAAATAAGAATAATGGATAGGTTGAGCTTGTTTAATACATTCAAATGGTTATGCGATAAAGTTCTTACCGATTATAAATGGTTGATTGCAATCTTTTTTGTCTTGAGATTGTATGGCATTACTGACCCACCTCTTGAAATCCAGCATAATTGGAGGCAGTGTACGGGATTAATGATTGCGAGGAATTTCCTGACTTTAGATGCCAATATTCTTTACCCACGTATTGATGATATGTGCCAGAAAAGCGATATTATAGCATCTGAGTTTCCGTTGATGAGCTATATGCATTATTTAGTAGCTTTATTATTTGGCTACGAGCATTGGTATGGCCGAATTATAAATTTAATAGTCAGTTCATTAGGCATTTTAAGTTTTGGTATAATATTGCATCACTTTTTTGGCAAGAAATTGACTTGGTATAGCGTACTGGCATTACTAGTTTCTCCTTGGCTCATATACTCTAGGAAAATGATGCCCGACACACATAGTGTTTCCCTCATGTTTATTGGTTTATTATTTGGGTTGAAATACTATCAATTACATAAATGGTACTATCTAGTGTTGTTTTTTATTTTTTCTACCTTGGGTAGTTTAGTGAAAATACCGGCGGCCTTATATTTCACTATTTTTTTATTCGGTTTTATTTCGATGAGAAAAAAAATAAAGCTAGAATACTTCATAGCAACGTCAATATCTCTTGGCATAATTTACGTCTGGTATTTTATATGGGGAACCTATATTTCTCATAAATATGGCAACTGGTATAACTTAGGTCTACCCTTATATCAAGGAATATTAGACATACTTTCGCATCCAAGAGAAGTATTATATAATATTGTCTTCAACTCCTTCAATTCTTATATACTTTTTTGCCTTTTTACATGGGGCATTTATAAAATTATAAAGGGTAGGGATAGAAAAACACTATTATGTGTATCCCTATTGCTTGGGGTTTTCAGCCTTTATATATTTAAAGCTGGATTTTTCTTTTACCATCATAACTACTATATGATTCCAATTATTCCGGTATTCGCATTCGTTATCGGTTATGGCTTATATAACTCTGTGCATAAAATTACTCTATTTATTTTTTTTATAGGCGTCATAGAGAGTATAGCCAATCAACAGCATGATTTTAGAATTAAACCAAGTGAATTATATAAATTAGAACTTGAGTCAAAGCTAGACAGTATCGAGAAAGGAGGTCCTAAATCACCCATACTCATCAACACACAATCAAATCCACAACAAATCTATCTCGCCAATAGAAAAGGTTGTTATATAACGAATACCGAAATGGCCAATATAAATAAAATCAATTTTTTTAAATCACAAGGGTACATATGGTTGGTGATTGATAAAAACTATAAATATTCTGCAGTGAATCTTCGTATAATCTATGCAGACAATAACTATATCATTTATAGACTTTAGTAATAATCTCAGTATTATACCAATCTTTCTCAACGCTCAAAAATAAAATAATGACGGGGAGAGCGGGAAAAAATAGATGGAATAATCGAATAGTGCTAGGTAAACATTTCTGGCTGGGTGAGATTAATATCCGACAAATCTGAGATTTCAATTAATCTCGATAGAGATGCCGACTCTAATAAAAGGAGAGGCCAATATCTCTAGTTACAGTTGTAGTTTAAATATCGCCACCCACCCCTTTATACTTTTCAACAAAAGCTGCTATCTTATGATATACACCCTGCTTCTTAGTCAAGTACTGAGGATTTAAAGGACTCATTTTCGGTAAAAGGGCACTTAGCTCAGTTCCATTTTCACTGGCAAATTCACGTTTTAAAGAAGTAGTTATATATCGCTTTGCTGCTTCTTCATTTAAGTTTTCTTCTGTAATTAATTCAGTTACTTCAACTTTCAGTTTGCCTTGTGCATAAGCAAAAAATGAATCAATAACATTCGCTTTATCCTGAAGGGTGTCAAGTTCAGTTTCATTGATGAAATCAACTACTAAACTCTCTTTAGCTCTATTACCTATACTTGCTCGAATAACCCTGCGAATTTCTTCGATTAGAGTGGCTTTGTCTTTATTTTTTTTATTGTTCTCAAAGATTAATTCAAGAATATAATCCAAGTTAATTTCTTGCGATTTCAGTAAGTCAACCTCAAACACAACATCATCCCAGTCGATTTTAGATTCTTCTGATTCTTTTCCAAGCTTCTCTCGTCTCAACCAATCTCGTATGTCATTGTATGTGGAACGGTAATCCTGAACTGTCCGCTCTTTCAGCAATTCAATTTTTTGCATTACAGCTATGTCCTCATCTGATACAAAATGAACTTTCTTAAATTCTTCTATAGCATCCGCATCATTTATATCTATTAACTGAAGTGCTTTGAGATGATTAAATTCATCGTAATTCTGGAGTATATTTTCTACTCTCAAATATTCTCCAAATAGTTTTGCGAATTCTTTTTTGTCTTTCTCTTTTACAATTTCGTCAGGATTGGGATATTTAGTATTTAACTCTTTTACTACTTCTACATAACCTCTGCGTGCTTCGCCTGTGACAATGTCTGTAAATCCATCTAAATATTCTTTGTAGCTCTTTTCTAGAACTACATTCTTAGTATTGCTGTCACCAAATAGGGTTATAGCATCAATAGTTGCTTTCTCTAAATCTCTAAAAGTAACAATATTGCCAAATGTCTTCGTAGCATCATAAATACGATTGGTGCGTGAAAAGGCTTGCATTAAACCATGATAACGCAGATTTTTATCTACGAACAAGGTATTGAGTGTAGGAGCATCAAACCCTGTAAGGAACATTCCCACGACAATGATTAAGTCAATATCTTTACTCTTAACACGCTTCGCAAGATCGCGATAATAATTCTGAAACTCATTGCTGTCAACCCCATAACTGGTTTTAAACATTGCATTATAGTCATTGATAGCTTTCGTTAAAAACTCCTTGGCACTGCTATCCATTACAGAAGGTTCAAAGCTTTCATCTGGTATTTCACCTATGGCACTTTGCTCTTCATTGGCTGCAAAGGAAAAGATTGTTGCAATTTTTAAAGGTTTATCGCTCTCTTTTTGCAAATTGTTCAACTCATCATAATAACATTTTGCGGCATCAACACTACCTACTGCAAACATTGCATTAAAGCCTTTGTTGCTCCCTTGATTTCTATGGGTTTTTAGCCTAAAATTCTGTAAGATATATTGAGAAATTTCTTTGATACGTACTGGGTGTAGTAAAGCTTTTTTGTTTTCTGCTGCACTTAACTTCTTCTCATCTATTTCTGTTTCTATACTCTTAAACTGTGGTCTTACATCGTTATAGTCCACCTTAAATTTTAGTACTTTTTCATCTCTAATAGCATCTGTAATTACATAAGAGTGCAATTCTCGACCAAATACACTTGCAGTGTCTTCTGCACCTAAGGCATTATATCCTGCAAAAATTGGAGTCCCAGTAAAACCAAATTGATAGAATTTTTTAAACTTCTTGTTTAGGTTCTTTTGAGCTTCGCCAAATTGGGAACGGTGTGCTTCGTCAAATATGAAAACAACTTGTTTCTGGTAAATGGCTAAATCCCCCTCCGTTTTCATGAGGTTATTCAGTTTCTGAATAGTTGTAACTATAATTTTATTATCATCTTTTTCAATATTTCTCTTTAATCCTGCGGTGCTATCTGAACCGTTCACACTATCGGGTGAGAATCTTTGATATTCCTTCATAGTTTGAAAATCCAAATCTTTTCGGTCTACGACAAAGAATACTTTGTCTATGAAATCAAGTTGCGTGGCTAATCGTGCTACTTTAAAACTGGTGAGTGTTTTACCCGAGCCTGTGGTGTGCCATATGTAACCACCACCTTCTGTGTCGGACCATTTTTTGGCTAGATATGAACTTTCGATTTTCCATAAGATTCTTTCTGTGGCAGCTATCTGATAGGGTCTCATGACGAGCAGCGTATCACTGGTGTCAAAGACTGAATACTTTAATAGCACCTCTAATAAAGTCTTTTTTTGAAAAAAGGTAGTTGTAAAATCTTTGAGGTCTTTAATCAAAGTATTATCTGCCTTTGCCCAGTTCATGGTAAAGTCAAAGCTATTTTTATTCCGCTCTACAGTGTTAGCAAAATATCGGCTATCAGTACCATTGGAGATAACAAATAATTGTATGTATTTAAAGAGTGAGTTGGTACTATTGAAACTCTCTTTAGAGTATCTATGCACTTGGTTAAATGCTTCACGGATAGCCACTCCGCGTTTCTTTAGTTCTATATGAACTAAAGGCAATCCATTGACTAGAATAGTTACATCATAGCGATTGGCATGAGTTCCTTTTTGTTCAAATTGCTTGATTACCTGCACTTTATTTCGTGCAATGTTTTTCTTATCTACTAAGTAGATGTTTTGGATATGACCATCATCAAAAACGAAATCATACGCTGAGGAACCATCTTGTATCTTCTTTGTTTTCTCAACTAGGTTATCGCTAGGCTTATCTAAATACTCTTCTACAAAACGAGTCCATTCTCCATCCGAAAATGCCATATTGTTCAGCGATTGAAGTTGTACTCTTACATTCGCCAACATTGCGTCCAATGTATTTAGATTTAATGGATTTTCATAACCCTGATTGATAAGGTCTTGAATAAATTCCTTTTCAAGCGCTGCCTCTGTTTGATAAACAGCAGGTGCTTCATTCACCTCAAAATATTTGGTGAATTTATCCAACACTATAAAGTTATTTGATTCTGCTATGGTTTTATACTGTGACATTTTGTGCTTCTTTCCAATAATTAAAATTTGTTGTAAGGTGGTCTAACAAAAACTTCACAGTTTGCTTTTCAGGTTCTGTTGGTTCTGCGACTACCTCATTTGATAAGGTGGAATGACTTGTAAACTGAATAACACGATTGTAATATGTTTGCTTGTCATCGGGCAATAATTCTGACCATCTTGGATAACCTAAGAAATTTGCTGTTTTCTCATAAAGATTTCTCAGAAGTGTAAAGTGGTACTTCTGAATTGCATTATTGTCTATGGCTTCCTGTATGGTTTGTTTTAGAAAAAGGTGGTATGAAAAACTTTTATTTGAGTCACCTTTCTTTTCAATTAGGTCAAAAGTTCCGTCATTGAGTTTATTAAGGATATACC
The DNA here is from genome assembly GCA_964465185.1 of uncultured Chitinophagaceae bacterium. Taxonomy (GTDB): domain Bacteria; phylum Bacteroidota; class Bacteroidia; order Chitinophagales; family JADJOU01; genus CHPMRC01. The sequence continues at coordinate 30,093 of CAYXKX010000027.1, forward strand.
CTGCCTTTAGCCCTAATTCATTATAGAGAACATTGTAGAAAAGTGGGCTATGTGTTGAAATGATAAAATTCAAGCCAGTAGATTTCTTAATGACTAGGGCTAAGTTAACTGCCAGTTCAATCAAATGATTGTCGTCTAACGAACTTACAGGGTCATCAATAAAAACATACTTTAAATCATTGAACTTGTCTGTTGAACGATTCTCAGGTTCGGGAATATTTAATTGTTCAACGACTTGTTCAAGCAAACTATAAAATACACACCAAATCAGGTTGCTTTCTTCTGCCTTTGAAATTTTAATATTCGAAATGCTTTCTTGATTACCACCTTCTATTGAGAATGTAATTTCAGAGTATGCCTTTACAATAATGTCCCTATCATTCTCATCTTTGATTGTATATTCCTCATTAAAACGAGGCGTTACTTTGTCACTTGTGAAGTGCTGAAAATTTGAAATGATGTTTCCGTCAAGTCCTTGGTCTTTTAAAAACTCGAGAACCATATTTGTAAATCCGTTGGGGCGAATAAGTAGTTTTCTGTTTACATCAGCATCCAAATCATTGTCCCAGTAAAATAGGTCTTCCGTAAATGCGTTGTAGTAAAGAACTTTAATACCTGTTTCTTCTTCAACTTCTTCATCTTTTGGAGCAACTAAAAGTCTAAACTCTCGTGACAGCCTAGTTTTTCCTGTGCCATTAAATGCATAAATTAACTGAGCTTTTTTATCAGCATCTCTAAGTGTTTCAGAAATTTGTTTTAACGACTGTCCCATTTTATGATTCTATATTATTCTTAGGAAAGGTTAGTAATAAATCACGATAATACTCATACTGCTTTTTCCTTAACTCAATTTCTTTAGGAAGTCCTTCGGTAATTGAAGTGGTCAGGATGTCAAATTTATCAAGGATGGTAACAATACGTTCTTGTTCTTCAGGCGTGGGTAAAGGGATAAATGCCTTCCCTAAACCTTTATCATTAATCGCAGATATTTTACCCGATGAAATATGCTTTTTTATTTGGTCGTGGAATTGTTTAGTACGTGTAAAGTATGCTACGTATTTAGGGTTTAATGAACTTCTGTATGAAAAACAAGCATCGTGAATTACCACGCCTTCATCTCCTAACCAAGCCGTTCCTAATCCAATGTCCTCAATGGTTTCTCCAGCAGCTACTATCACAACATCACCTTTTTCTGCAATCCTTAGGTTTTTACTTTCAACTAAATCCTCACTAAGGAATGACTTACTTTTGTTTGCCCAAGTGCCATAATAAGTGTACATCTCACCATAGTGAATACAGGGCACACCTTCTGCAATCATATCATCCTTTACAAACCGTTTACCTCTCTGAAACTCTCCTATACTTGGATCTCCCATTGGCAAATGTTGGACTTCCTTTTCATCAAAACGAAACAACTTCTCTCTATAATAATTAAATTGTTGTTTTCTCGCTGTAAGCTCCGCTGTAAGCTCCGCTGTAAGCTCCGTAAATTTGTCTAGAATACGAACAATCTCTTTTTGGATTT
>CAYXKX010000028.1:0-2812 GCA_964465185.1 uncultured Chitinophagaceae bacterium
AGTGGTCCCTGCTGGGCTCGAACCAGCGACCACCTGATTATGAGTCAGGTGCTCTAACCAACTGAGCTAAGAGACCATGATTTTTGAAATCGGAGTGCAAATATAATATTATTTTTAAAATAGATATTTTTATTTTAGTTTTGTGAAATGAGAAATTTAATCCTTTTTTTATTCTTATTCCTTTTATCTACAACTCTTCTGAGCCAAGAAAAAGGGACGTTTAGAGGTTATATTAGTTCAGGTTTTACAATTAACCAAATTTCGGGAGATAGTGTGGGGGGCTTTAATTATTGGGGTTACACAGGTGGACTAGGAACCTATTTTATGATTTCCGATAAGATATCTGCTAATATGGAAATTAACTATTCTATGCGCGGTGCTTCAGGAGAGCAGTTTAATGAGTTTAATCAATTTATGGTTCATCGCACGATCCATACAAATTATATAGAAATCCCTGTTATGATTAATTACCATGATCATAAAATTGCAAGATTTGGAGCTGGGCTGGTGGTTTCGAATCTGATAAGTACCACACAATGGTATAATCTGAGACAGGTGAGAAATGAACGAACAGAAAACTACTATAAACCCTTAGATTTAGCATTTATTGCATCCGTAGCTTTTGATATTAAAAAACACTTTGGTGTTAATCTCAGGATGATTCATTCTATAATACCAACTGGCAGGTATCATGCTGCTGATGAGCCCCAGTACCATATTACTCTGTCAGGTAGAGTTATCTATTATTTTTAGTTTAGCTCTTTGTGCATTTTTCTTAGTAGAAGTGGTCCTATTTATTATCTTTGCTTCTTTATGACTAGCTTTAGTAATACAATAGAAAAAAATGATATTATCGTTTCTGGAGTTCAGAGTACAGGAATTCTGCACATAGGAAATTATTATGGGGCTGTCAAAAATTATGTCAATCTCGCCAATGAAATTGACAACCCGATGTATTTTTTTATAGCGGATCTACATTCATTGACTTCGCATCCAAATCCTTTAGATTTAATGCATAGTCGATATTTGACGCTTGCAATATATTTAGGCTGTGGTATAGATCCAGAGCGAGCTACCATCTACTATCAGTCAGATGTCTATTATACGCATGAGTTGTATTTATACCTCAACATGTTTGCATATATGGGAGAGCTGGAGAGAACTGCTACCTTTAAAGAGAAAATACAAAAGCAAGCTGATAACGTTAATGCAGGCTTGTTAACTTACCCAGTATTGATGGCTGCAGATATTCTAATACATAAAGGTACAAAAGTGCCTGTAGGTAAGGATCAGTCTCAACATTTGGAGATGTGTCGAACCTTTGGGAATAGATTCAATCATTATTATAAGAAGGAAGTTTTCAAAGAGCCCTTTGCTTTTACTTTTACTGACAACTTGGTCAATATTCCATCTCTATCAGGCAAAGGTAAAATGAGTAAATCAGATGATAAATCCACTGCCATTTATCTTATAGACTCGGATTCAGAAATTGAAAATAAAATCAAACGCGCTGTAACCGATGCGGGTCCTAAAGAACGTAATTCACCTTTGTCAGAAGAAATGATAAGTCTTTTTGATATAATGCGAATATTTTCAGCGGAAGAAACAGTGAATGAATATTTAAAAGCCTACGCAGACTGCACTATTCGCTATGGCGATATGAAGAAGCAAATCGCCCAGGACGCGGTTTCTACCTTAGCACCTTTGCGAGAGAACATTATGAAGTATATTTCCAACAAAAAATTGCTTCAAGACATAGCCTATGCGGGAGCAGAAAAGGCAAATAGGAATGCAAGAATCACCTTGGAAGAAGTTAGAGATATTATGGGATTAACTGCAAAAAATATAAATTTACAATCTTCTAATTAAGGTTTTAATTAATCATTTAAAGAAAAATCTAGAATATGGCAAAGGCAAAGTTGAAGCATATCGCAATAGCCGGGAATATTGGCGCAGGAAAATCAAGTTTGACAGAACTATTGGCCAAACACTATAAATGGAAACCACATTTTGAAGATGTGGAAGAAAATCCTTATTTAAGTGATTTCTACGATGACATGACGCGTTGGAGTTTTAATCTTCAAATTTATTTTTTAAATAGTCGCATTCAACAATTAATCAAAATACAAGAGGGGAAAGAAACTGTCATTCAAGATAGAACGATTTACGAGGATGCATTCATTTTTGCACCCAATTTGCATGCAATGAATTTGATGTCAACAAGAGATTTCGATAACTATCAGAGCTTGTTTAAGACCATAAGTTCCAAGGTTTCTCCTCCAGATTTACTGATTTACTTACAAGCTAATATTCCTACCTTAGTCAATAATATCCAAAATAGAGCGCGTGATTACGAAGAAAATATTCGTATCGATTATTTAAAGAAACTAAATGCCTATTATGAGAGTTGGATAGAAACCTATAAAAATGGCAGGCTGCTAGTAATCAATGTAGATGATTTAGATTTCCTCAATAACAAAGAAGATTTAGCTACTATACTGGAAAAGGTAGATAAAGAGGTGAATGGGCTGTTTTAAGTCTAATTTATTAAAGATTAATAACCGATTATCAGTTTTTAAGGTTTAAGATAGCGTATTATGATTTTCCCTCAGAATCTTAAAATAGCAATATTCAAAATTCAAAATTAATAACTCAAAATTATCCATGAAAGGTCCCATTTCTCAATTTATTCTGCACAACTATCGTCACTTCAACGCAGCTGCACTAGTAGATGCAGCCAAAGGCTATGAAACACATCTTTTAGAAGGTGGTAAAATGTTGGTATCTCTTGCGGGTGCTATGAGCACAGCAG
>CAYXKX010000028.1:2822-31101 GCA_964465185.1 uncultured Chitinophagaceae bacterium
AGAATTAGGAATTTCTCTAGCCGAGATGATTCGCCAAGATAAGATAGCTATTATTTCTTGTACAGGAGCTAACCTTGAAGAAGATTTGATGAATCTCGTAGCTCATTCCCATTATGAGCGCGTGCCGAATTATCGAGATTTAACTCCACAAGATGAGTGGGCATTACTTGAAAAAGGATTGAATCGTGTGACAGACACTTGTATCCCAGAAGAAGAGGCATTTAGAAGACTTCAGAAACACGTTTATGCATTATGGAAAAAAGCAGATACTGCTGGCGAGCGTTATTTCCCGCACGAGTATATGTATCAAATGATATTGAGTGGTGTATTGGAGCAATATTATGAGATAGATCCAAAAAATTCTTGGATGGTCGCTGCGGCGCAGAAAAATATTCCAATCATCGTTCCAGGGTGGGAAGATAGCACTATGGGAAATATTTTTGCATCCTATATAATCAAAAATGATTTGAAAGCCTCCACAATGAAGTCAGGAATCGAATATATGGTTTGGTTGGCTGATTGGTATCGCAAGAACAGCGATGGGAAAGGCGTTGGATTTTTCCAAATTGGTGGAGGTATAGCGGGCGATTTCCCGATTTGTGTAGTGCCTATGATGTATCAAGATTTGGAATGGCACGACGTCCCTTTTTGGTCTTATTTCTGTCAGATATCGGATAGCACTACATCCTACGGTTCTTATTCAGGTGCAGTTCCCAATGAAAAAATTACTTGGGGTAAACTAGATATAAACACACCAAAGTATATCGTAGAGTCCGATGCTACCATTGTCGCACCTTTGATATTTGCATATATATTAGGGCAATAAAATAGGATAGTCAAATATATAAAACCACACGTGCAGAAGCTAAAAGCATCTTTAGGATATGTCAATACCAATTATGAGAATTGGGGGATATATAAATTGGATAAAGATAAGGATGCTTTCCTCATAGAAGTAGTAGAACGTATCATAGAGAAATCGCGCAAAAATTATCCTACCACGAGAGCGCTTTTTGATGAATTGGCATCGACCTTATATCAAGAGCGAATTCGAGTCACTACTTCACGTTGGAAATCTGATCCTGATGATGAAAAAGATTTTTGGAATAATGTAAAGGGTCAAATTATTAAATTTCAAAAAGCACAGAACTGGGAAGATGCAGACAGATCTATATTAGAGACTCTATTGAAAAAAATTCTCTATCGCTATGCCTACGAGATTGTAGCAAATTTTAAACCGAGAATCTTTGATTTAGCGCAGAGATTCCTACCTCGTATTTTGTTCTTATTTTTAAATTCTAAGTTGAACTCACCTTTTAAGTTTCTGTTTAGAAAAATGAGTAGCTTTTATGAGAAGTTTATCATTACGGGAGATTTTGATTTGATACGGAATTTGTCCATGAAAGGTACAATAGTCGTAGTTCCTACACATTTTTCTAATACCGATTCTCCACTAGTAGGTTGGGCTTTAAATTCCATAGGACTAGAACCAGTGACATATGGTGCAGGTATTAACTTGGTAGGTACGCAGCCTCTTTCATTTATGTTAAATAATCTAGGTGCTTATAAACTGGATAGAAGGAGAAAGAACGCCTTGTATCTTGAGTTATTAAAGTCCTATTCTCAAATGGCCATTGAACGAGATACCCCTAGTTTATTCTTCCCTGGAGGTACCCGTTCACGATCTGGGGCTATAGAATCTAAGTTAAAATTAGGGTTGTTGAGCACTGCAGTAGAGGCACAACAGGAAAATTTCATACATGATAGAAAGAAAATTTTCGTCTTACCTTTAGTCATAAACTATCAGTATAATATTGAATGTTCTTCACTTGTAAATCAACATCTAGTTGAAGTTGGAAAAGAAAAATATGTTTCGGATAGTTTTGAGTACTCTACTACCTATAAGATAGTCCGATTTATTAAGCATTTATTTAATGCAGATACTGGTGTGGTTGTCTCCTTTGGAAAACCTTTGGATGTCATCGGCAATGAGGTGAATGAGAAAGGTGAGAGTATAGCACCTAATGGTGAGCCATTTGATATCAAGGGTTATTTTGAAATAGAGAATAAAATTGTAAGGGACGAACAACGAAATTATGAGTATACCAAAATTTTGGGTGATAAAATAGTTAAAAGTTATTTTAAGTATAACACGGTGATGACCTCGCCTCTTATAGCTTTCGCCTATTTCTTACTTTTAAAGAGAAGGCATAAACATCTCTCTTTATTTGAAATTATGCTATTGCCAAGGGAAGATAGAATTATTAAACGAGAGCGAATGTTAGAGGTTATCTCTCTATTGAAGGTTAGATTAATGGAACTGCGCCAGGAGGATAAAGTGAATATATCAGATTTTATTTTGGAGAATTCAGCAGAAGCCATTTTGATAAACGGCATTGATTCGATTAGCCTATTCAATTCAAAGAAAGTGGTCTATGCTGATTCAGACGGCAATATTAATTCACAAGACGTGAGATTAGCGTATTTTTACCACAACAGATTAATCGGATATAATCTTGAGCAATATATATAATATTTCTAAGCCTATTGGCATTTTAGGTATTGGTAGTTTTGGAACTGTCTTGGCTAATCTAATTGCTGAAAGACATTCAGTCATCATGTATGCTAGAAAACAAGGTACAGTAGATAATATTAATATTCACAAGAGACATAGGGAAATTGAAATATTGCCAAATATAACCGCTACAACGGATTTAAGTTTATTAGCTGGTCACTGCGATATCATATTTCCGGTTCTACCTTCATACGCTTTTAGAAATGTGATTAAAGAGTTGTCTAGTTTTTTAACATCAAATCATATTTTGATTCATGGAGCCAAGGGATTTGACGTAAAAATAGACTTTTCCAAAGGTCCTGTAGAGATCAGACCCAAGGATATTTGTACTATGAGTGAGGTTATCTTGGAGGAGACACCAGTACACAGAGTTGGTTGTATCTCCGGCCCAAATCTGGCCAAAGAAATTGCTCAGAGGCAGCCTGCGGGTACAGTTTTGGCTTCAAAATTTAAGGAGGTATTGACTATTGGTACAGATATTTTGCAATGCGATAGATTTCAGATTTATCGAAGCAATGATATTAAAGGTATTGAGTTAGCAGGAGTTTTTAAAAATTATATAGCTATAGCAGCAGGAGCTTCTTCGGCCTTAGGATATGGGGAAAACGTTAAGGCACTGCTCATTACTAAAGGAATTTCGGAAATGATTGCTATCGGTAAAACGCTTGGAGTAGAACCTAAATCTTTTTTAGGACTAGCTGGTATAGGTGATCTGGTGGCTACCTGCAGCAGCCCATTAAGTAGAAATTATTCTGTTGGTTATAGACTGGCAAAGGGGGAGAAGATAGAACAGATAATAGCCACCATGACAGAGGCTGCCGAAGGTATCAATACTGTAAAAGTGATTAAATATCTCTCTGATACCATGCATATTCAGGCTCCGCTTGTTGGAATTATTTACAAAATAATGTATGAAGGCTTTTCGTTTGAGCAAGGGATAAAACTGTTAATGCGACTAAATGCTGGACAGGATGTAAGTTTTTATTAAAATAAATTATGTTAGAAATAGAAAGTAAAGAAGTAGAAGGTGATGAGTTAGAAATAGAAGGAGATGAGCTCGTCCGAGAGGTGAATTTAGAAGTCGACAAAGGACAGCAGTCGATAAGGATTGATAAATATCTTGTAAGCCATGTCGAGCGAATTTCAAGGTCTAAGTTTCAAGCGGCTGCGGATTCGGGTAGTCTTTTGGTCAATGAGAAGCCTGTAAAATCTAGCTATAAGATAAATCCTTTGGATAAAATTAAGGTAATTCTCCCTATGCCATTTGGTCATGAAGGGGTCAAACCTGAAGACATTCCATTGAATATTATATACGAAGATAGTAGTATGCTGATTATAAATAAACCTGCGGGCCTAGTTGTGCACCCTGGTGTTGGTAACTATACTGGAACTTTGGTCAATGCTTTGTTATTTCATATTAAAGAGCTAGGAAAAGGTCAAGATGCACTCAAACCAGGCATAGTTCACCGACTAGATAAGGATACCAGCGGCATTATGGTCATAGCCAAAAGTGATTATGCCATGGCCTATTTAGCAAAACAATTTTTTGATAAAACTAATCATAGAAAATATGTGGCGCTTGTATGGGGTGACTTAGAATCGAATGATGGTACTATAAATAAAAATATAGGTCGTGACAAGTTTGAAAGAAAAAGAATGCGAACTTTTGAGGATGATTTTGAAGGTAAACCTTCGATAACACATTATAAAGTTTTGGAGAGATTTGGTTATTGTACACTAGTAGAATGTGTTTTGGAAACAGGCAGAACTCACCAAATTCGTGTACATATGGCTAGTCTTGGTCATCCAGTATTCAATGACGATCGATATGGGGGTAATGTCATTGTAAAAGGCACCGTATTCAGTAAATACAAACAGTTCGTAGAGAATTGCTTTAAAATATGTCCTAGACAAGCTCTACATGCAAAGGAACTAGGTATCGAGCACCCAGAGACCAAAAAATGGTTATCTTTTGACTCAGAATTGCCTGAGGATATGAGTTTACTCATTGAGAAGTGGAGAGGCTATTCCAAAGGCAGATTGCAAGAAATTAATGATTAATATCGTTCAATCTGCCATTTATTAGTTTCCAGCTGGTATCTGGTCACAAAGGCTTGATTTATCTAATTTTTGATTAGTTATCTTTATTTTTTCAGGATATTTATAAACAATTAGATTTCCCTCTCTATGATCAACCTTTAATTTGGAAAGATCGAGGTTTTTAATATCATAATTAACAGAATATGAATCTCCATTTTTGCTGGAGTAATCGGTATAAGAAGAGCGTATTTTGTAGGTAGAACTTTTTACAGTCACAGGTACTAAGAACCATTTCCCCTTCTGTCTGCAGCACATAGATATATTGCAATTGTCATAGATAACATAAGGCTTTATTAAGTCAGGTGAAAGTCCTTTTATTTTTACTCTTAAAAATATTACCGTATCAGGAACATTGTCGAAAATACCAACCACACTTGTATTATTTATTATGGATACTTCATAGGCTTTTTTCTCGTAATTGTAGGCCATCTTGTTTATTGTATCCGCTGTCCATTTGCGAGGATTAGAATATAATTTTGCGTTAGGATAGTATTCTGAGGGAATATAGACTAGAAGAGGTTTTTGACTATTGATGGTTAATTCTTGATACTCTTGTGTTAGGTTAACTGAAAATGCGCCTATAAGTGACAAGTTTTGACATTCACCAGAGGCTGTATTAAATCCTTTTTTTATAATATCATAATTTTGAGAAAATTCTTTAAAGTCTAGATCGATTGGTTCACTGCTGCCTGATACCAAACTATTTTTATCAACTTCCAGAGATATACCATTTGTGACTTTTATTATTTTATTTCCAGCTTTTGGGATTTTCCCAGTGGTAAAATCGGGACCAATTTCGAATGGAGGGGCATCCGATAAAGGAGTCTTAACACTTTTGGGTTCTTTTGGATTGGATTGAGATTTCCCCCCTTCTTCATTGAAACTAACTGGCTCATCAAAAAGGCTGAGGACAACTTCGACATCTGTTCTTCTGTTCAAAGCTCTACCTTGTTGGCTACTATTATCTGCTACAGGCTGAGAAAAACCAAAAGACGAGTAGGAAAACTTATCTCTTTTAACTCCCCTGTCAACTAAATAGTTTAAAACATTAAGCGCTCTTAAATTGGATATAACTTTATTGATACGCAGCGAACCAAGATTACAGGTATGTCCTTTTACCTCGCCGACATAGGACTTACTATTTTTCAAAAGTGTTACAATTGAATCTAATTTTTGTTTATGGTATCTACTAAGTGATGTTTTACCTAGTCCAAAATAAATAGACTCCTTGAGTGTATGTACCTGGCTATAGGTGCTTATCGCAACAAACAATATGAGGATTGATAATATTTTTTTCATGTCGGTATAAATTTCTATTGGCAAATTTAGCTATTGAAGGACTTCTGATAGATTAAACTTTATACATGGTTTCGATTATGTCTTGATTTTTCTCTTCTATGACTTTCCTTTTCAACTTTAGAGTAGGAGTTAACTCGCCTCCATCAATTGTCCACTCTTGGTTTACTAGAGTGAATTTTTTGATTTGTTCCACATGATTGAACTGTACATTATATCGGTCAATGACTCTTTTTATTTTATTCTGAATCTCAGAATTTTTAGTCCAATCTGCTTTTGTAAAATCAATGTCAAACCCTTTAAATTCCGCCCAATTTTTTAAATTGATATGAGATGGGTAGATAAGAGCGGAAACAAATTTTCGATTATTCCCGATGACCATAATCTGCTCGATGTATTTACTCTCCTTAAGGGTATTCTCCAAATGTTGGGGTGCGACATATTTGCCTCCGCTGGTTTTAAAGAGTTCTTTTACTCTGTCTGTAATTTTTAAAAACTTATTGTCTTCTATTTTACCTACATCACCTGTATATAACCAACCATCAATTATTGTGCTGGAAGTTGCTTCAGGATTGTTATAATAACCCATCATCACATTGTCTCCTTGCACCAAAATTTCTCCTTCATCTTTTTGCATACCTTCCCTATGCTCTAGTTTTAGTTTAACATTGTCCAGTATCATTCCCACAGAGCCAGGTCTATTTTCTCCTTCTCCAAAACGATTAAACGAAATCACGGGAGCGGTTTCGGTCATACCGTAGCCCTCTCTTACAGTTATTCCAACATTATTGAAGAAAATCCCTATTCTCGGCTGAAGTGCGGCTGCCCCTGTGACTATACCAACAATATTGCCCCCAAGCGCTTGTCGGAATTTGCTGAATATGACTTTATTTAAGAAGGGATAAAAAAGATTAGTTTTCGCATTTTCTTTATGTGCTAGATTGATTCCCCAATAGAATAGTATTTTGCTTATACCTTTTAAATCGTGACCTTTTGCAATAATTCCATCATAGATTTTTTCCATCAATCGCGGCACGCAGGTCATGAAATGTGGCTTGACTTCCGCTATATTTTCTTTGAGCGTGTCTATACTTTCTGCAAAGTATACCTCTACCCCTTTATAAAAGTAAAAATAGGTGACTACACGCTCGAAAATATGGCAAAGTGGAAGAAAGCTTAGCACTTTATGATTTTTTTCTACGGGTAAATGAGGGGAAACTTCCTCTACATTAAATATGATATTTCGATGGGAAAGCATGACTCCTTTAGGATTACCAGTTGTACCTGATGTATAGATAATGGTAGCCAAATCTTTAGATTGAATTCCAGATTTTATTTGTTCAACCTCCTCCAGTCTTGACCAATCTGCCTTATCGAGAAATTCAGAAATATGTTTACAGCCTGCAACAGGTTCGAAGGAATAGATTCCCTTTAAACTTGGTACATTGACTTTAGATGCTTTTTCATAAATCGTAGCATCAGAGATGAATAGATATTTGACGCTAGAGTTGTTTAATATAAACTCATAGTCATGTATAGAACTCGTTGGGTAAATGGGCACATTGACTGCACCTATTTGTAAAATACCATTGTCACAAAAATTCCACTCCGGTCTGTTTCCTGATATAATGGCAATTTTATCCTCTTTCGCCACATTATGCGCCAAAAGGGCCAAGGAATATTCATTGACATTCTTTTGAAAGTCTTTCGAAGAATAGTGAATCCACTTGCCATTGTGCTTATGTGAGATAGCTTTTTCTTGAGGAAATTCAATCGCTTGTTTATCAATATAATCAAATAATCTTGTAGGTTTTATCATAAAATTCAAGAAGTATAAAGTTCACAAATAATTCCACCCATAATCATACTGCAAATAGCCCAAAATGCCCATATATAGGCAATTATTTTCCAATCAATCTTAGTGATTAATTTTTGAAAAACTAAGATTGGCAGGATGAGAAAGATAGAGTTTAAAATGCCATGGAAAGCTCCATGACCAAAACTTCTGAAATTGTTGCCATAAAGTTCCAATATATAAATTAAATCCTTATATGCATTTCCTTCTCCTTTCTCAAAACCTACTTCGTTCATGAGCATACTCTGGAAATGCAACTGATGAATGACCTGATAAGACAAAGTAATACTATACATGAAACTTAGGGTAAAAAGACCTATTATACTAACCAAACTCCATTTGATGGTTAAATTTAGCTGTTCATTGGATTTTGATATTTTCTTGTAAAAGTTGGCATTAAACCATATATATCCCACTATGATTGGGATACAGGACGAAATAAGCAATATCAGCCAGTTGAATTCTATCATATCTTTTTAAACAAATCTAAGGAAATTATTTATATTTGCCTGTGAAAATAATCCACTATGCGAATCGTTTTATGTTTTACTATTTTATTAGGGGGATTCAATCTATATAGTCAAGACTACTACTCAGATAGGCTTTTTATCAAGGTAAAAGAAGAATACAAAAATTCATATTCCTTAGAAAAGGATGTACGGTTTTTAAAAATTATTAGAAAGGTTGATATGACTAGTATTCAACCAGTCTCAAAGCATCCTCTATTAAATCATACCTATGAGGTTGTATTACGAAATAAGCAATCTTTGGATGCTATTTTACTTCCTTTAAATCAGTTAGAACAAATAGATTTTGCAGAAAAAGTACCTATTTATCAATTGTTTTTCACCCCAAATGATCCATTGTATTCTACCCAATGGAATTTAGCAAAGATACAAGCTGACCAAGCGTGGAACCTTAGCCAAGGATGCGCTTCAATAAAAATAGCGGTCACAGATGATGGTTTTTTGATGAATCATGAAGACTTGGTCAATCAATGGCATATCAATTCAGGTGAAATAAACGGCAATGGTATCGATGATGATGGAAATGGCTATATTGATGACTGGCGAGGCTGGGATGCTGCCAATAATGACAATGATCCTTCGGCCACAGCGCCTACCAATTCTTTTTTCACCCATGGTACCCATGTAGCTGGAATTATCGCAGGACAAACCCATAATAGTAAAGGAATAGCCGCTATCGGATATAATTGTAAGATGATTCCAGTGAAAATTGGTTTGAGCCCCAATTCTTCGTTAACAGGTGCATTCCAAGGTCTAGATTATGCTATAAATGCGAGTGGTTGTGATGTGGTTAATATGAGCTGGGGCGGCGGCGGTAAATCTGCTACGTTTCAAACACTATTTAATATAGCCAAAACAAAAGGCATCATATGTGTGGCGGCCGCAGGAAATAGTAATTCTTCAAATGATATGTATCCGGCTTCCTATAATCATGTGATCAGTGTAGCAGCCTCTGCGAACACAGATGCTAGAGCTAGCTTTTCCAATTATGGCTCTACTATAGACGTCACAGCTCCAGGTGTAGGTATCCCAAGTTGTCTAGCAGGAGCAACTAATTCTTATGGAAATATGAGCGGAACGAGCATGGCTTCGCCCCTTGTCGCAGGTCTGTGTGGTCTAATGAAATGTTATAACCCTTTGCCAGCAGATAGTATTGAAGCTTGTTTGAAAAGAACATGTGACAATATAGCTGCTCAAAACCCTATCTTGAAGGATAGCCTTGGCGCTGGTCGTATCAATGCATTTCAAGCTCTTCAATGCCTAACTAAGAAACCAAAATCAGACTTTATAGCATTAGATACCTTTCAATGTATAGGCAAGTCTGTGCGATATATAGCTAAAAGTTTTGGTATACCTACTTTGACTTATAATTGGAGTTTTCCTGGAGGCTCCCCTTCTACTTCGACTATAGCAAATCCAGTGGTAACCTATGGAGCCAATGGCCTTAAATCAGCCACCTTAATTACCTGCAATAGTCTGGGTTGTGATACGATTACAAAAACAAATTATGTCAGTATTGATACTCCTCGAGCATGGTTGACCAATCGAAAATATACGAGCTATAACTCCAATCCTGTTATTGTCACCGTGCATTTCAAGGGAAATCCCCCTTTTAATGTCACCTTAACGGATGGTACCAATAACTTCACCCAAACGAATATACGCTCCAATCCTTATTTCTTCTCCATTGTTCCTAAAAAAGATACCAGTTTAATAAGCATCAGCAGTTTTTCGGATAGCTCATGTGTAGGGAAAAAGTATGGTTTGGATACAATTTATAGGATAAATTTAAATAAGGATGCGAGTTTCTGCGTTACCTTAAAAACTAGTGATAACGGTGCAATTGATGGTTTTGGATTTTCACCTACTTCATCTACAAATATTAACTGGACTTTTACAAATAATGAAAATGTTGTAGCTAACTGGACTGCAGGAGGTACACCTCATTTTTGGAGAAACATACTAAAATTTAACATGTCAAGTATTCCAGCAAATGCAATTATCAATTCAGCTAGCCTTAGTCTATATTCAAAGCCAAATGCGGCGCATGGGTGGACAGGACAGCCAACTGCAGGAACAAATAATTCGACATCAATAAGTAGGATTACTAATTCGTGGACTACTGCATCAATTTCAACTACTGCTTGGCCATCAATTACAACTCAAAATCAAGTCATACTAGCTCAAAGTCCAAATAATAATCATAGCTATACAAATATTGATATTAAAAATCTTATTCAAGATTTAATTACTTCAGGTGATAACGGGATCTTTTTGAGGCATGTTGATACCCCATATTACAATAGCTTGATATTTTATTCAGCAGAAGATACTGACACCTCCAAACATCCAAAATTGGTTGTATGCTACACTATACCGGGTGGAGGTTCACAGTATTGTGAAAGTTCTTTTAAATTTAACGGGACCAATAATAATGTCGTCAAAATTACACCTCAAAATGGAGCAGCATTCAAAGATTTGTATAGCACGAATGGGTTTACATGGGAGTGTTGGTTTAATCTTGGTAATAGAAGTGGCGCTAATGTTACTTCTGTAGAGTCTGCTGTAGGTGCTACTGATGCGCAACTTTGTGAAGATATTGGTTTTCATTTTAATTGGCCTTGGTCTGGTTCAGGTAAATTTAACTGGGTAGTAAGTGGACAAACTAATTGTAGTGTGCCAAGAGGAGTTGTTGGAACCAATATGACATTTAATGCGAATACTTGGTATCATGCAGCAGGGGTAATGAATTATAATACAAATACCATGCAACTTTATATTAATGGAAATTTGATGAATTCTGGCACATTGACGATTCCTATGTCTCAACGAATGCAAAATAGTGTAGCTGTTACCATTGGAAATCAAGATGTGAACTACAATCCATATCATACATTAACGCCATTTAATGGTAAAATAGATGAAGTTAGATTTTGGAATTCTGTTAGAACCGCTTCTGAAATTCAATCGAGTTATAAATCGTGCCTTCCAGCTTCTACTTCTAACTTAGTTGCCTATTTCAAAGCAGATGAGGGAACTGGAACCAATACAGTTAGTCTAGTAAATGGTAATTTTGTAGGGACACTGCAAAATGCGGCAAGCTGGGATTCTCAGGTGGATAGCGTGAAGAATTGCACATTGTGTTCGACTAGTTTATGCCGAGATTCCACAGAAATAAATTCTGGTCAAACTGGATGGCAAGCTTTGCAAACAAATGGGACTTGGGGAACTTTGGTATCGAGCAGTTATTGTGCGGGTACGTTTACTGCTAATTCATCTTTATTCCCGGGCGTTTCTGCTGCAAATTGCCTGTGGGGTCCTACTGTTAATACTGGTACAAGAACTGCCTACAATAGTTCGAGTCATACGACCACTTCAACTTTTTCTGGAAGTTTTCCTTATTTGAAAAAGCAATTTACCTTGCCCTCAGGCTCTGTTATAGACAGTGTCATATTGTGGATGATTTCTGATGATTATATAGATTCTGTGTGGGTGAATAATAAAGTGGTATATAAAGCTACGAATCCTATCCATTATGGACAAATTGTTATGACTGGTGCAGAAATAAATCTTGGAAATTCTATTTCACCATTAAATGAAGTTATTGTCAAACCAGGCGATTTTGGTGGTTGCTATGGAACCTATTTTAGAATGAAGGTTTACTATTCTAAAGTTTGTGGAAATTCAACTTCTGACTGCGACACCACCAATCTCAATACTGGTAAAGTGCTACATCTAGATTTTAATGGTAATACCCAAGACAAATCAGGGAATAGTAATCATGCCACTAATTTTGGAGCGACGCCAGTGGCAGGGAAAGCTGGAGTGGCGAATACGGCGTATAAATTTAATGGAACGAGTGATTATATGGAAATTCCTCATTCGAGTAGTTTGTCACCAACTAGTGCAATTACTATGACTGCTTATGCATATCTTGATGCTTATAATCCTAATGGTGGTTGGTATTGTTCTAATTTAATATCTAAGGGTCCGGATAACGCAAACGGAAATTATAACCTAAGGATAACAAATCAAAACTATTACATTCCAGACACAAATAATTCATTTATTTATGGAAATTATTATAATAACGGATATGATATAGGTTCTTATTTATCTTCATTTAAGACTGCACCATTTATTCAGACAAAAAAATGGTATTGTTTTGTTTATACATACGACGGTGATTCTACTCGAATGTATATAGATGGAATACTAAAATGGAAATATAAGTCATCTGTTAACTCGCTTCTTACAAATAGTCAAAACTTGAGAATAGGTAGAAGTTTCAACAATTCACCTGACCAATATTTCTTTAATGGAGTATTAGATGATATCCGCATATACAATCGCGCTCTCGCCCCTTCAGAAGTCAAAGGCTACTGTGGGACATGCAATGTGCCTCCGCCACTAACTGACTGCGATACCAACGGGCTAGTTCTCTGCATGTCTATGGATGGAAATGCGAATGATAGTACCAAATATGCGCACCATGGTATTGTTCGAGGTGCAACGCCTACTACAAATAGATTTGGAAATACCAATTCTGCCTATTCTTTTAATGGCATATCTAATTATATCAACTTAGGAAATAAGTCGTTATTGAAACCAAATAAAGCTACAATTTCCATGTGGGTTAAGCCAAATGCAATTTCAACAAGCGGCTTTGGATATTCTTTTAACCCTATTATGGTGACAGGGAATACGAATTCTCCAGGACATTTCTATGAGGCTTACTTTTTAGGTATTTCAACTAGCGGAAATAACAAATTTCATGTCTCTAGCTGGAATCCATCCCCAACTATCAGTGGAGGCGGATCTTCTGTACAAAATTTCAATCTGAATACCTGGCACCATTTGACGACTACCATCGACAATGATTCTATTAAAATTTATATTAATGGGGTCTTGGACAAAGCATATTTTAAAGGCTTTGCAACGAATTATTCCAGCATAGATTCGATTATTATTGCTAATTCAGGAAATAGTACATTTCATCAACGCTTTTTTAATGGTGCAATAGATGATATTAAAATGTATAATCGCGTTCTATCTGCTTCAGAAGTTTCCAATTTATACACTAAACCATTTACCTGCTCTTGCAATGCTATTCAACCTCCTCCATGCGACACCTCTCGCCGATACACATACAACCAATGCCTCAATGATTCTATCCAAGTGTTAGCTAGTGCTGGAAGTAAATATCAATGGAGCCCTGTTTCTGGGTTGTCGAATGATACCATTCGCAATCCTAAAGTTTTTGTATCGAATAATCAACGATATTTAGTTTCTTATACCAGTTTGAAAAACTGTCAATTGATTGATACTATAGATGTGGAGGCGAAGGCGGCAGCTATTTATCCAAAAATGGAAGATCAGTTAATTTGTATCGGAGACTCTGTGCAGATGATGATACCTGTCTATGGTACGAATATTGTGTGGTCGCCAAATGCAGCTATATCTTCGACAAGCTCAAAGAGTCCATACTTCTTCCCAACTTCTCCTACGACTTATTATTTAGAATTTAGAGATACATTTGGTTGCTTGCAAAGGGATACCTTTGTAGTGAATACCAAAGCTTGCTGCCCTGCGAGAGCGCGGTTCACAATTCCAAAAGACTTGCTATGTTTTGGTGAGACCTTACCCGTTAGCAATACAAGCAAAGGACCTATCACTTCCTACAGTTGGAACTTCGGCTCGGCAATTCCGAATACCTTCTCTGGTGCGAATCCGCCTAGTTTGACCTTCCCAAGTGGAGGCTCTTATACGCTACGACTCATTGTAACCAATGGCGTATGCTTCGACACGATGACAAAAACAGTTTCCATCATTCAAATTAATCCGAATGCTGGCAAGGATACCAATAATTGTTTGGCTGCCTTCACCACGCAGCTAGGAGAATCACCTATCTCAGACTGGACTTATAAATGGACGCCTACTCAGTATCTTAATGATGCTACTATAGCGGATCCAATTTGCAGTATAGTGAATGACAGTATCAATTACATACTCGAAATTATGGACAGGAATAGTGGCTGCAAAGCCTATGATACCGTAGTGGTTTATACTAATAGAACAATAGATTCTACTGCCCAAAATCTTCGTATTTGTTTTGGAGATAGTGTTTTGTTCAATGGAATTTACAGAAAAACGACCAATAATTATTTCTATACTATCAAAAAAGCCGATGGAATCTGTGATAGCTTTATAAATTTATTAAGGCTAAATGTGTTAGTTAGACAAGATATCCCTTTAGTACCTAAGGTTCGCTGTAAATTTTATATTGACAACAAGGGTAAGCGATATACGAGTTCTTTCATTGAGAGA
Source organism: uncultured Chitinophagaceae bacterium (assembly GCA_964465185.1). Taxonomy (GTDB): domain Bacteria; phylum Bacteroidota; class Bacteroidia; order Chitinophagales; family JADJOU01; genus CHPMRC01. The sequence continues at coordinate 17,503 of CAYXKX010000028.1, forward strand.
GATACTATCCGTTCGAAGTCTATACTAAATTGTGATTCTATTATTTATACCACTCCAATTCAAATTTTTCAAACAGATACAAGCTCCCGAAATGTGAATGGTTGCAGCCCATTCCGCTACAATGGAAAAACATATTTGACCTCTAAACTCAAGGCCGATTCATTTATAATACGCGGGGCATATTCTGGTTGTGATAGTATAATTGAATACATACATGTTACAGTTCATCCTAAGCCAAAGGCTGTCATTACTCCATCTATTCCAAATCCAGTATTGTACAAACAAACTGTGACGCTTTCTGCCTCAGGTGGTCAGACTTATTTCTGGCTGCAAACTGGTAGCAACGTGCCTGAGATCTATTATAAAATCAATGATATAAGCCCAAAATTATTTACAGTTAGAGTCACAGATGAGAATGATTGCTGGGATACGGTATCTTATTTAGTTCAGGGTAAATTACCTGAGAAATGTTATTATGGCTTCCCCAATGTATTCTCCCCGAATGAGGATAATCTGAACGATGAGTATCTCCCAAATATGGACGAATGCACCGAGGTGATCATCTTTGCTATCTATGACCGATGGGGCGAAAAGGTATTTGAAACCAATCAATTGAAAGGTTGGAATGGGTATTTCAAAGGAAGACCAGCACCTATGGGAGTTTATGTTTATTTTGCTAAATTGAAAACTCCTTGGGGTATTAAAGAGCACCAGGGATCCTTTACTTTAATGCGATAATTCACTATCTGTTAAGGCATTTCAGTTTACCTTTGCATAAAAAAGGTCTTGAACTATAGGTGGTATAGAATTAGTGGGTTATTTCAGTATGCTTTTCAACAGAAAAGTGTGAGAACTTCATCCTTTTTCTTTATCCTATTTGCTGTAATTTACTGGTTTATTTCTTATAATCCCTTCGAGATTTGGCAACAAAACTCAAAGTATGATTATTGGCGAAATGAGATTACAGCTATAGAGAAGTTGTCAGAAGATTCGAATCTTCTAGATAAGATTATTGATGGTAATTTAGCATTTGATAAGAATAAAAATTATTTATCCAATAGACTTTTATCCTATCAGATTTACAATTCAAGTGATTTTTCTCTGGAGTATTGGACTCATAGTACCTTCTATCTTAATTCCTATACTCTAGGCAATATTAACTCAATATCATACAGAGAAATAGAGCAGGATAAGTTTTTATTATATAAAGTATTATTCAAAGGTAAATATATTGTTTTTTGGTATGATTTGAATAGGTTTGTTGAAGAAGAATTAAACAGCTCCTTTCGTCTTTTTCACAACAAAAACGAGAGAAAAGAGTATTTAATAATTGGGTACAAAGAAACTAACTCTAAAGATTTTACTGATAGTCAGGGAAACTTTCTTTTCAGTCTTAAGCGAGTAGTACATTCAAATGATTTCTGGATCATCTTAGGTCTTTTGGTTATAATGATTGCTGCATTTTTTTACATTAGAACTTTATACTTTTTTGCGAAGCCCCTGACGCGTATTTATCCTATTTTGGGTTGTATAGTTTTTGTAGGGTTGGTTTATTTTACCAGAAAGTTGCTTTTATTTTACAAGCTTCCTTCTATTTTTTACACCCTCAAATTATTTAACCCATCTCTCTATTCTTCTGATGTCACACCATCTCTTGGTGATTTGTTCTTATTTGTATTTTCTACGCAGATAATTTTATATTATTTGCAGGAAAATTTAGTCATAAATCTAAAAAAATGGGAAAACTCAATTACCGCTTTTTTTATTCATACCATAGCTTTAGTATTTCTTTTGGGAGAATCCTTTTCTATCAATAAAATTTTTGAGCGTATGGTGGTAGAGAGCTCTATTTGGTTTAATTTTGATTATTTCCCAAGATTAACAATTTACAGCTTCATAGGCTTAGGTATCATGTTAATGACCTTTTCGAATTATTATCTTTTATCTAATCTGATTTTAAAAACAATTTATAATTTTAAACTGAACAATCGGAAGATAATCTTGTCTTTTTTTGTTTTCTTGCTTTCCATTATTCTATTGCTTATTTTGGGGAGTTTTCGCTTAGAGGTCAAGCTCACCTTTGTCCTGCTCTTGTTTTTTATCGCTTTGTTCTATGGCAGGTATTACTATAATATTCGAAATAGAGTCTATAGCTTTGTCGTTTTTCTCTTCTTTGCCTCTTTCACGACTACCTTTTTACTTTCACGATATAATATAAAGAAAGAAGAGGTTATTTTATCTTCTATTGCTACAAATGTCACCTTTGGTTTGGATAGGGGTCTGGAAGCTAGGATCATTCAGGGTCTCGATAGATATAATGTCGATAGCCTAAAGTCATATTTACAAGATTTTAAAGATATCGAGTGCGATGAAATTGATAAATTAGAATATCAAAAATGGTTAGATCAAAACGGAAATCCATCGATAGAACTTTTAGTAAGTAACGAAAAGTCCAAACCTGTAAGGAAGTATCTAATTCAGCAATCCAGCGGTGAGGAGCAAATTCAGCTTATGGTCTATCCAAGGACTTATTTATCCAATATAGCGAGCAGTACTAAAGATGCAATTAATGATGTCATCATTAGGGAGAATAAGATAAGTCATGGCTTATACATCAATGATACCTTGCATGATCAATTGGGGCCTTATAACTATAATAAAAAATACCCGGTTTCACGTGATGTACCTAGATTTTCTGATGAATTGTTTGGTTTAGATTTTGAGCACTTTGTTTTTAATTTCTCTGATACGATAAAAGTGTTAGTCACGACACAAAAAGCGAATCCCGTTTCTATTTTGACTCAATTTTCATATATATTTTGTATTAATTTTCTCCTCTCTATTTTTCTATTCTTTCTCGTATGGTCTCTTAGAATTACCTATATCTCAAAGCCTTTGTTTCATTTTAATGAGCTAAGAAGTAAAATAGTTCTGGCTATATTTTTACTTGTTATTGGTATATTCATCGGGATTACACTTTTAAGTTTCAATAGTCTTAAAAATAGATTTACAAATTATAATAAGGAAATTGCTTACAATAATTTAAAAGTTACGCAGCAAGCTATTGAACAAATATACAATACTAGTTTTCTGAATCCTGCCAATGATTTTGATTTTCATTTTAAAAAACTAAAGGGGATAACTTCCATCCAATATGATCTTTATAATGATGAAGGCAAGCTGATTCAGTCTAGTTATAGATCTATTGGAAATATGATTTACCCTAGATTGTTGGAGTCAAAAATTTACTTCGGATTAAAAAACAATGAATTTTTTAATATCGAAGAAGTAAAACAAAATGAAACCCCAAGTAATGAATATTACAGTGTTTTAAAAAGTAAGCCGGGTAATAGAAATTATTATTTAAGACTGACGAGTTTTGATGGTAAAGGATCGCTAAATGAAGAAATGCGACTAATCGTTGTATTAATTAATTTATATGTACTTTTCTTTCTTATATCGATGGTATTTGCAATTTGGCTAGCCAATAGAATCACTAAGCCATTACAAACACTTACTGAGAAAATTTCTAACTTAGGAATATCTCGTAAAAATGAGTATTTGGAGTATCTATATCAAGATGAAATCGGGGAGTTGGTCAAGCGATACAATATCATGGTAGATGAAATTCAAGAGAGTGCAAGATTATTGGCCGAGCAAGAGAGGGAAGATGCCTGGAGTGAAATGGCCAAGCAAATTGCGCATGAAATAAAAAATCCATTGACTCCTATGAAGCTAAAAATTCAATTTCTACAAAGGAATATGAAGGAAGGGGCTAGTAATTTGGATCAATTGGTATCCAGCACTGCAGACACCTTGATCGAACAAATAAATAATCTCGATAATATCGCTACTGCATTTTCCAATTTCGGAAAATTACATACTCCGCATATAGAGCAGTTAGATTGGAAACTACTTATACAAAATACCGTCCATGTTTTCCAATCAAGAGTCTGTCAAGTTTTATTTAAATCTAGACTATCTTCCGCTATGGTTGAGTGCGACAGAAATCAAATGATTAGTTGTCTCAACAATTTAGTTAAAAATGCTATCCAAGCTTATGATGATGAGGAAACCATTATAGATATCGCCTTAATGGACAATGAACGGTATTTTATTCTTGAAATCAAAGATTATGGCAAGGGTATCAAAGAAGAAGAAAGAGACAAGATTTTTATACCTAATTTTACGACTAAGTCTTCTGGAAGTGGTCTAGGACTAGCCATTACCAAGAAGATATTGCATTCGATGAATGGTCTTATTTGGTTTGATACAGAATTAGGAAAGGGGACGAGCTTTTTCATTTCACTACCTAAAATGAGCGAACCGACAAAAACAGAGCTTTCTGCTATAGAACTGGATTGGGTAAGTAAGGAATTTATAAGACTAAGTGAAAAAGAGTTTTATATTGACTTAGAGTACAGTGTGTCAGAAAATGTGTTTAGTACGATTTTATATCAAAATTTTAAGGGAGCTTATTTCAATGAAATTGCTTACACTAAGATTTTGCGAGCGAAGGAGATTTTGTTTGAAATCAATAAGAATTATAAATTGGTTATAAAAGATGCCCTGCGTCCATTTGATGTTCAAAGGAAAATGTGGGATATCTATCAAGGACCGAATAAGGAAAACTATATAGCATCGCCAGATACTGATTCTTTGCATAATTATGGAATGGCTGTAGATGTTCTTATTATGGAAATCTCAGATAGTCCATATATTCCGAATAAACTATTAGATTTTGGCTGTGAATTTGATGATTTTAGCGAAAAAGCCCATTGGAGCTATACTGGGTTAACTAACAAACAGCAGGAAAACAGAGAATTGTTGCGAAATCTTATGCTCAATGCAGGATTTATATCTTATGAAAATGAGTTTTGGCATTTTGAGGCTATGTATAAAGATTGGGTAAGGGAAAACTGTATACGGGTATAAGCGATGGATTGGAATTTTTTAATTTTGGAGTTCAAAAATTTTCTAAAACTGGAGAAGAATGCTTCCAGGCATACAATAGACGCCTATCTCAACGACATTCAAAAACTACAAGCATTCTGTGATTTTCAAAATCCAAAGCTGACAGTTTTAAACTTAAGTAGAAATAATATTGAGGATTTTTTTGCCTATCTTATTGATAACTTTTCTATACAAGAATCCACGCAGGCTAGAATTTTATCTGGATTGAAAACATTTTTCAATTTTTTGGTCTATCAAAATTATACGAATCAAAATGCAGCCGAATTAATAGATGCTCCAAAATTGATAAGAAAACTCCCAGATACGTTAAGTTTTGATGAGATAGAAAAATTGTTGGAATCTATTGATGTGAGCACAGAAGGAGGCACCCGGGATAGGGCTATCCTAGAGGTTTTATATAGCTGTGGACTTAGAATTACCGAACTCTTGAATTTAAAACTATCCGAGATTCAACTGGATGTAGAAATTGTGAAAGTCATCGGTAAAGGCAATAAAGAGCGAATAGTGCCTATAGGGTCAGATGCTATCAAGTATTTAAAAATATATTTAGATAATTATAGAAAGAAAAAATCGGTAGCTGACGAACACAAAGATTTCGTATTCCTAAACCTGAAAGGGACTCCTTTGTCGCGAATTTCTGTTTTCAATATGATAAAAAAGCAAGCGAGTCTCATCGGATTGCGAAAAAATATTTCGCCACATACTTTCCGTCATTCTTTTGCTACGCATTTGGTTGAAGGTGGCGCTGATTTGCGCGCTGTACAGGAAATGCTCGGCCATGTATCCATAACCACTACAGAGATATATACTCATTTAGATAACCAATTTTTGAGGAAGACAATAGAACTCTATCATCCACTATACAAGAAGGAATAATTCACCATGATTAACTATAAAGAACAAACAGAAAAACTACTTGAATTTGACTTGGTTTTAAATGAAGTCTATCGATGCTTTTTGTCTGAATATGGTATAGAATTTTATAAGAAAAATTTTATTGATAAAGAGTTAAAGAGGTCTGAAATTGAGAAGGTATATATCTATCTTTCAGAGTATCGGTTTTTGAATACGCAATTTCCTGATTTTACGATACAGCATATATTTGAGTTCAATTTTCATTTGAATAAATTAGATATTGAAAATTATGTGGTACCTGTCGAGGATATATTCAGGCTCGGTTTACTCGTTTCTAATGTGAGAGATATCAAAACGTTTTTTAAAGAGACTACCAATCAAGATGAGTTGGAAATGCTTATGGATAAGGCTGGTGTCTTGTTTTATGATACGGCATTGCTTAGAGAAATCGAGCGCGTCATAGATGAAAATGGAAAGGTGAAATCTTCTGCAAGCAAAGAGTTAGCTCAAATCCGTGACAGGAAAAAGTCTATTCAATCTGAAATTGATAATGCATTTTCTCGAGCTTTAAATGCAGCAAAACAATCGGGACATCTTCATGAGATTCAAGAAACTTTGAGACAGGGCAGAAGAGTATTGGCATTGCAGTCTGCCTATAAGCGATCCATAAAAGGGATTATTCTAGATGAATCAGAATCTGGAAATGTAATCTATATGGAGCCAGCTGAAACTATTTATCTGAATAATGAAGCCTCAGAATTAGAGCGAGAAGAAGATAGAGAGATACGAAAAGTTCTACGGCAACTCACCGCCTTTCTAGCAAAATATAAGAATTTAATATTTCAATACCAAGAATACATGGCAGAATGGGATTGTATTCAAGCGCTGGTTAGATTTATGGCAAAGATCGATGGGAGTATTCCACAAATAGGCAATAAATTCAATTTAAAAAATGCCTTTCACCCATTATTGAAGTTAAAATCAAAGAAAGATCATACATCAGTTGTTCCGTTCCATCTAACTTTTAATGAAGGTTATCATCTACTCGTTATTAGTGGGCCGAATGCAGGAGGAAAAACAGTTACATTGAAGACCTTAGGTCTTTTAGGCCTCATGGCCAAGAAGGCTATCCCTATTCCAGCCGAAGGAAACTCTGTTGTGCCCCTTTTTACTGACATCATTGGAGATTTAGGGGATTTACAGTCGATAGAAGATGAGTTGAGTACCTATTCTTCTAAATTGAGATTATGGAATCATATGATGAAATGTGCAAATCAAAATTCATTGTTTCTCTTCGATGAGCTTGGAGATGGCACGGACCCTTCCTTTGGTGCTGCTATGGCGCAATCTGTATTGGAGAAAATTTTAAGCCATAAGTCTATTATTATAGCTACTACACATTATAGTGATTTAAAGAAGTTTTCTGAATCGAGAAAAGATACTTTTAGCGCCAGTATGCTTTTCGATGAGACTAAATTAGAACCTTTGTTTAAATTATCCGTAGGCTTCCCAGGTAGTTCTTATACGTTTCATATTGCACGGAAAATGGATTTGCCAACCGAGGTTATAAAACGCGCTGAAAACTTGAGTGAAAGTGAAAAAGTCCAGTACGATAGACAACTTTTTAAGCTGGAAAAAAAAGAAAAAGATTTATATCTCCAGAAGAAGGAATTGGAAAAATCTGAACTAGAGTTGAAAAAGCAATTGAAAGATTGGAATAGACTGCATTTGGATATGGATCTAATGCGAAAGAAAATGCGCTATGAAAAAACACTTTTACTTCAAGAACAAATCGCGGAAAAGGAGAAAGAATTGAAATTATTCAAAGACGAGTTAAAGAACAAACGGAAGTTGGAAGAGTTGGCTCATGAGCAGGAACTGCTGAATGAAGAAAAAGTAGAATCTGCTAAAACATCTAAAGAACTTTTCAAACAAATTCATCAAGTAGACCATAATCAGAAACTATCTATAGGGAATCGAGTTCAGTTTATACAAACGAATGCCATAGGTATTATTGAAAAAATGAATAAGGATAAGGTGACAGTTATTTTTGACAATATGAAATCTACTATTTCTGCCTCTGAATTAATTCTGCTGCCGCCTGAGGAAGTTAAGAAAAAGGCAGTAACTAAGCGATTAATTTCGATAGATAGATCCAGCTCGCGCGAGTTGGATATTAGGGGGAAATTTGCGTATGAGGGTATAGCTGAGCTCGATGATTTTATCAATAGAGCTTTATTAAATAATTTCCATGAAATCAAGATCATTCATGGGAAAGGGAAACTTCGAACAGAGATAATAAACCAATTGCGCCAATATAAAAGTGTGACCAAATACGAAGCGGCTTTGCCCGAAAATGGCGGGGAAGGGGTGACATATGTATATTTCTAATCTATTTTTTTTCAATTTTCTGAAAACATTGTAATTTAGCGATTATAAATAGTTAGAAATGAGAGCTTTTTTTATTCTTATTAGTATTGTATTTAGCCTAAAGTCCATGGCTCAAGGTGCCAGAAACTATACAGTCATGGTATCCGCTGTTGTCCAAAAATCTCCACCTCAGGTTAAATTGTCTTGGCAATTTCAAGCTGGTATCACGAATTATCAAGTTTATAGAAAGTTAAAGTCAGATAATAATTGGGGTATGGCCCTAGCCACATTGACAGCCAGTGATACTAGTTATACTGATAATAGCGTTCAACCCGGGATTTCCTATGAGTATTTGATAGCGAAAAATGCAGGCAGCTATAATGCGTATGGATTTATAAACTCTGGGATTGAGATTCCATTGCAAACAAATCCTAAGAACGTAATTCTTCTAGTAGATAGTTCGTTAAGAGATAGTTTACAAACGGAAATAGTTCAATGGATTCAAGATGCAGAGAGTGAAGGATGGTCCGTAGCTAGAATAGATGTTCCAAGAAGTTTAAAGTCTGATGGAGTCAAAGATAAAATTATTCTAGAATACCAAAAAGACCCTGAAAACACAAAAGCCTTGTTTATAATTGGGCATCCTGCAGTGCCTTATTCAGGTTTTTTCAAACCCACTCCACCAGATGCACACACAGAACATATCGTGGCATGGCCCGCAGACGCTTACTATGCCGACATGGATGGTATGTGGACCGATGATCAGGTCGATGATACGACAGGTGCTCAAAAACGAAATTGGAATAGACCCAATGACGGCGTATGGGATCAAACAGTCTTGGGAGCTAATAACACAGCCGATATCGCTGTGGGAAGAGTTGATTTTTTTAATATGCCTGCATTTAGTAAATCAGAAGCAACATTGTTAAAAGACTATTTAAATAAACTACATGATTATAAAATAGGTAGTTATAAGGCACAGCGCAGGGCCTTGATCGATGATAATTTCGGTGCATTTAGTGGGGAAGCATTTTCTGCCAGTGGCTGGGGAAATTTCTCTGCGTTAGTAGGCAATGATAAAATTCTAGAGTGCACAGCTACGAATGGTATGGACTATTTAGGTACAATGGACACAGCCTCGTATCTTTGGAGCTTTGGATGCGGCGCGGGGGGCTATTCAAGCTGCGCTGGAGTTGGTTCTACTGCTAATTTTGCTGCTCGTCAGCCACAAACAGTATTCACTATGTTATTTGGGTCTTATTTCGGTGATTGGGATAATCAAAATAATATTTTACGGGCGGCCTTAGCACATGGTAAAGTTTTATCAAATGTATGGAGTGGAAGACCGCGCTGGTTTTTTCATCATATGGCCTTGGGTGGAACTATTGGAGAGTCTACTATTTTATCACAAAATAATAGGAACCCCGGTTCACTCTATAATGGAATGAATTTTATGAATGGAGTCCATGTAGCACTATTAGGCGACCCGACTTTAAAACTACATTATTTAAAGCCACCTTTAAATTTATCTGCAACACTCAAAGATAGTTTACATGTAAATCTGACATGGACAGCAAGTGGTGAATCTGTGCTTGGATATAATATTTATAAAAATGTTAAGGTATCCGAGTCGTTTGTTTGGATCAAAATTAACACTGCTATCATTAATACTACAACCTTCATTGATTCTTGTGTGAGTTCCCCAGATACTTTTAAATATCAAGTTCGTGCCGTTTTATTGGAATCCACACCTAGTGGTACTTATTTCAATGAAAGTCTGGCCGCAACAACAACTTTTAGGAATGCGCTGAATCTAAAACCATTGTCAACCTTCACGATTACAAATTCAGACCCGAGTTTTACCTTTAATAATACCAGTTTGCGAAGTAAAACGTATAAATGGACATTTAGCGATACAAGTTTGAGTTTTAATACTAATAACAGCAACAGGACATACAAGAAAAATGGTGATTACTGGGTATTATTAACGAGCAACAACCAATGCCATTCGGATACGCAGAGGCTAAGTGTAAAAGTGACGAAAGGTCTTGCAAATATCAATACTTTAGAAAAGGCTGTAGTATCCATCTATCCCAATCCTTTTAAAGACCATATCACCATAGAATCCATCAAAGGGGGCAGCCTGCTGATATATAGCCTTGATGGTAGACTTCAAATGAATATTGAGGTCAAATCATCTAAAGAAATTTTAAATTTAGATGGACTCTCTACCGGCAATTATCTATTAGAATTTACGGATAAATCGGGAAGTAAGGAGCTGATGAAGTTGACGAAGGAGTAATTAATGTTTTATTCAGGATCATAAATAAGTTGAGTAATTTTAGTTTTGTTAAGCAAGCTATAGTTTGATAAATTATAAATTGTTTTGTGGAGTTTTATTGCTTTTGGTAGCATGCACAAAGAGTCAAACTTCTAATCAGCCTATAGTTGATACTCCAATTAATTATCAAAAGAAATTGGCCGGCTATTGGGTATCCATGAATGATACGTTATGGATAGATTCAGTTTATATAAGAGGAGATTTTGAAGTGCATCCTTGTCCTAGTGATCCATCAAGAGATAGGTTCTATAATAAGTATGAATATTTCTTGTCAAAAGATAGTATTACATTGCAATATAAGGGATTCTGTAGGATTGGACTACCAAGTTATCTTTCAAGTATTAGGTATAATTCAGATAGTTTTTATCTTGAAGGATCTAAATTCGATCCGTTAACATGGTATGGAACATTTTTCAATAGATGGTTTAGAAAAATTCAATGACATTTAAATTGAGTAAAAATCTCCCTAGCCTCGTCAAGTGTTTCCACCTGACTTATGTTACAAGGTGATTTCACTACCATAAACGAATTGATCGGGATAATATTTAAAATCTAAAACCTAAAGTATTTAGCTCCAACAATAGCTGCAATGGTTGCAATAACCATTAGTAATAAAAACCCATAAACCCAGAATATTAAAACTGCTTTTACGGTAGTTCTCAGCCAGGACTGATGATAAACGACTCGCAAACTATGGATAAAATAGACTAATGCTCCTAGGAATAAAATCAGGTAGGAAGCGCTAGGAAGGGATATTGCATAAAATCCTACCGCTATAAGCAAAATAATAAATAAGATGACGTGATAATGTATAGCTGCGATGAAGTGTTCGTAGTAATATTTTTTGCTACTCCTATATATTAACTTCATGATGAAAGCAAAAACAGGTAATAAGAAGAACAAGGCAAATGAAAACGTTTTGTATATTTTCTGATTTAACTGATTGATATCTCTTCCAGTCATGGAAGCAATCTTTCTAAGTTTGTTTTCTATGTATTTTGATTTTTTAGCTCCTAGACTATCTTCCATATTTACTTTAAACTCCAGTGAGTCGAATACTTGTTTTATCTCTTCGGGCTTAGCCTGACCCTCTTCTGCAATAATCTGTGTTAGTTTTTTGTCCTCATCTTTATGATTAAAAACAAAGCTTAGGGTGAGAAAGAAAATGAATGAAAAAAATACGTACAATCGTATAGGCGGAACGAAGCTAACTCGTTTACCTTCTAGAAAATCATTCGTTATCTTACCAGGGTAGAAGAATAAGGTTTTTAGGGTATGCCATACCTTGCTATCAAAATGGAGTATTCCTTCTAAAAATTCTTCAATAAAATGGGAAATGGGAATCTTTAAATCATGATTTTCCTGACCACAATTCGGACAGAAATTTTCTTCTTGATTGAAGCTATATTGACAGTTAAGGCAATGTGTTTTCTTATTCCTTCTGCGTCCCATTACAAATTAGGCTTCACCTCTTTCATCATAGCTAGCACAGCATCATAGATTTCTTCTGCATTAGGTTTGGAGAAATAATCTCCATCTGTGCCATAGGCAGGTCTATTTGGTTTAGCTGTGATGGTTTTAGGTGCGGAATCTAAATATTGATAACCTTTTTGTTTTTCTATTATCTCTTGTAGTATAAAGGCTGAAGCACCTCCAGGCACATCTTCATCTACTATGACTAAGCGGTTGGTATTTTTTAGAGAAGAGACAATCTCATGCGATAAATCAAAAGGCAAGAGCGTTTGCACATCTATGAGTTCTACAGAAATTCCTCTTGCATTTAATTTTTCTATAGCGTCTTGACAGATTCGAATAGTAGAACCATAACTCACCATAGTGATATCTGTTCCTTTATTTAATATTTCTACTTTCCCCAGAGGAAGAGTAAATTCTCCTAGATTAGTTGGCATCAGTTCTTTGTATCTATAGCCATTGAGGGGTTCTATGACGAGCGCTGGTTCATCACTCTGCACAAGTGTTTGATACATACCTGCAGCTTGGGTGAGATTTCTGGGTACACATACGTACATACCTCTTAGTGAATGTAAAATCATACCCATAGGACTTCCCGAATGCCATATTCCTTCTAATCTATGTCCACGAGTGCGCACAATGACAGGCGATTTCTGTCCACCGCAGGTTCTGTATTGAAGTGTAGCTACATCATCACTTAGTGGCATCAAACCATAGAGTAAATAATCTAGATATTGAATTTCTGCGATTGGTCTCAAGCCTCTCATACTGAGGCCTTGTCCTTGACCTATGATAGTAGCTTCTCGAATACCAGAATCGAAAATGCGATTTTCTCCATATTTATCTTGTAAGCCGGCAAACCCCTGATTTACATCCCCAATTTTTCCTACATCTTCTCCAAAGGCGACCATTTCAGGTCTAATAGCAAATAGTTGATCAAAATAATGATTGATAATTTCATGACCAGACTTTTCTACAGCATCGCTATAATCTGGTTTTATCTCTTTTACATTTAATGCATTTTCTTTACTCTGACTATGTAAATGTGAGCCATATACTTTTTCTTCTGAACGCACGACATCATAGTACCATGACTTCAAATTTTCATAAGCAGATAGAGACTCCTTTTCAGTCAAAGTGAGAATCGTATGCACTGCTTTTAAAACTTCCCGCTTATAAATTGTATTCTTAGATTCGATAATTTTAACTTGTTCATCAATAGCTCCTGCTTGACTAGAACTCGTCTTGAGTAAATCAATAAAAGGTCTTACTTCATCTTTTAGTTGCACTATTTCTTGTAAATAGGCTTCGTAGGCTTCTGTTTTAGCCGTCTGTACTTTTTCTAGTGCCTCTTTTTCTATTTGAGCTAAATGAGTTTCGTCTGTTATTTTATTCGCGATAATCCAGTTTTTAAAATGAACTAGACAATCGAAATCCTGTTCCCACTGCATGCGTTCGGGGCTTTTATAGCGCTCGTGAGAGCCCGACGTGGAGTGCCCTTGTGGTTGTGTGACCTCCGTGACGTGCACCAAGGCAGGTGAATGAGATTTCCGCGTAGCCTCTACAGCTGTTTTATAGGTGCTGAC
>CAYXKX010000029.1:0-3125 GCA_964465185.1 uncultured Chitinophagaceae bacterium
ATATAAGAAATAGTATATTAAAGTATATATTTTCAATACATTTATGAAACATTCAGAAAATCAAAGAAATGATAGAGCACCTGCCTTGCACGCAGGGGGTCATCGGTTCGACTCCGTTCGCCTCCACCCATTTGGTCATCGGTTTCCCGCACATGCGGGATTCCCTCCACACAAAAAGACTACTCCAATTGGGTAGTCTTTTTTAGTTTATATTGAGGTCATCCCTGCCTGATGGCAGACAGGGGTTTCCCGCACGTGCGGGATGTTAAGTCCATTTTTTTTGGACTGTTACATAAATTTATGCGGTATAACTTCAAATGAAATAGCTTTGTAATATAAAATACCGTATAAGATTTAGTAATCGTTCAAAAAATGACCAAAACTACCACTAGCAAGGCATTATACCCGAAATTAATAGGGTTATTTTTAAAACATGAAGGGCATAATATGTTTACGGAGATTATTTATTCGGCAGATAGTAAGATGAAAATTTTTGAATGATAGCATTGTTAGAAAAATTGTTTATAGATATTGGGAGTTTTTCCTTTTTCGCTCTTCGGTTTTTTAGAGAGATATTCAACCCTCCATTTGAGTTTAAAGAGTTGCTCAAGCAGTGCTACAATATAGGTAATCGGTCTTTGTTATTAGTCTCGCTTACTGGATTTATCATAGGATTAGTTTTTACATTACAATCCAGACCTACCCTCTTGGAATTTGGGGCGGTCTCTTGGCTTCCGGCTATGGTAACCATCTCTATTGTTCGAGAAATTGGGCCAATTATTACTGCGTTGATTTGCGCTGGGAAAATTGGTTCGGGTATTGGTGCAGAACTCGGATCTATGAGAGTTACAGAACAGATAGATGCTATGGAGGTTTCTGGTACCAACCCTTATAAATATCTTGTTGTGACCCGCATAGTAGCTACTACGCTGATGCTCCCTATCTTGGTTATTTATGGTGACGCTATCGCCATTTTTGGCTCTTATATTGTAGAATCAGTCAAAGGGGATGTATCCTTTCTGATGTATTTTAATTTAGCGTTTAAAAAATTATCATTCACAGATATTTTACCTGCTACGATTAAGAGTTTCTTTTTTGGTTTTGCTATTGCATTAGTGGGCTGTTATCAGGGATATAATTGCAAGAAAGGTACCTCGGGAGTAGGTATGGCAGCCAATACAGCTGTGGTCCATGCTTCTATCCTGGTGTTTTTAATAGATTTCGTTGTAGTCCTAATTACTAATATTTTCATTCATTAATTTTATACATAATTCTGTGGACGAGAAACCAGTTTTAGAAATAATAGATTTATACAAAAGCTATGGCAATAATCATGTATTGAATGGATTTAATATGTCATTATATGAGGGCGAGAATCTAGTCATTATGGGTAAGTCTGGGTGTGGTAAATCTGTGATGATTAAATGCCTTATCGGATTGGAATTGGCAGATAGTGGTAGAATAGAAATAATGGGAAATGATATAATGAAAATGGATCAAGAGGATCTGGATGAAATGAAAACGGAAATTGGTTTTCTATTTCAGGGCAGTGCACTATATGATTCCATGTCTGTAAGAGAAAATTTAGAGTTTCCACTGCGAAGACATACGAAAAAATTCGGTGAAATTCATGATACAACCCCAATGGTCATGGAAGCTCTAGAAAGTGTAGGATTAGTTAGTGCTATGGACTTGATGCCAAATGAATTATCAGGAGGAATGAAGCGAAGGATAGCTTTAGCCAGAGCACTAATACTCAAACCTAAAATAATACTTTATGATGAGCCAACTACTGGTTTGGACCCTATAACTTCCAAAGAAATTATATTATTAATGGGAGATGTCCAAAAGAAATATAAGACATCTTCGATCATTATTACTCACGATGTAGACTGCGCTAGAGTGGTGTCAAATAGAATGCTCTTATTAATTGATGGAATCAATTATGCAGAAGGAAAATTCGAGGAACTATCAATATCAAATGACCCAAAAGTAAAAGCATTTTTTAAATAAAGGAATCATGGAAAAAACCACCTCTGAAAAATTAAGATTAGGCATCTTTATGCTAGTTGGAACCATTCTATTTGTAGCTATAATATATATAATTGGTAGCAAGCAGCAGCTTTTTGGAAATACGGAAAAGATAAAAGCGGTATTTTATAATGTAAATGGCCTACAGATAGGAAATAATGTGAGATATTCTGGTATCAATGTTGGTACGGTAAAGGAAATTTCAATGCTCAATGATACTGCGATAATAATCGAAATGGCAATTAATAGAAAGTCATTTCAATTTATAAAGAAAAATGCTAACATTAGCATTGGCAGTGATGGTTTGGTTGGCAATATGGTAGTCAATATAGTGCCAAATAAAGGAGACTCTGAGCCTATTTTGCCTGGAGATGTGCTCATAGGTGTAAAAAAAGTGCAAGCAGATGATATGATTAATACCTTAAGCACAACCAACAGCAATGCGGCACTGCTAACTTCAGATTTATTGAAAATTACGAATGAAATCATGAATGGTCAAGGAACGATAGGCTTGCTTCTAAATGACAAGGAAGTAGCTTCGGATATAAAGGAATCTATTCGCGAATTGAAATACACGAGTCAAGCTACTCGAAAATCAATTCAAAGTCTAGAGTCGCTCATCGGTTCTTTAGATAAAAAGGACAACGTAGTCGGATTGATGAAAGATACTGCTGTAGCTAGACATATTGTAAATATCGTAGTCAATCTCGAAAAGTCAACAAAGAAAATTGACACCGTAGTGCAGAATTTAAATCTAGCAGTACTAAATGCGAAAGATGGTAAAGGTGCAATTAATTATCTTTCGAATGATCCGGGCCTAGTCAAAAAAATTGACACAACTATGACGAATATTAATGAGTCAAGCAAATTGTTAAATGAAAATCTTGAAGCACTTAAACACAATTTTCTTTTCAGAGGATTTTTTAAAAAAAGAGGGACGCTGAAGGATTAATTGTTTGTAATGAAGTGCTGAATTTCCAGTTTTGTACTTTCTGACTTCGCGTCGTGTGCCTATGGGTTTATTATCATAATCCATTCTTCCCTCTGAGTCTCCTGCAAGGGACCCAGAGGTGTATGCGCGGATGTAGTAGCTG
>CAYXKX010000029.1:3135-4430 GCA_964465185.1 uncultured Chitinophagaceae bacterium
ATTTATTGCTTAGTATAGGTGTATAATACGGGCAGAAGACCAATGGTATCCTCTGTAGTGTAGGAATTGCAATCAAATTTATTTATTAAACCAGTATCTGCATTTGATATTAAATAGTGCTTTCCTCCATTGGAATATGTTTTCCAAGTTCCAATGGTATCTGTACTAGTGCATCCTGCAGCATTCGTCATTTTATATGTACCATTTGTGTTGGCGATAATAGTATTATTGAGACAAGGATAGGCTGCTAGCCATGCACTCGTGCTGTCAATTCCAAAAAAAGTGATCTTTGATATTTTATAACTTTTACCACCTAAGGTAGCATCCGACCACACACAATCTAAAGGCACAGAAGGCTTATAGCAAGAATAAACTGTGAAAATGGATATAATAACTATGAAACTGATTACTTTATTCATAAATCCTAATAAATTAATTAGTACAAATGTAATAATTTTTAGATGTTATAGCAATGTGATTTGGTCGATAGTCCAAATCATAACCTGCACATGCATTTCTCCTGCAAGGGACTCAGAGGATTATGGTGCGGAATTAGTAACTGAGGAATCCTCGAGAGACTCAGCTGAAAAAGAAAAAGGTAGTCCAATGAGGACTACCTTTCGACTTATTTTAAAGCTAAGCTAGTTTTCTATTGCTTAGTCATTGTAGTTGAGGTAATGCCATCAGAAGCAGTAAAAGAATTACAATCAAATGAATTTACTAAGGCAGTATCTGAACCTGTAATAAAATAATTTTTTCCACTAGCCGTATGGGTTTTCCATGTAAGGAATGAAGGTCCTGAGCATCCTGCTACTAAGGTTTCAGTAACAAGACCTGTGGCATTCAGTTTCCAAGTATTTTTGAGACAAGGATCAGCAGATTGGGCTATAGTTGTTACATCTACACCAGCTGTAACTATCTTGGTGATTTTATACGTTTTATCATTTAAAGTAGAGTTTTGCCACGTACATGTAGCAGCTTCATCTTTTTTACATGAATAAGCGATCGTAGCGACGATAAATAAAGCGAAAAGTTTTTTCATAAATTGGTTTATTTTAAAGTGAGGTTCAAAAATAATGCGTTAAGACAAAAATAGTTAAAAAATTTACAATAAAATTCCAAAAATATGAATATCAATAGCTTATATCAAAGAAGAACTGCTAAATAAAATTGCAATTGAACGTGAAGATCAATAACTATATATTCATCTTGCCTATAGCGCAACTAACATAAGATTTTGCTCTATTAAGGAGATCATTCTGGCCTCTTTCAGGATATCCCATCGATGCTAACTT
>CAYXKX010000029.1:4440-8544 GCA_964465185.1 uncultured Chitinophagaceae bacterium
AGCTATAACCTCCGTTTTTGTGCTTTCTTCCCCTTCTACAGCTACTATTTCCTTATCAATATCCACCTCGACACTCTTCACCCCAGCTATAGCTAAAAGGGAGGAGTTTATACTTTTAACACATCCTGAGCACTTGATGTTTTCTACTTCAATGGAATATTTCATGTTTATGTTTTGTATGTGTATAACAATATTATGGAATAAATAATTTCATAACTAGTTTAGCTTTAAAAATGGAAGTTGAATTATTCAATCTGTCTTTCAAATCTGATTTAGATGCTTTTTTAATGTATTGAGGCGATTACCATAAAGCTATTCTATGTCTGTTTTAAATTGACGAAGAAAAATTTGTGTACATTTGGGTGAATAATACTTTAAAAGTTATAAAAGCTGGTGCGTTGATATGATTAAATTATCTTTTATATTCATTTTTTCTTTTGGTGTTTTAAGCGGGCAGAATCTCACACAGTATATCAACCCTTTTATAGGAACAGGTGGCCATGGACATACTTTCCCTGGAGCTACTTTGCCTTTTGCTATGGTCCAGTTGAGTCCTGACACACGCATCGATGGCAGCTGGGATGGGTGTAGTGGTTATCATTATTCAGACAATACTATTTACGGATTTAGTCACACACACCTGAGTGGCACCGGTTGCAGTGATTATGGAGATATCGCCTTTATGCCTTTTTTTGGAAAGGATGTAGAAGCCAATCTTTCAATAGATAGTTTAATAGCTCGAGGGGTGAAATTTTCACATAAAAATGAAGTGTCCAAAGCGGGCTACTATTCAGTCGTAATGAATAACGGAGTCAAAGTGGAACTCACATCGACTTTACGCACGGGTCTTCAGCGATACACGTTTCAAAATCAAGGGAAAGCGATTGTAGTTTTAAACCTGAAACATAGGGATGAACTTCTAGAAGGAAAGATAGAGGAATTGGATGTGATTACCTATAAAGGCAAACGCATTAGTAAGGCATGGGCAGAGCATCAACAATTATACTATTTCTTTCATATCAGTAAGTTGCCTATAAAGAATGAAATTATTAAAGGACCAAGAGGCGATGAAATGTTAGTCCTAGAATTTGAAGTAGAAAAAAATCAAGAGATATTGATAAAAACAGGGATTTCTGGAGTAGATGAAGAGGGAGCGAGACTCAATCTGGACAAGGAGTTACCTGATTTTGACTTTGAAAAAGTGCGCGTCAATGCCAATGGTATATGGAATAAAAAAATGAGTTTAATACTAAGTTTTGGTGGCAGCCAGACTGAAAAAACTAATTTCTATACAGCGCTCTATCATTGTATGATTCATCCGAGTATCTTCAGTGATGTAGATGGCAGATACAGAGGACGCGATAAGGAGGTATATGATACGGAGAATGAATTTGAATATTATACTGTATTTTCCCTGTGGGACACCTACAGGGCTTTACACCCCCTTCTCTCTTTTCTAGAAAGAAAAAAGACGAATGATTTTGTCGTATCCTTTATGAAACAATATGAGCAGGTGGGAAAACTTCCTGTATGGGAATTATGGGGAAATGAGACAAATTGTATGATAGGGTATCATGCGGTTTCTGTGATGTGGGATACGTATAACAAGGGTATAATTTCCTTTCATGCCGGGGATGCGTTTAAAATGATGTTGGCTACGGGTAGAGATACGACTTCGCCATCGATGAAATCCTATATTAAGTATGGCTATGTGCGTGCTGACGACGATGCAGAGAGTGTGAGTAAAACATTAGAATATGCCTACAACGACTGGTGTATAGCCCAAATGGCCAAGCGACTCAACGCCGATGTGGCTATGGATGAATTTGCCAAGCGGTCGAGAAATTGGATTAATGTCTATGACCCTAGCACCGGATTTATGCGTCCAAGACTGAATGGCACACTGTTGACGCCATTTTCACCTTATATGGTCGACAACCATTTTACGGAGGCGAATAGTTATCAATACAGTTTCTATGTACCTCATGATTTGAAAAAATTCAAGGAAATACTTGGTGGGGAAGGAGCTTTGGATAAAAAACTAGGTGAACTCTTTGCCGCTAAATCGAAAACAGAAGGACGTGACCAGGCAGACATCACGGGTTTGATAGGACAATATGCTCATGGCAATGAACCGAGTCACCACATCGCTTTTTTATATAAGAATAAAGCGAAACGCAATAAAATAGTCAAATATATTCGAGATAGTTTTTATAAAAATGCTCCTGATGGTTTGATAGGAAATGAGGATTGTGGTCAAATGAGCGCTTGGTATGTACTGGCTAGTTTAGGATTTTATCCAGTATGTCCTGGAGATAAATCTATGGTAGCTGTGGATGGCTTGTTTGATAGTGTAAAGATAAAAGCGGATATGTGGACTATTCATCGAAATAGAAATGATTCCTTTGAATTTTATAATCAAACTGGTCAGAATTTAACTCTCCCTGACTATGATTTTGAATTACAACGACAACCATACATTCTTCCTGCCTCGCGCATTTTCAAAAATAAACAGTGGATCAAAATGGGTGGAGCTAGTGTTATAGCCTATCATGTAAATGGTGGACCGAAACAATTGTTTCAAGATTCTATGCTTATAGACAGAAATATGGATGTCGAATTTTATGGAGTCATAGGTGATCGACGCACGAAATCGCAGTTTGCCAGTTTTTACAAGCTACCGGATGATCGAACCATTCAGATAAAATCTAAATATAAAAAAGAATATCACGCCGGCGGAGATATGGCATTGATCGATGGTATTCGCGGCACAGAAGTATGGAGAAAAGGTGACTGGCAAGGGTATCAAGGACAGGATTTTGAGGCAGTCGTCATCCTCAAGAATGAAAAGGAGATAAAGAAAATTTCTAGTTCATTTTTACAGGATCAAAAACCTTGGATATTTTTCCCGACAGAGTATGTGGTGTCGATATCCAGCGATGGGAAAAACTATACAGAAGTTGTCAGAGAAAAACAGGAGATAGCAAGGGATGATGAGAAAGCGAGTGTCAAACTATGGGAACATACCATCAACAAATCTGCTAAGTATATAAAAGTCTGGGCCAAGAATTATGGAAAGATTCCAGACTGGCATCCTGGCAAAGGGGGAGATGCCTATATATTTATAGATGAAATACATATTCAATAACACTAAGTTCACAATAAATTTATCACACACTATGTTTATTAAAAAGCAACGAACACCAATACTCTTCGTACTTTTATTTTTTTCTTTTTCCTGCAGTAAAAAAGAAGATTTATACTGTGGCACTCAAAATCCATTACAGGAGTTATTCTGGCTAAAGCAGATGAAAGAAGGATTCGATATGGATATGAGCCCTAGCCGACAGAAAATTGATATATATACATATAATGATCAATCCGTATTTATGATCTCACATTGTGTGACTTGCCCAGATGCAATGGAAGTGGTGTATAATTGTGAAGGTAAGATAATCTGCGAGTTTGGCGGAATAGCAGGGTTAAATACCTGTCCTGATTTTGGCACCAAAGCTGTTTTTGTCAAAACGTTATATGATCAGTAAGAATTATTCACCATAATATTCTACATAAATATTTTCCGTTTCTTGTAGTTTGATACAATGCAATTCTCCAGTGGGAATATGAGACTTTAATGTATTCCAAATCCAAATAGCGAGGTTTTCGGATGAAGGTTGTAAGCCTCCTAAATCGATATCGAGATTTAGATTTCTATGGTCTAGTTTTTCAGTGATAACTTCTTTAATTATTTTACTAAGCACCTGTGTGTTCAATATAAATCCACTCTCTGGATCAGGATTTCCTTTTACCGTTACCCACAGGTCATAGTTATGCCCATGCCAGTTGGGGTTGGCACATTTGCCAAAAACTAAATTATTTTCTCCCTCTGTCCAATTGGTGCAGTAGAGTTTATGTGCTGCGTTAAAATGCTCTTTTCGTGTAATGTAAACCATAGGACAAAGATAAGAAACAATAAGTAAATTATTATCGGCGTTGTAGCTTTATGTATAAATTATTCAATGAGGACACTCTTTAATATTATTTTTGTACTACTAATTTTCCAAACAACTCAAAATAAATAGGGTTCTTCTCATCATCATCGTT
>CAYXKX010000029.1:8554-10574 GCA_964465185.1 uncultured Chitinophagaceae bacterium
ACTTGTGCTAATTCTATCACGGCCTTTTCCAATAGTTCTTTTTTTGAGAAGTATAAATTTAGTCCCTTCAAAATCAAACGAAATCAGGAGCATATAAGATGGGTGAGTGGGGGATTTTTACATGCTGATCAGATGCATTTGTTTGCCAATATGCTGACACTTTATTTCTGCAATAGTGCTTTGGAATATTTGTTTAGACCATGGGAAATTATCATATTCTATTTAGTTGCCATAGCAGTTTCTGGTGTACCAGATTTTATTAAGAATAAGGATAATCCATACTATGCTGCGATAGGTGCCAGTGGCGCAGTTTCTGCCGCATTGTTTTCTTTATTGTTGATAGATCCATGGGGTATTGTTCTTGTCTTTTTTATTATTCCTCTACCTTTTATACTGTTTGCAGTTCTATACTTATACTACTCCTATTATATGTCAAAGAAGAACTATGATAATATTGGACATATGGCTCATTTTACTGGAGCTGTTTTTGGTATGTTGGTAGTGGCATTAAAGTATCCAGAGAGATTGTTGTCTTTTGTAGACTCTTTAGTCCATCCGCCATCCTTAGGTCAGATGTTTGGGGTTTAATATTATGGAGTTTTAACTAGAGGAAATCTCAGTTGGGAAATTTGCCAATGGCCTCGTCTTCTTCGAACCTCTATGTTTAATTCACCACTGTATAAGTGAGATTTAAGACTGTTCTCAATGAAAGCTTCAAACTCAATTTGAACTTGAATACTACCTTTTATTTTTTTAATATTAGATGTCAGAAGTTGATAGCCTTTCAATTCAAAGCGCGCATATAGATTTTTAAATTCCTTTAGATAGTCTAATGCCTCATCTCGGCATAAAATATCGACTGAAGTATTCTTCTCCTCGCCAAAATAGGATTGAAACAAAAACTCTACTGTTTTTTCTGCATACAATTGTTCATTGGGATGAAACTCCTCGTAGACAAAATGTCGTACCATACCTTTAATTGGGAAATCAAGTGTTTTTTTATACATGAATTCTTCAGTGATAAATTTATACATCACCTTATCATCCACGTCTTCTATCGAGGTCAAAAAGATACCTTTCTTTGACATCAACTTTAGTAAACGCTCTTTTTCAAGTATAATCTCTTCAGTCGTTAGCTGCTCTGCCGATTTGATTTTAGGCCTGCCCAAATACAGAAAAATTTCAACCTCCTTGGCCTCGTTTTTGACCTTTTCAAAGGCTAATATTTGATCCAACATTTGCGCCTCGATCTCTGGGGGCAATTGTATACCCTCTGGATTATGCTCCAAAAATTTAGCGCCTTTCATCTCAAGTTCTAGGCGTTTGATCTTATTATCCATTCGCAGTTCCTCTTCAGGATCTAGTTCTTCTGGATGATCAAAATCTTGGTTTATCATGAAACAAATATAATTCGGATTTTCTTGCGAAAAAATTAAATTTCCTTAATTGTATCTATAAACTCGATACCTGTTTCTGCCAATCGTTTGAGGATTGGAAGGTAAATATCTCTGTCAGTAGGCATCAATACCCCACGGGCTTTTATTTTATCGTGCAGGATAAGCTCAGTAGCAAAAGCTATGGGCATTCCAACGGTTTTAGACATGGCGGTGTAAGTACTCGTCTCGCCTTCCAAGGAGAAATAGCTTTCTATTTCAAAGTTTTTGCCATGAAGAGTATACTCAAAGAAATGTACCATGACCACCCAATCTGTATCTTCTGGGTTTAGCTTCCATTTGTCGACCAAGATGGATTGCAAAATTTCTGCTGCTGATCCATCATTCTTAATGATCCTATTTTTATCTGTAAAACCTATAAAGTTTAGTTTTTCTTGGATGAGTGGCGTTTGATTTTTCATAAAATCATCTACCAATGAGGGAAGAAATGCCGCATAGAATTCAGCATACGTTTTTCCACTGAATGGCCTATTTTTTATTGAATCATCTGTCAATCCTAGGTCTACTAGAATAGACCACGCTTCGCAGAAGCCATGTATTCTCAAAGTGCCTCTTAGCAGAGTGTC
>CAYXKX010000029.1:10584-17710 GCA_964465185.1 uncultured Chitinophagaceae bacterium
TCCCAGCCATATAGTTTTTCATATTTGAGACTATCTCTATTCGCATATGCATCGAATACAAGTCCATGGCTTACGTTTAGAATTTCACTTTTTGAGAATAAGTCTTGGTAGGTGAGAGCTTCTTCTATGCCATTCTTTCTGTACTTTATCTCGCCGCCTTGGCCTGCGAGTATTACGTTTCGTGGATTCCAGCTAAATTTATAATGCCAAGGATTATCATCGCTTCTTGGCGCTACGAGCCCTCCTGCGTAGGATCGATAAGAAGTTAATCTGCCACCTTGTGCCACAATATCATGATATATTTTCATTGTAGTCAGATGATCAATTCCTGGATCAAATCCTAATTCATTAAGAAATATAAGATTCTTAGCTTTAACTTCGCCTTCCAAAGCTTGCATCTCTGCAGAAATATAGGAAGGGGTGATCAAGTGAGAATTGTAAAGCAGGCAAAATCTAGCTACCTCAATGTGCATAAAGGCCGGCAGCATGGAAATAGTCAAAAAACTCTTGGAAATATAGGGTTCATATTCTTTAATGTCACCAGAAGCAATCTCAACTAAATGGACATTTTCTAATCCGACGAATGCATTTAAAGGGCGAGTATTTATATCTACAACAGTGACTGTAATATCTAGCAACACTCGGTTATCTATTAGGTGTTTTATAAGACATGAACTGCTCTTGCCTGCGCCAATTATGAGAACCTGTTTCATTTTTTAGATAACTGATTTAAAATTTGATAGAGATGCGAAACCAAAAATAGCATTAGAAAAATGACAATGGCTATGAGTGCGAAGTAGTAAAACGTATCAGATGCTATCGAATGGAGGTAAACTAAGCAAACAGCGACGACACCACCTATCCAGGCTATAAGTCCAGCAAATGAAAGTAGAAACATTTTTTGATTAGTTAGTTCAATAAGCCATAGGATGGGCAAAAAGCTGAACCCAAGTCCGAGTATACTCAGTCCTAGAGATATCAAAGCATTGAGTTGTGGCTGTCCTGCTTTGGAATGAAAGAAATAAAGTACTAAAGCAGATAAGAGAAAAAAAAGACTAAGGTTTTTCTTCACGCAGTATATCTCTTATCACATAGGCCAAGCCCAGTATTAAAAAAAGGGTAGCCCCTAAAGCCGTTCCATAGGGTTGTTCAGCTTTCCACTTACCATCTATCCAGTTGCCAATAAAATAGCCTATCCCAATAAACATCAATAGTTGGAAGGCTAACCCGCTATATTTGGCAAATCGGTTTATGGACTTTTTTTTGTCGGTCACCTAAGTTTTGATTTATCTGCTTGGATTAAATGATTGCTGTTGGGGGGTATTTAGCGGTTTATTGACAGTTAGGTTTTGTGCGCTGGACATGGTTATTTTAGCCTGAATAACTGCACCTTCATCTACGATGAGTTTTTTACTCGTAATATTTCCATCTATATTAGCAGTCTTGCTCACTTTTAAGGTTTCCGTCACTTGAATATTGCCTTTTACACTACCATCTATATTGCCATTCGTGCAGACGATATCGCCGGTTATAGAACTCCCTGGGCCGGTAACCAATCGTCCTTTTGAAAAGATATTTCCGATAATTTTCCCATCAATTCTTATGTCACCTTCTGTTTTTATATTGCCTTCTATAGTAGTGGCAGAACCGATATTGTTTATAACCTGCATAGAGAATGACTGAGGCGCTTCTTCTTTTTTATTAAACATGAAATTGTCTTTAAAAAATGATTTTATATTACAAAAATACTAAATTTAGACTATAAGTATGGAATCAAAATGCCAATCCTAATTGAAAGGCGTATGACTATTTAATTGCTTTTGGAGCGATCGATTTAAAAGTATCTTGTCGTTGAATTTTATTTGCTGGGATTTCGCCTTTGAGTACCTGCTTGATATTTTCCACCCATAGGTCGTTTTCTTTTGTTTTTCTTCTCAGTTCATCAGTTTCTTGAACCAGATCTCTCAATTGTTTCCTCATAGCATCCTCCCCGATACCAGGCATATAATACTTTAAAGAAGTAAATGATATGAGCAGTATAGAAATTAACATACCCACTACTAGTACAGTGGAAGCCAATAAAAGTACGTTGAGCTTTGAGAGGTATAAACTATACTCTGTCTCAAAGGTCGACTCGTTATATATAACTAATCTATACTTGTACTTGAGGTTCTTATAAATTTTTTTTAATCGCGACGATGCCATTTACCTACTTTTGCAATCTAAAAATCACTTTTATTGGGTGATTTTAAAATAAATATAACCAACAATGGTTATACTATAGTGCACGAAATTACAAAAAAAATTGAGAAATAAGGATATAATCTGCCTGATATTTGGTATCACCCTTTTGCTGGCGTCGTGCTCAAGAACTAAGTATAGTGGATTTAGACAGTATACCACCAACTTTATATCTTATTATAATACCTACTTTAACATAAAGCAGCTATACAAAATCGGATACCGCGAGTCTGTATTTGAGAAGCAGGAATCGACCAATGAGATTATTTCTATTTTTGAGTATGAGAATGATCCGCAGTTTTTCGAGTCATCAGCGCAGTTTAAAGCTACCACCCCAAAGGTCAGTAAGTCGATTGTTTTGCGTCCATATAACAAGTGGATGGATGATGCTTTGCTTATAGAAGGGAAAATACGGTATCTAAAAGGTGACCTGGACTCTTCCATTCAATTATTATCGTATTTAGTGGACTATTATCCCAAGGGTTATATGGCTGGACACTTGCCTGGGGGAAAATTAAAAGGTTTTGATGATATGGTCCGTCAAGCAATAAGAAAAAAAGAACCAATTCATCAACCAAAATGGAAGTATAAATTTGCTAGAAACGAGGGGATTATTTGGTTAGCTAAAGCTTATATAAAGAAAGGTTCATTAGAACGCGCACTCAATCTTATCTATATGGCCGAGGCCGATATGGGCTTTCCGGTAGAGTATCGAAAAGATCTACTGAAGGTCAAAACAATGTTGGCTATTGAAAAGAAAGAATACATCAAAGCCTATGAATATTTGAACCAACTTCTCAGTGAATATGAACTGACTAAGAAAGAACGCGGTAGAATGTATTTTATATTAGGTCAACTCAAGGAGAAAGAAAAGAAATTTAATCAGGCGAGTAGTTATTTCGAGCAAGCATTAGCCAATAAGCTAAAAAATGATTTAGAGTTCGAAGCCAAACTAAGAATGCTTACTTATGCATCAGGAACTAATTCGCTGCCAGAGTTAAAAAAAATGCTCAACAAAGGCAAGTATGAGCATAGTATGGATAAAGTGTATTTCGCCATAGGTAATGTGCTGATGGAAAAAAAGCAAACAAAGGAAGCATTAGAAAACTATCAAAAATCTATAGCTAACTCTAAGAATTCCAATCAGAAGTTTTTAGTTTATGAGAGGGTAGGCTCTATTTTTTATGAGCAGCCAGATTATGTAATTTCGGCGAAGTATTATGATAGTGCTCAGAAAGTAATACCGCAAAATTATCCGAATAAAAAAGATTTTTTAAAGAAGGTAGAAGCGCTCAACAAACTTTTAGTGCAATATAATATCTATGTAACTAAGGATTCCATATTGGATTTAGCTGCCCTAGGTCCTGAAAAAGCCAAAGCTAAAATAGAGAAAGAGATTAAAAAGGCGTACGAAACAGAAAAGGCAAAAGATATGTTTCTGGAGTCTAAAACGCTCAATAGCCAATCCGTTGCATCTACGCCTATGGCTGGCGGTCAAGCCAGACAATGGTATTTTTCGAGTAAAGAGGGTATTGATAAAGGGAGAATATTGTTTCAAAAAAAATGGGGTAAGCTCCAACTCAAGGAAAACTGGCACCGCGCCACGGGGGGAGGAGATAATACCAATACTGCAAGTGCATCTCCTGGTTTGGCCAATAACTCGGCTAGCATAAATGAAAGTATATCTACAGATATTGTGGCAGAAGTAGAAGCCAGTAAGCTTCCATTTACCGCTGAAGCACAGAAGCCTTTTAAGAAAGAAATTCAACAGGCACTAGTGAACATGGCTCGTATTTATAATTATGAAATTAAAGACATACAAAAAGCGATTGAGACTTATGAGTTACTATTTAAAAAGTATGGAAATGATTTGGAGAATGAAGATGAGCACCTATATTCGCTATATAGACTTTATATGGAAAAGGAGGATGCCCAATCTGCAGATAAAATTAAATCAGAGCTTTTGGAGAAACATCCAAATTCAAAATACACGCTCTATGCCTTAAATCCAAATGCCAAGTCCCAAGAAGAAAAGTCTGATCTTGCCGTAGCCAAATTATATAAAGAGGCCTATACAAAATATCAGAAAACATTTTATTCTGAAGCCTTAGATATGTGTAATCAAATAATAGAGGATTATCCTGAGCATAAGTTAATCCCAAAGGTAAAATTGCTTAAAGCATTTATCCATTCTTATACATATAATTCGGATGCCTATGTTAAAGCTTTGGAGGACATCATCGCGCAGCATAAAGAGGCTGACGAAGCTAAGGCAGCCAAAGAATATTTAGATATGCATCTAAAACTTAAATCAAGTCAAGCAGTAACTCCAGAAGTGAGTACAGAAAGTAAGGCGGTCTCTATGGATGTAAATGCCAAAAATAATATGAACTCCTTGTCAGAAAATATCGAGAAATCCAAAGATATGGTACCTATAGAATCGAAACCGAATATAGTGCCAGAGGTTAAGAAAGAAGACCCAAATTCTGTACCCAAAGCAAATGATGTAGTACCTAGAAAGACTGCAGAGACTATAGCTTCTGAAAATACAAAAAAAACAGAAGATGGATTGCAAATCGTCAACTATAGCTATAAGCCTACTGCAAAACATGC
The DNA here is from genome assembly GCA_964465185.1 of uncultured Chitinophagaceae bacterium. GTDB lineage: Bacteria > Bacteroidota > Bacteroidia > Chitinophagales > JADJOU01 > CHPMRC01. The sequence continues at coordinate 15,439 of CAYXKX010000029.1, forward strand.
TATTCTTTTCAAACTTTCAACGGATATTAAAGAAACTACCGCCAAAAATCTGCTCGATGTATACCACAGAGCCAATTTTAAAGCCGTAGGATATAAAACTGAAACCCTCGAATTCAATGGAATTCGATTTCTAACCATTGGAAGTTTTAAAAATGTAGAGGATGCGGTGGATTTTTATGCCAAGATGCAGTCTGACGCGCTGGTTCAGAAGTTACTATATAGTTCAGAGAAATATTATATTTCATCAGAAAATCTAGATATTCTCTATATCTCCTCTGGTTGGGAGCAGTATAGATCGTTTTATGAAAAAAATTATAAGTAAGGAAGTTGAGAAAACCTTATATTTGCACTCCAAAAAATGATTTGGTAGCTCAGTCACGACGATAAATGTCTAGACTTCGCTCAAAATTTTTTTGATTTGGTAGCTCAGCTGGATAGAGCAACTGCCTTCTAAGCAGTAGGTCACAGGTTCGAATCCTGTCCAGATCACAGTAGGTCATCCCGCATGTGCGGGATCCAGATCACAGTAGGTCATCCGGCGTGTACGGCACCCAGATTAACAAGGTAAATGAAGGGTTTCAAAAGTTAAAATTTGAAACCCTTTTTTATTTCCATACCAATTCTTGCTTAAATTCAAAAATCCGAAGGATAACAGTATCCCTTTGTGATCAGGGCCTGCCTATATTTTATATCGCAATTAACGACTTGAGTATATTAGCGAATAGGTTGGAGAATCAGAATCCAAATTAGGCTCTGAACTACACAATGGTTGAAGAATTTCTATTATCATTCTCGGGTATTTCTACTGGTTTCCCAAATAATTTATAACCCAGTAATCTAGCTTTGCGAGCGATTTCTGATTTATCACGCATATAATTCAAAGAATTGTAATCGTATATTGATTTTGCAGGTATATAGCCTAGTCCTTCTGGTAAATTTGACATGCCAAATCCAAGAATATTGGAGCTATCCCAATCCATAATCTTATTTAATGTAATCACCCCCAAATTTCGCCATGGAAATTCTTTTTCATCCCAATCTACACTAGAGTTAAATATAGTTTCATTTTCATCAGGTTGCGCATTTCTAATTTGTATTTGAAACCAGTATTTTACATCATTCTTTTTTAACCTTTCAGCCAATTCGTTCTTTAAGTAGTTTCGGGTTCTTGTTTCGCCAGGTGTAACGCGTTGATTTTCTGGCTCTAGGCTCTCTTCTTCTGATAAAATGCCACTTTCAATATTGGACAAATCGTAAGGAATAGCGCGATATTTGGCATAGCGTTGTACGCCATCACTACCTAAAAAGTTAAATGGTGTTTGGGCATAATAGGTTAAATTAGAATAGGAGATAGGAGGTCTTCTGAGATTTTCAATGGCGGCTTGTTTACCCATTGGATAGCTCTTATAATAATCTGCATATTGAATGCCATATTTTTGTCTTCTCATTACTGCCAATTTTAAAAAGCTAGCAACATTCCAAAAAAGTGAAATACTACCCGTATTTAAGTTCATATCAAATGGACTTTCGTATGGTTGATCGGATAATTTTAAACTGAGCGATTTGATCGTAGCCATAGCATCATCATAAAATGTTGCCATACCATGTCTAACTTGACATGGCATTACTTTTCCATTTACTAAAAAAGGATGGGGAGGGATGGCAGGATCCATATCAAAAGTAAAAGTACCCTTGGCGGCAATCCCGTTATTGTGAGACATTCTTTCTCTCGTTTTTAACCCCATGTTAACTGCAATTAACAAACTGAATCCATGAGCTATGAGAAACAATTCTATGCGGTCTATTAGCTTGCCAATGCCAGATTTTTTCGTTTTTTGAATAATTGTATTCATTATATGTTGGTTTCAGATTGAATGTTATAAATATCGACTCCAAGTACGTTAAATTCAGCTTCTTTTGCTTTTAACTTACTAATTAACAAAGGGTGAATATCTCCTTGTTCGTTTAGCATGATATAGCCATAGCCAGTTTTAGACAGCATATTGCTCCACCACATCATTTGGGTAGCAATAGTTAAGTCTGGAGCTATACTATCGTCATTTTCTTCACCCAAAACACCATTTGGTTCTTGTCCTAGGCGAATTCCCAAAGAAGAATATCGTATTTCTCCAATATCATCATATTGTTTAGAATTGGCCCAATAATGCCCAAATGTGGCATTAAAAATAATATAGGCACAAGCCTTTTTTAAATCATTTAATTCAGAAGCAAAATCTGGATTATTTTTGTCAAGGGCGGGTTTGGTGGTGAT
>CAYXKX010000029.1:17720-31049 GCA_964465185.1 uncultured Chitinophagaceae bacterium
GTATCTGATACAAAAGGTCTTTCCAAATTTAAATCCATCCTATTTTCCGTTGTGTACCATTCTGGAGGATCTGCCATTTTTCCTATTTTAGGATTAGCATTTAATTCTTTTTGAAGGTGTTTGCACAAAAAGGGTTCAACTGCATGTTCAATAAGATCTTGTGAAAATGAGTAGATTTCATACCAATCAGCCAAAATTGCATCTTCATGAACTTGGAAAAAATCATTTAAATAATCTATCAAAACGCTGTAAAATAGATTAGCGGAATGTGCATAGCGGTGTTTACTGGAAAGGGGTTTCATCGGCTGCCAGTTTTTCCAATCTAATGTTCCCATCACGTCATAAACTCTTTTATTAATGCCCTTTGACGTCAATGCTGTAGCTCGATTTATATAGCCATCTTCGCTAACTAGAATACTATCTGCCGTGTGATTGATAAGAACAACACTTCTCAGATGAGGAAAAAGTATAGAACCTACTGGATTGCGTCTTATATTTCTATAAGCGGCAATGGCATATTGTTCTGTATTGAGATGAGTTTCAGTAAAATGTTTGTCTATTTCTGTAAGAATACCTCCACTTACTCGAGCAACTCGCTTGGCGGCGTCCCATTTTGGTCCATCTTCAGGAGTAAGCGTGATTTTTGATTGCGCACTATCATTTGGTTTTATGGGACCTTTTAGTGTTATGCTTTCAGGCAAAAAATAACCATTGTCATCAATGCTAAACTTCATCGAAATATCATTAAAGGCATAATCAGGTCTATGGTCATAAGAACTCCAATGATAGTATAACCAATAAAGTTTAGGATTTTCAGGGTCAACATCTAATGTACTAGCATACATTCCATTGATCATCCTATCTGCAAACCACTGGTCACCTCGGGTAATGCCAGGCTTCATTTTTTCCATCGCAACTGTTAAGTTTTCTGGATAATCGGCTTGTATTTCTTCTATGCTAAGGTCTCGACCTTCTTTAATTTTTAAAAGGTGTTTTTTTGTAATGAGCTCAATGGGGATAAATTGCTCAGCAATAGCATCAATTCTTTCTTGAGGGTACTTTTGAGGGGCATCTTTATCATGATCTTTAATCAATACTCTTGGCAAGTTAGTGTCCTGTCTATATTCCCAATAACAAAGCGGGATGGTGCCTAGGTTGTAACTCATGCCCACAAGATCACCTTTATTAATTTTAATGGTCTTGAACAGACTATTTAATCGTTCGGCTCTATACGTGGAGTTATCTTCTATCTTATGTTCGTTGAATTTGTGGGTATTTGTATGATAAATTTCTAGCCGTATTGTTTTGGCAATTCTATGGCGATGTATTACGGACATATCAAATGGTAATTCAAAATAACCTTGCGCATTTGTATCCGTTTCACTGAGTTTTACCCATTGCCACAATCTTGTTTTGGCCCATAATTCTAAGTGCATATGGTGAATGGGGGTGTGATAGTCTTTTTTGTCAGAAAAGGTAAGTCTTCCAGCTACACTACTATTGATTTGATACAAAACTATAGTTTCATACCGCGGAAAAAGTTTAGCTAAAACACTTTCATAGAAATTGCGAACTCGTTCATAGACATTATAAAAATACTCACACAATAAAGCAATCGGGTGAGAAGCAAGTATACTGCCAGTATCACTTAGATGATGTATGCTTTTAAGTTTATGTCTAGTTTTTTTGGCTGGGGCAATTGAAGATATTTTTAATTCGCAATCTTTTTGAATACGAAACATTTCTTCATAATCGAATGCTTTTTTTGTCATATTGGGTTAATTAGGAATTTCTAAAAAATACATTTTAATGTCGCCTTTGTTTTTGGCTGGAATCAATCCTCTATATTCACATTTATATTTATCTTTTATTAGGTCATAAGTGTTTTGAGAAATGTTTATTTTTAATGCAAGGCTATTGCTTTCCATTCTCGAAGCGGTATTGACCGTATCTCCCCAAATATCAAAAGCAAACTTCTTAAAGCCTACAACTCCAGAAACAACAGGGCCAGAATGCATTCCAATGCGAATTTCAAAAGCAGATGGATCATCAGCTCCTTTCTGTTCGGCTACTTCTTGCACAAAGTTACGCATTTCAATGGCAGCAGCCGCCGCATTCATAGCATGGTTTTGGTCTATGATAGGCAATCCCGAAACGCACATGTAAGCATCGCCTATAGTTTAAATTTTTTCTATGTTGTGTTTCTGTATAATTTCATCAAATTTGGTAAAGTATTTATCTACTTCTAAAACGAGCGCTTCTGTGGTCATTAGTTCAGTCTTCTTTGTAAAATTGACGAAGTCTGTAAAAATGACTGTTACAGATTCATATCGTCTCGGTCTTGCTTTACCATACTTTTTAATTTCAAGTGCAATTTCTGCGGGTAAAATATTGAGCAACAAATCATCTGATTTTCTCTTTTCATCTGCCAACTCAGCTGTTCTCTCAGTCACATTTTTCTCTAAGTTGTTGTACAACATAGCATTTTCTATTGAAACCGCTATTTGGCTTGATAAGAAGTGTAAAAACATAGCGTTTTCAGAGGTAAATGCACTTTCCAGCAGGGTGTTCTCCAGGTATAGAATGCCTTGCAATTCGTTTTTATTTATTAGGGGCATAGCCAGTACAGACTTGGCTTTGTGCGATTGTAGATAAGGGTCTTTCCCATGCAGTTGATCTTGCCAAGCACTTCCTAATAGAACTTCAAGACGGGTGCGCTCAATGTATCTAATAAGCGTTTTAGGTAGATTTTTGCTTTCGTCTAATCGTGTGTTTTGGATAGACATTTCTTGCTGCCCTACCTCCCAATAAGCAGTTAAAATAAGCTGGTCTTTTGTCGGAAGAATCAGTGCAGCTCGATTGGCACCGATGTTTTCAGATACAATTCGCATAAGTTGGTTGAGCATTTTCTCAAATACAACTTCGCCCGCCAAGGTGGTAGATACCTTTAATATGCTATTTAAATCCAAAGAAGAAAGCGACATTTTTTTCTCGCTATTGAGTATTTCTTCGGCTAGAAAAGAATCATCAATTAGCCCTTTAAGTTCCATTGGATGTAGCTTTGATAATTGAGCTAACTTAGCCCCAGCTCCCCAGTCGCGGTAGTTTTGGTAGGCGTTTCTGAGGTAAAACGATGCCTGTGTGTTATTGCCTCTTACACTATGGTACTTGCCAGCAAGTTCATTGGCTAAGGCCTCTTCTTGCAAATAGCCGTTTTCATTGGCTTTGTTTATGCTTAAATCATAAAAGTCTCTCGCTTGATTATGTTGGTTTTTCTTTCTGGATTGCTCTGCAAGGAGCAAGTATAGTTTGTGCTCAAAATTTTCGGGCGCATTTTTAGCCCAATGTTTCATCTTATTTATACTCTTGCTCAAAACACTCGAAGCATTTGGATATTTTTTTGGGGATGCATAAGCTGCAGCCAATCCAAAATGAAAAGCATGTATCGCTACTTCTATTTTGGCTAAAACAGCATCTAATAATTCTTCCGCTTTTAAAGCGTTTTCAAATGCAAAGTCTGCATCGCCGAAGTAGTTGCCTAGTATGCTTCGGTGAAAAAAGATTTGGAAGGAGATGGTTCTGTTTTTTTGTTCAATTCCATCTGCAATTAGCTGGTCCTCATTAAAGGCTTCTCCATTTAATTTGAGGCTATCAGCTGCTTTTCCCATAAAGTTTAAGGCAGATTGTCTAAAGACTTCATTATACATCAAATTCGTTTCTTGCTTGTACTGTCTTATTATTTGACTATAATCGGCAATTTCAGGTTCTAATATATCGAGTGGTTTTCCTATGGCATAGGCATGAATGCAATATATATTCGCATTTATACAGGCGAATTCTATGGCACCTGTTTCCATACCAATGTGGTAGGAGTCTAATAAAGGCTTTAATGTGTTTTTTATATGCTCATTCCAAATATTGATTAAGGCATAAACGGGTGTATAAACCTGTGCGACCCATTCTTTAGCATTGAAACGTTTAATCAATTCTAGACCAATTTTACCATAGGGATAACCTGTTTTGATTTTATTTAATACCCCAATCATAATCACACCATAAGTGGCAAATCCAAATGCACTGGGTGCAATAACCCCGTGTTTTAGCGATATCTGACACATTCTAAATATGATATGAGGGAACACTTTGGGATCCCCCCAATAAGAAGAAGGGGCAATATTGGCTAATATGCGTAACGATGCTTTTTTGATGGGATCTTTTGCTTCGGGTAAACTTAAAATAACTTCGAGGTTTTTATTTCGAAGCATGAAAACAGTTTTTATAAGATCAGGAAACACGGTAAGCATACTTGCTTTTTTTGGAAATCGTTCTCCCAATTCCTTCAAAATTTCCAAACCAGTGGAAAGTGCTTTTTTTAACTGGTTCTCGGCTTTGTAGGCATTTATTTGAATTTCATAAGCCTTTACCCTTGTGAGAACATTTGTGTTATTCGCCAAAATTTCATTGGTAAACTCCCACATTTCTTTGAATTGGCCAGCGAGAAATGCACTCTCTGCCGCTTCTTCAAAAACGCGAAGAGCAAGGTCGAAGTTTGCTTTCCAAGGGTCTTCTGGCAATAGGACAATAGCATTTTTGATATACTCGAAGGACTCATAAAATGCCGAAGTAAGCTTTGCTTTTTGGCTCGCTTTTATGTTGAGTTCGGCTATGATTAAAAGCTCTTTTTTATCTTCTATGAGCTCAATACCGTGATTTAAGTGATTGACAATTGTAAAAATGTGATCATCAATCAAGTCTTTTGGTGTTTGATTCAATTGCTGCCTACCTATGTTTAAATGAAGTTCTTTTTTACTATTTTCATCAATAAGGGAATAAATGGCTTGTTGTATTCTGTCATGAGCAAACTTGAAAGCATCTTCTAATTTAATAATAAGTCCTTCATTTTGCAGTGTATCTAATTCAACGTCTATCACTTCAGGGCTAAAGTGGCTTACTTTAATTAATTCTTTGACACTAAAAATACTGCCCAGACAGGCCGCAACTTTAAAAATTGATTGTGTTTGAGGGTCAAGTACTTTTATCTTCTCGGCCATAAAATCCACCACATTGTCTGTGTTGCTCAGTTTGTTGAGTTCGGCTAAATCCCATTCCCACTGGTTTGTTTTTGGATTTAGAGATAAAAGTCCTTTGTCTGCCAAAGACTTTAAAAATTGCACCACGAAGAATGCATTACCATTGGTTTTTCGATAAATTAATTCAGCAAGACTTTTAATGCTATTAATATCTCTAAACAAAGAATCGGCTAATAAATTTTCAATATTATCAAGGCTCAAGTTATCCAAATGGATTTGTTCTATTCGTGTACCTTGCTCTCTGAGTTGGTTGACAGTTATGGCAAAAGGATGTGCTTGACTTACCTCATTATCACGATAAGCGCAAATGCACAAAAAATTATTATTAGAATTTAACATGAGGGCTCTCAGCAAGTCAAGAGAAGCGGAGTCTGCCCATTGTAAGTCATCTATAAATAAGACAATAGGGTGCTGCTCCGAACACATAGCGGAGAGCCATTTCTGAAAAATATAGTTAAATCGATTTTGTGTATCTTCCCCGTTAATCTCAGCAATAGGGGGTTGTTTGCCAATGATGAGCTCGAAAGAAGGCATAACATCTGTTAGTACTTTTCCTTCTTGACCAAGCACTTCAAGCATTCTGGTTTTTATTCGTTCAATTCTTGAAGCACTCTCGGTTAGCATGATATGAATCAAAGCGTCGAAAGCTTTTACAAATGCATAGTAAGGTATAGATCTTTGGAATTGATCGAATTTCCCCTCTATAAAATATCCTTTTTTTGCGGTTATTGGCTTGTAAATTTCTGAAACCAATGCAGATTTACCCGTGCCAGAATAGCCACTGACCAAGAGTAAATGTGTTTGTCCTCGTGTAGCTTTTTCAAAAGTTGAAATGATTAATTGAAGCTCATTTTCTCTGCCATATAACTTTTGTGAGAGATGAAATCGCGGTGAAACATCTATTTGAGCTAGTTCAAAGGATTGTATTTGGTTTTTGGAGTCCCATTCCTTAAGGCAAATTTCTAAATCTACTAGAAGACCACTTGCCGATTGGTATCGGTCATCTGCATTTTTTTGCAATAACTTGTGGGTAATAGCGCATAGCGGTTCAGGGCAGTTCGGGTCTAGTTCTTCTATAGCCTTTGGCTGAATGGCAATATGGGCATGTACGAGCTCCAATAAATCGCTGTGTTTAAATGGGGGACTACCGGTTAAAAATTCATACAGAAGGATGCCCATGGAATATAAATCGCTTCTTTGATCCACTACCCGATTCATTCGACCGGTCTGTTCCGGAGCCATGTACTCTGCACTACCGGCAAACTTGGAAGGGTTAACTGTGTTTGCTTGCTGTAAATTATGGGTGGTGCATCGGCTTAAGTCAATAATTTCTGCGGTTAAAGTATCTGTTTTAACCAGAATATTCTCTGGAGATAGATGGTTGTGAATGAAGGACTTATGATGCAATTCTGACATAGCTCGAGCCATTGAAATGAAAACGATTAGAATGTCTTTCAATGAAGGCTTTGTAGATTTATACTCTAAGAGAGTCATGCCAGGTATGTACTCTAAATAGATACGATGGGTATGGTTTTGCTTGTCCTATCCATACACCTTGCGTACCCCTTCTATAGTTATATTTTTACCTATTTCATATTCGTGTAAAAATTTTTTTATTATTTCTGGCGAGGGAAATTCGTTATTGAGTGATTTTATAACTACTTGACCAAAATCTTTGTGCTCTTCTAAGGTCAAGAGAGAATTCTTACTTTGATGTATGAGTTGACCGATCATAATTATTTAGTGGATAACTCCAAATTAAATTAGTTGAGGTGTTAAAATTACAAAAATTTATTATCTAAAGTTATTTTCTTTTCATTCTGAGAAGTTTACAGATACTTCAAAGTACAATTCCTCCTAGTTTGAATGCTACGCGCATAGCTGATTCAGCAGCTCCCTCATGCAGCCCATTGCCCAAATAAGCGCCAGTGTAATATGTTCTATTGTGCCCATTGATGGTTTCTATCTGTTTTATTTTGCTATCATGATTTTTTGAATAGAGCGGGACAGTATGTTTTGCCTCATTTAATATAGACCCTTTTGAAATTGCTTCATCAAGGTTATAGGCAAAACTGTAATTTTTATTCGTATTTAGCTGATAAACATCATTCTGATAGGTGTTATATCCAATGTTTGATTCATTATTTCCAAAAAACAAATCCATGGGCGTTTTTTTTACATTTTTGTTTGGTCCGTAAAATGAGAGGTCAGTATGGGCTATGGTTTTAAATATTTGATCATTCATATCAGAAAATAGGGCTATTTCCAGATCACTCATGTCGTGGAGCAAGTCTTTTATACTGCCAGGAGTAGTAGCAATTATAACCGCATCATACTTATGCACTTCGCCTTTTAAGTTAATCTCCACGCCATCTAGTTTTCGACTAATTTTTATCCCTTCGGCATTGCATAATACTCGCTTATTTGCTTTAGAAATAATCGTTTCTAAGTAGGTATAGACGCCGCCATTTATAAATGACCAAGTTGAATTTGGCAAAGTATCTAAGTATGAGTTTAATAATGACTGCGGCAAATGGGATACCTGTGTAAATGGCGTTGAAAAACTAAGCATAAACAAAGATTGTAGGTAATTTTTGTAAAGCCCAGGTGAAATGGGGTAGTCTGTAAAACTTTGTCCTTTTGGGTCTAATAGAGGCAGTCCTTTTTTAAAATCTTTTTGTGCATGCATCAAACGCACGATCTCTGATCTGTAATTAGGCTGAATGAGCATTTTTTTAATACACGCATAATTGAGATAAGATGCCATACGAGCGGGATAAAACTCTTCTGCATTGAATAGTGAAATAGAAGGCTTATAGCTATGATAGGACGTACCTAAATGATGCAGCAATTTATGAAAATTGGGATAGTAACGTTGGCTAAAACCCAAAACCCCGTTTTCAATATTTAGATGAGCAGGCAAATTTGTGCCAGATACATTTTTATTTAAGGTTCGCACATTCCCACCTAAAATCGGTTCTTTTTCATAAAGAGTTATATCATAGTTTTTACCCAGTAAATAGCCAGAAATCAAACCACTGGCGCCACCACCTACGATAGCAATTTTTTTACCCTCTATCATTTATATCAATTTATCGCAAACTTCAATTCTTATCAATCTCATTTTATTTCAAAAATAGGTCTAAAGGAATTAAATAGAGCTAATTTGTCCCTTCATTTCTTCTGAAAGTGAAGAGAATACTAATGGTAAATAGTTAATTGCTAAGATCTCCAATACAGGGAATCGGTTTAGGGATAAATTTGAGTTAAACCTGGGTAGTATTTTTTACATCCTAAATTGGATTTAAATAGTAACTTTGAATGGTTATTTAAATTACTGACAGGACAAATTATGATATATAAAATAGTAGATAAAAATACTGTACTTACCATATTCCTGAATGAATTGAGGGATGTACAGATACAGAAAGACCGCATGCGTTTTCGTAAAAATATAGAGCGTATAGCCAGTATTCTAGCCTACGAAGCTAGTAAGTCTTTGAATTATACCCCTACAAGTATTCAAACGCCACTTGGACAGAAAGAATCTCATTCTATACACGATCAAATTGTTATTGCGAGCGTTATGCGCGCGGGATTACCTATGCATTATGCCGTCTTAGATGTCTTTGACAAAGCGGATAATTGTTTTGTAAGTGCGTATCGAAAACATCACAAATCGGGAGAATTTGAGATTAGACTAGAGTATGTCGCTAGCCCAAATTTAGATCATAAAACCCTTATTCTATGTGATCCTATGATAGCATCAGGGTCTAGTATCATAGCCACCTTGGAGCAACTAGAAAGATATGGAAACCCCACTAGAATTATTATTTTGGGAGTTATCGGCAGTTCTCAAGGGGTGGAACTTGTATCCAAAAAATATCCGGAAATTGATATATATATCGGAGATATAGATGACGAATTAACGGCAAAGAGCTATATAGTCCCAGGACTCGGCGACGCAGGTGATTTATGTTTTGGCGAAAAATCAGAAGTTTAAACTAACAGTTCAATGAGTAAGCATATTTTAGTTATAGTCTTGAGTGCATTTCTGATCCATTCAGCTTTTGGTCAAACGAAGCAGAATGATATGGTCAATGAAGCCATAGGTTTGTATGGCTTAGGCAGAAATGAAGAAGCCTTAAAGGTATTGGATGATTGTATCGCCAAATATCCAACCTTTGATCAAGCGCTTTATATCAGAGCTAATTGGAGTGTGATAGCCAAGAAATACGATGAAGCTTTGCCGCTATTGGAAAAGTTAGAAACGCTCAATCCTAAATTCAATCCTCAACAGAAAAAACTTATAGCAGAATGTTATTTTTCTAAAAGAGATTATGACAAAGCAGAAGAGAACATTCAAGCATTTTTAAGCGTTCCAAATTTGAGTTCTCAAGGACAGACCTATGGTAAGCGTATGCTAAAAAATTTGGACTTCGCTCGCAGTCAAACCTCCACTTCAGAGAAGGTAGTATATAAAAATTTAGGCGCAGAGGTCAATACGAGCTTCAATGAGTATTTTCCTTCTACCAACGCAGATGAATCTGCTATTTATTTTACGCGAAGGGACCGACAAGGAGAGGATATATGGGTGAGTTACACCTATGGAAACCAATGGAGCACGGCAATAAAAATAGATGAACCAGAATTAGAGAATGAAACCCGATTTATCTCTATCAATACATTTGATAATGATGGCGCTCATACGATTACCGCTGGTGGTCGACAACTTTTATTTACCTCATGTCAAAGGCCCGGAGGCATGGGTTCTTGTGACTTGTATATTGTGTATAGAAAAGGAGAAGAATGGGGTAGACCTAAGATGCTCCCCACCGTAAATACGCGAGGATGGGAATCCCAGCCCTGCATGTCTGCTGATGGTAAAAAATTATTCTTCGTTAGCAGCAGAGAAGGAGGCCAGGGAGAAAGCGATATTTATATGAGCGAATTGACCGCTGAAGGTTTTTCCACGCCAGTCAATTTAGGATCAAAACTAAACTCAATTGGTGCCGAAGATCGCCCATTCATACACCCAGACGGGCAAACCTTGTATTTTTCCTCTGACGGCCATCCTGGATATGGAGGTAAAGATTTATATATGTCCAGATGGGAAAATGGCGAATGGCAAGTACCTATCAATCTTGGAAATGGAATCAATTCGATTGGTGATGAAATATCTATATTCATCAATGCACTTGGTGACAAAGCTTATATCGCTAAAGAGAACAACGAAGCTAATCGGTCCGATTTTGATATCTATTCATTTGATATGCCAAAGGAATTTAGACCAAAAACAGTGACCTACATAAAAGGAATCGTAACAAATGCCAAGACTGGTCAGCCTTTGAAAGCCTCTGTGAAACTAAGTGATATCGAAGCCAGTAAACAAATTTCTACTTTGAATAGCGATGAAAAATCGGGAGATTTTCTTCTCACCGTATTAGCTGATAAGGAGTATGGATTCCATGTATTGAAAGAAGGTTTTGCTATCTATTCTCAGAATTATTCTTTTGTGGAAGGCGGTAGCAAATTTCAACCACAAGTCATAGAGATTAAATTACAGCCTTTAGAGGCAGGAACTAGGTTTGAATTGCGGAATATATTTTTCGAAACAGGAAAATTTGAATTGAAATCCACTTCCTATCCTGAACTCAATTATGTAGTTGAAATTTTAAAAGCAAATCCCACAATGAAGATATTGGTAGGCGGACATACAGATAATGTGGGCAATGCTGCGAGTAATCAAACACTTTCTGAGAACAGAGCAAGGGCTGTTATGAACTATTTAATAGAAAAAGGGATAGAAGCCGAAAGATTAAGTTCTAAAGGATATGGTGCCACAAAACCAATTCAGACCAATGATACAGAGGATGGGAGGGCTAAAAATAGAAGAACAGAAATTGAAATTCTTTAAAAATAGTTAATGACGTTTAGTTTTTTTAAACCTTCTATGTCATTGTAATATCTTAGTTTTGCATTAACATTTAAAACAAATAATAAAATGAAGAAAATATTATTACTTACACTAGTATCTTTAATAGGTCTTGGATTATCTGCACAATCAAAGCCTGCTAAAGGAAAGAAAGCTGCTGCAGCTGAAGCTAAAGTTGTTACTGTAGCTCCAATTTCGAATGAACCTTCTATTTTTATTGAGAAGGAAACCGTAGATTACGGGGTTATTGATAAAGGTGCAGACGGTGTCAGAACCTTTAAGGTGACTAATAGAGGGGCTCAGCCTTTATTACTAACTAATTGTAGTGGATCTTGTGGTTGTACAGTTCCTACATGTCCTCGCGAGCCAATACTTCCGGGTAAGAGTGCTGAGGTTCAGGTAAAGTATGATACTGGAAGACCAGGCCCAATCAATAAGCAGGTAAACATAACAAGTAACGATCCTCAGAATCCTAATAAAGTAGTATTCATTAGAGGAGAGGTTAAAGATGCACCAGCTGCCAATTAATCTATTGAAATCTATATATAAAAAGCCATCCAATCAGGGTGGCTTTTTTTTTGACAAGTATAATGAGAATCAAGTGGGCGCAGCTCCTCGGATAAATTACGAATAATTAAAATAAATATTTTGCCATACAAAAAACTTTTTTATTTTCTGAATTTGCACAAAGGGACTTTCTTGCTAGGGACCATTTTTGTCATATTGGCGAATGTAGCGAGTTCTTATACCAATAAACTCGTAGAGAAAATTATTAATACCTTGGTTGGAGTTATCAATTCAACAAGTGACGCTGGAATGAGTATCCAGAAGGAAGTGTTTGTTTTTTTATCTTATTACATTGGATTGACTATACTGTCTGCAGTATTTACTTTCCTCATGCGACAAACGATTATTGTGGCTAGTCGAAAAATAGAGCAGAAATTGAAAGATGACTTATATGCGCACATCCAGCGATTGGCCATTACTCATTTTAAAAATTTCCCAATAGGAGACTATATGAGTCGTATGGCAGAGGATGTAGGTAAAATTCGAGAACTCTTCGGCCCAGCAGTTATGTACTTAGTCAATATGATTACAACGCTGAGTGTATCGATTTTTTTCATGTTAGAAATAAGCTCTGAGCTCACTTTGTACGCACTTTTACCCTTGCCATTTCTCTCTTTTTTTATTTATTTTTTTAATATCTACTCTCTCCAGTTCAATAAAAAATTGCAGGAAGAAATGTCAGCGATGACCTCTGTAGCCCAGGAGAGCTATAATGGTATTCGTATTATTAAATCATTCACATTAGAAAATAAAGTTTTACAAACGTTTTCAATGATTAGCGATTCCTTTAAAATTCAATCGCTCAAAATTGTCAAATTAGATTCTTTCTTTATGCCTATTGTCTCCTTGCTTATGGGGGCCAGTATACTTTTGAGCATCTATAAAGGAGGAATGTTAGTCATCGATAATCATATTCAAATCGGCGGGCTCACTTCTTTTATAATGTTTGTCAATAGACTTCTATGGCCTGTTATGAGTATAGGCTGGGTAGCTAGTTTATTTCAAAAAGGAAAATCCGCTTTGATCCGCTATGAGGAAATTATGGATATGCCATTGGAAAGTAAAAACGGTATGACTGCTGAGTCTAACGAAAGTCTTAAAGGAGATATAGAATTTAAAAATGTTTCCTTTACCTATGAGGAAACAGGAATTCATGCACTGAAGAATGTTAGTTTTCATATTAAACCCGGGGAGCGATGGCTTATTATTGGCAAAACAGGTAGCGGAAAATCAACATTAGCTGAGTTACTTATAAAATTTTATCAAAATTATCAAGGGGAAATACTGCTTGATGGTAAGCCTTTAGAAAATTATTCTAGTTCGTTTGTTCGTGAGCAAATATCCTATATCCCACAAGATGTCTTTTTGTTTTCTGATACTGTAAAAAATAATATTGCATTCAATACAGATGAATATATCGAGGTAGATGTGGTTAACTCAGCCAAAGATGCTCAAATTCATAATGAAGTTCTGCAATTTAAAGATGGATATGATACTATGGTTGGTGAACGCGGTATCACCCTATCTGGAGGTCAAAAGCAGCGTATATCCATAGCCAGAGCCTTAATCAAGCCAAGTCCAATTTATCTTTTTGACGATTGTCTGAGTGCTCTTGATGTCAAAACCGAGCGACAATTGATAGAAGCTATGAACCAACGAGATAGCAGTAGCACGATACTCCTTATCACTCATCGTATTTTCAATCAACTTGATTTCCACAAAGTATTGGTTTTAGAC
>CAYXKX010000030.1:0-15177 GCA_964465185.1 uncultured Chitinophagaceae bacterium
AAACCCCTTCCGCTCAGAATTATCACGCCTGGTCGAGTGTATCGCAATGAGACTATTTCCGCCAGAGCCCATTGTACTTTTCATCAAATAGAAGGATTGTATATTGATGAAGGCGTATCTTTTGCAGATTTGAAACAATGTATATACTATTTTGCCAAAGAGATGTTCGGCTCTGATAATATTCGACTTCGCCCTTCATATTTTCCCTTTACTGAACCGAGCGCTGAGGTGGACATTGCCTGCTTTATCTGTGATCAAAAAGGATGCTCTGTCTGCAAAAAAACAGGCTGGGTAGAGATAGGGGGCTGTGGCATGGTAGATCCCGCGGTTTTAAAAAATTGCAATATCGATACGGAGAAATACAACGGTTTCGCCTTTGGTATGGGCATAGAACGCATCGCTATGCTCTATTATCAAATCAATGATCTACGGCTATTTTGGCAAAATGATATGCGGTTTTTGAAGCAGTTTTAGAGGCCTTGATCAAAAGACGCAACCAACAAGAGATTTCCTACTACTTCTCATCTCTTTCTTTATTCTCCAAAAATTTCTAACTCCAATCGTTTATCTAAGCCATAAATATCGTTTCTGAAATGTAAGGCTCCTTTATGATCAACCCAACTAGTAAAATACGCTATAAAAACTGGCATTGCAGGTGTAATAGTGATATATTTTTCTTTATTGGTCGCAAGAATGGCATCCAGTTTTTCTACCGACCATGTTTCTTGTTTATTCAGAATATATAAAACTAATTTCCTAGCTTCAGCTACTCGAATGCATCCATGAGAAAAAGCTCGTTCATTCACTTCAAACAGGCTTTTAGCTGGGGCATCATGAAGATAAATATTGTAGTGATTGGGGAATAGAAATTTTATTTTACCCAAGGCATTTTTATCGCCTGGCTTTTGTCTATATACAATTTCATTCCCATTGGTAACGATTTCCATATTATTTCTTGAAAGATAATTCCTGTCACGATTCATATGTTTCCTGATTTCATTTTCAACGATACTTTTTGGAATATTCCAATATGGATTTAACACCACGGATGATATTTTTTCTTCAAAAATAACCGTTTTATGCATTGTTTTTCCAACAATTACATTCATGTCAAACAAAGGTTTCCCATTTTCGATTACATGTAATTTATATTCAGGAATATTTACCAGAAAAAAATTCTGTGGCATGGTGGAAGGTACCCATCGCAGTCGTTCTAGATTGAGTAGAATTTGTTTAATTCTATCTTTGATAGGCGTATTGAGTTCGGAAATTGTTTTTTTATCTATAATTCCTGTTTGCACTAATCCCATTCTCATTTGAAAATACATAACCGCATCTCTTAAAGTAGAGGTATATATTGCACTCTCATCCGTTTCTTTCCAATCACCGAGAATAAATAATTGTTTTTTTAAAATTGAAATCCCTCTATCAGTATCTCCAACCTTTAAATTTAAGCTATCAAAAACTGCTAAAGGATACAACCCTTTTTTTTCAATCTTTTTAAATTCTACCAGCTTTTTCTTCAATTTAATATAATATGGATTGAGGGGCTCAATAAATTGACTCTGATTCGTGGAGCTAATCAATGAATCTAATAAAGCTGAATAATTTTTCTTTCTTCGGGGAATAAACCACGATAAATCTCTTGGGTTTTCGGTAGAACCACTATACATTTTTGGAGCATATTGAAAGAATCTTTCTGTCAATAAATATTCCAACCAAGTAACTTGACTCCAATTTTTTAGAAATTTATTTTCATCATTCAGTGCATTGGTGAGCAAAGAATCTTGAACTGTATGTTGAATTTTATTCGTTCCAGATTCCGACTGATAATTTTTCATCAATTCATTGAAGATAGATGCGGCAGTAGCTAAACCACAGTGATTGAACCAAGCAAACTGATAAGACCTCGCTCGATAAAACTCACGAACTTGACTGCGAATACTATCATCTGATTTGCTTAATAAAAAATAATTTTCCAGGACCAAACTGTCCAAAATAAAATCTGAATAATTTTTAGATAGATTAAGGCAGACATCTTCCTTCATTATGGGTTTAATCTCAGCCGCATTGCATTTTTTAAAAGCGAAAATAAAAATTATACAAACAATTAAACTAGCTCCACCAATAAAAGTATAATGTGATTTTAGATAAGTAATAATTTGGTCGAATTTAAAAAAAGAAAACATAGTTATATTTAACAATGAATATATAAAATACTCCCATCGGCTAGTACAGGCACTACTTGAATTATTAACTCTTGAGGTATAGCAGGGCAGCCCCAACTCCTTCCAATTCGCCCATGTTTCTTAATGTAATTTTCACTCACATAATCTGCTCCATGGAGAATAATTTCTCGACGACAGGCATTGTCATTTTTCCCTTTTTCCAAGCCATAAAGCATAAGTGCAGTGCCATGTTTTGGGCTTATAATACGCTTACCTACTAGATAAAAACCTAAGCTTGATTTGAGAGATCCATCTGCATTTGAAAAATCTTTTGCAACACAAATTCCCGAATTTTTTCCGTGCGCTACCAATGAAGCAAACAACAATTTTTTCTGATCAATACTTATAACAAAGAAACGACTCTTATCTGAAGGCAAGGAAAAATCGATAATTGTCAGTATTGATTTTGAATGTGAAAATTGATTATAGCCTCGCATCCCTGCTCTAAACGCCGAATAACTCACAATCTTTGACAGTCCTATTTCTAGATACAATTCATATGATTTATCAAGGGGCTTACTCTGAAAAGAGGTAGAAAATATATAAAATGTAAAGAAGATGATAAATTTGATAATGCAGAATTTGGATTAAAAAATTAAATCTATAAATATTTAGCTAATGCCTTCGACTTAATCCTATTATCCAACAATCTTATAAGTAATAGTAAAAATGTTATAATGATTATCAAAATTAAAGGGTCAAGTTTACATATAAAATTTTTAGAATTAGTGACAATACCTGCAAATATAAATAAATTAAGCTGAGCGACAAAATTTGACTACTGCAATTAATAGATTTGAATCAAATTACAAGACATGTTTCAACTATTCGTCATGGTGGCTCATCTATTAGTCATGGCGGCTCATCTATCCGTCATGGCTCCTCATCTACTCGTCATGGTGGTTCATCTACTCGTCATGGCGCCTCATCTGTTCGTCCTAGTGGCTATACTAGAGCCAAGGTAGGGTGATATGCTTTTTTTGGTGTAAATTACAAATTTACTATCCCACGAAGATAAGCGGAGATTATGCTCAGTGGGGAAAGGTGGAAGCTCTTTTGCAATTTTTGGTCTGTGCGCTGGCTATGTCTTTGTTTGTTTATGTTTTTCGTATGCTTCCATTATATCTTTTCTTAAAACTGATACTTCAGCAACTTTGCTTTCAATTGGTATTTTTGCAACTGCTTCCATTACTGGTTCTATGTATTCTGAGCCTATTCTTATTTCTTCTCTCGCATGGTTTAGAATTGCAATCCAATTTAGTGTTTGATTTTTTGCCTGTTTTGTTCTTTCAATAGCTTCAATGTATAAATGTCTGCCAGGGTCAGCGAAACCACTACGGAACATTGCAAGTCCTTTGGTTGCCATTAAGCAAATTCTTGTAGGTTCGTCTAGTGATACGTCATTTTTAATTTTGTTTAAATGTTCAAAAGCTTCTTTGGCTCTGTTGTCAAGTGCTAATGCATAAGCTAAATTGTTTATTAATTGAGGGTCGTTCGGATGACTGTGCAATCCTGCATTAAGAAATGCAATAGATTTTTCCTGGTCTTTAAGAATTGTGCTCGCCAAGTTAGAACCAAACATTATTGGTCTCTTCGAAAATGGCATATCCATAAACCATTTTGCAGCATTGTCCAAAGCCAAATCATATTTGTTGTTTTGGAAATTGTCGAGAGCCTGTGCTTCAAAATTCAACCCAACATTGTAAGAAGACGGATTCAGATTAAGTTGATTGTCTTTTATTGAAGCCCATTCAACCTGTGCCAATGAATTATCATTTGGATTTATCAAGGCTTTATTGAACAATTCCCTGCTTTTTTTAAGGCTACCACTTAACAATTCCACTGTACCTAAGGAACTTGCTAACTCAGTAAAATTGAATGGCGAAATATTCTTTGAGTTTATAAGTTCATTTCCACGTTTTATAAATCTCGAAGTTCTATTCCTAATTGTTG
This sequence comes from uncultured Chitinophagaceae bacterium, assembly GCA_964465185.1. GTDB lineage: Bacteria > Bacteroidota > Bacteroidia > Chitinophagales > JADJOU01 > CHPMRC01. The sequence continues at coordinate 4,182 of CAYXKX010000030.1, forward strand.
CAATTGAAATTTCAGCAGATGTTAGCCATGGGTCAAAGTTGGTTAAAGGACTTTTTCGTAAAATATCATGAGCATAATCCAGTTCATCATAGTGTGCAAAAAGTCTGGTCGCACTTCTTAAAATGAAACGGTTGTTTTCAGTTAAATGCAATGCTGTCTTCATTGCTTTTATGGCCTTTTCTCTATTTCCAAGTATTGAATAATACCTTGAAAGTTCTACATACAATATTGCATTGGAAGGATAGAATTTCAATAAATCTCTTGTCTCCCTAATTTTTTGATGAATTGGAGTTGGATTTATTAGTCCAACTAAGTTATCAAATGTAACAGTTTTGAATGCAACTGATAAGTCAATAATTTCTGGCTTATTGAGAATTTTATTGGCTAATGAAATTTGTGATTTTGTTGCTTTCCCAGAATTTTGAAGTATAAAATTGGCTGCTTCAATTGCGCTGGCATCATTGATAAAATTATTTACTAAGGCAGCACTTAATAAATCTGATGCGTGAATAACTGTTCTGTTAAATTTCCAATCAAGAATGTAATCGTCTATAGTCACTACATTTGATTGTATTGCCCTTTCTTCTTGAAACGAATTTAATTCGCCAAGTACGGTAGTTTTACCAAAACTTCTCCAGTTTGGAACTACTCTTCGGTCTTTATGTTCAAATAGATTTGCCAATTTTTAACTCTTTACAATTAATTCTGCTTTACGTTTTAGAACATCTAGCATAGTTACAAATCTTTCAAGGCTGTAGTTACTTCCGTTTGAAAGAACACTTTTCGGGTGTCCTCTTTTTTCGGGGAATGGATGGCATAAATACTCAATAAGTACTCTTAAATCTGTTTTCAATTCTTCTTGTGAAATATTGTCTTCAAACTCTCGAAGTGCTTTTGAAAAGCCATCTTCAAGGTAATATTTTAATTCGTCATATGTCCCTTTCCATTTCTCCCAACTAAAATTATCAGGGATTTGTTTTCTTAGAAGAGCCGACATACTAATGCCTGAAAAATAGAATACAACTAAACTTCCTAGTAAATAGCAATCAGTTGCAAAAACTCTTTTCAGCCAGTCTTTTTCATAATAACCATACATTATTTCGGGTGGAGCATAAGTATTATCACCAGTAAAGGGTCTTTTATTATATGGACCATCAATGTCTCTGCACATTGAGCGACCTAAATCACCTAATTTGCTTTCGGAATTAAATACTAAAATATTTGAAGGTTTTAAATCTTGATGTGAAACTTCGATTTGGTGAAGCTGTTTTAAACCTACTGCTATATCGTGTAATGACTTTAGTCGCCAAGCGTAGTCAAGCTTTACAGAAAAATCTAAGCGCTTTCTAATATCTCCATCCGCAAGATCAAAAATTAAGTATGGTACAATTGAAATTGAGAAACCACTTACAACCTCTTCGCCTGCTTCCTTAACAAAGGATACTTTAGTTACGTGCTTGTTCTTACAATGTTCTGATAAATCCCTTTCATATTGATATGCCGTAAGCATTTCGTTCATCACGTCAACGATTTTATTTCCGTGCTCCGAAATCGCAAGAAATTTTGCAAAGTCAAATGCTTTTAAAAAGCAAATTTCCCCGTCTTTTTCAACTTTATAACAAACCGAGAAAAACGAACCCGTTTGATTGTCTGTTTTTTCAATTTTCTCCTTAACATTCCAACCAGTTTGTAATGTGAGGTTCAATAAATTATGTGCTGCATTATCTGTCATTGTCAAATTAATTTAAAATTTCTTCTTGTGCTTTCACACCCCAAACCTCACCAATTTTTGTTCTTATTTTTTGCTCAAATATTTCTATTAAGCGTTTATTGGCATTTATCAATTGCATTTCTTCTTCTATCTCTTTTACGATAGTTTGTTGTTCTTCAAGTGAAGGAAGCGGAATTTTTGTTTCTTCGATTATGCCGTTGTAAAGCCTTGCAATTGTTACGCCTTCTGATGGTCGCCACTTAATTGTTTGATAACAAATTTTCAAAAAGGTATTCAAAACCTTTGTTTCGTCATTTGCTATCCATACAATGTTTGAATCTTGAAAGTAGGCTGGTCTTCCGTCAAACACTACAATTTTGCCTATCGTGCCAGAAGTCGAAATCAGAATGTCGCCCTTTTTTGGATAAGAAAACTTTGATTGATATTCATTAAACAACTCTTGAGTAATAAATGCATCGGGGTAACCTCCAAATGTCCCAATTTTATAAAAAGGTACATCGCCTTTGTCAGTTGTTTGTTCCTTAAAAACTCTCTTGCACATACTTATTTTACCAATCGTTGCCAACTCAATCATTTCCCAATCAGGGTTGATGGTGATGGTAGGTTTGTAGTTGTTGACAATTTGTTTCGCTCCGTCAATTATTTTTTGGTAGCCTTCTATTTCCGCTACTATTTGTTGTTGTATTTCTAGCGGTGGGAGGGGGATTTCAAAACTTTCAAAAACATCAGATTTTAAGTTTCTAATATTGGTGCTTGAAATTTGCAATGATAGGTGCTCTCTGAAATCTGGTGCTTTCAATATTTCAAAAAGATATCTTGCAAGTACCATTTCATTGGTTCTAATTACACCCATAAACCCGCCAAAATAACAATCTAAATCCTTATCTATAAAAGCAACTTTTCCAATATGGTCAGCACTTCCGCTAGCCGTGCAAATCATAATATCGCCTTTATAAAGCTTCTGTTGGTCTTTTACTTTGGCGTTGTGATTAATTAATTTTATATCATTGAAATCTAATTTATTTTCAATTGAAATGTTGTTTGCCCTTAAAATTTTGATTCCTTTTTCAGAAACTTCGTCATCTTTTGAATAAGTAACTCCTCTTACAAAATCTATTAAACTTGAAACTTTTTCAGTTGGGTAATTTTTGATTCGACTATCAGTATTTTCAAAATATCTCTCGGCACTTAACCCAATATCTTTGTTTTCAATTATAGTTTTTTTCTCAACCAAAGTCGCCAAACTCGGCAAATCTTCAAAATCCTTGTCATTGCTCAAACATTCTTTGAAGGCTTCCAAAGTTTGCAAAGCCACAGGCAAATCGTTTTTGTCAATCTCTCTACGTTGTGCTCCTAAATCAAAGCCATCGTTTTCAATTTTCAAAAACAAAATGTGTTGGCTTTTTTTCGCCAAACGTTTGTCTAAAATCAATACCGAAGTTTTTACACCGCTGTAAGGCTGAAACACACCTGCTGGCAAACTAATGACTGCTATCAAACTATCTTGCACCAACATTTTCCGCAATTGTTTGTAAGCCGTTTGGCTGGTGGCTACAATTCCATTGGGTACTACTATTCCTGCTCGTCCGTTGCTGTTTAAGTGTTCGGCAATGTAATCGGTAAACAACACTTCGGCTTTGTTGGCTTGTACGCCAAATTTCTTGTGTGGTCGAATGCCGCCTTTAGGTGTCATAAATGGCGGATTTGCCAATATCACATCAAAGGTTTCTTGCCATCGGTCTTCGCTGCTCAAACTGTCGTACTCGTGTATGAGTGGCGTTGCAAAACCATGCAAATACATATTAGCTAAACTCAATCGCACCATATCAGGGCTGATGTCGTAACCCACAAAATTGGTGGCGAGTTTTTTTCTATCATCTGGCTTTAGGGCCCCACCCGGCCTCCCCAAAGGGGAGGAGTCAGAACCCACAGAAGTGTTTTGGTTTAGTATGTGTTTGTACGCACTCAATAAGAAACCAGCCGTACCGCAAGCAGGGTCAAGCACGGTTTCGTTTTTCTGTGGGTTTACACAAGCCGTGACAAAATCAATAATGTGTCGGGGTGTTCTAAACTGCCCTGCATCGCCTTGGCTTCCCATTACACTCAATAAATATTCAAAAGCATCGCCCAACTTTTCGCTGTGGCTGTATTCAAATTCGTTGATGTATTTTAAAAACAGTTTTAAGGTGCTTGGGTCACGGTAAGGTAGATAAGCATTCTTAAAAATGTTGCGGAAGAGTTCAGGAATATTGGGATTGGTATTTAGTTTTTCCAATGCTTCGCTGTACAAAGCAAGCATATCTTGACCACTTAGCGATGGGTCAAATAGTTTTCGCCAACCGTATTTGGCATATTCGCCTGTAAAGAATTTTGCTTTGCCTTTAAATTTCTCCACGGCTTCTTTATCCATATCGTCCATAAACTTATAGATAAGCGCCAATGTAATTTGTTCAATTTGGCTTTTGGGGTCTGGCACTTTACCTACCAACACATCACGGCAATCGTCAATATTTTTCTTGGTTATGTTGTCTAGCATGTTGTTGTTATTATGTCACCCCTTCGGGGTTTTGATTTTGTATATTTTTTAATCTATAATAATACCAGCCCTTCGGGCTTTTATATTCGTTTTTATGTTAGTTCAATAATCTTATCACTCCTTCGGACTTAGTACTTTTTTATTCTCGATGAGTTGATAATGTTGCCGTTTTATAATGATGTCGGCTCTTCAGCTCGATCTTTGCAATCCCGAAGGGATGATAGTATCATAGACAATAAATTCCCTAACCACCATCAACCCCAAAGGGGTGACATTATTCAATCCAATCAAACAAATACTTTTCGTTGTGTTCGATTTCAAATTTTTTCAAAAAATCAGTGTACTCTTCTCTAAACGTCTTTATTTTATGGTGTTCCTCTTGGTTTAAAATATAATTGTAAACATTTTCAATTTGCGATTGCGAATACGAAAACGCACCATATCCTTCTTGCCATTGAAACTTTCCCTTTATTAATTTATTGTCATTAATCCACTTGCTCGAATTATTTTTAATATCCCGCACCAAATCCGATACTGACATCACTGGTTTTAAACCGATAAATGCGTGGATATGGTCAGGCATTCCATTTATAATAATTGATTTTTGTTCCTTTCCTTTAATTATTCCTGCAATATATTTATGCAAATCATCCTTCCAGTCCTTACCAATTAAATTTTCTCTGCCCTTTACAGCAAAAACTACTTGAATATAAATCTGTGAAAATGTTCCTGGCATTATTTACGCTGCTAAGAATTTATTAATAGGAACATACGTATTTATATAAATAGGCAGTTTGCTTTTCATTTCATCGTCCACACGGTTAAAATCTTCTACGTTAAAACTTGGGTTGTGGTAGAGTTCTGTATAATCTTGCTGGTCTATAATGCGTCGTACGCTTGGGTCTGTGATGTATGCATAAAAAAAATAGCGTAGACCTTGTAAATCGCTAATATTGGAAACATTGTTGGTACTGATAAACTTTTCAAACTCATCACTCAATAAATCATCTTTGCCTTTTATTTTATTATCAAAAAACATTAATTCAAGCAATTCTCTCCAAGATATTTTTCTGTCTATTTTTAATGCTTTTCTCAATTTTTCTAAGGTGTAAAATTCGGCTGGTTTGTTTTCGTATTTGTCTTTTAAAATAGCTTCTGCACTGTCAAAATTACCATCTTGCACTAATTGCACTATTGCAGCATCTTTCTTCACAGTTTCATCAAAAGTTTGAAAAAACATTCGGTCCACTTTCATTCCAGTATAGTCAACTTGTTGCTCATTGACATAAGTAATAAAATCGGCGTCTTCATTTTCATAACCATTCCGTTTGGGTTTGATGGTGTTGTCGTCCACTACCGGCATATTATCGCCCTTATCGAAGTTTACAGGAAGTTTTAATACTTGGTCGTACTGATATTTTTCTTCAAAGTATTCGCAAGTAGCAAAGAAGTCAAAGAGTTTAAATGCTGCTTTGTCAATGGAAATAGTTTCTTCTTCGCCAAGGTCGTTTTTGAATTTGTGTTCAAACTTGTGAATACGGGTTCCTCGTCCTTTTATCTGAATAAACTCTGTTGGAGAGAAAATAGGTCGCATTAAACCGAGATTTAAAATATTGGGGCAATCCCAGCCTGTGGTCATCATTCCTACGGTTACACAAACTCTAGCTTTGCTCGTTTTGTAGGATTCTAAAATTTCATTGTCTTTGGCAAAATGGCTAAAACCCAATAATTTGTCGTTGCTAAAATCTACCGTCATCTGCTGACTATTCTGCACATTGGAAGTTACCTGAACAGCAAAATCACTTTGATACTTGCCAGGGAAAAGTTGGTGCGCATATTCATTGAGCAGTTGAGCTAATTTTGCAGCGTGATTTTGTGAAACGGCAAAAACTAAACTCTTTCCAAACTCTCCGTTAATAGGGTCTTTTAGTCCGTTTTCAATAAAGGTTTTGCAAAACACACGGTTGGTTTCTTCACTAAAAAATTTCCGTTCAAAATGGTTCTGCTTGTAATTTACTTCTTCCAAAATGTCCTCCTGTTCGCTACTAGCAACCGTTACCATTATACCATATCCTTGTTCCGATAAAAGTTTGGTGGTAACATCCGTTCTTGCATCCACCACAATCGGCTGTCGCAGATAACCGTCTTTAGCACCGTCCACTAGTGTATAACGATAGGTAGGAATACCACTGTCACAACCGAAGGTGGCATAGGTATCGAGCAACATTCTTCGTTCCAATTCTCGTGGGTCGTCAATATTGTCGGTGTCTAAATGTTTTAAATAGTCTTTTGGTGTGGCTGTTAAACCTAATTTGTAACCCAAGAAATATTCAAACAATGCTCTACTGTTTCCTCCGCCTAAAAGTCGGTGCGATTCATCCGATATAATTAAATCGAAATCGGTCGGTGAAAAAAGTGTTTTGTATTTGTTGTTTACCATCAGCGATTGAATGGTAGTAACAACGATGTCGGCTTTACGCCAATCGTTTTTCTTCTCTTTGTAAACAACGGTTGTAATGTCGTTTTTTAAATAGTTGGTAAAATCTTTTCTTGCTTGTTCCTCTAATTCTAGGCGGTCAACTAAAAACAAAATTCGTCTTGCGTTTCCTGTTCTGTAAAAGAGTTTGATTAATGCAGCAGCAGTCAACGTTTTTCCTGTGCCTGTTGCCATTTCCAACAAGAAACGTTTTTTTCCTTCGCTTACCCATTGTTGAACGGCTTTTATTGCTTCCACCTGATAATAGCGAAGGAAGCGAAGTTTTAAATTGAAAATTAAATCTTTCTTTTTCTGCTCGCCTGCCTGTGCATCTGCTCCGGCAGGTAAATCTTGAAATTCAGGTATTTGTTTGTAGTTCGGTAGTTGCGTTAAAACAACATAGTCATCATCTACTTGTTCGCTAACTAATTTGCCTGGCTCCGGATTAAATTGATAATACTGCTTAATAGACTCCAATGTAGGAAACACCTGGATTTGTTCTGGGTTTCCAGTTTCTATATTCCATAAATAGTGAAGCGTTCCGTTTGAAAGAATAATGAATTTAACCTTTTGAGATTTGGCATAATTCCTTGCTTGTTCTTTTCCAACAAGTGGATTCAAACTTTCTTTCTTCGCTTCTAAAACAAGTATTGGGTTTTGGTTTTCGTCAACTAGTAAAAAGTCGATGAAACCACTTTTAGCATTTTCAAAATCTTCACCTAAATCGTCCATTTTGATGGCAGATTCAAGTCTAATAGTCGCTTTACCTTTGTCCGTGTCAAAGAAGCTCCACCCTGATTCCTCAAGGAGTTTATTAATTTTTATTCTTGCTTTAGCTTCTTTTTCTGCCATCTAATTCAGTTCAAATTTCAGTCTGTTAAGATACGATTTTTCATACTTTATACGGTCATTTTTTGTTCTGTGGAGGGTAGGAGAATTAGCTTCCCGAAAAGTCGGGACAGGCTTTTTGGTTTTGTGTTATTCCTTCTCCATCATATCCCTATCCCTACTAAAAAACAATGCAATAATACCTATGAATAAATAGATATAATAACTCATAAAGCGCCACACAAAAGCGGCAGTGCCACTTAGTCCTGGCAGAATACTATCACAATAAAATGCCATATACAACGCCTCGGCTATACCGCTACTGCCCGGTGTCGATGGTAGATAAAACATGAGCCATAGTGCGTATTGCTTGACATAAACATAGAGCCAGTCTATCTGACCTGTACTAAATCCATAGACTATTGCTACGCCTACTAAATATCGTCCAACCCAAGACATTAAAGTAAACAAGCTTAATTGAATCCAGAATAAAGGCTTTTTGCTGCGTATGTGAATACTCGTTTGATGAATTTCATCCGCAAACTCATCTATATTCGTTCTCCATTTTTTTAGCAGAGGAAGGCGACCTAGAGTCTTTATTAGTTGCTTGATCCAACTAGGGTAAATAAATATTCCTATAAATACGATACCCACAAAAATCAAAATGAAAATCAACATTAAAATAACCGTGTATTCTAAATATTTAATATTTTCTATCCATGGTAGCTTGGACTTCAATTCTATCCAGTCTGGACATTGAGTCCCGAGCTGAAACATCTGCTTGCCATATAAAAAATAAAAGACTGGAAAGAGCAGAATGAAAATAAACTCATCGAGTAGTATTGCCATCAGCACAATAGATGAAGCCTTGGCTGCATTAATTTTATTTTTCACCAACATATAAATAGCTACAGCTTTCCCCCCTATCATACCTGGTGTAATCGCAGAACCAAATTCCCAAAGAAGAATAATCTTGACACTTTCTCTAAAGCCGATTTTGTAATCACTCAGAAGCCTTAAACGCAGAACATAACCCAAATCTCTAAGGATAAGCATAGCCGCTGCTAATCCTATACCCTTCCACATAAGACTAGTCCATTTCAAACTAACGAGTTGGCTATAGTCTATCGTATTTTTAGTAAAAAAATACCCGATAAAAAATATTATCAGGAAATATATAACCAGTTTTTTGGCACTAAATGGTTTGTTCTGTTTCATTTATTTCTTCTGGTTCTTTAATCGAAATCCAAAAATTGTTCAACCCTTCACCGATTGTGATTGAAATTTTAGCCTCCTGCACTAGTTCTAAAATAGCTAAGAAATGATATATAGCATGGAGTCTCGTCTCTATCTCAATAAATAACTCCTCAAACTCGAGTCGACCTTTATTTATAAGATTGGAAAATATGACTTCTTTCTCTTCGACAATACTGTATTGTGTATAGGCTATTTCGTGTTTGGTGTCGTCTTCCCTTAGTTTTTTTTGTTGGAGGAGTTTCTCAAAAACCTTGAACAACTTCGACATATTCACACTCTCCATCTCGAGCTCAGTGCGGTATAGATCGGCTATTTCCTTCAACTCTGTCGGGGCACTGGTACGTTTGATTTTTTGAGATTGAGTCTCTTCCAAATTATGCAAATAGTCACTGATTTCTCTGTATTGTTTATATTCCAAAATCTTCTGCACAAGTTCTTTTCGCGGATCGATCTCATTGCCAAATTCATCCACTTGCTTTCTGGGAAGAAGCATTTGCGCTTTGATTTTCATCAAAGTGGCCGCCACCAGAATAAACTCACTCGCTACTTCGATATTAAACTCACGCATCTTATGAATATACCCTAGGAAATCAGTGGTGATATTATGAATAGGAATATCATAGATATCCAACTCGTCGCGCTCAATAAAGAACAACAACAAATCAAATGGTCCTTTGAATTGAGGTAAGGCTATTTCAAAAACTTCATTTTCCGTTGGCTGACTCATTCGCGCTTTTGATTGTATTTACTCATAGCGATTGGGAATCCTGCTAGAATACATTCTTCGATAGCTAAGATAGCATAATCAAGGTATTCAGGCAGAAATTTCACTTCTTCATCTGACCATTTCCCTAATACGTAGTCCACTTGACCTCCTTTATGGTACTCATTCCCAATACCGAATCGCAATCGTGGATAATGACTGGATTGCAGCTCTTGTTCAATATTGGTCAATCCGTTATGCCCTCCTCCACTGCCATTGGTTTTGATTCGAATTTGACCAAAGGGCAATGCTAATTCGTCCACAAGGGCAATAGATTGTTCCCTTGGAATTTCCAACTTATCTAACCAATATTTATAAGCCTTACCGCTGAGATTCATATAGGTCGTTGGCTTAATTATGGTTACGCGTTTGTTTTTTAACCTAAACTCCGCTACATCGGCATAGCGATCACTTTTAAAACTATAATTGTGCTTGCTAGCCATTCTATCTGCAATAAGAAAGCCGGCATTGTGGCGAGTATACGTGTATTCTGCACCGATATTACCAAGAGCAAAATTTCACTAGTTGTGTATAATTATAAAACAGCTCTGGCGATGTTGATTACGCCGTCTGACTTACTCATCGTATAGTAATGCAAAGATGGGACACCTGCTGCTTTCAATTCCTTACTCTGCATGATACACCACTCTTCACCTACTCTTTTCACATCCGCTTTGGTCTTACACTTCTCGACTTCCTTTGTCAAATCGTCTGGTATTTCAAGGAAAAATCTCGATGGAATAGATTTCAATTGATATTTGGCATCTATTGGTTTCAATCCTGGTATAATAGGTACATGAATCCCTTCTGTACGACATCTCGCTACAAAATCAAAGTATTTTTTATTGTCAAAAAACATTTGTGTAATAATATAATCCGCTCCTAAATCTACTTTATTTTTTAGCCATTTAAGGTCTGTATTCATATTCGGAGCCTCAAAGTGTTTTTCGGGGTATCCTGCTACTCCTATGCAGAAATCGGTTTCCATTTCATTGAGTGTTTCTTCGTGGAGAAATTTCCCACGATTCATATTGGCGACTTGCTCTACCAATTCACTTGCGTACTTATGCTGATTTGTTTTGCCTATTTGCAAACTATTTTTTTCATCGCCTTTTAAAACCATTACATTTTCTATCCCTTGGTAGCATAAAGAAAAAAGCGCATCTTCCGTTTCCTCTTTGCTAAAACCGACGCATACAAGATGAGGAACCGTCTCTACATTATATTTATATGAAATAGCCGCACAAATACCTACTGTACCAGGTCTAGGCCTTAATGGCGCTTCTTCAATCAGACCATCTGGGCGTCTTTTATAAATCATCTCTTCAGGATGGTAAGTTACGTCGACAAAAGCAGGCTTAAATTCCATTAGTGGATTTAATACATCGAAAAGATCATTGATTT
>CAYXKX010000030.1:15187-21675 GCA_964465185.1 uncultured Chitinophagaceae bacterium
TATCTGTAATTTTCATTGCTTAAAGTCTGATATACAAATGTAAACGAAAAAAAGCCATTCTATCTATTTGAATAAGTCAAAAAAACTCAAATTTTCACTAGGAATACTAGGACAATTTATCAATAACAAAGTACATCTCAAGCTGTAACGCATTTTTGACCTCGATAACTCCTCTATACTCAAAGTTGAAATGATCTTTGACGTAATCATAGGTAGCCTGACTGATGTTGATTTTACCAGGAGCGCTACTGCCTTCCATTCTAGCAGCGATATTGACTGTGTCACCCCAGACATCATAGGCGTATTTATGTGTGCCAACTACTCCTGACACCAAACTTCCTGAGTGTATACCTACTCTAAATTCTATGGCATAGCCAAATCTTTCTTTGGCTATTGCTTTCGAATCATTTACAAATTGAATAAGCTCATAGGCCGCTGAAACAAGAGATACAGCATGATTTTGAGAATTATGTAAGCCACTGACACATAAATAGGCATCGCCAATTGTTTTGATTTTCTCAATATCAGTATAGGTTGAAATAATGGAGTCAAATTTAGAAAAATAAAAATCCAACAAATTAATTAGCCTCTCTGGCTCTAAAATAGTTGCTAATTCTGAGAAACCTTTGACATCGCAAAACATAACTGTGACAGATTCATGCCGAATTGGTATGGCCTTGCCGAATGACTTAAGCTGTTCAACGGTTTCCGCTGGCAGGATATTATGTATCAAGGCCTCTGATTTTTGCCTTTCCTTTCGAACAAATACTAAGAGGAGACCGATAATCAAAAAAAGACCCCCCAAAACCCCTGCGGCTATTAATGCCATTCTATTTTCCCTTTTTTGTTTTGTAATAGTTTCGTTTAATTGCTTTCTTTCAATTTCATTTCTATACTTTGCATAGGTCAAGGCTATCTGTGAGGTGATGTCTAAGGACGTGGCAGCGTCTTTTAGCCTTTGAACCTCTAAGAGATAACGATGCGCCTCTTGGACATTTCCCATTTTAAAATAAATATCATGCAAGAGCTGTGCTATATCTATTTTATGAGTAGGAATATCGTTAGATTTATTAGAATAAGCGTAGGCCATTAGAGAATAATTTAAAGCTTCTTCTAATCTATTTTCTGAAAAACTTATTTTGGAAAACAAATTATACGCTACGGCCATCGCCACAGTTTCATTTGTTTCTTTGTAAAATCTCAAGGTTTTTGCAATTAATACCTCAGCTTTTCTATTTTGCTTTAAAGCGATTAGCACTTTTGCTATACCCTGTTCTATCTCATGCTCTCTTTCTCGATTACCTGTTCTATTGACAAGTTCTAATGCAGATGTAAAATAATTCATAGCAGTGTCGTACTGATGCAATTCATAATAACTCAGACCACAGAGATAAAATGGTATGCTGCGAAAACTTTCTTCCCCATTCCACCTTGACTCTATAGCTGTTTTAAAATACTTTATGGCATCATCATATTTATGATTGGTATAAAAGATGATTCCTAAATAATTGTATGATTTTGATATGTATTCTTGGTTTCCTACGAACTCGGCATATTTCAGAGATTCAAAAAAATACTTTACCGCTTTGACGTCATCTTTTTTCCATACATGTTCACTTTTTCCCAGCCGGTAAAAAGACATCAATAATCCATTGTAATCATTTTTGGATTGAGCGCTTTTCACGATTTCCATGAGTATCTTTTCTCCGAGAATGGCCGAATCCTTTGAAGACTCATAATTCCTATCATATAAATCGAGCTTTTCTAGAATAGTAGAATCCGTTGCTTTTGTCGGCTTCTTGTATAAACTATTCACTGACTGTGAATTTCCAAATCCAATTACAGAATTAAAAAACAGAAAAATATAAAATGCCCGTGTGATGATTCGATTCATCTCGGCAAAAGGTTATTCAAAATCAAGTACATAACTTGTCCAAAAATAGCAATATTTATTAGATTTTAATTTATTTTAATATACTTTTGAAATTCACCAAAAAAAATTCTGTAATGAAATCTAGTCCAAAATTATTTCTTTCCCTTTTCCCGGGATTTATAGTCGGCATGTTTTTTCAGCATCAAATCGCTAAAAACCAACCAGAGCCAGTTCCTACAGCAGAGAAAATGTCCCTTGTAGACAAAAATACAGTCGATCAGTCCGCGGAAAGATATATAAATACAGGTAGTGTCGGAAAATATCAAAAGGTATTTGGTGCTACATTTAGCAAAGATGAAGCCATGCAAATAATAAATAGTGCCAACCAAGATGTTTATGTCAGAATAGGATTTGACAATAATATGCAAACCCTATATATAGGCAATGATGCCGGCAAATATATAGCCCCTGCAGAGGGATATTGTCCTAGCCATTGCCCATTTAATCAATAGAAGCAGCTAAAGAAGGGAGGGGATTAAGATTTATAAAATCCCCCCTTTTCAATTTCAACTCGAACATTCTCGGGTACCAGATATCTGATGGATTGTTTTTGTTGCATCCTCAATCGAATAAGAGTTGAGGAGATGCCCATCATTGGCACATCTAAGAAATGAATATTTTCATGCTTCGGTGCATCATTCATATCGGCCTCAGGGCGTTTATATATATACATTTTATAATTCTGAAGAATCTGCTCGTAGTTTTTCCATTTTTTCAAATTGGCTAAATTGTCCCCGCCCATAACAAGGCAAAATTTCTTGCCAGGATATTTCTCCTCTAGGTAATTCAGTGTGTCAATCGTATAGCTCGGCTTTGGTAGATTAAATTCAATATTAGAAACAAAAAAATTTGGATTGTCCTCGGTAGCGAGATTGGCCAAATAGTATCGCGAACTCTCAGCAAGCAGACTCTCTTTAGCTTTTAACGGATTTTGTGGACTCACGACAAACCAAACTTTTTCGATCTCCTTTTCCAAGGCGATAGCATCAGCTATGATAAGATGCCCTGTGTGTATAGGATTGAATGAGCCAAAGAAAAGAGCTATCATACTGGATATGTGACTAAATCATTTAACTAGAATTCTTTGTAGCTTATTGTGACCATGGCTATTTCACTTTGCAACTATATCCGTAAAAGTAAATAGTGCATTCATTGAATAGTTATAAAACATGACAAAGAAAACTGCCATTAGTTTACTTATATAAAAATTGAATCGAATCTTTACATTCAGAAGATATATGATGACACTATTTAAAATCAAGGCAAAACTAGCGATCGATATAAATTTTATAAATTGCATTTCTATGTCGTGCGAATCAGATTCAAAAGTCCACATTCTATTGAGCGTAAAATTCACTACGGCACTGGTCAGAAAACCAATTGTATTAGCAGTGAATTTGTTGAACTTTAACTTTTCTTTGAATACGTAAGTGAGTCCAAAATCAATAAAAAAACAGAAAAATCCGACAGTGCCGAATTTCAAAATACGATATATAAAATCTTGGTCTAGTCCAAACATCTAGTCGATTATAAACTTTCCATCTTTATAGCAGAGCTCATCATCAGCATAGATTTCACCGTGCTTCATATCCGTAATCATATCCCAATGAACCGTGCTTTCATTCACTCCATTGCATTGCTTATACGCATCACCAATAGCCAGATGTATGGTTCCTCCAATTTTTTCATCAAACAAAATATTTCGCGTGATTTGCTGAATCTTATAATTAGTTCCAATAGCCGCTTCGCCAAATCTGCGAGCACCTGGAATATTGAATATTTTATTTAGAAATTCAATATTGTCTTTGGACTGCCATTTTTCTATATACCCATCTTTTATAGTGAGCTCAATATCATTAACCGTTTCCCCCATGTATAGTGATGGCAAGGTATATTTCACCCAGCCATTCATGCTATTGTCTACAGGTGCAGTATAGACCTCCCCAGATGGCATATTCGTTTTCCCGTCGGAGTTTATCCAAATCCTGCCTTCAGTACTAAAGGATAGATCACAATTAGGTCCAACATATCGAACCTTAGTTTTACTATTGAGATAGTCCACTACTTTTTGTTGATTCCTGCCAAAATTTCTCCAGGTTTCAATTGGATTCTCATCAAACAAATTACAGGCATCAAAGACGAAACGTTCATATTCTTGCAATGACATACCTGCTTCGGCAGCAGAAAATGGAGTTGGATATTGACAAAGAGATCTTCGCATACTGCGATCCCCTGTTCGTTTCATATAGGTTTGCCTAATTTCTTTATAGGCCTCACTGTGGGCATTTCGCTTTTCCATAGGCACCTCTATTTCATCTTTAGAATCATAGGGAGCTCGAATGTAGAGGAAACAATCAAATTGTTCGTTCCAATACTTTCTCATGGGGCTAACCCATGTCAGCTGATCCATAGCTGCTTCCTTGAGCCATGCATTGTCAAAGTCCTGAATTTCAATGTCAACAAAAGGAATTCCTCCAGCTTTAGAGATTTCTTTAGATAATTCGACCAACAACTTTTCAGAAAGATAAGTTGATTTTATCATAACCTTATCTCCAGGGACGACCTCAAGACAATAATGGGTTAATAACTGAGCATATTTTGTGTACATAGCCTTATAAAAAATCAAAAGTATATAAAAAGCTGAAAATTAACTCTATTTTAAAATACTTTAAGGGAGCTTGTTAATAATACTGACTTAGTTTTTGTTAATCATTTATGTTAGTTCTGCTATATTTGTTTGAAAATTAAATAAAAAAAGCCATGTATATTCAAGGGAAAGTCATACGAGTATTTGATATTCAATCAGGGGAAAGTCCAAGGGGAAGTTGGAAAAAGAGAGAATTTATTCTTGAGACTTATGCCAAAATGCCAAAAAAAGTTTGCCTCGTGCTCAAGGGAGAATCTGTAGATAGTATTCAAGTCAATACAGGAGATAGCCTCCGAGTCAGTATAGATATCGAAAGCCGGGAGTTTAAAGAAAAATGGTATACAGAAGTCAGGGCTTGGAAAGTCGAACCAGCCATCATGAATCAGGAGGACCAAACAAATAATGCGGACGATAACCCATTTTAATCCGCTTTTTAGTCTAAAATTTATCTTCGACTTTTTCGTTGGAGTTCAAACACCCCTATAATACAAGATTATGTCTCGATTTCCTATACTATTAGGTCTTTTATGCCTCACCGTTACTATGCACGCCATTGACTTTAGGATTGGCATCATGGCTGGAGCTAATAGTTCACTCAATCAGCTCTATACCTATAGCGATATCAAAAAAACTGACCCGAAATTAGGTTATAATGGCAATCTATTCGGCCGATTCACCTTTAACAACTACTTTATTCAGCCAGAAGCTGGCTATCTAATGAATCGTATTGGCTATAGTATATCAGAAAATGGGAACATACGAGAAGCCAACTTCAATCTCGGACAGCTGTACACCTCCATTCTCATGGGAGTAAAAATAAGCAAACTCCGATTTTCAGCTGGCCCCATGATTTCATTTACCTCGAATCAAAGCTTCGATGCCCTAACCTCGCAGAATTCTGTTATACAACAAATCAATGATGGTAGAGCCAATTTGGGCGTTATGATAGATCTTGGTTTGGATATTTCAAAGCGCTGGTGTATAGATTTAAAAGCATCCCGAACATTTACTCAATCAGAATTTAATGCTGTGGTGCAGAATAAGTCTTTTAATTTTTCAGGTAATACAGGCATGGTAAGTATTATGATTGGATATACTATTTTCAAGGCTCCATAAACTTGTCAGCCTTCTATCGCTTATGACTGCATTATGACTGCGCGATGTTTTCTTCTTTTAGTCATTCTAATTCTTTATAATGTAACTAAACTGTCTGCTCAAATAGATGATTTCAAAATGCGTCATGAACAAGAATGTGCGCAACTCAAATCGCAAGAATTAGCCTTAATCCCCCAAAAAGCCTATAGCTTCTCTAGTGAACATACCAAGCATTTGCATGTCCATTTTGCAGACCTCCTAAAAAATCAAACAAGTTTCTATCTCGCAGGGCATTCTATCTATAATTCGGAAATATACTATCAAAATCGAAGAACATCGCCTACAATAGCGATACAGAATGTAGATTTTTCTTCTTCGATATTAGAAAACAACTTTCAACTTATTCAGACCTTTCAGCCTCAGGCTTTTGAAAGCATACAACTCTACCAAGGCTATTCCATCACTCAATTGCAATCCAATAGTGCTCAATTTGCTGTGAACTATGCTATAAAACCAGAGAAAAGGGATAGCTTTGGTAATAGAATAAAGGCGCAACTTGGTGGCAGTAATATGGATTATTCAGGATTCTTCCAGTATGCCTTGCATAAAAAAAAATGGAATTATCTAGTCAATATCGTTGGTGGGAAGCAGTACAGATATGCTTTGGGAACTAATGGCAAAGATAACCCATGGCTGTCGTGGCAGAGAATAGCCAACACATTTAATGGCTTTGGTTCTGGCTTCTGGTCAGCGCAATCAGACACCATGGTAAATACTCAACCGAACGCCTTTCTCGGTATTGATAACTTGGTG
>CAYXKX010000030.1:21685-27816 GCA_964465185.1 uncultured Chitinophagaceae bacterium
AAAAGGAGCTAACTATTTCTATAGCGAATCTAACAACACACTAAATCCAACTATATTAGCCTTTGTTCAGAAAATCAATAACAGCGAGACCTCGCCTTTTTTCAATCAACTAAATTTAGCCGCCGCCTATCAGCATATTACCAATCATTCGACTCACCGCTATGCTATTAATGATGATTTGTACAGACAAAATTATGAAGAAAATAAAATTTCGTTGCAAGCCCGAGCCTATAAAAATTTTAATGCAAGACAGATTCTTTTCTATGGAGGAGAAGCCGCCACCACATTTATAAAAACAGATCTTCATACCACGGACTTATATTCAAGTGCTTTAAAAGACCCTATTTTAAAATTTACCTCTTATCTCAAATATGAATGGAGGCAAAGTTCTGACATATCTTGGTTTGCTGGAATAAAAGGAGGGGCAGTGAGAACAAGCTTTCGATTTGCGCCCTTCTATAGTCAAGTTCACACGGTGTTTCGACCCTATGCCGAGTTTAATTTATCTTGGTTGCGCCATATATGTGAAAGCTCCAATTATGGTATTCATGTTTTTCTGCGAAGCAAAACGCCAGCGCTCACAGAGCTTGCTCCTATGACTAATCATGTGTTTGTAAAACCAAATCCCAATTTAAAAAATGAAACAGAGCTTCTCATTGAATCTCACTTATACAGAAAATTTGGCGATAAATTCGAAATCCATTTCAGCCCTTATTTCAGATATAGTTGGGATGCAATTGTCCTGCAAGATCATTTTGGAAACCCCTCGGAGCGCATTGGCTTTGGCTTGAATCAATTCTATACCCAAGTCTATACCAATCAGTCGAGAATAAGTGAGGGCGGGGCTCAGCTTGAGCTTAGATACAATTTTTCTAAAAACCTTCTCGTCTATCATCAGCTGAATGCACAACATGTTTGGACCCGTTTTGATGCCTCTATTTTTTATCCATCTCTACCCATATTTGGCAATCTAGGCTTAAAGTTTAGATGGAATAAACTATTCCTGCATACCTGGCTAGTGTATAATGGTGGTCGGAATTTTTCTGATTCATCCCAATCTCAATATATACAATACTATGCGTTTGAAAATCAACAGCAAAAAACATTCCCATCCTATATAAGTTTAAATTTAGGTATACATTTTCAACTATCTCCTCGCCTCTCTACGCAATTCAATATAGATAATGTGCTCGACCAGTATGGTTTAGATTTTTTATCGACACTACCCAATGCTGGAAGGAGGCTTAGACTTCAGTTAGCCTACTCTTTCTGATATCAACTCAAAACTCGTATCCGATACTTTGCTGTTTAATGGCGGATTCAACTTTTGGATATAAACTCTGATTTTGGTCAGGGGAAAATCAATCAAATAAAGTTTTTCTGTAATCTTCTGAGCAATAGACTCTATGAGATTTCCGCCCTGATTCAGAACTTCGTGCGCTATATCGAAAACGAGTTGATAATCGAGGGTTTCTTGCAGGTCATCGGAACGCATAGACTTTTGATAATCACCCCACATATCTATAGAAACGAGGAAACTATTTTTATTGATTTTCTCAAAATCAAAGACCCCAATCGGCGCTTCAATTTCTATATTATGAATTGAAAGGCACTGCGAATTCAATTTCCACATAGACTTAGTAAAATTTAGCCCTCAAAAATGAGATTTTTTCGACAATTCACATAAATTTATAGCTTATGCACATGAATTTCCACTATCTTTAGAGGTAAAATAGAAGGTATCCACACAAGGCTTGGATATCTATAATTTTTATATCAGAGCGAGACTCTATATTTGCCGACAAAATAAAAACGATAGTGATAGAAAGACCAGAAATAGCGAAAAAAACACCTCTCAATTTACTGACGAAACGAATCGACGAAGTAGATCTTGGTAGGAAAGCTCCGCAAAGTGTGGAGATGGAAAAGGCTATTCTGGCAGCCATTATGATCGATAAAGACGCTATCGATACCGTAAGAGAAATACTTACGGAGAGTTCATTTTATTTACCCTCCCACCAGAAAATATTTACCGCAGCATTAAAGATTTCTTCGAGAAATGAACCTGTCGATATTGCCATATTAGCTGAGCAATTATCCAAGGATGGCGTGCTCGAGATGTGCGGTGGACCCGGCTATTTGATCGAACTATCCAACACCATAGCCAGCAGTGCCAACGTAGAGTTTCACTCGCGTATCGTCGCCCAGAAATTTATCCAACGCGAATTGATTCGACTCGGAAATGATGTCATCAAAGGAGCCTATGATAATACCAAAGATGTATTTGAAACCCTCGATGAAACGGAATCAAAAATATATCAGCTCTCTGAAAACTACACCAGCGAAGACCCTGTCAATACCTCGGAAGTATTAGGCGATGCCTTGGGTGATTTGCAATTGAGAATGGACAAGAGTCTCAACCATGAACTACAAGGTGTGGAGACAGGCTTCAAACAGCTCAATGATTTATCAGGAGGCTGGCAAAAAGGAGACCTCATCATTGTGGCAGGTCGTCCGGGAATGGGTAAGACAGCATTCACCCTCACGCTTGCGCGCAATGCAGCTGTGATGGCAGATCAAACAGCCGTATTTTTTTCACTGGAAATGCCCACCAATCAGTTGATGATGCGTTTGATTTCTTCCGAAGCGGAGATAGAACAAGAAAAAATACGACGAGGTACTATCAATCAAGCAGAGTTGGCTCAGATCACATCCAAAATGGACAAATTGAATAAAGTCAATTTATTCTTTGATGATACGCCAGGACTCAGTGTCATGGATTTCAGAAAAAAAGTGCGAAAAATTAAACGCGACCATGGCTTAGGATTGATCGTAATAGACTACTTGCAGCTCATGACCGTCAATATGGTAGAGGGCAATGGTAAAATCATATCGAATCGTGAACAACAAATTGCTTTCATTTCTCGCTCGCTCAAATCGATAGCCAAGGAACTGGAAGTACCTATCATAGCGCTCGCACAGCTGAGTCGTCAGGCAGAAAATCGAGGTACGAGTTCCAAGCCATCGAAACCAATGCTTTCAGACTTGAGAGAATCGGGATCCATCGAGCAAGATGCGGATATGGTTATCTTTCTATTTCGCGAAGCTTACTATGACAAAGAAGCCAAAGACGCTGATGGCAATAGCTTAGAAGACGTAGCGACTATCAGTGTAGCCAAAAATAGAAATGGCCGAACGGATAGCTTCAATGCACGCTTCATAGGCAAATATGTCAAATACTGCGACTGGGATGAAGGTGGACTATCAAGCAATAATATGCGCTATGCCGATATTAAAAATAAGCAAGCGGATGACTTCGGTGATACACCGTCTATGACCGTTCCGTCTAAAATGAATCAAATCGACAGAGAAGATTTCTTTAAAGACGATGAGCCTTCAAAAGGTATGGATGACTTTGATGATTTAGATTAAATCTCTCATAATCTCCTTCAATGGCCTTATAGATTTGATATATTCTATCGAAGGCCCAGCACACCAGACCGTTTCATAGGTTGATTTAAAGGTAGATTTTTCAATAGCCCGCATCCCTTTGAATGCAAGCAACATCTTGATGTATTTTTTGAGCCACTTATTTTTATGTAGAAGCTTCTCTAGAAAACTAGCTTTCGTTCCAAGCGATTGAACATAAGGAGTATTGATCACGGTCAAGTGAGACCCCGACATTTTTGTTGTCAAAACAATATCTTTTGCGTGATAATCAATCAATGCTTGTTTGTAGTCTGGAGAGATTTTAGCCTCTTCACTAGCTAAAAATATTGTTCCCACAGAAACCCCAATGGCTCCTAATTTCATCACTTCGTCTATCTGTGCTTTAGTGCCTATTCCACCAGCAGAGATGATGGGTATTTTAAATTCAGCTTGAATAGCTTGAATCAAGGATTTTTCTGCTAAATTTCCGCAATGACCTCCCGCAGCTTTATTCACTGCTATCACAGCGTCTGCTCCCATTGCTTCTACTTTCTTGGCATAATTGGCATCGATAACATCGCAGAAAACTTTTATCCCAACAGGCTTGCAAGAACGAATCGTCTCTTCTGGACTGCCGAGTGAAGTTATGATATAATCCACTTTTTCCTCTACCAAAAGTTCAAGTTGACCTTTATATTTTAAATTCGATTTATTTACAATCAAATTCACGCCGAAAGGCTTCTCTGTCCGAGAACGAATAGCACGAATAGCTTGTCTAAGTTCATCCAGACTTCGATAATTCAAAGCAGGGAAAGCCCCCGTAGCTCCTGCTTCACAAGCTGCCACTACCATTTCTACATTGGAGATAAGAAACATAGGAGCGACTATGATAGAATGTTCTATATTTAATAACTCGGCTAAATTTTTCAATTTTAAAATTTAAATTAATTGTAATGCAAAGTATTAAAGATTTCACAAAGCAAACAAAATAACAAAAGCGAGCTCTATATCCATAGGGACATAAAACAATTTAATTTAATAAAAATCTTCAATTAACTAATCATCATAATTTTCCCAGTCTCTATCTTGAATAGCTTCTGCTGAGCCGCTAGTTACTTTACCTAGGGCTATTTCCTTTTTTCGTTTGATTTGTCGCTTCAAGTCTTCTACCGCTTCGTCTGTCGCTTCCTCAAAGGACTTTGCTGTAGCCTCCACGAATAAATTGTTATTCGGAATATGGCACAACATGTGTACTACTTTATCTTTTATTTTTTGGTGGCTATCTGTTTTTAATTTGACATCGAGGTCAATAATTTTATCAAAAAAAGTGGTCAGCTTGTCTGTCTTGGTTTCTATGAAATCCACCAATTTCTGATCTACTACGAATCCGTCTGCTTGAATTTTTCTGTTCATACTGTTTTAAGATTTAGGGTGAGATAATTTGTGTATATGTTTTAATTTTTCGATACTATTATGGGTATAAACCTGTGTGGAAGCCAATGAGCTATGCCCAAGCAAACCCTTTATGGCATTGAGTTCCGCGCCTTCGTTTAAGAGATGTGTGGCGAAACTATGGCGCAAACTATGCGGTCCGATTCCCTTCTGCGAAGTCACTTCAGAAAGATACTTTCTGATCGTTCGATAGACAAAATTTGGATAGAGCTTTTTTCCATTAGTTAAAACAAAAACTACATCTCCTTCTGTGACAATGTTATGAGCATTGAGTTCATTCTTGTATGCCGATAAAAGTTTGATCAAACGCTCATCCACCGGAATGAAACGTTGCTTCTTGCCTTTACCTATAACCGAAATTTGCCTTTTGGCCAAATCAATCTGGCTCCATTGCATTTCCATCAGTTCACTTCTTCGAATTCCGCAAAGATAAAAGGTCATAAACATGGTGTAATCACGACGTGCATCAAAACTATCTTCAGAGAGACCAATCTCTAATTTATCTTTTATATCTTGAAGCTTATTGGCTGCAACATCCTTAGGCAAGCGTTTTGGCGTCTTAGGTCGAATAATTTTTGCGGTTGGATTTTGACTGACAACCCCGCTTTTCAATTGGAATTTATAAAATGATTTAAGACAGGAAATTTTACGATTCACCGTAGTGGCTGCATCTTTTTTTTCTATCAAAGAAATTGTCCATGAACGAATCATACTAGAGTTTGCTGTGAGCAAATCCGTATGCTGAAAGTTGGCTTCTATGAAAGATTGAAATTGATTTATATCTTGCTCATAGGCAACAAGGGTATTGGGTGAGAGTCTCTTCTCATATTGTATATAGTTCAAAAATCGCTTTCTCACATCATTCATTCGCGAACTATTTGTTTTAGGTTTGTACTTGGTATAACAGATTTTTCAGAATAAAATTTCCATTGTTTTTGAATTTTTATTGCCTACTTGATCAGTAATTTCTAATAAAGCCTTGACTTTCTTTCCTTTATCAGAAGAAATGATGCTGTAAACGAATTGATTATTTTTTTCGTCATAAAAGAGCTTTCTCCACTGACCTTCGATATAGAGTTGATATTCCCCAATACCCGATTCTTCGTCTTTGGCAGAAAAAATTACTTTATTGGTTTTTCGAATGAGTTCAGGACTAATAATAGGGCTTTTTTTATCGTATTTCACAATCAGTAATCCATAATTTTTTACCTTGGGAAAAGTAAGTGCATTATCTTGAATGATGCCCGTGT
>CAYXKX010000030.1:27859-29992 GCA_964465185.1 uncultured Chitinophagaceae bacterium
ACTTGGTCCTTAGGTATAAAATAGGACAGCTGATAAGGCTTGAGCGCAGCTACAGAAGAGTCCAAAACAGTCATTTTAAACACCTCGTTTGTAGCTAATTTTTCCAATGTGTATTCAATAGTATAGTTCTCGGCCAGACCTTTGCTAGGTATTATGATCTGAAAGCTTTTTTGATCCGTGAGGATTTGTTCCTGTTGACAATTAATTTGCATAGATTTATCTGCAAAAAAATCAGCAGTTGTGGTAAGGTTGAAATCCACTGAAGACATATTGCCCTTAAAATCATATACTTCCAATCTAATGTATTTATTATCTCCCTTATTTAAATAAATAATGCCATTCTTAGAATTACTATCCGTCAAGTTAAAACTACAATTTTCAAAAAATCCCTTGTAAACATCACTTATGCCCAAGCCATAGTCACTTGTTGCTTTAATATGACTTTGCCATCTGAAATCAAGGCTATCCAGCTTAAACTGATATATCAATTTATTATCTTCATATAGTCTGAAGGCATAAATTCCAAAAGTATTCGGAGTATTATTCATTTTATCCATAGCGGATATACCTATCCCCACACTACCAGAATTGATCTCCAGCGTTTGTTTGTGGACATCTTCTTTTGGAAAACTATGTATGAATATAGATTCTCCTTCATAGTGATAGAATAGTATTTTGCTCAATAGAGGTTGAATCGTATCCTCTATTTGTGTAAAATAATGCAAGGGATTAATTGTTTTTTCTGTCTTAAGATTTCTTATTTCGAAGTGCAGGTGCGGTCCTTCCGAGCTTCCTGTATTGCCTGAAAAAGCTAAATGCTCTCCTTTTCTAACATCAAATCTTGGTCGAGTAAAGGATGTATCGATGGTATTTCTTTTTAGTGCATATTGAACTTGGTCCAACCAGGCTTCTATATCCGGACGAAATGCATTGAGGTGAGCGTAGATGCTCGTTAAACCTATCTGTGGGTGGTGAACATAAATAGCCTTACCATAACCGTTTGGAGAAACGACCACTCGTGACACATAACCATCTTCGACAGATAAAATCCGCAAGTTCTCTTTATTGTCCGTGCGGAAATCTAAGCCCATATGAAAGTGGTTCTTTCTGAGTTCGGCATAGTTGCCTGATAACGAAATAATATAGTCAAGGGGCATACCAAGATTCTGACCTACTGAAGGGAATGCGACAGCCAAAACCAATGCTAATAAAAAGTATTTAAATCTCATACAATACTGTTTCTACAAATTTAAACAAATCAAACTAAATTTGACCTTTAGAAAATTATTAATATCCAAGGGCTTGAAGGAGATAAGCAGCACACAAAATCAATTGGTCAAATCTATCGTTGAACTAAAGTTCAAGGCTGCTAAACGAAAGGAGCAGAGTCTCTGCATTATTGAAGGCCAAAAAGAGCTAGAAATAGCAATAGCTTCCGGACTAGTCATTGAAAAATTATTATTAGAAAAAAACCTAGAATTAACGAATCCATCCTTAAGAGATGCCGCACAAGAAGTCTTTGAATGTTCCGCAGAAGTGATGGAAAAAATAGCCATAAGAGATGTTAAGTCTTCTATCATCGCAGTGGCTCGTGCGAATTATTTATCTCTATCAGAGGTCAAACTGAGTGAAAACCCATTCATACTCATTTTAGAGAATATAGAAAAACCTGGAAATTTAGGTTCACTCTTCCGCACAGCAGACGCTGCCAATGTCGATGTGATCTTGTGTACAGATATGAAAACGGATATTTATAATCATAACGTGGTGCGCAATAGCCTAGGCTGTGTGTTTTCCAAGCAAATTGTCTCCTGCACGAATCAAGAGGCTTTCGACTTTTGTAAAAAACATCATTTAAGAATGTACTCCACCTATTTGCATACGGAAAAATTATACTATCAGGAAGACTTCAGACTGCCTACTGCACTGGTTTTTGGAACTGAGAGCACAGGCGTTTCAGACTTTTGGATTTCGAATGCGGAACATAAAATTAAAATCCCAATGTTAGGAAAAATAGATTCGATGAATGTAGCGAATAGTGCAAGCATTTTATTGTATGAAGTAGTGAGGCAGCGATGGGTAAACAAATAAAATACAATGAATTCACCTAAAAAAATCGGCATCATTCTCAAA
>CAYXKX010000031.1:0-28429 GCA_964465185.1 uncultured Chitinophagaceae bacterium
ACCAAAATTGAGGTTAATTTTTATGGGTTAACCTAAGCCTGTCAAGGGACTCAGAGGAGTTATAGCACGGATGTAAACTAGCAGAGTCCCTGTCTGCAAAGGCAGGCTCTTCGAGAGACTCAGCTATGAGAGAAGTATATTATAAAAATTTTCCCTTACCTTTGCTCTAAAACTACCCCATGCGCATACATCTCATAGCTATAGGCGGTGCTATCATGCATCAGATAGCCATTACATCCGCTCGAAAAGGTCATCAAGTGACGGGTTCGGATGATGTCATTCAGGAACCATCGAGGTCTCGGCTTTTAGAGGCTGGCATACTGCCAGAAAAAGAAGGTTTTTTCGCAGAGAATATCACTCCAGATATAGATATGGTTATACTGGGGATGCATGCGAAGTTTGATAATCCTGAGTTGGCGAGAGCTATGGAACTCGGTATCAAGGTGCTTTCTTTTCCTGAGTATATATTTGAAAATAGTCAGAATAAAAAACGGGCTGTGATAGCTGGTAGTCATGGTAAGACGAGCATTACCTCTATGGTCATGCATTGTTTGAAAGAGCAGAATATGGACTTCGATTATCTCGTGGGAAGTTCGGTGGCGGGTTTTGACTATAGCGTGCGGCTCAGTGAGGCCCCGATCATCGTTATAGAAGGAGACGAGTATCTAGCCAGTCCTATCAATAAGGAACCCAAGTTTATCTATTATCATGCGCATATAGCTACTATCAGTGGTATAGAGTGGGACCATATCAATGTGTTTAAAACGGAGGAAATTTATAATGCGCAGTTCGCTAAATTGGTTCACAGCATGGAGGCTGGGTCTAAGCTTTTTTACTACGATGATGAAAAGGTAGAAGATATAGTGACCGGTTTGCGCGATGAGGTCGTAACCAAGTCATATAAGGCTATTGACTATGAAGTAATCGATGAAATGTTTTATGCGAAAGTAGAAGGGAAAAATATTCCACTAAATGTCATAGGCCGTCACAATATGGAAAATATCCAAGCGGCGAAGCATGTATGTATAGAGCTGGGTATGACAGAAGAAAATTTCTGGAAGGCTATATCCAGCTTTAGTGGAGCCGGTAGGCGATTGGAAAAAATAGTAGATGAAAAACAGCGAATTGTGTTTAAAGATTTCGCTCATTCACCGAGTAAATTGAGAGCGACCATAAAAGGTGTCAAAGAGAATTATCCAAACAAAAATTTGATTGCTTGCTTTGAAATGCATACGTATAGCACCTTGACAGAAGAGTTTCTGCCACAGTATAAAGACAGCATGAATGAAGCTGATACGGCGGTGGTTTTTATCGACAAGAAAGTTTTGGAAAAGAAAGGGAATCTGCTATTTTCTGAGGAAATGATAAGGCAGCATTTCAATAGAAAGGATATTCATTTCTTCACTGAATTGGATAAATTGAAAAATTTTCTAGAAAAAACTATTGGAAGTGAATGTGTTTATCTCATGATGAGCAGCGGTACTTTCGGAGGTTTAGATTTAAAAACAATAGCACAAAGAAAAGAAGTCAAACAAACTGAAGTCAGGACTCCAAATCTAAATAGTGTAAATAGAAATGCGTTGCCTAGCATGGCTAAGCTCGAACTGTCTAATGAAGAGAGACAAACGGTCTTGCCTATTTTTGCTCTTTCGTTTCTATTTTTTGTTTTTCCAATAGCTTGGTTATTTGTGCAGAGGAGACAAACTTCATCACTCGTGTTTTACAATTTGATGGTCGAATTTTTGAATTTTCAGATTTTATCAACCCTTGTTTTTATTGGATTGATGTATTTGAATCAGAACAGTTTTTTCCCCATCTATTGGTTGCCATGGATATTTCATATTCACTATACTAGCCAGGGTTTACGACGAATCTATTATCAAACGAGCATGGGACTGCCCCAAGGATTAGCAGTGATACTTCCGAGATTGGATAAGAGTTAGTGGACCTTTTTAGAAGCAGTTTTGTATGTTTAGTTGTTGAACAAAGTTCCAGTTACAAACTACAATAACTTTCAACTTCATTTAAAATTATTTATTAAAATCAGGTTCAAACCACATAGGTACTTGACTGTTTGGATCATTGTTATAATTAATTGTTACCTCTTCTCCTGGTTTGATATCCTTATAAGCTATTATATGAATTTCTTCTTCTTCATAGTAGCTCTCATAGTCCGCATTAGCAGAGCGGCTGTGATTATACAATGAGCCATAACCTAGAGCGATAGCACTCTGTTTATGCTTATCTCCCCATAAAAAGTAATAATTGAAAATCTTGGTTTGATCAATGTATTTTCTATCTTTGGCTGGTAGGACTATCATAGGGCAGACTTCTATCAGACTTCCTTTTTTTATAAGTTCGTCTGTGAATACCCCTCTTCCTTTTCCTTTTACGTCTTTAATAAATAACATGTTGTTTGATTGATAATTTTTGGTTAAAAAGTTCTTGGTAGCTTATTAGTTTTAAATAATGTAAATTATAAAATTATCCAGTATATATCCATCGTTCACTGTCCATTCTAATAAATGCAAAAATCATAACTGAAAAGGATAGCAGGGAGGAGCCCCCGTAGCTCAAGGCAGGCAGAGGTATTCCGATGACAGGCACGAGTCCAAGTGTCATTCCAATATTAATAATAAAGTGCATCATAAATACGCAAACAATGGCATAGCCATACACTTTTGAAAACTTGGAACTGTGTTTTTCTGAAAGATGAAGTATTCTTAGCATTAGAAAAATATATAGTCCTATAACCAAACTACAACCAAGAAACCCCCATTCCTCACCTATAGTACAAAATATAAAGTCCGTTTCCTTAGCAGGTAAGAAATTCATTTTGGATTGGGTGCCTTTGAGAAAGCCCTTTCCAGAAAACTGACCAGCCCCTAAGGCTATTTTACTTTGTCTCACATTCCAATCATTACCCCCTTTCCCTACTAATACATTGATCCTGTCTTTCTGATGTTTGTCGAGCTTATCCATGACTAAATCTATAGAAATACTATAAATAGCTACAAAGGAAGTAATAGTAATCCCAGCTATAATATATTTATTTAAGTCTTTACTTTTCCTATTGAAAAATGCAATAATAATTACTAAGACTATCATACTCAATATTAGGTAAATAGGAGATAGAAGAAGGGATAGGATGGAAATAATAATGACAAAAAAACCAGTAAAAATGATATAATCTGACATGCCAAATCGATTGAGTAAAAAAGCAAAGGAGAGAAATACCAAAGCTGAACCCATATCATGCTGGGCTAATATAAGTACGAATGGGACAACAATAATAGCTAAAGCAATCAGTAATTTTTTTGTGTAGGCTAGATTGGTTTCTAATTCACTTATATAATAGGCCAAGGCAAGGCAGGTTGAAAATTTGGCAAATTCTGAAGGTTGTAAGCGGAAGAACCCCAAGTCTATCCAGGCCTTGGCACCACCCACTTCCTTCGCTATAAATAATACCAAAATGAGCAAGAGAAGAATCAATACATAATAAGCATAGGCAAATACACTGAATACCTTTGAACTCATATTGATGATGATAAAACCGAGAAGCAAACAAGCTGCAATCCAAACAAGCTGTTTACCATAGGTCTGAGAAATATCATATATTTTTGGATGTTCGGGGTTAAAACCTGCGGCGTATACAGTGATAAGTCCAATGAACATCAAAACCAAATAGGTAATGACCAAGGGCCAATCGAGTTTATTAAAAATGGAAGGACTTTTTGCCATAATTATTCGTCTAATTGGAAATTGATAAGATGTCTACTCTTTATACTATTAAATCTATTTTGACTAGCTGGAGGTAAACTATCTTTAATATAACGCTCAACCATAAGTGACACGATAGGCGCCGCCAATCCTCCGCCACCTCCGCCATTTTCTACTATACAAGCGATGACGATTTTTGGATTCACCTTAGGTGCAAAACCCACGAATATGGAATGATCCTCTCCATGTGGATTCTGCGCAGTCCCTGTTTTACCGCAAAGGGCTATGCCATTAATCTTTGAAGATCTAGCCGTCCCTTTTTCTACTACCATTTCCAGACCATCGGTGACTCTATCAAAATAGATTTTATCAATTGGGACTAGGACTTTTATTTTTTTATCTTTATTTGGTTCAAATTTTCCTTTGACTTCTATTCCCTTGATGACATGTGGTGATATATAATAGCCTTTATTAGCTATGACGCAATAAGAATTGGCCATTTGCAGGGGGGTAGCTAAAATTTCACCTTGACCAATCCCAAGGGAGATTACCGTCGTAGCGCGCCATTGGTTTCGATACATTCTATTGTAATAGCCTGTATCAGGTACATTGCCTCGTTTTTCATTCTTTAAATCTATGCCCAGTTTTCTTCTGAAGCCAAATCGGCAAATATTCTTATACCATCGATCATAATCATTTTGAAAATCCTTTGAATTGGGTATTTCTATGGCTTCCCTAAAGACTTGACAAAAATATGGATTACATGACTGTGTGAGGCCTTCTTCAATATTTCTACAAGGGGCATGGCGGTGCGAACATTTAAGACTTTTCTTACCAATGGGATAATAGCCTGGACAGTAATAAGCAAAATTGGGATTGATGGCCCCCATCTGCAGAGAGACAAGAGCTGAAGGGGCTTTAAAGGTTGATCCTGGAGGATATAAACCTTGAATAGCCCTGTTATATAAAGGTTTGTGTTTATTGAGAAGCAGTTTAGGATAGAATTTATTTCTGCTGCCCCCTGTCAATAGATTTGGATCATAGGTTGGTCCGTTGCATAGGGCTAAGATTTCTCCTGTACTAGGCTCAATGGCTACTATACTCCCTTTTTTGTTTGTCAATAATTCTTCGCCAAATCTCTGTAATTCTATATCTATAGAAGCTTGTAAATTGGTGCCAGCCACAGGGTCATTATCATTGGCTCCCTCTGCATAGCTTCCCTTAACTCGATTTAACGCATCCACAACTACTGTTCGAATGCCTCTTTGCCCTCTTAGAAGATATTCGTAGTAAACTTCTATCCCATTTTTTCCGATGTAGTCTCCACTTAAATACACGTATTGGTCAGCATGCTCTTTTATCTGCGAAGAATCAATTTCACCTACATCTCCGAATAGCAGAGCCCCATTGGCATAAGGATACTGTCTGACAAATCTCGTCTGTCCGAAAAAGCCTTTATATTTAAAAATATGCTCCTGAAAACGTTGATAATTGGAGTCCTCTACGTATTTCAAGAAAACATAAGGCCTATATTGAGAGGCCTTTTTCGCTTTTTTCATAGTTTCGATGAAATAATCTTTAGTCAAATTGAGGTCTTGACAAAGTAAACTTGTATCTAATAGCGCATCCACTTCAGCATACGTCACCATAATCTCAAATTGATTTGTGTTGTGCACTATGAGTTTATTATTCCTATCATAAATTAAACCTCTAGAAGGATAATCAATAAGTTCTTTGATGGCATTGTCTTTTGCTTTTAGTTTATACTTATTATCAATGATTTGAATATAAAATAAATTAATAAGAAAGAGAAATGAAAAGAATATTATCACTCCTTGAATCATTTTAATTCGCTGAGGAAAAATATCTTGCATAAACTATTTAATGGGCTGTTTGGAGTTGTAAAAGAACAGCAAAAGTAAAAAAACAAATCTGAATTATTGAAAAGTTTTATATTTGCAGTCCCGTTTTTCTAACGGTAGTGTTCTTTTAGGTAATGGTCGGGTGGCCGAGCGGCTAGGCAGAGGTCTGCAAAACCTCGTACAGCGGTTCGAATCCGCTCTCGACCTCTATAATTTAGGTATTGCAAAATTGAAAAAATCTTTTATATTTGCATTCCATTTTTTATCAGACGATGATAAAATGCGAAAGTAGCTCAGTTGGTAGAGCACAACCTTGCCAAGGTTGGGGTCGCGAGTTCGAGTCTCGTCTTTCGCTCTCTTTCCATTTTTTGGAAATACCTTGGTGGTGGAATTGGTAGACACGCAGGACTTAAAATCCTGTGGGCAGTAATGTCCGTGCGGGTTCAAGTCCCGCCCGAGGTACTTTAGTTAGGCACAGGCTTTTTGTTTGTGCCTTTTTCTATTCTTCTATTCTTTTGATATCTATAACTCCATCGAGCGTTTTCAGATTGGAGATAAGCGTCTCTAATTGCTCTATATCATTGACATAGAGTTTTACAGTGCCCTCGAATATCCCCTCTTCACTTTCTATGGATATGGATCTGATATTGACATTGTGATCTTCAGATATAATTTTGGTCATTTTGTTGATAAGGCCCAATCCGTCTATACCATTCAGTTTGAACCCTGTCAAGAAGGCTATTTCTTTGGATTGACTCCATTTCGTTTTGACAATACGATAATTGTATTTACTCATCAACTGGACAGCATTAGGGCAGTTGATGCGGTGAATTTTAACACCTTCATTTATGGTGATGAATCCAAATACATCATCCCCAGGAATTGGGTTGCAACACGAGGCATAACTATACTTTATTTTAGAGCTATCTTCTCCCATAATAAGGAGATCCGAATTTTTTTTGAGGGTTTCTTTGACCTTTTGAATAACGTCCTTGTCTGATAAGTCGGTATTATTTTCTTTGATTCGTTTTGGCTTATCCAGTTTTATAATGCCTGCTACGACCTTGAATTTTTTTATTTCTTGGAGATTGATTTTTTCATTCTTTATATCACAAAGCAAACTTAAATGATTGGTATACTTATAATGATTGACTAAAATCTGAAGATTCTCTTGGTTATAAACAGCATGAATGGCAGATAATTTGCGAAGCAAAATTTCTTTTCCTAAGGCTGCTTCTGTGCGGATTTCAGACTTTAAGGAGTTTTTAATTGCTGATTTTGCTTTAGATGTAGTGACTATGTTCAGCCAATCTTCATTTGGTTTTTGTTTGCCACTGGTCAAAATTTCAATTTGTGTACCATTTTCTATTTTATGTGATATGGGCACAAGTTTGTGATTGACTTTGGCTCCAATACATTTTCTACCAACTCCCGAATGAATCTCAAAGGCAAAATCAAGTATAGTACTTCCTTGAGGCATCATTTTTAAATCGCCCTTTGGAGTAAATACATAAATCTCTTCATTATACAAATCCAGCTTAAAATCGTCTACTAGATCTGAGGCATTGTCATTGGAGGCCTTTAGTTTTTCAGACATTTTTTTCAACCATTCATCGACTGGATTTTTTTCATTGCCTGTTTTCCCTTCCTTATAAAACAAGTGGGCAGCAACTCCACGTTCTGCCACCTCATCCATTCGTGATGTCCTAATCTGAACTTCAATAAATTTACCGCTAGGTCCCATCACTGTTGTATGCAGTGCCTCGTAGCCATTCGATTTGGGTTTAGATATCCAGTCGCGCAATCTTTCGGAAGAAGGAATATAGCTTTCTGTGATGATTGAATAGACATTCCAACATTCTTGTTTCTCCTTATCCAATGGAACATCCAGTATTATTCTGACCGCTAATAAATCAAATACCTCTTCAAAAGGGACGTCTTTTTTATGGATTTTATTCCAAATGGAATAGATAGATTTGGGTCTGCCATAAATTTTGAATTTATAGCCCAGCTTGTTTAATCTC
The DNA here is from genome assembly GCA_964465185.1 of uncultured Chitinophagaceae bacterium. GTDB lineage: Bacteria > Bacteroidota > Bacteroidia > Chitinophagales > JADJOU01 > CHPMRC01. Next base: position 7,607 of record CAYXKX010000031.1, read on the forward strand.
TCTTCTATCGGCTGTATAAACTCATTTATTTGCTTAGTTCGTTGTCTTTTGGTTTCTTTAAGCTTGAGGGCTATTTCTCGAAAATCTTTCGGTTCAAGGTATTTAAGGGATAAATCTTCTAACTCTGTTTTAATAGCATGTAGTCCTATTCTATTGGCTAAGGGAGCGTAGAGAAATAAAGTTTCAGAGGCTATTTTTTTTTGTTTATCTGGAGCCATGGCGTCCATCGTGCGCATATTATGCAGTCTATCAGCTATTTTTATTAGTATGACTCGTACATCTTCTGCGAGTGTTATGATGAGCTTTTTATAGTTCTCAATTTGCATAGATGAGGTAGTATCTATCATGTGAGAAATTTTCGTGAGTCCTTCTACAATTTTAGCCACCTCATTACCCAAGGAAATTTGAATTTCTTCTATTGCGAGGTCCGTATCCTCGACAGTATCATGCAGCAAAGCGCAAATGGCTGATGTAACCCCCAAGCCTATCTCTTCAGTAACTATCTGAGCTACTGCTATTGGGTGAAATATATATAGCTCACCTGATTTACGTCTTGTTTTACTATGTGCGTCAACAGCCATATCAAAGGCATGTCTAAGACTCTTTTTTGAACTAGGGTTCAATCTATTTTTTAGGGTACGAAGGAGTTTGCGGTACTCCTTGGAGATGAGTTTTTTCTCATTTTCTAAATCGTAAAGTTCGAAATTTATCCGTTCCATTTACAAGTGTTCAATCTCTTTTCTTTTGCAGACAGCAAGAGGATACAATTAAATTATTAATACAAAATATAGGTTTTACTCTTCACCTATCACACCACTTCCAATAAGTTCTTCTCCTTGATACCAAGCAGCAAATTGACCACTAGCTATACCTGACATCGATTCCTCAAATATAATAAATAGTCCCTTATCATTCATGAATAATTTAGCCGTACTTAATTCTTGTCTATATCGAATTCGAACTAAAAACTCCTTCATTTCACCAATTGATAGTTTTAAATCTTCGCGAATCCAGTGAATGTCATTATTAGGGATGAATAATCCTCTTCTATTCAAACCTGCATGGGTATGTCCTTTGCCTACATAGATTATATTATTCTTGGCATCTTTTTCAATAATAAATAATGGCACCTCAGTGCCACCAACGCCGAGTCCTTTTCTCTGACCTATTGTATAGAATTGGATGCCTTGATGCTGACCTATTTTTTTTCCAAATTCTGGTTTCAAATAGAATGGACGACATATCGTTTCGATATCTTGATCTGGATATTGAAAACATTCATGATTTGTAGCAATCTCAATTATATCGCCAGTTTTTGGTTTCAGTTGTTCTTGTAAAAAGATAGGTAATTTTACCTTGCCTATAAAACATAATCCTTGGGAATCCTTTTTCTCTGCTGTGATTAAATCATATTTTTTGGCTAGTTCTCTTACTTCTGACTTTTGTAGGTGACCTATTGGAAAAAGCGCTTTTGACAGTTGTCTCTGGTTTACCTGACATAGAAAATAACTTTGGTCTTTATTTGCATCTACCCCAGCTAGAAGTCTATGAACTGGTTTATCATGGATTAGGATTGTTTCTTTTCTGCAATAGTGCCCCGTTGCTACATAGTGAGCTCCAAGTTTTAAGGCAGCTTCTAAAAATACATCGAACTTTATTTCTCTATTACATAGCACATCTGGGTTTGGGGTCCTTCCTCTTTCATATTCAGCATGCATATAGTCCACGATTCTAGTCTTGTAGATTTCGGATAAATCCAATATTTGAAAAGGGATTCCAAGTTTATTTGCTACAAGTAGTGCATCATTGCTATCATCTATCCATGGGCACTCATTGTTGATTACAACGGAACTATCATTCCAGTTTCTCATAAAAACGCCGATAACTTCATATCCTTGTTCTATAAGAATTGCAGCAGCCACGCTACTATCCACGCCTCCCGATAATCCGACCACCACCTTCTCCTTAGCCATTAGTAGAATATCTATTTGACTGATTCGTTTTATACTTGTCCAATGTAAATATTAAAGCCAGTATATAAGTACTTAAACAAGGTATCTTATATCTATCCAATGCGCCAAAATTGTAACTTGTAAAACCAACAACCATACCATAAAATAAACTAAACCCCATAAGGGCTATAGCTTGTGGCGAACTAAAAAATGAACTTAAAAAATAAATGAAACGCATTTTTAAGATCATGTAAATGGTTATACCTAAAAAAAATAAGCTCTGGAGTGCACTCAAGAATATGATAGGTTTGCCTGCTTCCCAAATAAAAGGTCGATAAAAGGTAACGACAAGTGATGCGGGTATTTTGCCAAGCAGTGCATTGGTCGTATAGTCGATTTCTCCCAGAGAGTAGGCGCTGCCTTTTAAAGTTGTATGCCAGCTTTGGAAGCCTTTAGATGTGTCTACAAGTTTTTCAAATGATAATTCCTGAAAGGTCTGAAGTAAGGTTCTTTGAATCAAGAATAAAGAAATCCCTGTCATCAAAATGAAAATAGGCATAAGAAGGATGCGAAAAGAAAGTGAAGGGACTGAGGTATATTTTAAACTGATGACCCATAATATTAAAAAAGGTAAGGATGCCATAAGAAAAAAACTGCGTATGGAATACAAAAAATATACACCAACTATCATATATAAAATATTACTTAGTTTGAATTTGTTATATCCAAAAAAATTAACAAAACCAATAATAAGAAGATATAGCCCCCCTAGTGTAAACGTATCCTTGAATAAACCGGAACCCCAGAAAACAACAGATGGCATGAAGAATATGGCATAACCTATACTTTTTCTATTAAGAGGAGAATGATCAAGGAAAAAACGATAAAACTTCCATGAACAGAAAAATGAAAAATAACTACAAAGTACGGATGTTAGATAGAATGAACTTAAGGTAAATGTATTTAGAATCAAGGCGATTTTGGACAAGGTATAGGTAGGTTTTGAGTACCAGTAATCGAATTGAACATTATAATTCAAAAAACTAATTTCATTATACCCCTTTAAATCGGGTAAAAGGAGTATATTCAGCAATTGATCGGGATTGTAGCTTAAATATTCTAGCAGGAGCTTTCCTGATTGTCCATATTCTGTGGTATCACCTCCACCATAATAGAAAACGTAAATCAATACGGCAGCAGTCGCCCCAAGAATCTTAAGCAAAAATCCAATGCTAAAAAAGTACTTATCATCTTGATTTGAAATTCGATATGTCCGATAATACATAACGAAGAAAAGCGGTATCCCGATGTAAAGAATGCCTAATAGGAGGTGTAATATGATCACTTCAACTAAGTTAGATAGTGTTTAACCTCTATGAATTGGGAAAGTCATACAATGAGGTCCGCCTCGCGCTCTCGAGAGTTCAGTCGATGGTATCGTGATGATAGTTTTTTCATATTTATCCGGATTGAAATCTCCAAAATTCCATTGTTTGGCTATATCTCTTCCACTGACAATTTCATATCCTTGTTCATATAGGGCTTCGGCTGTTTTTGCATTTCTATCATAGGCTATCGCCACTCCATCTCTCAGCGCGACTAGATTGCACCCATCCGTCCATTGTTCTCTTTCATCATATGGATAAATTCCATGGCCACACAGAATGAATTTCATTGCAGGATTAGCGGATAGGAAGAAGGACTCTAAGGTAGAAAACTCTTTACTAGTTCCGTCTTTATTGAATTGTGTAACCTTGATAAGATTGGATTTCAAGGTGTTTTCATAGATGACAAACTCATCTTTACTTATTTGGGTAAATAAAGTATCAATGTGCATACAAGATCTATCTTTTGGTATTACGATTCGCACCACATTATCTATTACACCTTTCTCAAAAAGTCTATTTTTTAGACTTTCTATAGCTTCGGGAGTAGTACGTTCACTGCACCCTACCAATAGATAATTATCTTGAAATATCATGACATCACCACCTTCGATAGTACAGTCTTCTCCAGCTTCCGTCATGTCTATGATTTTCTCATCATTATTCTCTTGACATGATTTAAACAACGGGTGAAAATAACATATGACTCTGGTGAGCACTCCTTCTCGGTTGCGTGCTTTCTTTGATGGATTACAAATCAATAGATGATCTTTTATCATCACCGCTATATCTCTTGTGAATACGTAGTTGGGCAGTGGAGTCAGGATAGACGTATCCGTCTCTTCTAATAATCCTGTAAACAAGGTATAGACTAAATCTTTATTGGATAATGATTTTATTTTTTCTCTGACTTCGTCGGTCAATCGTTCTTGTGCAAATAGGTATTTAAAAAATTTTTCGCGATTCTTTTCATCAATGGTTTCAAATACCTCTAATAGCAAATCTTCTGTATCTAGCACATTTTCTTCACCAATAAAAGCTGAGAGAATATCAATGAATTTTTGGTGTTCCTCGCGCATAGTTTGAAGATGGACAATATCATCATAAAGATACTCCAAAGCATTGCTTGGAGTCACTACTTCTATTCCATCGTCGGGGTAATGAACAATTACTTTTTTTAGTGAATCTACTTCACTTTTACAAAATACCGAAGTCATATAAATTATTTTTTTTCTAAAAAGATTTCTGCCATCATGCAACGTGCACTTCCACCACCTATAGTCTCTATGAGATCGATAGACACAGGCAGCAAAGCTGCATATTTTTCAATCTGTATTTTTTGTGAATCAGACAAAGCATTAAAAGCCCTGCGACTCATCACCAAAAATAATTCATTGTCCATATTTTCTAACTGAAGCATGTTTCCTGCGAAATTCTTCAACAACTGTTCATTTGTTAGGTATATAATTTCTAGATTGGTCGCGTTAAATTTTGCTTTGAGCATCTCCCTTTCAACTGGATCTTTGACAGTATCAAGACCAATTAAAACATAGCCACTTCCTATACACATGACCACATTAGTATGGTAGATTAGGCTGTTATTATTGTCATACGAATGAAAACTAATTGGTTCGTATCCGATTTGTACACAATAATTATTGAACAAATTTAGATCTGTTCTAGGGGATAAACATGCGTAGGCTAAACGATTCAGGTGATCGAAAACTATACTACCCGTGCCTTCGAGTGCCTCATCTCTTTTTTCGTACTCACTGAGGTCTAGAATCTTCGTCACATTATATTTAGCCTGAATAAGCTCCACGATATCATCTCGTTTTTCCAACTGCCTATTCAGGTTTTTCATGGGAAAAATAGTAATAGTGCCATCCTGATTCATACTTATCCAGTTGTTTGGAAAAATGGCATCGGGTTTTTCTGGTTTCAAAGTATCTTCAACTACCATCACATAAATTTTTTCCACTGAGAGTTCCGTGACCATCGTATCAAACTCAGACTGGGCTGTGCGAAGGATTTCTTCCTTTGTATAGCCCTCTATATTATTTTGAAATTCATTCGATTGGGCTGTCTCGTGGTTAAACTGAAATGATGCGGGTCGCACCATAAGTATGTTGGAAGTGGACTGGCGCATAGTGAAAAATTACAGACCGGTAAGGGAAACCCCAATAGAATATTGTCGTAGGTCTAACTTGTTATAATTTCTATTTTCTTTTATCATCTGATTAAGACCATAGTAGCCGAAAAGATTGATAGCTCCATAGCCTATTCTGAAGGTCGCTCCATAGCGAAACGACGCTAATTCGTCGAAAGGTCCCACTTTCATAGTCTGCTCTCTTTGTATGATTTTATCATAATAACTCACCTTTGAGTTTGTGGTCAAATTTAAACCAGCTCGCATACCTAATGCTAATTTTATTCTACTTCTTCCATTGATAGGTTTTGAACGATATCTAATTTCGAAAGGCACTTCTAACCAAGACGAATAAAAACTAGACCCATCATAATTAAAGTTCGATCCTGTTGCGAACCTAGGGTCATTTTGTGAGCTAATGAAAGAGGTTCCTTGTGCATTTTGGGTTAGAATGGATCCATCCAGACTGACTTTGCTAAAAGTAAATCCTATACCGGGTGCTATGCTCATCCCCGTTTTACCTATTGGTAGGTCATAGAGGAAGTAAAATCCAAAATTTGGATTAAATACATTGGATTTATAAAAAGAATCTGGACTATTATTGATGACATTGTCAAAGGTAATGTTAAACATAAAATGATCATGTCCTTCGTCTGAGAGCTTAATTTTTTTGGATTCAGGGGCTTTGATAGTAGTATTTGATGTGTTAGACTGCGCTGCAGAAGGCGTAGGGTTGGTCTGAGCCTGGGCCACCATACTAAAGATCAATAAGCCAGCTACAAGATTCGATTTTATCATGTGAAAGTTAATTTTGAGAATGGCAAATATAGGCTAGAAAATCTAAAAAAATATTAGGAATAGTTAAAATAGAGGCACTCAGCCATATTTTTTGATTCAATTCATTGTTTTAGCTTGCTAATAAGTGGTACAATTATTAATAACCACCTTGTTTTTCCTCTTATATTTGTATACATGTTCATGTGCCGTCAAAGGTACCTTAAGAATTATATTATTGATGAATTTTACATCTACCTTTTTTATCCTATTCTTCCTGTTCTCGACAAATCTCAGTCTAGCTCAGCAGCCTGCCCATTTTATTCTTGGGGAAAACCAGTTTAAAGGGGTGAAGATTTTTGATATGATTCAGGATAAGAATGACAATTACTACTTCGCTACTAATGCAGGCATCATTCAGTACGATTTTATTCAATTCAATAAACTCGAAACCAAAGAGGCGAGGAGTGAATCTTTTTTCAATCTGGTCATAAACAAAAATGGAGTCATTTTTTTCCATAATTTAAATAATCAAATTTTTAAAATCGTTCAGAATCGCTGTCAGCTAGTCTATACATTGCCTGATAAATTTAGTACTAATATTATCAATCTAGCATGCAATGATTCTGGGCAGTTGATTATCACCTGTAAAGGCATTATTATTCTGTCAGAAACTGGAAAATTAATCGCAGTTAAGGAATCTCCTTATGTCTTTAATTCCTGCCTTCAATTGCGAAGCCATCAATGGATATTTCCTGCTTCGAATACGAATCACCTCGTCATTTATGATAAAGCCCAATTTTATGAAACCAAGCTAAATTCAAAAAGTAAAAACGATGAACTAAAATGCGGTGTTCTAGATATTTTCAATTTTAAAGGTCAATTATTAGCCATAGATGTTTCGCTCAAAAAGTTCTATACCTTTGATGAAAATGACTGGACCTTGGATGAAATCACAATAGGAAATTTTCTCAATTCCAGCACGAATGCTCGTATCTACAGCACCGATGAACAGCTTTGGTCTGCATCATCTATTTCAGGTATTAATTGCAGTCACCAAGCAATACCCGGAGATTTCTCATATCTTTTTAAAGATTATTTTATCTCTAGTGTAATGAAGGACAGAGAAGGAAATATTCTGCTTAGTACTTTTGATAAAGGGGTCATTGTCATTCCCAATATGGCTATTCCCGATGTGATAGATCCATTTCAGCAAGATCCCATGATCAGTATTTATGCTAGAAACAAAAATGAAGTATATCTAGGTTCTCACAGAGGACAGTTCAAATCTTATCAGAATAAGACTTTCTTGGCTATCAATAATACAAATAAGAAACCTATCGAGGGAGTTTATGGTGATCCACAGAGTGATTTCATAATCTATGATGATGAATCTACGAAATGCTATCATCGCCGAACTAAAGTATCCTATAGTTTTTCTAAGGCTTCACTAAAGGATGTCTGTTTTGTCAATTCGAATGAAATTTTTATTGGTACGAATGTAGGAGTATTTAAAGTTCTTCTGAGCGAGCAAGGAAAATATAGCTTAGGGGCGATTCCCGATTTGCAAATGAGAATTTATTCATTAGCTTATGATAGGAAAAACGAGATATTGTATGTTTCTAGTGCTATTGGGCTATTGAAGTTAAAAGGTAATAAGGTCGAAAAGATTTTATATAATAATCAAGATGTCTTTTCTGAAAAAATAGCAGCTGATGGCGAAAACCTTTATATTCTCTCTCGACAATATGGAATCTTGAAACTCAATAACCGTATTGAATTTACTTCCATTGAGCTCAAACACCCAAATCCTGATAAACAGATTAAGAACATAAATTTTTATAAAAATACGATTATAGCCAGTACGCATGATGGTTTGTTTCAGTTCGACCAGAATGGAAATATTTTGCAACAATATCACACTACCTATGGATTTTTTAATAAGAAAATTTATCAGTACAGTATAGCTGAAAATACACTTTGGGTTAGTCATTCAGGTGGTGTGCAGGAGATCAAACTCGATGAGACTATTGACAAATCTGATTCTATCTCTATTCGACTCAAAGAAGTCTTGGTCAATGATACTATAACTGCGATTGCAGGGGAGCATTTATTTCATTCTGATCAGCGAAAATTTTCCTTCGTCGTGGTTTCTCCTAGTTTGCGAAATCTAGGGAATGTGAAATTTCATTATCAGCTTGTGGGCTATGACCCACAGTGGTATTTGCAGACAAGTTCTATGATTCAATTCAATGCGCTTTCACCGGGAAATTATACCCTGCGCATCAAGGCGGAATCAATGGGCAAATTTAGCGATGTGATTGAGTATACTTTTAAAATTCAAAAACCCTACTATGAACAGTGGTGGTTTTTATTGACTGCATTGCTCTTGTTTTTAGTTATTGTCTACTATATCTATCTGCGACAAGTAGAAAAGCAGAGAGTAAAATTGAAACTACAAAACGAACTCAATTTATCAAAGTTGACAGCCATTCAGTCTCAAATGAATCCGCATTTTATTTTCAATTCTTTGAATTCTATTCAAGACTTTGTGCTCCAGCAGGATTCTATGAAAGCTTATGATGCCATCGGGAAATTTGCCACGTTGATTCGTAAAATCATGCTTCATTCGGAAAAAGAATTTATCGATATCGAAGAGGAGTTATCTATACTGAAAGTCTATCTAGAATTGGAGCTGATGCGAATGAAAAAAGATTTTAGATATACAATAGATAGTCACGGATTGAAGGATATAGAAATTCCACCTATGCTCATTCAGCCCTTTATAGAGAATAGTATCAAGCATGGTTTATTGCATAAAAAAGGAGAGAAAATTTTGAAAATTGATTTGTATATCGAAGAGAATATTTTTTACTGTGTGATAGAGGACAATGGTATAGGCCGACAAGAATCTAGCGAAATTAGAAAGAGACAAAATAAAGAACACCAATCCTTTGCGGGAAGCGCCTTAGAAAAGAGAATGCAGATACTCAAGAATCAATTTGAAGGGGATTTTAGTGTAGAATTTGTAGATTTACAGGATAGGGAAGGGAAGGCCTGTGGCACCAAAGTGATATTAAAGGCACCCTATAAGAAAATGTATTAATTGATGAGAAAAACGAGAGCCATCATAGTAGACGATGAAGAGAGCGCAAGAAATATTTTGTACAATCTTTTGCAGCCCTACCAGAGCCAAATAGAAATCATAGGTCAGTGCGAAAATGTCGAAACGGCAGTCGATTTTATCAAGGAGTATCAACCTGACTTAGTATTTTTAGATATTGAAATGCCGAACTATTCTGGCTTGGAATTAGTAAATTTCTTTGATGAAATCAACTTCGATATTATTTTCATAACGGCCTATCATCAATTCGCCCTCAAAGCATTTGAAATTTCAGCGTTTGACTATCTCCTCAAGCCTATCGAGATAGCGCGTTTAGATCAGGCTATTACCAAATATGTAGCTAAATCTTCCAAACTTTTGGAGCCTATCAATTACAAAGTTTTAAAAGAGAGTCTAGCTCAGAATTCAATATCCAAGCTTATCGTCAGTCAACTAGGTGCTCAAAAAGCGGTCCTGCTCTCCGATATTATAGCTATACAAGCCAACGAAGCCTATACAACTATTTATGATATATATGGGCAACAGTATACTATGAGCAAGAATCTGAAATACTTTGAACAGCAGTTTGCGGATAATCAAGAATTTTTTCGAGTTCATAAATCCTGGATGGTCAATCATCATCATATCAAACAGTATTCCAATGCGGATTATGCCATACACCTCAGTCTAGAACTAGAAGCCAAGCTATCCAAATACAAAAAAGCGGAGTTTGATAACTGGTATATGAGTTATTCAAAATAGCTCTCAAAATCCATTCCTAAAAAATATTTTCCATTCCTAAAACGATGAATGAATATGTCCAAGTCTTGTCGTAGGTTTGTAATCGTAAATCAAAAAAATCATTCAAAATGAAACAGATAAAAACAATTCGAAATTTATTGACAATAGCTATGTTTGTATTGTGGACAGGCATGTTTTATGCTCAAAAAATAGAATTAGAATCCTTAAACATCATCAATTCTGACCTAAGAGTTGAAGGCGGAAATCTTATCATTAAAGAAAATGCTTCTATTACCTTGAATAGTAAAATTAGTATTACAGGTGGTAATAAAGATGAATACAAAGTAAAAATTGTGTTTTCAGGCGTAGACGAAAATTCGAAGGAAGTTGCCGCTTCAACTGAGTATATTTATAGCAAAAAATCCAATACAAATGGAAATAACCTTAGCTTAAAACTTCCCCCTCATTCTAGGCTTAGAATTTCATCCGTGGCTCATTTTGTGGATGACTGGCAAGGAGAGACGGCATATTTTTCAGTAAATAAACGATCGCCCAAAACCAATTTCGCCCTCCTATTAAATGGCATCGCGAAGCCTCTAAATAATGGAGTATGTCAATTCGGCAGATGCTTTTGCATCGAAGGAAGTCAAGGAAATGATTGTAGTAGTAGAAACATTATAGAATTTGATTCTATGGTAATAGCACAAACCATCAAGAAAATAAAGGAAAATGAATATACATGGAGTATGACGACAGGATTTACTCAAAATACCAATACGAGGGATATTCCATCATTAGATCAGTTGGTTGCATGGGGAGAGTTAGAGGCTTTTATCACTACAGAGCTTGTAGATGCAAAAGGTAAAAAAGAGACCTATACTATACCATGTGATTTGAGTGCAGATAATGGTATTTGTTTATTCAATGGTCAGAAGAGTCTAGTGAATCCTGCAGATGGAACGATTACCGCCGTTATTTGTCATTTTAGAACAGCACCAGGAGCGCAATTTGGTATTTCAAGTGCCTCTGTATATTTGAGAAACAAGACTGCTTATCAAAAACCTAGTTCAGATAATTTCACATGGACAGAAACATGGGTATCCAAAAAAGAAGATTATCATTTATGCCATAAGAATGAGCTTTCAGCTAGTTTTATGGATTATAAAGAAAATGATAAAACGATTTCAGTTCTTATTGGGTTGAATAATTCTAAAACAGGAGAACCAAGCGACTTTGAAAAAAAATTGAGTCAACGTGAACTAACGACCTATGGTGTCATCACATGGATAGATGGAAATGGAAAAACATTTGACCAAAGAATAGAGGCTTTTGAAACCAAAGAGGGTTTATGGCAATATAAAACTGAAATGGCACAATCAAAAGCTGGCGAACCTAAGGTGACTATGGCTCAGTTAAATTTGTATGCTGCAAACAAATGCCAAACGACATACAAATATACCAGTGTATATAAAAAAGAACTCAATGCCAATAAACCATGGGATTATAAAGTAATAATGGAAGCAATAGCGGTTGACAATCCTATATTTCAACCGGCAGGAAATGTATCCAATAATGTACTTGCATTAAGTTTTCCAGCATCATCCGTAACTGTTACTAATAATTCATTAGTTTTTAACCGGGGTCCTATTTCTACTGCAGTAGTCGGTATAATTGGAGCTACAGCTGTAGGCAAAAAGAATTCAAACGATTCATTAAGCGGTGCTGGGAGCATTTCTGTCACTATACAATTCGCCCAGGAAGGAGATGGTCGAGTTTTTTGGCATTGGAGTTTTCCTGTAACTACCACAAATCCAAAGATAGCAATCAATTTAGACTCGCTCAAATTAAAGAATTCTACAATCCAGAATGTCGAAATCCGAATGGTTAATGGGAAAAATGACACGATTGTTTATGATATGAATGGAGAATTTGCCAAGTCATTGGATGGAAAAACTATTTTCTTGCTTTTAGAGAAATCGGAGAAAATCAAATATGACGACCCTTGCAAAACCAAATATAAATTGAAAGAGATTGAATATGCGGAATCGAATGTAGCTAATCTATACAGTCTTCAATTTAAATTCAATTTTGAAGAAAAAAGAGATGTTCCTGAAGTTGTAGAAATGGTAGTCGAACAAAAAAACTGCGAAGGAACTGCACAGTATATAAAAATAGCTTTAAAATATGATGCTAAATCAGAAACCTATATTGGTTCTCAAACTATTCAGCAAATTCAAAATTGCCGATGGGAATTAAAGGCTGGGTTAATTACTGCATACAATTCTTGTAAAGAAAAAACGGTTTGGTCTTTTGACACAAGTAAAGTAAAGAATAGAGGAGGTTATCGAGCCATAGCTTTAGATCTTGTGGTGCGTGCCGATGATTCAAGACCTTAAATTATCAATAATTAGCAATATACTTATGTTCTAAGGATGAAAGTGTGGTCTTTAAAGCCATTGAAGCAAAAAATAATGGTAAAGGGACTCGAGTTGTCCCAACTACTGCTAACTGAAGTACAGGGTTACTATAATTTTGTTATTACTAAATTAGAATAACTTGTAAACCTTAGAAAATTTATATTAACATAAGAATAGGGTATATTTTGAAAGGAAGAACGCATTCAAGTGAAATTGGATGCGTTCTTTGTTTAGGACAGCACCCGTCAGGTGTTCTTACCTATACTAAATAATGACCTAAACTCCTCTCTTTTTAGCGGAGAAATTAGTGCAGCGCTTGAGGAGTTTTCTTACAGCAAAATATAACACGCCATTGGGTTACATTCTTTTTTATCTGAGCTTCTATTTCGAATTAGCTTTTGAGATATAAGTTAAAAAAACCTTATATTTACCCAACTAAAACTTAAAATTATGTATTTCAGAAATATTACAACTTTAGTTCTATTCATCGCATTGATCTCTTTGCAGAGGTTGCAAGCTACTCACTATATGGGCGGAGAAATTAGCTACGAACATATCTCGGGAAATGATTATAAAATTCGACTTAAAATCATTAGAGATTGCAGCGGAGTGCCTTTAAGTTCTTCTATGACGTTAGATATTTCTAGCCCAGGGGTTCCTAGTGCTAGCCTGACGATGAATAGAATATCGACTACCGATGTCACTCAGCTCTGTCCAGGCCAGCAATCTCGCTGTACTTCATCTAATGGTCAGATGGGCTGTGAAGAACATATATATGAAGCGCTACGTTCTTTTCCTCCATTAGCCAATAATGCATCCTATACTTTAGGATTAACAGCTGCTTGTTGTCGCAATAATGCGATTACTAATTTACAAAGTCCAGGGTCACATCAGCTTTATCTTTCTACTACATTAAATCCAAATTTGACCATTAAAAATAACTCACCTAAAATCCTCAATCGTGCAGTGTCTATTTTCTGCAATAATAGACCTGCGGTCATTTCCCCCAATGCCTATGATAAGGATGGCGATCAGCTGAGATATAGCTTCGTTAATCCTAAATCATCAGCTACTAATCCTATTCCATACACACCGGGTCTCAGTGTGACGAATCCTTTGGTGTGTTCTAGTCCGATTACCATAAATTCAACGACTGGAGAGATTCGATTTACCCCTAGTCAGCTGCAAGTGGCTGTTTTGTCCGTCTTGGTTGAAGAGTTTCGCGGCGGTATTCAAATAGGGTCTATGGTTCATGAAATGCAAATCTGGATCACGAACTGCTCAAACACTCCACCCGTTATCAATCCAGTTTCTTCTCAGATAGCTACCGTAGGCAGTAGTTTATGTATTCCTATTGTAGCGACCGATGCGGATAATAATAATATCGCATTGTCTGCTGTTTCGGGACTGATGTCCCAAGGAGCGACCTTTGTTCTCAACAATTCCACTGCGGGAGCATCGGCTGGTACGTTTTGCTTTACCCCTACAGCAGCCAATCAAGGGCAGACCTATACTGTGACTATCAATGCGCTGGATAATCAATGTCCCACAGCGGCTTCGAGCGCTATGTCCTTTAATATTACAGTATCGGGAAACTGTCCTAAGACGGGTGTTAGTTTTGTGACTACTCCAGCTACTTGTGGGCTAAATAGCGGTACAGCGACTGCTACGCTAAGTCCTATAGGCATACCGCCTTATTCTTATTTTTGGACAGGAGCAGGAAATTTTACCGCCTTTACGCAGCAGATTACAGGTCTAGCAGCAGGAAATTATTCTGTCACCGTCATCGATGCACGGGGATGTATAGGTCAGAATACGGTAGCTGTAGGCAGGGCAGATCAGTTGCAGCAGATTGGCACCGTCACCCATGCGACTTGTAAACTAAAAAATGGCGCTATCTCTGTCACTGCGGTGGGTGGAACACCTCCCTATACCTATAAACTCAATGGAGGAGCTGGTCAGCCTGTTGGAAATTTTACAGGATTAAATGCAGGTAATTATACCGTGCAAGTGATCGATGCGAATGGATGCAATGGACAGGCGAGTTATGTCGTGACGAGTTCTAATGATACGATAAAACCTACGATTACCTGTCCACCGAATTTACTAAAAACCATGAGCCCCTTGAATGCTACGAGTATGTCATTTTCCATAGGTACACCCGTGGTTGCGGATAACTGCGGAGTGGCTTCAGTGGTCAAGAATGGACCTACTTCCTATCCAGCGGGTATCACAAATGTGACTTGGACAGTGACCGATACTTCTGGAAATCAAAATACCTGTACACAAAAAATAGAAGTGAGATCGAAGATGACCAGCATACCAACTGTAAAAGAGGTGAAATAGTTTGTTTTAAATTATTCTTTTTTATAGCAGATGCATATTAAATGAACTAATCGTTCAGAGATTTAATTATTGGCGCATATTCATAGAATTGGAATAGGTAAAGATTAGAATTTTCTTAAGTGTCATGTTATAATACTATTTACATTTGCTTAACCACGCTTTAATTTAAATCTATGCGCAAAGAAGTCAAAGTATTTACCATTCTCGCTTGTATTTTCGTGGCTAATGTTATATTAGCAGAGTTTATCGGAGTCAAGATATTTTCGCTCACAAGCAGTATGGGCAGGGATGAGTGGTCCTACAGCCTATTCGGTCACCCTATGTCCCTGCAATACACCGCAGGCGTTTTGATATGGCCAGTGGTTTTCGTCTTGACGGATATTATCAATGATTATTATGGCAAGCAAGGGGTCAAGTTTTTAACCTATTTAGCGGTTGGGATATCTATTTATGCTTTTTTAGTTATCAATGTGGCGATATGGCTAGAGCCTGCCGAATGGTGGAGAAATGTCAACCAAGCGAATGGTATTCCAGACTTTAACAGGGCTTATGGATTGATTTTTGGACAGGGAAATAATATTATCATAGGGTCTTTGACAGCTTTTGTCATCGGGCAGTTGGTTGATGTGACTATTTTTCAGAAATTAAAGAAAACGCAGAAGGGCGGAAAGCTCTGGGTGCGAGCGACGGTTTCTACCTTGGTATCGCAGTTGATTGATAGTTTTGTAGTGATTTACATCGCTTTTTATTTGGGGCAGGATTGGCCGCTGAGCCAGGTTTTTTCCGTATCTCTCAATAATTACATCTACAAGGGTGTCGTAGCTATTCTTATGATACCAGTCTTGCATTGGATTCACTTAGCTATAGAAAACTATCTTGGAAAGTCCCTAGCGCAGCAGTTAAGAGATGGCGCATTGAAAAATAAGCTGGATTTTTAATTTTTTTGTTAGTTTTGTTCATTAAATTTTGAACTAATTTCTTAGAAGAATGATTCAAGAATACGATAAATATGTAGCCGAAGACCACGAAGTGTGGTCTATTTTATATAGCAGAATGATGGAAATATTGCCTAGATATTCTTCTCAGGCATATTTAGAGGGCATCCAAGATGTAGGACTAGAAGGCGACCGCATCCCCAATTTTGATGAGTGCAATGCTAAGTTATCCAAGAAAACGGGATGGAATATCTATGTAGTTCCTGGTCTTATAGACAATAAACCGTTTTTTGAGCATTTGAGTAAACGAGAATTCCCATCGAGTACGTGGTTGAGAAAAAAATCACAACTCGAATATCTCGAAGAGCCTGATATGTTTCACGATATTTTCGGTCATGTTCCACTTTTAGCGAATCTTCATTTCGCTAACTTCTTGAAGGAACTAGCAACGATAGCTTTAGAGCATATTGAAAATGACTGGGCTGTGGAGATATTATCTAGATTGTATTGGTACACTGTAGAATTTGGTCTTATCAGAGAAGGAGAAGGACTAAAGGTATATGGAGCAGGTATTCTATCTTCAAGTGGAGAAACTCAATATTCTATCGATTCGGATATCCCGCAGCGAATGCCTTATGACGTAAAAAAAATATTTCAAACCCCTTATATAAAGGATAAATTTCAGGAGCAGTACTTCGTCATAGACTCTTATGAGCAGCTTTACAAGAGCCTACCTGAAATCAAAACCATATTAGCACAAGAACTTAAATCTGTTGCCATTTGATCGAATTCTACCCCACCAATTTGATTATTTAATTTGCTAGCATACTTAAAAGGTAAGATTATATCTACCACCCCCACATCCGCCATCATGGAGATAGGCACTGGCTTGGGTTTTGAAGTCCAAATCACCCTAACTACCTACAATTTTCTCAAAGAAAAAGCAGAGGCACTCGTTTATACCTATTTGCACATTAAAAAGGATGGACAGACCTTTTCTGGTTATGACATCTTTGGCTTTAGTGAGTATGAGGACAAAGTACTTTTCGTTAGCCTACTCGATGTGTCGGGCATAGGTGCCAATACCGCGCGTTTGATGCTCAATGCGCTCTCTCATAGTGAAATCAAGCGCGCAATCATTTCCGAAGATGAACGAACACTTTCAGGAATCAAAGGAATAGGCCCAAAAACTGCCAAGCGCTTGATTTTAGAGCTTAAGGATAAAATGCTCAAGGTATCAGATGCCGATATCCCAACTCTTAAGGCCGAAAATAAAATCAAAGATGATGCGTTAATAGCCTTGATAACCCTAGGTTACCAAAGAAATAATGTGATGAAAGTTCTCAATACTATAGAATCGAAAGCGGATGCAAAATCGGTAGAAGATTTTATTAAATTGGCACTGAAGTCTTTATAAATTTTGTTTGATTAACACTGTGAAAGGCCTTAAAATTTTTAGTTTTCTACTAATATTATTCCTATTTTGGAATGGTAAAGCCTCATCCCATTTGCTTGGAATGTGGAAGAAAGCTAATTTTATGCTTCCTGCCCCACCAAATGACTCTAGTAAACCTAAGAAGAACGAGGGTAATGAGTCCCATGTGCAGAAAGAAGAGAAGGAAAAACAAACCGAAATACTACCTCCACCTGCTAATATAAAACGCGAGGTTACCTACGACTATAAAACGAATCTTTACCTAGTTACAGAAAAGGTGAACGGCATCAATATAAAGCCGCCTATGTATATGACATACGATGAATATCTAGCTTCAACGGAAAAAAAGGAGTTTGCAGATTTTGTCGAAACGAGAAATGCGAATCAGAAAGCGGAAGATATGATGAAGAAAAAAAATCCACTTGGACTCGCTTTTCCTCTGCCTGCTAATGGAATTTTTGGAGAAGGTGGTGTGGAAATCAAACCGCAAGGTAATCTTGATATCCTCATGGGGTATCAGCACAATACAATACGAAATCCAGCGCTGACTCCCATACAGCAATCACAAGGTCTCATAGACTTTGATATGGGACTCAATGTCAGTGTCATGGGTAAAATTGGAGATAAGTTTCAAAATACGCTTCGTTACAATAATCAAAATGCTTTCGGATTTGAAGGGCAGCGTATAAAACTGGCCTATAATGGCAAGGAAGATGAGATTATCCGCAATTTGGAGGCTGGTGATATTTCTTTTGAAGTTCCGACACAGCTTATCAAAAGTGCTAATTCACTCTGGGGGGTTAAATCCGAATTGCAATTCGGAAAGTTAAATATCAAAACTGCTCTATCGCAGCAACGTTCTACACCACAATCTAAAACAATAGAAAATGGTAAAGAAATCCAAAATTTTGAAATAACAGTAGATCAATACGATCAGTTTAGGCATTTCTTTCTCTGTCACATGTTTAGGGATAATTATGAAAAGGCTTTAGAAAATTATCCATTGATTACCTCCCCTTTTCAGGTCACAAATGTGGAGATATGGGTTTCGAACAGGAGCAATTTGACACAAAGCGTGCGTGATGTCGCTTCCTTTCAAGACCTCGGAGAGCCAAAGCCTTTTTCTCCTAAAATTATAGGTACTAATACCCCAATCGCTAGTAATGATGCCAATGACCTCTATGGTAAAATGAAAGTAGATGTCAATGTCAGAAACGTCAATACAGCACTGCAAACGCTTCAAGCAGCACCATATGAATTGGTCGCCTATCGAGATTTTGAAAAAGGGTTTTTACGAAAACTAAATCCAAATGAATATACATTAAATACACAGCTAGGCTATGTTTCTTTAAATTCTTCTTTGCAGCCTAATGATATCTTAGCTGTTTCATTTCAATATGTATACAAAGGTCAATTATATCAAGTGGGGGATTTGACCAGAGATATCACCCTACCAGATACCAGTAGTCCAGATCCTTCTCGTTTGTTGTTTTTAAAAACACTTAAAGGAACCAATATAAATCCTAGTTATCCCATGTGGGATTTGATGATGAAAAACGTTTATTCTTTAAATGCTTTTCAAATCAGTCCGGAGAATTTCAGATTAGATATTTTCTATAACGATCCCGGAGCAGGAGTTAAGCGATATTTCCCAAAAGGGAGCTTGCAAAACGAACCATTGATAAGAACCCTCAATGTAGATCGACTCAATCTCAATAACGAGCCATATCCAGATGGTGTCTATGACTTTGTTCCAAATATCACTATACTGCCAGCTAATGGGAAGATATATTTTCCCGTTTTGGAACCCTTTGGATCGCATTTAAAAAAGAAATTAGAAAATAGTGGAAATGGGGGCTTGGTGAATGAATACGTATATCAATACCTGTACGACTCTACTCAGTTTATAGCACAGCAGTATCCCGAGTTAAATCGATTTTTAATCAAGGGAACCTTTCAGTCATCTACCAATAAGCGAATTCCACTGGGTCTTAATACCCCCAAAGGTTCAGTATATGTAACGATGAACGGACAGCGACTGACAGAGGGAGTAGATTATATCATCGAGGATGGTAGTCTAGGTTATGTAGAATTGATGGACCATGTAATGAATTCTGGTGGACAAATTAGAATAGAATACGAGAACAATATGGCATTTGGCTTGCAGGTCCGAAATTTTATGGGTGCTAGAGCAGAGTACCGATTTAATGACCGATTTAAAATAGGAACAACCTATGAAAAACTTTCAGAAAGGCCATTTAATAATAAGATAAGTTATGGAGATGATCCTATAAGCAATCAAATTATAGGAGGTGATATTTCCTATGCATCTAATGTGCCGTTTATTACCAGATTATTGGACCAACTGCCATTTTATAAAACTAGCGAGATGAGTACTGTCAATGCATACGGAGAATATGCACGACTTATTCCTGGTCACTTTTCTTCTATAGGTGCTGAAGGGACTATTTTCATTGATGATTTTGAAGCTTCGAGTATTAATTATGGCTTTGGGAATCCCGCTTTGGTTTGGAGGATGGCTAGTACCCCAAATGGGGCAAAGGATGCAACAGGTAGGACCTTGTTCCCGGAATCTTCTTTGATAGATTCGCATGCATACGGATATAACAGGGCTTTACTTTCCTGGTACAATATAGCGAATACATTTTATTTTAATTCAGGAGCAGGATGGACTCCACCCGATAAAGTTCTAAAAGATTTATACAATAGAAATTATGAAATTCAAGATGTGTATCCCGGTAGATTTACACAAGGGATAAATAATCAAATACAGACCCTTGATATGAGTTTTTATCCTGAAAAAAGAGGTCCGTACAATTTTGAATTCAGTAATAGTCCTACACCGGGTATCTCTCAGGGGATTAATCAAGATGGAAGTCTCAAAGATCCGAAATCCAGATGGGCAGGAATTCAACGCTCCATTGAAAATACAAATTTTGAGACCAACAATATTGAGTTTATTCAATTTTGGATGTTAGATCCATTTTTATACGATCGAAATAATCGTGGCGATATGTATTTCAATCTTGGGTTCGTATCCGAAGATGTGTTAAAGGATTCCAGATTGGCTTTTGAACAAGGTTTAGTTGACAGGAATGGACCAAGTAATAATCTTATTTCCGTGTCTAGATGGAGCTGGGTGCCTAAGACACAGCCATTAATCAATGGATTTAGTAATGAAGCCAATACACGACAATTTCAAGATGTCGGTTTAGATGGCGTGTCCAATGAAAATGAGCGTATAAAGTTTAATGACTATTTACAAAAAGTAAGAACTAGCCTAAACGCTGCCGCATATACAGTTGTAGAAAATGATCCCTCTTCGGATGATTTTAAACATTTTCAAAACGCTTCCTTACCACAGATAGATATTATTGGACAATATCAATTCTTTGGAGGAGTAGAAAATAATACTCCGGTAATTACAGCTTCTGATGTGCCACAAAGTAGTTATGCCACTCCGGATAACGAAGATATTAATCGGGACAATACTTTAAATGAAAATGAGGCTTATTTTCAATATAGAATGAACTACATTAGATACTTTTATGAGTTGGAATTTGAA
>CAYXKX010000031.1:28439-28687 GCA_964465185.1 uncultured Chitinophagaceae bacterium
TTCCAGGAATGGATGTTGGAAATCATCCATATATAGTTTCAAAAACAGTATCCAATGCTGTTGATGTCAACGGTATTCCAGCTGTTTGGTATCAGATGAGAATTCCTATTAAAGAATATAACCATAGAGTAGGGGAGATTGGAGATTTTAGAAATATTCAGTTCGTGAGAATGGTTTTAACCAACTTCGAAGATCAAGTGACAAATCGGATGGTGGATTTATCCTTTGTTAGAAATCAGTGGAGAAAA